>NZ_JAWHTP010000002.1:0-619815 GCF_033052815.1 Chromohalobacter sp. HP20-39 | reverse complement strand
AGCAAGTCAGCTACTTGCGCTACCCTTTCACCGCTGGCCACGAAGCCCGTCGCCGGCAGCGGATGCGTACTTTACGGCCCACGCGGACTGAACGCAAGAGGTTTTTTACACGCATGAAACATGGCGTTGCGCCCTACCCCAACGTCACTCGCGCGTAGCGTTTCTTACCCGCCTGGATGACATAGCTCTGACCGGTGGCGAGCATATGATCGCGTGCCACGACATCGCCATCGACCTTGACGCGACCATTGCCCAGCATGTCCTTCGCCTGGGCACTATTGTTGACCAATCCCGAGCGATTAAGCACTGCGGCGATCGGCGCCTGTTCGCCTTCGAAGGCCACCTCAACCTCCGGGAGGTCCTCCGGCAGCTCGCCTTCCGCCAGTTGATTGCCTGCTGACTTATGCGCATTAGCGGCAGCTTCTTCGCCGTGATAACGCCCGATCAATTCGCGTGCCAGCTCCATCTTGATATCACGCGGATTGGCCCCGGCCTCGATCGACTGACGAATCGCTTCGATGTCCTCGTTGGACTTGAGCGACAATAGCTCGAAGTAACGCCACATCAAGCTATCGGGCATCGACACCAGCTTGTTGAACATCACGCCCGGCGTATCGTCGACCCCCACATAGTTGCCCAGCGACTTGGACATCTTCTGCACGCCATCCAGCCCTTCCAGCAGCGGCATGGTCATAACCACCTGCGGCGCCTGGCCGAAATGCTTCTGGATCTCGCGCCCCATCAAGAGGTTGAACTTCTGATCGGTGCCGCCCAGCTCGATGTCGGCCTCGAGTGCCACCGAGTCGTAGCCCTGCACCAGGGGATACAGGAATTCGTGAATCGAGATCGACTGATTGGCCGTATAGCGCTTCTCGAAATCGTCGCGCTCCAGCATGCGTGCCACGGTGGACTGCGCTGCCAACTCGATCATGTCGGCCGCTGAAAGCTGGCTCATCCACTCGGCGTTGAAACGCACTTCCGTCAGTGCTGGGTCGAGGATCTTGAACACCTGCTCTTTATAGGTCTCCGCATTGGCCTTGACCTCCTCCTCGGTCAGCGGCTTGCGGGTCACGTTCTTCCCCGTGGGATCGCCGATACGCCCCGTGAAGTCGCCGATCAAGAAGACGACCTGGTGGCCGAGTTCCTGAAACTGACGCATCTTGGTGAGCAACACGCTATGTCCCAGGTGGAGATCCGGTGCGGTAGGATCGAACCCCGCCTTGATACGCAGCTTACGCCCGGACTCGAGCTTCTTTACCAACTCGTCTTCCAGCAGGATTTCATGGGTGCCACGCTTGAGCAGCGCCAGCGCATCGGCGACGTCGGTCATCGTATCCTTTCTCCGCAAATTAGGGTGACTTGGGCAATAACGTGGGATGTTAGCATGACTCATCGACGGCGGTTGAGCGCCCCCGGCACATGGAGATGAGCATGCCCCTTTATATCGGCCTGATGTCCGGCACCAGCCTGGACGGCATAGACGCTGCCCTTGTGCGTTGCGGTGACGGTCGCCCTGAGTGGCTGGGTGCCACTGGGATAGCCTTTCCCGCCACGTTGCGCGAGGATTTACTGGCCTTATGTCTCGCTCGCGAGACTACCTTCGCGGAGCTGGCACGGCTCGAGACCGCGTTCTGCGAACGCCAAGCCGAGGCGGTCAACCGCCTGCTCGCGGAGACCGACACTTTGCCTGACGACATCGCCGCCATCGGCAGCCACGGACAGACCATCGAACACGCTCCTGAGGGCGTACCGCCGCATACCTACCAGCTCGATAACCCCAGCCTGCTCGCTGAGCTGACCGGCTGCGCGGTGGTCGGCGATTTTCGGCGCCGCGACATGGCCGCCGGAGGACAAGCCGCACCGCTCGCGCCGGCTTTTCATGCCGCGCTGTTCACCGCCCCCGAGCATACGCGCTTGATCCTCAATCTCGGTGGCATCGCCAACCTCACGCGCCTTCCTCCGAGCGGCGACCCCGCCCCCGTGCTCGGCTTCGACACCGGCCCGGCCAATATGCTGATGGATGCCTGGTGTCAGCGCCACCTGGGCCACGCCTACGACGCCGAGGGTGCCTGGGCCGCCGGCGGGCGCGTCGACGAAGCCTTACTCTCGCGCCTCCTCGATGATCCCTACTTCAAACGCCCGCCGCCCAAGAGCACCGGACGTGAGCATTTTCATCTCGACTGGTTGGCGACTCACCTGATGGGTAACGAAGCGCCCCAAGACGTCCAGGCGACGCTCGCCGAACTGACCGCCGCCAGCATCGCTATGGCTATTATCCAAGGCAGCGAGCGTTCGGACGAGGATTGCGATGCACTTATTCCCTGCGGGGGCGGCGCCCACAACGCGGACCTGCTGGCGCGCCTACGCCGGCACGTACCGGAGATCCCGCTGACGCCCTGCGAGCGTTTCGGCTGGTCAGCAGACTGGTTGGAAGCCGGGGCCTTCGCCTGGCTTGCCCATCAACGCCTCGCAGGACACCCCGGCAACCTGCCCGAGGTCACCGGCGCCCGCGGCCCCCGTGTGCTGGGCGGTCTCTATGCGCCATGAAGGCTCACTCATCGTCGCCTTTCAGGGTGAAACGCTCAGCGGCACCGCTGGCCCGCGCCAACTGCGGGCTATCGGCATCGCCGTAATCGATACGTAACCGCAGGTCGTTGGCCGAGTCGGCATGCACCAAGGCCATCTTTTCGCTGATACGTCCTTGCCGATAGAGCGCGTATAGCGCCTGATCGAAGGTCTGCATGCCCTGGTCGTGGGAGCGTTGCATAACCTCCTTGAGGTCGTGAATCGCCCCCTTGCGGATCAGGTCGCTGACCAGCGGCGAACGCAGCATCACCTCGACCGCCGCACAGCGTCCCTCACCGTCCTCGCGCGGCAACAAACGCTGGGCGACGATGGCCTGCAAATTGAGCGACAGGTCCATCCACACTTGTTCGTGGCGCTCGCTGGGGAAGAAATGCTGAATCCGCTCCAGCGCCTGGTTGGCGTTGTTGGCATGCAGCGTCGCCAGACACAGATGACCGGTCTCGGCGAACGTCAACGCATGCTCCATGATCTCGCGCGAGCGAACCTCGCCGATCATGATGACATCGGGCGCCTGACGCAGCGCATTCTTGAGCGCCACTTCGAAGGACTCGGTATCGATGCCCACTTCACGCTGATTGATGATCGCCCGGCCATGCGGGTGAATGTATTCGATGGGGTCTTCGATGCTGATGACATGCCCGCCGGTCGTCTGATTGCGGTGCTGGATCATCGACGCCAGCGTGGTCGACTTGCCGCTGCCCGTACCACCGACGATGAACACCAGACCGCGCTTGCGATTGACCAGTTCGCCCAGAGCCGAGGGCAACGCCAGGCTCGCCAGATCGGGGATATCGAAAGCGATGCGGCGCACGACCATCGCCATCTGGCTACGCTGATAGAAGGCACTCACGCGAAAACGCCCTCTGCCTTGCAAACTGAGCGCGAAGTTGGCCTCGCGCTCGGCCTCGAAACGCTCTCCCACACCCTGGGGCAGTGCCGCTGAGACCAGCTCGCGCACCTGCGACACCGACATCGCCTGCTCACCCAATGTGACCAGCTCGCCGTTGATCTTGAGACTCGGTGGCGCCCCAGTGGAAACCAGCAGGTCGGAGGCCTGCTTGTCGAGCATGATATCCAGCAGTTGCGTCAGCCACTCGTATGGCGTCATCTCGCGTTCTCCTTCGCGACCGTCGATTGGTCCCCGGCTCACACGCCCAGCACACGCCCATCCTTCGCCTTGGCCTGCGCCTCGGCGCGCGAGACGACACCCTGTGCTACCAGACGCGAAAGCGCCGCATCCAGCGTCTGCATGCCCAGACTGCCCCCGGTCTGGATTGAGGAATACATCTGCGCTAGCTTGTTCTCCCGGATCAGATTGCGCACCGCCGCGCTGGCTACCAAGATCTCATGGGCCGCCATGCGCCCGCCGCCTTCGCGCTTGAGCAGCACCTGCGAAATGACCCCTTGCAACGACTCGGACAGCATCGAACGCACCATGCTCTTTTCGTCGCCCGGGAACACATCGATGATGCGGTCCACGGTCTTGGCCGCCGACGTGGTATGCAAGGTGCCGAACACCAAATGCCCGGTTTCAGCGGCGGTCAGCGCCAGGCGGATGGTTTCCAGGTCGCGCAGCTCGCCGACCAGAATCACGTCGGGATCTTCGCGCAGCGCCGAACGCAACGCCGTGGCGAAGCTACGCGTATCGCGATGCAACTCGCGCTGATTGATGAGACTACGCTTGCTGCGATGCACGAACTCCACCGGGTCCTCGATGGTCAGCACATGCTGATAGTAGTTTTCGTTGACGTAGTCGATCATCGCCGCCAAGGTCGTACTCTTGCCCGACCCGGTTGGCCCGGTCACCAGTACCAGCCCGCGCGGCAGCGAGGCCAGGCGACGAAACACCTCGCCCAGGTCCAGGTCATCGAGGGTGAGCACCTCGCTGGGAATGGTGCGAAAGACAGCGCCCGCACCGCGCCCTTGATGGAAGACGTTGACTCGGAAGCGCGCCACGCCCGGCACCTCGAACGAGAAATCATGCTCGAGCGCCTCTTCGTAGTCGCGGCGCTGTTGATCGTTCATGATCGCGTAGATCAACTTGCGGACCTCACGGTCCTCGATCGGCGGCACGTTGAGCCGGCGAATGTCGCCGTCGACGCGAATCATCGGCGGCAATCCGGCGGACAGATGCAGATCGGACGCCTTCTGTTTTGCCGAGAACGCCAGCAATTCGATAATATCCATGCATTTCTCTCGCTCGCGGACAGGGTTTCCCAGTATGCCAGATGTCACCATCGCCGAATCCCTCGAACGCGCTCGCCAGCGTTTGACCCGCGCCCTGGCGGGCGCGGGGCGTAACCGCGAGGACGCCTACCTGTTGGCCGTGAGCAAGACGCAACCTGCAGCGAGTGTGCGTCAGGCCTTTGCTGCGGGGCAGCGCGCATTCGGCGAGAACTATCTTCAGGAAGCGCTCGACAAACAGGCCTCGTTGGACGATCTCGAGGGTATCGTCTGGCATTTCATCGGTCCTTTGCAATCCAACAAGACCCGCGCAGTGGCCGAGCACTTCCAGTGGGTACATACCATCGACCGCGCGCGCATCGCCACACGCCTCGACGCACAGCGTCCGGCAGCGCTGGAACCGCTGGATGTTTGCCTGCAGGTCAACGTCAGCGGCGAAGCCAGCAAATCCGGTGTCTCCCCTGAGGCCTTGCCGGCACTGGCCGACGCCGTGGTGGCGCTGCCGCGCCTGCGGTTACGCGGCTTGATGGCACTGCCTGCACCGAGCGACGATCCGGCGACCCAACGACGCCCCTTCGCCGAACTGCGCGCATTGCTCGAGACACTCCGCCAGCGACATCCCCAGGCGCCCCTGGATACCTTATCGATGGGCATGAGCGGCGATCTCGAGGCCGCCGTCAACGAAGGCGCCACCCTGGTGCGCCTGGGTACCGCCATTTTCGGTCAGCGCACACCGCCTCCTTGATCGCCTTGCCCTAACCCCATTGTTTCGCCGCGAAATTTAAGGAGTCATCATGACAAGCCAAGTGACATTCATCGGCGCCGGTAACATGGCCAGCGCCATCTTCGGCGGCATGATCGAGGGCGGCTATCCCGCCGAGGCCATTACCGCCACCGCACGCAGCGCTCAGACACTCGACGCGCTCGCGTCACGCTACGGCGTCCAGACCACATCCGACAACAACGCGGCCGTCGAACATGCAGACGTCGTAGTTCTGGCCGTCAAGCCACAGGTCATGCGCGATGTCTGCCACGCACTCCGCGACAGCGTGCAGCGTCGGCGGCCACTGATCGTCTCTGTGGCCGCCGGCTTGAGTGCCGAAACGCTGGACACCTGGCTGGGCGGCGACATGGCCGTGATCCGCTGCATGCCCAACACCCCCAGCCTGGTCGGTCAGGGCGCCTCGGGGCTTTACGCCAACGCCCGCGTCAGCGAGGAGCAGAAGCAGCTGGCCACCTCGCTGCTGGAAGCCGTCGGGCTCGTGGAGTGGGTCGCCGACGAGGCGCTTCTCGAAGCGGTTACTGCCGTGTCGGGCAGCGGCCCAGCGTATTTCTTTCTGATCATGGAAGCCCTCGAGGATGCCGGCAAGAAACTCGGCCTGCCCGCCGACAGTGCCCGACGCCTCGCCTTGCAGACTGCTTACGGCGCAGCCAGTATGGCGCGCGAGAGCGAATTCGAGCCTGCCGAGTTGCGCCGCCGCGTGACCTCGCCCAACGGCACCACCGAACGCGCCATCAATAGCTTCGAGGACGACGGTCTACGCCAGATGTTCGAAAACGCGACGCAAGCGTGTGCGACACGCGCCCGTGAACTGGCCGACGAACTGAGCCGCGACTGAATCCCCCTTCACCCATTCGATACGGAGGAGCCCCATGGGCAGCCAAATGGGAAGCGCCGGCTTGATGCTGGTCAACACGCTAGTCAATGTGTATCTGTTCGTCTTGATGCTGCGCTTTCTGCTGCAGTTCTCGCGCGCCGATTATTACAACCCCGTCAGCCAAGCGGTGATCAAGGCCACGCGCCCCGTGGTCGCTCCCTTGCAGCGCATCTTCCGTCCGCGTGGACGTTTCGACCCCGCCTCGCTGGTCGCGGGCTTGTTGCTCAAGGGGATCGTCATCTTCGTGCTGCTCAAGTTCGCAGGCATCGGCATGCCGCCGATTCAAGGCGTACTGGTGGCGGCACTGGCCGGGGTGTTGGGCGCCATTCTCGACATCTACTTCTTTGCTCTGATCATCATGATCATTCTCAGTTGGGTCGCACCGCAGGCCAGTCATCCCGGCGCCATTCTCGTCCATCAACTGGTCGAGCCGATCATGGCGCCGGTGCGCAAAGTCATTCCTCCGCTCGGGATGATCGACCTGTCACCCATCGTGGTGTTCATCGCCATTAGCCTGTTCGATAGCCTCATCGTCGGCGCCCTGACCCGTGCAGCGGGATTGCCCGGCATGCTGGTAGGCTTCTGAACATTCACTACCCTGGCGCCGTCGCGCGCCCCACGCTGGACACGGAAACCGACACACACGATGCCCGACACGCTACCTCCCGACTCGGTCGGTCTGGTCACGCCGCAAACGGCGCACTTCGATACGCCACTGGCACTGGCCGGCGGCAAGACGCTGTCCGACTACTCGCTGGTCTACGAGACGTATGGCACGCTCAACGCCGAGCGCAATAACGCGGTGCTGATCTGCCATGCGCTTTCCGGCCATCACCACGCCGCCGGCTTCCATGATATGGAAGATCGCAAGCCCGGCTGGTGGGACGCCTATATCGGCCCCGGCAAGGCGATCGATACCGAGCGCTTCTTTGTCGTTTCGATCAACAACCTTGGCGGCTGCCACGGCAGTACCGGCCCTGCCTCGATCAACCCCGAGACCCAGCGCGCCTGGGGACCGGCATTCCCGGTTCTGACGGTGGCCGACTGGGTGCATAGCCAGGCACGCCTGGCCGATCGACTGGGCATCGAACGCTTCGCCGCTGTGGTCGGCGGCAGCCTCGGCGGCATGCAGGTGCTGCAATGGACGATGGCATATCCCGAACGCATCGCCAACGCCGTGGTCATCGCCGCCACGCCGCGCCTCTCGGCGCAGAACATCGCCTTCAACGAGGTCGCCCGCCAGGCGATTCGTTCGGATCCCGACTTCCATGACGGTTGGTATGAGGAGCATGGCACAGTCCCCAAGCGCGGGCTCAAGCTGGCCCGCATGATCGGTCATATTACCTATCTTTCCGAACATTCGATGGGGGCCAAGTTCGGCCGCGACCTGCGTACCGATCAGCTCAACTTCGGCTATGACGTGGAATTCCAGGTCGAATCTTATCTGCGCCACCAGGGCGATACGTTTTCCACCAGCTTCGATGCCAATACTTATTTGCTGATGACCAAGGCGCTGGATTATTTCGACCCGGCCGCCCTGCATGGCGGCGATCTGGCGGCGGCGCTGGCACCAGCGCAATGCCCATTCCTGGTGGTCAGCTTCACCACCGACTGGCGCTTCGCACCGCCGCGTTCGCGGGAACTGGTCGACGCTCTGATGCGCGCCGACAAGACCGTCAGCTACGCCAGCATCGACTCACCCCACGGCCACGATGCATTCCTGCTGCCGCATCCGCGTTACGAAGCGGTGTTCGGCGGCTTCATGCGTCGCGTCGCCCGCGACCTGCAGCTCGAGGAGACGACCTGATGCGCGCCGATCTCAAATTGATCCACGACTGGGTGCCGCAAGGCGCGCGCGTGCTCGACCTGGGCTGTGGCGATGGCGCGCTGCTTGCCGCCCTGGCGCGTGACAAGCAGGTCGTCGGCTATGGTCTGGAGATCGACCCCGATGGCATCACCGCTTGCATAGAGCGCGGGGTCAGCGTCATCGAGCAGGACATCGACGACGGCCTGAGCAACGTCGAGGATGACGCCTATGACTTGGTGATCATGACCCAGGCGCTTCAGGCCCTGCAGCGCCCGGACCGCACCCTCGACGAAATGTTGCGCGTAGGCCGGGAATGCATCATCGCCTTCCCCAACTTCGCCTACTGGCGCCACCGCCTCTATCTCGGCATTCAGGGCCGTATGCCGGTGTCCAAGTCGCTGCCCCACGCTTGGTACGACACGCCCAACATCCATCTATCGACGTTTCGCGATTTCGGCCAGCTATGCCGTGACAAAGGCCTGACCATCGTCGATCAACGCGTCGGCAACGGCGATCATGAGCCGCACTGGAGCTCGCGCCTGTGGCCCAACCTGTGCGGGGAAACGGCGATCTTCCGTGTCACCCGCGCCTCACGCTGACTCAGACGCTTGGCGGCTGTCGCTCGAGATCCACCGCCAGCCGCCGGGTCAACATGGCCTGGCAAGGTACGCCGGCCGTGTCCCGGGTGACGCCGACGCCATATGCCAGTACTTCGACCCCCTGGACGGCGACGCGACGTAGCGTCTCTGCATAAGCCGGATCGAGGTGCGCAGCGGGCGCCACAGCATCGATCCCGGTGTGCGCCACGCAAAACAGGAGCACCGCGCGCTCGCCCAATGCGACCCGCGCCGCCAGTGCCTCCAGATGCCGCCGACCACGCTCGCTGACCGAGTCGGGGAAATAGCCATGGCCGTCGTCTTCACGCAGCGTGACCTGCTTGACTTCAACATGGGTCGTTTGCCGGGCATCGGTGAGGCGAAAATCGAGCCGTGCGCCTTCGACCTTCGCTTCCCGCTTGAGTGCCGCATACCCCGCCAGCTCGGCGACACGCCCGGTACACAGGGCTTCCTCGACCCACGCATTGGCGCGCCCGGTGTGCACCGATACCAGGGCCGGTGCTGCACCGGGCATGGGCAGCTCGATCCACTCCCAGGTCCAGGCTAGCTTGCGCGCGGGATTACGACTCGGCGAGAGCCAGACGCGACACCCCGGGACGTTGACCGCGCGCATGGAGCCGGTATTAGGACAATGTGCGACTACCTCTTCGCCCGATGCCAAGCGCACATCGGCTAGAAAGCGCTTGTAACGGCGGACCAGGATGCCAGATCTCAGTTGCGTGTATTCCATCGCCCCCTCTTGGATACTGGATATGTCCCATCGAGGGACAAAAAATCACATTCTCGCCAGAGTCGTCGCGTGAGCGCCTGATGCGCGCGCTCCAGCGCCTGATCGGGATCGGAAGAGATCATTTTATCGCCGAGAATGGTTGCAAAGTCTGCGCTTTTCCGCTAAATAAGCAAGGCTTCGGGCGGGCGCCCAAGCCCTACCCTGGCCAGGCATCGGCCCAAGTCACTTGCGTAATGAGGCAGTCCCATGCCAGTAGCGGAAATCAAAACGGAAGCGCCAGAAAAATTCACCCCGTACGAGCCGGCGCCGGGTGAAGAATACATGAACGAGCAGCAGCTCGCGCACTTCCGCCAAATCCTGCTCATCTGGAAACAGGAGCTCATGGAAGAGGTGGATCGCACGGTGCGCCACCTGCAGGAAGAGGCCAACAACTTCGCCGACCCGGCCGACCGGGCCACCCAGGAAGAAGGCTTCAACCTGGAGTTGCGCACCCGTGACCGTGAGCGCAAGCTGCTCAAGAAAATCAACGAGACCATCGAAAATATCGATGAGGACGACTATGGCTTCTGTGAAGCCTGCGGCGTCGAGATCGGCATTCGCCGCCTCGAGGCTCGCCCCACCGCCACGCTCTGCGTCGACTGCAAGACGCTGGCGGAGCTCAAGGAAAAGCAACTCGGCGGTTGATGCCGTCCCTGAACACTCTATCGACGGGCACCCTCGGGTGCCCGTTTGTCATTGCGCAGGTCACGTCAGTCATGTCGTATATCGGTCGTTTCGCACCGACACCTTCGGGGCCCCTCCATCTGGGCTCCCTGATCGCGGCCCTGGCAAGCTTTCTCGACGCACGCCACGCCCAGGGGCGCTGGCTCGTGCGTATCGAGGATATCGACCCGCCACGCTGCCCCGCAGGCACCGCCAATACCATTCTCCGACAGTTGGAGGCCTTCGGCCTGACCTGGGATGGCAGCGTGCACTATCAGAGCGAGCGTCACGCGGACTACCAAGCAGCACTCGAGCGTCTCGTTGAGCGGGGACTTGCCTATCCATGCAGCTGTTCGCGCAAGGAATGGCGCAGGCACGCTATCTATCCTGGCTGGTGCCGGCAAGGGCCCCTGCATCCCGAACGCCCCCTGGCCTGGCGGCTACGTAGCGACCTCGGTACGCGCCCCATCGAATGGGAAGACCGGCGCCTGGGTCACCAATGCTTCGACCCCGCCGAACTGGGCGATGTAGTCCTCAAGCGCAAGGATGACTTCTGGGCCTATCAGCTCGCGGTGGTCGTCGATGACGCCGATCAAGGCGTGTCCGACGTGGTGCGCGGCGCCGACCTGCTCGACAACACTCCCTGGCAGCGTCAGTTGCAGGACGCACTGGACTTCCCGGCGCCACGCTATTTGCACCTTCCTCTGGTACTCGGCGACAACGGCCAGAAGCTCTCCAAGCAGAATCTCGCCCCAGCCCTTCCCACCGATACGCCCGGCATTCGCCACACCCTGCACCACGCCTTGCAGCGACTCGGCCAACAGCCACCTTGCGCGATGTCGCACGCTCGCGTGGCCGACCAACTCGACGCGGCCATCAACGCCTGGAACCCCGAACGCTTGCGTCACATCACGACAGGCGCACCCTGATAGCGTCTAACATCGCTGCGGGTCGATCTTCGGGCGACATCCTTATCATGCCATGGTCGCACGCCCCGTGGCTTGATTCGTCCAGCCGGCAGGCGTCAGGATACAAACCCAGCGAGCGCCGCCAGAGCCGACGTTCGGCCACTCCCCATGCATTCACGCGACCATGAGGCCCATGAGCCGAATTCTGATCGTCGAAAACGAAGCTACCCCCCGCCAGGCCCTGAAGGAACTCCTCGAGCGCCAGGCGTACCGCGTCGCGACCGCTGCGTCGCTCGACGCCGCCCAAGTACTGGCCCCGCAGACGTTCGACCTGGTGGTCTGCGACCTACGACTGGCGGGAGAAGACGGCACACAGATGCTCGCGCTGAGTGCCCCGACCCCAGTGCTGGTCATGACCGACCACGCCAGCCTGCGCAAGGCCGTGATCGCACTCAAGGAAGGCGCCGTCGACTGTATTGCCAAGCCCGTCGATGACGATGACGTCCTGGCGACCGTGTCACGTGTGCTGTCACGCCCGACGCCCAAGGAAACCGCCACTCCCAGCGGTGTTCCTCGCGGCATGATCGGCGAATGCGTCGCCATGCAACGTGTCTACGAACGCATTCGCAAGACGGCTCCGGCCGACGTCACCGTGCTGGTACAGGGCGAATCGGGCACCGGCAAGGAACTGGTCGCGCGCGCCCTGCATCGCCAGAGCCGCCGCACCAAGGCACCGCTGATCTGCGTCAACTGCGCCGCGATCCCCGAAACCCTGATCGAATCCGAACTCTTCGGTCATGAAAAGGGCGCCTTCACAGGGGCTAACAGTGCACGCACAGGCCTGGTCGAAGCCGCCGATGGCGGTACGCTCTTTCTCGACGAGATCGGCGAGCTGCCCCTGGATGCTCAGGCGCGACTGCTACGGGTACTGCAGGAAGGCGAGATTCGGCGTATCGGCTCGGTGGAAACGCGTTACGTCGATGTGCGCCTGATCGCGGCGACGCATCGCGATCTGCACTCTCTGTCACGCAGCGGCGAATTCAGGCTCGACCTCTACTATCGCCTCAATGTCATGCAGATCGAATTGCCACCGCTTCGCGAACGCGACGACGATATCCTCACCATTGCTCAGGTTCTGCTCGAGCGTGCTTGCACCCGCCATGCACGCCCGGGATTGCGCTTATCGCGTGCCGCTCGCCACGACATCCTGGGCTATGCATGGCCCGGTAACGTGCGCGAGCTGGAAAATGCCCTGGAACGCGGCGTCATTCTCGCCGAGGGTCACCTCATTCACCACGACGATCTCGGCCTCCCACTGGAACGCCGACAGGAACCGGGCGCCGCACTGTCCGACGCCCCCGAGGAGGACGATGCACCCGACGACGACCTGTCCCTGGAAGATTACTTCCAGCATTTCGTCCTCGAGCATCAAGCGCAGATGAGTGAAACCGAATTGGCCCAGAAGCTGGGCATCAGCCGCAAATGCCTGTGGGAACGCCGCCAACGGCTGGGTATCCCACGCAAGAAGAACGCTCGCCGTCCGGCGTGATACGCCCCAATGCCGCTTTCGAACACTTTTCTGCCCTTATCGCGACTATGGTCTAAGCGCATCCTTCAGACTTTTTAGAGACCCTATGCGCCATTGAGAAGAGGCGGCTGCACCAGTTGTTACCATCCCACACAAGGAATGCCCCGTTATGCGGCAACTTCGGTAACACCACACGCTTTCTACACGCCAGGAACTTTCAGTAACAACCACAACACATTGATTTAAAAATAAAAAACACACAGTGGCATGGCCACTGCAATATATAGATCAAGAAAAACAACAACCGGACGCCTGTGGCGCACGAACAACCACAACAACGTATGCCCAGGTGCTCAGCCCGGCATCGGCAACAACAAACACAACACCGCCGGACTGGAACATCGCAAGCGAATCGCCAACAACAATAAACGAGACGCAACGCGAGCCGACCACCAACAATAACAAGCTGGCCGGAATCCGGAACCGAACCAGGACGCGACGCTTCACGCGAGGCCCAACAAGAACAACGCCCTCGCCCGGAGCATCCCGACAACAACAACAAGACGTCGGGAGAAACGATGTCGTCGTGGTTGGATTATTGTTTTGAATACGAGGTGGTCACCACGCGGGAAGAGCCACAACAATAAGAACACTGCTTGCCTGCCGGATCCCATTGGTGACTGTGGTGCGTATTCAAGGCGATGCGCCATCACGAAGAAGAAATAGCAGCAAGGACGTTGCATAGCATATCTTAGGGGGAGGCCCATCGGGTCTCCCCTTTCTAATGTGATGCATTGCACGCCGATCTCCGATAGTCTGCTCCCGTTCCCCCGAACGCCACATTCTTTGCAAGCCAGGGAGTGTCGGCTTACACTAAGCCACTTCGCTTTCCGCGAGTCGTTAACGACGCATGTTCAAAGGATTTACCCGCTTTCTCCAACGCCCCGGTGAACGTTTGAAGACCCTGTTTGGCGCCCAAGAGTCCTCCGGTCCTTCCACGCCCACGCTGCGCGTTATTCCACGCGACCAGCACGACGTATCACGGCGTTTATTCAGCGACAGTGCTCTCAAAGTGCTATATCGCTTGCACAACGCCGGCCATGAGGCTTACCTGGTGGGCGGCTGTGTACGTGACTCCCTGTTGGGCGAAACCCCAAAGGACTTCGATATCGCCACCGACGCCACGCCGGAAGAGGTGCGCACACTGTTTCGCAACTCCCGGATCATCGGGCGCCGCTTCCGTATCGTTCACGTGCGCTTCGGCCGCGAAATCATCGAGGTCACGACCTTTCGTGGACGACCCGACGAGGATCACGACACGACGCATTCCCAGCAATCCGACGACGGTTTACTGCTGCGCGACAACGTCTGGGGCACCATCGAGGAAGACGCACTACGTCGCGACTTCACGGTCAACGCGCTGTACTACAACATCGCCGACTTCTCGATACACGACTGGGCCGACGGCGTGCGCGATCTCGAAGCCCGCACCCTGCGCTTGATCGGCAATCCTGAGGTACGCTACCGCGAGGATCCGGTGCGCATGTTGCGTGCCGTGCGTTTCGCCGCCAAGTTGGACTTCGACATCGAGCCGCGCACCGAGACCCCGATTCTCGAATTGGCGCCCTTGTTGTTGCAGATCCCCCCAGCACGCCTGTTCGAGGAGGTGCTCAAGCTCTTCCTCTCCGGGCAAGCATTGCGCACCTTCGAGTTACTCCGCGAGTACGGCCTGTTCGCCATGCTGTTCCCGGAGGCGGAAGAGGCCATCGCAGAACGCGCGTGGGCAAAGCCGCTGATCGAGCAGGCCTTGATCAACACCGACAGGCGCATCCAAGAAGAACGCCCCGTCACGCCAGCATTTCTGTATGGCGCCATGCTGTGGCCCGGGATGCGTCTACGCGCCGAAGGCCTCGAGCGCGACGGCATGCCGCCGATCCCTGCACAACAGACCGCCTCGCAGCAAAGTATCTCTCGGCAGTTGCAACACACCTCGATCCCCAAGCGTTTCAGCATGCCGATGCGCGAAATCTGGGACCTTCAGCAACGCCTACCTCAGCGTCGTGGCAAACGCGCCTTCCAAACCCTGGAGCATACCCGTTTCCGCGCCGCTTATGACTTTCTCTTGCTGCGAGAAAGCGCCGGTGAGATCGACCCCGGACTCGGCGACTGGTGGACGGCTTTCCAGGAAGGCGACGACCACGAGCAGGCACGCCTGATCGCCAAGACCAGTGGTTCCCCGGCCGGCACTTCCGATCGCCCCAAGCGCCGTCGGCGGCGGCGGCGCAACCCGCCTTCCGGGAATGGCAATAATGGCAATGACGGGCGCCAGGAGTGACCGCGTAGCGGCCTATATCGGCCTGGGCAGTAATCTGGACGGGCCGCGCGAGCATGTCTCGCGTGCCCTGAACGAACTCGATGCCCTGCCGCTGACCCACTTGGCGGGGCATTCCTCCCTGTATGCCTCAGCGCCAGTGGGTCCCCAGGATCAACCCGACTTCGTCAATGCCGTTGCCCGCGTATTCACGCGACTCTCGCCGCTAGCGTTGCTCGATCAACTGCAGGCACTCGAGCAACGCCATCGCCGGGTGCGCCAACGCCATTGGGGACCGCGCACGTTGGATCTCGACCTCTTGCTCTACGCGAATCTCGAATGGCGAACGCCTCGCCTGACACTTCCCCATCCGGCCATGCGAGAGCGTTCCTTCGTGATCGTTCCCCTGGCGGAGCTCGCCCCCGAGGTGGCACTTGCAGGCGAGACCAGCGCCAACCTGGCGACGCACCATGATGATGCAGACCTGTACCGTCTTCTCCCCTAAAAGTCGAGTTGCAGCCAATTTGTTACCGATCCACACTCTCGCCACCCTGAAGTAACATTTGCGGTAACATTTCTCCTAGGCCCCCGCGGGCCGCCACAGCATGGAATGTCTCATGAAAACCGTCACCTTGAGCCACCTCAATGCCTTCAAGCGTGCCAGCGAACCGTTCAGTTGCCTGACGGCCTACGATGCTTCGTTCGCGCAGCATGCGGGCGCCGCCGGCATCGATGTGCTGCTGGTGGGAGATTCGCTGGGCATGGTGCTGCAGGGTCATGCCAGCACGATTCCCGTGACCCTCGACGACATCCTCTATCACACACG
Source organism: Chromohalobacter sp. HP20-39 (assembly GCF_033052815.1). NCBI lineage: Bacteria > Pseudomonadati > Pseudomonadota > Gammaproteobacteria > Oceanospirillales > Halomonadaceae > Chromohalobacter > Chromohalobacter sp. HP20-39. Next base: position 603,958 of record NZ_JAWHTP010000002.1, on the reverse strand, counting down.
TTGTGTGGCGCGCGGCAAGCAGCGTAGCCTATTGATGGTCGATCTACCCTTCATGAGCAACGCCGACACGCACCAAGTGCTGCATGATGCCGGCGCCCTGATGCGAGCCGGTGCCGAGCTCGTCAAGATCGAAGGCGCGGGCTGGATGCACGATGATGTGCGCGCCCTCACACGGCGAGGCGTGCCGGTATGCGCGCATCTCGGGCTGACACCGCAGAGCGTGCATCAGTTCGGCGGCTACAAGGTGCAAGGCCGCGAACAGGATGACGCTCAGCGCATCGTCGACGACGCCCGCTTGCTGGTCGATGCCGGTGCCTCGGTGATCCTGCTCGAGTGCGTGCCCGCCTCACTGGGCCGGGCCGTGCGCGATGCAGTGGAAGTTCCGGTCATCGGGATCGGCGCAGGCCCCGACGTGGATGGCCAGATATTGGTCATGCATGACATCCTCGGCGTGACCGGGCGGCCACCACGTTTCACCAAGAACTTCCTGACCGGCCAAGACAGCATTCAGGCCGCGTTCGCGGCCTACAACGACGCCGTCAAGACACGCCAGTTCCCCGCCGAGGAGCATTGTTTTTGATGTTGACGCTGCATGACATCGCCGAATTGCGTGCCCACCTGAATCCCCAACGCCGCGACGGGCAGCGCATCGCCCTGGTACCGACCATGGGCAATCTGCACGCCGGGCATTTGGCTCTGGTCGACGCCGCGCGCCGTGACGCCGACGTGGTGGTCACCAGCATCTTCGTCAATCCCCTGCAGTTCGGAGCCGGCGAGGACTTCGAGCGCTATCCGCGAACGCTCGAGGCCGATACCCAAGCGCTGGCGAGCCACGGCTGCGATATCGTCTTCGCCCCCAGTGCCGAGATGCTTTATCCCCAGGGCCGCGACCATCACACTCAGGTCAGTGTGCCTCAGGTGTCGGAAGGACTGTGCGGCGCCAACCGGCCCGGGCATTTCACCGGCGTAGCCACGGTCGTCAGCCTGCTCTTTCATCTCGTGCAGCCCGATATCGCCTACTTCGGGCGCAAGGATTACCAGCAATTGACGGTAATCCGCAAAATGGTCGCGGACCTGCATTTCCCGATCGACATCGTCGGCGTGCCCACCCAACGGGCCGCAGACGGCCTGGCGCTCTCCTCACGCAACGCGTATCTGAGCACCGCGGAGCGCCAGCGCGCGCCCGCACTGTACCGCACCCTGTGCCAGGTGCGTGACGCACTGCAAGGCGGCGAACTCCCGGCCTCGGCGCTGCGTGAGGGACTGGCGAGTCTCGCGGCGGCGGGCTTCAAACCCGATTACCTGGAGTTGCGTTGCGCCTGGGACCTGGGGCCGGTTGCGCTGGATACCCATGAAGCGATTCTTCTCGTCGCCGCGCATCTCGGCACCACCCGCTTGATCGACAATCTCCCGGTCAACTTGCCGCGCTGATCAGTCGCCTGATCTTCGTCACATTATGTCGGTATACCGACGGTCTACACCTATTACCCGATTGTCGCGCAGCACCGGACTCGCCTATTCTGAGTGTATCGCCCCTCTAGGCTGATAGGAGACTCTCATGGAAGACGTGGTGATCGTAGCGGCACGGCGCACCGCCATTGGCAGTTTCGGCGGCGCCCTCGCCAGCCTCCCCGCGACCCAGCTCGGCGCCACGGTCATCGCGGACTTGCTCGCGCATACCGGCGTGGCGCCCGAACAGGTCGATGAGGTTCTGCTCGGTCAGGTGCTGGCCGCCGGATGTGGTCAGAACCCTGCCCGCCAAGCGGCCATAAACGCCGGGCTTCCCTCCGCCGTACCGGCGATGACCATCAACAAGGTCTGCGGCTCCGGCCTCAAGGCACTGCATTTGGCCACACAGGCCATCCGCTGTGGCGACGCCGAGTTGATCATTGCCGGTGGCCAAGAGAACATGTCGCTGTCCCCACACGTGCTGCCGAACTCGCGTACCGGCCAACGCATGGGCGACTGGACGGCTGTGGACACGATGATCCGCGACGGCCTGTGGGACGCCTTCAACGATATTCACATGGGCATTACCGCCGAGAACCTTGCCGCCAAATACGCCATCACCCGCGAGGATATGGACGCCTTTGCCGCCGCATCGCAACAAAAGGCGGCTGCAGCCATCGAGGAAGGCCGTTTCGCCGGACAAATCGTGCCGGTCGAGATCCCTCAGCGCAAAGGCGATCCGCTCCATGTCACTACCGACGAAGGACCTCGCGCGGGCGTGACCGCCGAACAGCTCGCCGGCATGCGCCCCGCCTTCAAGCGCGATGGCACCGTCACTGCCGGCAATGCCTCCTCGCTCAACGACGGCGCTGCCGTGACCATGCTCTGCTCGGCAAAGAAAGCGAAAGCCCTGGGGCTGGAGCCTCTCGCGGTGATCAAGGCCTATGCCAATGCCGGGGTCGACCCGGCGATCATGGGCATCGGTCCCGCCCCTGCTACGCGGCGGTGTCTGGAACGCGCGGGTTGGTCACTCGACGAGCTGGACCTGATCGAAGCCAACGAGGCTTTCGCCGCCCAGGCGCTCGCCGTCAACAAGGAGCTCGGCTGGGATCCAGCCAAGATCAATGTCAATGGCGGCGCCATCGCGCTGGGACACCCCATCGGCGCCTCCGGCTGCCGCATCCTGGTGACATTGCTGCACGAGATGATTGCCCGCGACGCCAAGAAGGGGCTGGCGACGCTGTGCATCGGCGGAGGACAAGGCGTGGCGCTGGCCATCGAGCGCTGACGCGCCAGCTCGAAGCTCGACGCGCCCCGGGATTGACTCTCGGGGCCCATCTTTTGAGCCTCCTATGCATAAAAAACCGCCCCCATGGCAGACCATGGGGGCGGTTTTTCTTCCCGCTTCCGGCTTTCAGCTTGCCAGAGGCTTACGACTCGGGTTCAGTTACTTCCGCCTCGAAAGCCGCTTTTTCTTCCGCGGTAATTTCCTTGATGGAAAGCTTCACACGGTTGCGGTTATCGATGTCGAGTACCTTGACGATGACGTCCTGACCCTCGCTGAGATAGTCGCGCACGTCGTTGACACGCTCGGGGACGATCTGCGAAATATGCACCAGCCCGTCGGTACCCGGCATGAAGGTGACGAAAGCACCAAAGTCGGTGATGCGTGCCACCTTGCCGCGATAGAGCTTGCCGATCTCAGGCTCGGCGGTGATCGCCAGCACGGTATCGATCGCCGCCTTGGCAGCTGTCTTGTCCTCGGCGTAAATACGCACGGTACCATCGTCGTCGAGATCGATGGAGGCACCGGTATCGTCGCAAATCTTGCGAATGGTCGCGCCACCCTTGCCGATCACATCACGGATCTTGTCCGGATCGATCTTGATCGTGGCCATCGAGGGGGCATTGTCGGACACTTCGCTACGGCTCTGGCCAATGACGGTGTTCATCTGCTCGAGGATATGCAGGCGCGCTGCGTGAGCTTGCTGCAGCGCGGTCTCCATGATCTCTTCGTTGATGCCCTCGATCTTGATATCCATCTGCAGCGCGGTCACGCCGTTCACGGAACCCGCAACCTTGAAGTCCATATCACCCAGGTGGTCCTCGTCACCGAGGATATCGGTCAACACCGCGAAGCCATCGTCGTCCTTGACCAGACCCATGGCGATACCCGCCACCGGGGCCTTGAGCGGGACGCCGGCATCCATGAGCGCCAAGGAGGAGCCACACACTGACGCCATGGAACTGGAGCCGTTGGACTCGGTGATCTCGGACACCACACGAATGGTGTAGGGGAAGTCTTCCTCGCTGGGCAGCATGGCCTGCACACCACGACGCGCGAGGCGTCCATGGCCAATCTCGCGGCGTTTGGGACCGCCCATGAAACCAGCTTCGCCGACGCTGTAGGGAGGGAAGTTGTAGTGCAACAGGAAACGGTCCTTGCGCTCACCTTCCAGCGACTCGATCAACTGCGCATCTCGCAGCGTCCCTAGCGTGGCAACCACGACTGCCTGGGTCTCGCCACGCGTGAACACCGCCGAGCCATGCGTCTTGGGCAGATTACCGACCTCGATCGCCAGCGGGCGCACGGTCTTGTGATCGCGGCCATCGATACGCGGCTCGCCTCTGATCACACGTGAACGCACCACCCGCTTCTCGAGGCCGGCGAAGGCGCTCTTGACCTCGTCCGCGTCGAACTGGCCCTGCTCTTCATCAGCCAGTTGCGCGACCGCTTCGCCCTTCAACGCCGACAAGGCATCCTGACGCGCCATCTTGTCGGTAATACGGTAAGCCTCACCCACCTTGGCTTCGAAGCCAGACGCCAGGGTCTCTTTCAAGGTGGTGTTCTCGGTAGCGGGCTGCCAATCCCAACGCGGCTTGCCAGCCTCGGCGGTCAACTCGTTGATTGCGGCGATCGCGACCTGCATTTCCTGATGGCCGTAAAGCACTGCACCGAGCATTTCATCCTCGAGCAGCTCGTTGGCCTCGGACTCGACCATCAGCACGGCTTTCTCGGTGCCGGCCACGACCATGTTCAACTCTGAACTGCCGAGCTCTTCCACCGTCGGGTTGAGGAAATAGCCATTGTCTTCGGTGAAGCCAACGCGCGCGGCAGCGATCGGGCCATTGAAGGGGACCCCGGAGATAGCCAACGCTGCGGACGTACCCAGCATCGCCGCGATATCCGGGTCATGATTGCGGTCGGTGGAAAGCACCGTGCACACGACCTGCACTTCGTTCATGAATCCTTTGGGGAACAACGGGCGGATCGGCCGATCGATCAAACGCGAGGTGAGAGTTTCCTTCTCGGTGGGACGTCCTTCACGCTTGAAGAAACCACCGGGGATCTTGCCCACAGCGTAGGTCTTTTCCTGATAATGGACAGAAAGCGGGAAAAAGGGTTGAGCGGGGTTGGCGTCTTTCTTGGCCACCACGGTGCATAGCACCACAGTGTCGTCCATGGTGACCATCACGGCACCGGTAGCCTGTCGGGCAATACGGCCCGTTTCCAGGGTGACGGTACTGCGACCGTACTGAAACGTTTTCTTGACCGGGTTCACGGCAATGTCCTTAACTTTTCTCATGTATGGGTCGTCTAGACTCGGCGACCATTTTAGGAGGTCACGCGCCACGGGGCCACTCATTACGACATGCGACGACGACCAAATAAAAAACGGGCAGCCCGAAGGACTGCCCGTTTCAAACAACCATGCGTCGGCGCTAGCGTGATTAAAGTCGCCGCGAACGTGGCAGGCGCGCAAGAAGCCATCATGGCCCCATGCTTGCCCCGTCGCGAGCGCGCTTTTCCTTAGCGACGCAGGCCGAGACGCTGGATCAGCGACTGATAGCGCTCGAAATCCTTGCGCTTCAGGTAATCCAGCAGCTTGCGACGCTGGTTGACCATGCGAATCAGACCACGGCGAGAGTGGTGATCCTGCTTGTTGATCTTGAAGTGATCCTGCAAGCCATCGATATTGGCGGATAGCAGGGCCACCTGAACTTCAGGGGAGCCGGTATCGCCTTCACCACGACCGTATTCGCTAACGATGGTGGCTTTCTGTTCAGCGGTCAGTGCCATTTCTCTCTCCAGTAAACAATATGCCTGAGCAATGAATGTCGGAGACCACGCATATTTGCAGTCTCCAGGTACTACCCGTGAAATACGGGCACCATGTCAAAGGCTGGCTAGCCTTCATGCATGCCAATAGGCTCGGCACGCCCCGGCGTACATGGCACTCGCCGGGTTTCACGCCTCACTCGTTGACGGGCGAGGCGGTATTTCGCAAGCGTCGCGGCGCGACCTCCCCCGGCGTCGTGACGCGCACGAGCCCCAAGAAAATACCATCATGATACAATCGCGCCGTCGCATCCGAGACCAACGCGCCAGTATCCACCCTGGCCCGCTGCCCATGTAGCAGTCGGTGCGATTCGATGGCCGCCACCTCAAGCGAAGGCACATGAGGCAACATTGCATCAAGGGGCAGTAACTGCGCCTGACGCGAGGGTCCGTCCAGTTGCTCGAGCGCCTCGAGATTGTGCATGGAATCGGCATCGAAGGGCCCGCTATGAAGCCGACGCAGGTACGTAATGTGCGCCCCGCACCCCAGTGCCTGACCGATGTCTTCAGCCAGAGTGCGGATGTAAGTACCCTTGCTGCAACGGACTTCGAGCTCGAAGCCTTCAGCCGCGCACGACAGCAGGCGCATATCATAAACCTTCACGCGGCGCGACGCACGCTCGACCTGCTTGCCTTCGCGAGCCAGCTCGTACAGCGGACGCCCCTGATGCTTGAGCGCCGAATACATCGGCGGCACCTGCTCGATGTCCCCCCGAAACCGTGCCAGTACGGCTTCGATGTCGCATTCGGCAAACGCCGGCACCGGATGACGCTCGACCAGCGAGCCTTCGGCATCCCCGGTGTCGGTCATCTCGCCTAGCCTGACCCATGTACGATACGTCTTGTCGGCATCGAGCAGATAGGCGGAGAACTTCGTCGCCTCGCCAAAGCAAATCGGTAGCAAGCCGGTCGCCATGGGATCCAGCGTACCGGTATGGCCGGCTTTTTGCGCCTCGTACAGACGACGCACCTGCTGCAAGGCACGGTTCGACGATATGCCCTGAGCCTTATCGAGCAGCAGCACGCCATCTACCGGCAGGCCACGACGACGTCGCGCCATCAACGTACCTCGTCTTCGTCTTCTTCATCGCCGTGGCGGCGACGATCATCGGCGACCGCCTCATCGATCAACGACGACAGACGCTGACCGCGCACGACGCTTTCATCATAATGAAAGCGTAGCTCCGGCACATGCCGAAGCTTGACACGATTGGCGATCTGACTGCGCAGGAAACCCCGTGCATGACGCAGCACCTTGAGGTTTTCATCGATGCGCGTGGCATCGTTCTCACCCAGCAGCGTGATGTAGATATCGGCATAGCCCAGATCGCGACTGACCGTCACCGCACTGACGGTGACCATCCCCAGGCGCGGATCCTTGATCTCACGCTGGATGAGGACAGCCAACTCCTGCTGCAGTTGATCGGCCACGCGATCGGTACGTTTGAATTCGCGCATCGTTATCTCCCGCGATTCGCCACTCGGATGGCGGACGACACGTCGTCCGCCATACGTTACAGGCTACGCTCGACCTTGACCTGATCGAAGACCTCGATCTTGTCGCCGACCTGAACGTCGTTATAGTTCTTGACGCCGATACCGCATTCCATACCGCTGCGGACCTCGCCAAGATCATCCTTGTAGCGACGCAGGGATTCCAGCTCGCCTTCGTAGATGACGACGTTCTCACGCAGTACGCGAATCCGCTTGTGACGATGCACGGTGCCTTCGACGACCATGCAGCCTGCCACGGCACCGATCTTGGGCGCCCGGAACACCTCGCGCACTTCGGCCACACCGACGATCTCTTCTTTCCACTCCGGCGCCAGCATGCCACTCATGGCCTGCTTGACCTCGTCGATGAGGTGATAGATCACGCTGTAATAGCGCAGATCCAAGCCTTCCCGTTCGACGATTTCCCGCGCGGACACATCGGCACGCACGTTGAAACCGACCAGAATGGCGTCACTGGCCACCGCCAGGTTGGCATCGGTGCCGGTGATACCGCCGACACCAGAGGACACGACCGCGACCTTGACCTCGTCGGTGGAGAGTTCTTCCAGGGCGCCACGAATCGCTTCCAAGGAGCCTTGCACATCGACCTTGAGGACGATGTTGACCTTGGCCACTTCGTCTTGGCCCATCTGGCTGAACATGTTCTCCAGCTTGGCCTTCTGCTGACGAGCCAGACGCACTTCGCGGTACTTGCCCTGACGGAAGTTGGCGACTTCACGTGCCTTCTTCTCGTCGGCCACGACGATGAACTCGTCACCGGCTTCGGGCGTACCATCGAGGCCCTGAATCTCGACCGGCATGGCCGGGCCGACCTCTTCCACGCGTGTGCCGGTTTCATTGACCAGCGCGCGAACGCGACCATAGTGCAAACCAGCCAGGACGATATCGCCCCGCTTGAGCGTGCCGTTCTGTACCAGCACGGTCGCCACCGGACCACGGCCCTTGTCCAACTGGGATTCGACGACGACGCCCTTGGCCGGTGCGTCCGGCACCGCCTTGAGCTCGAGCACCTCAGAGACCAGTAGTACCGCCTCGAGCAATGCATCGATACCGTCACCGGTCTTGGCCGAGACATGTACGAACTGCGTATCGCCGCCCCATTCTTCAGAGATGACACCGTGCTGGGACAGCTCATTGCGAATGCGGTCGAAATCCGCGCCTTCCTTGTCGACCTTGTTGACCGCAACCACCATCGGCACGCCGGCCGCCTTGGCATGCTCGATCGCCTCAACGGTCTGTGGCATGACCCCATCGTCGGCCGCGACCACCAGGATGACCACATCAGTCGCCTGGGCACCGCGCGCACGCATGGCGGTGAACGCCGCGTGGCCCGGAGTATCGAGGAAGGTCACGCCACCGTGCCGGTCCTCTACGTGGTAAGCGCCGATATGCTGGGTGATGCCACCGGCCTCACCGGTCGCGACCTTGGTGCGGCGAATGAAGTCGAGCAGCGAGGTCTTGCCGTGATCGACGTGGCCCATCACCGTGACGACCGGTGCACGCGTAATTTCGTCGCCTTCGTAGGAGATGGCCTCGAGTACTTCCGTCTCCAGCGCATCGTCCTTGACCAGCTTGGGCTTGTGGCCCATCTCTTCGACGACGATGGCCGCCGTGTCCTGGTCGATGGTCTGGTTGATAGTCACCGCCGCACCCATGGTGAACATCGCCTTGATGACCTCGTTGGCCTTGATCGACATCTTGTCGGCCAACTCGGCGACGCTGATCGACTCGGGGATGCCGACTTCGCGCACGATGGGCTGCGTGGGCTTCTGGAAACCATGCTGGTTATCGCGACCACCACCGCGACGACCGCCACGACGCTCGGAACGCTTGGCTTTCTTGGCGTTGCCACGGCGACGTTCGCTGCGATCGCGACGCTCGTCATCGTCATCACGACCGCCTTTGCGGCCACGCTCGGTTTCTTTCTTGTGATGCGTCTGACCACGCCGATTCGGTGTACGCGGCTCCTTCGGCGGCGCCTCCACGTAGGGCTCGCTCGTGGTTTCCGGTGCCGCGATCTCCTCGGGCACGGGAACTTCCGGCGTGCTTGGCGTCTCGCTTTCGGCTGGCTTGGCGGTCTCGGCTTCCTGAGATTCCTGCGCTTTCGCTCGTGCAGCCTCTTCGGCAGCGGCCTGTTCTGCCTTAGCGGCTTCGGCAGCTTCGGCGGCCTGAGCCTGCTTGGCATCCGCCATATCACCGACCAACTGGCGCGGACCAGATTCTTCAGCCGGTGCTTCTTCGGCCTGCTCTGGCTCACGCTTGACGTAAGTGCGCTTCTTGCGCACCTGCACGTCGATGGCCTTGCCCCGACCATCGCCCGAGCGAATGCGACTCTTGGTATTGCGCGTCAGCGTCACGCGGTTCTTCGTCGCGCCGCTGTCCCCACCATGGCTACGCGTCAGGTGTTCGAGAAGGCGCTGCTTGTCCTCCTCGGATACCGCATCGCCTTCGGCCTTATGGGAGAGACCTGCTTCTTGCATCTGCTCCAGCAGACGGGACACATCGCGCCCCACCTTGCTGGCAAAATCCTTAACGGTCATGTCTGACATTACGACCCTCCTGAGCCCGTGACCAGATTACTGTTCGCTCTCGAACCAAGGCGCACGAGCGGTCATTATCAGCGCCGCGGCGCGCTCTTCGTCCACATCGTCGATGTCCTTGAGATCATCGATGGACTGCTCGGCCAAGTCCTCGCGAGTGACGATGCCTCGACTGGCGAGCGTGAATGCCAAGTGACGTTCCATGCCCTCCATTTCAAGGAGGTCGTCGTCGGGCTGCGCGCCATCCAGCGCCTCTTCGGAGGCAATGGCCAGCGTCAGCAATTCGTCCTTGGCTCGAGCGCGCAGCGTCTCGATCAGTGCTTCATCCAATTCCTCGATTTCGAGCAACTCTTCAAGCGGCACGTAGGCCAGCTCTTCGAGCGAGGTAAACCCCTCCTCGACGAGTAGACGCGCCAGTTCCTCGTCGACTTCGAGGTGATTGATGAAGTACTCGATCAGGCTGTCGATTTCTTGCTCGCGCTTGCCTTCGGCCTCTTCTTCGGTCATCACGTTGAGCGTCCAGCCTGTCAGCTCGGAAGCCAAGCGAACGTTCTGGCCGCTGCGGCCGATGGCCTGCGCCAGGTTATCCTCGGCAACGGCGACATCCATGGAGTGGGCATCTTCGTCGACGAGAATTGAGCCGACTTCCGCAGGCGCCATGGCGTTGATCACCAATTGCGCCGGGTTGTCGTCCCAGGTGATGATGTCCACGCGCTCATTACGCAGCTCGTTGGACACCGCTTGCACGCGCGATCCACGCATGCCGACACACGCACCGACCGGGTCGATACGCTTATCATTGGTCTTCACCGCGATCTTGGCACGTGCGCCCGGATCGCGCGCCGCGCCCTTGATCTCGATCAGTTGCTCGGCGATCTCAGGCACTTCGATCTTGAAGAGCTCGACGATCATTTCGGGACGCGTACGCGTCAAGATCAACTGCGAGCCACGCGCCTCGGCATCGACCTTCCATAGCAGAGCACGGACCCGCTCGTTCATACGATATCGTTCGCCAGGAATCATCTCACTGCGTGGCAGGAACGCCTCGGCGTTCTCTCCCAGATCGACCACCAGACCTTCACGCGTGGTCTTCTTGACGATGCCCGCCACCAATTCGCCTTCACGCTCGGCGTATTGCCGCACGACCTCGGCCCGCTCGGCTTCGCGTACCTTCTGTACGATGACCTGCTTGGCGGTCTGGGCGGCGATGCGCCCGAAGGCCACCGACTCGACTTGCTCCTCGACCACATCGCCGAGGGCCAACGGCGGGTCGCGATGCGCGGCCTCGGAGAACGGGATCTCGCTGTCCGGATTCTCGAACGCCTCGTCATCGACGACAGTCCAACGACGAAACGTATCGTATTCGCCGCTGACACGGTCGATCTTGACGCGGGTGCTCACTTCCTGACCGTCGAAACGCTTGCGCGATGCACTCGCCAGCGCTGACTCCACGGCCTCGAAGATCACTTCTCGCGGCACCCCCTTCTCGTTCGAGATCGCATCCACGACCAGCAGAATCTCTTTACTCATGCCTATGCCTCGCAGAAAAGCTGTCCTTAATTATCGAACTGAGGCACCACCCGCGCCTGCTCGATGCTTTCGATGGGAAAGCAATACTCTTGTCCGTCGAGATGCAGCAAAATCTCGTCGCCCTCGACGCCGGCCAGTTGGCCCTGAAACTTGCGACGCCCTTCGAAAGGCGTACTCAACTTCAGCTTGACGTGGCTACCCTTGAAACTCGCGAATTGCTCGAGCGTGAACAAAGGGCGATCCATCCCCGGTGAAGACACCTCCAATCGGTATTCTCCCGCGATGGGGTCTTCCACATCCAGCACGCCACTGACCTGACGGCTGATAGATGCGCAGTCATCCACGGTCACGCCCTCGGCGTTCTCGATATAGATGACCAATCGGGAGTGTTTACCCTGGGCAAGGTAGTCGATTCCCCAGAGCTCGAAACCCATGGCCGTCACGACCGGCTCGATGAGCGCTTTCAGTGCAGCGTCCTTGTTTGCCACAGACAGAGGCTCCCACTAGCAGTTGCATCAGGCACCTGACCAGGAGTAAAGAGGAAAGCTAGGTGGCTGATTGGCGTTATCGTCGCAAGTGATAACAAAAAGCCCCTTCATAGGAAGGGGCCTTTCGTAAAAAACTTGGTAGCGGGGGCCGGATTTGAACCGACGACCTTCGGGTTATGAGCCCGACGAGCTACCAGACTGCTCCACCCCGCATCAATGGCTGACGATTATACTGATCGCCTCTTGTAAGGTCAAGGCGCCCAACTATCGTCATAATTTTGCCAATCTCTAATTGGGTCAATAGCTTACATCGACTCAATTTGGTGCCGAAGGCGGGACTTGAACCCGCACGACCATGAGGTCACTACCCCCTCAAGATAGCGTGTCTACCAATTCCACCACTTCGGCAACAGGGGCCAGGCTACCGCGACACAAGACACTAGGTACCTTTCGTATGCATCGCTTCACCTGCTACCACTCATCAAGCACCAGTCTTTGTGTTTCACTGATCAACTCGATGAGCTAACTCAATGACGACGTTGAATTTATTCGCCGCCGTCCTCGAGCACTGGCGCTGCATTCTGCTCGCTTTGTTGCTCTTCGTCAATAGATGGCGAGGATTTTTGTTGCTCGATGACCTGCGCATCAGGCACGCCTTCCTGCGGCGCATCCCCCTCCTGAGAGACCAAGTACGCCAGGCCTAGCGACGTCGCGAAGAAAACCGCCGCTAGAACGCCCGTCAATTTGGCGAGAAAGCTACCGCTGCCTTGCGACCCGAAGACCGTTTGCGAAGCACCGCCCCCGAAGGACGCACCGGCATCGGCCCCCTTGCCTTGCTGTAGCAACACCAATACCACCAGGGCAATGGCGATCACCACATGAACCAACAACACCCCAATATACATCGCGCTACCTTGCTGAATGACAAATGGCTAGAAAATCGTCGACCTTGAGCGAAGCGCCGCCCACCAGGCCGCCGTCGATATCCGGCTGCGCCAGCAACTCGGCCGCGTTGGCCGCGCTCATGCTACCGCCGTAAAGCAACCGCATTGCCTGAGCCAGACCGGGATCGAAACCGGCCTGGTACTCGCGAATAGCGGCCATGACGTCCTGCGCCTGCTCAGGCGTCGCCGTACGTCCCGTGCCGATGGCCCACACCGGCTCGTAAGCGATCGTCACTCGAGCACGCTGTTCGGGTTCGAGGGGGGCCAACGCATGGCCGACCTGGCGCAACACGACATCAAAGGTATGCCCTGCATCGCGTTCCTCGAGCGTCTCACCGACGCACAAAATCGGCTGAATACCGACATTCAATGCAGCCAGCAAGCGGTCATAGACATCATCATCGGTTTCACGATAAAGCGCCCGCCGCTCCGAATGACCGACGAGCACATAGTCGACACTGAACTCTTTGAGCATATGCCCACTGACCTCGCCAGTGTGCGCGCCAGCATGCGAGGGATTGAGCGTCTGTGCGCCAAGTTGCACGGATACGTCGGCCAACGCGCGACGCGCCGCATCAAGATAAGGGAATGGCGGCACTACGACGACGTCCAGCGAATCGGGAAGCGCGGCGTCGGCAAAGGCACGGCCGAACGCATCCACCAGCGCGTGCGAGCCGTTCATCTTCCAATTGCCCGCGATCAGCGGCGTGCGCATAGAACAGTCCTCCGAATGGAGCGCCATGGTATAGGAGGCGTATTGACAACACAATATGCGCGCCTCAGCGCGCCATTTGCCCCTCGATATCATCCGCGATGCGCTTAGCCAGCGCGTCAACATCGAAATGGGGCCGCCCTTCAACCATGATCCGGATCAAGGGCTCGGTGCCCGAAGGCCGTAACAGCACACGCCCTTCGTCGCCCAGCTCTGCCTCGACTGAGGCAACGGCATGACGTACCTGCTCATTGGCCAGCAGCGCCTCGTTGTCGACATTGGAGGGCAGGCGTACGTTGATCAACGCTTGCGGCGCTTTCTCGAAACCCTTGAGCAGGCCCGACAGCGACGATGACTCGCGCACCATGATCGCCAGCACCTGAAGCGCAGACACAATCCCATCTCCGGTCGACTGTACATGGCCGCAGACAATATGCCCGGAGGACTCACCCCCCAACTGCCAGCCGTTAGCTGCCAAGCGCTCCATCACATAACGGTCGCCGACTTTGGCCCGCTCAAAGGGAATACCCAAGGCCTCCAGCGCGGCCGCAAGACCAAAATTGGACATCAGCGTGCCGACCACGCCGCCGCCTAGCATATCGCGCATCTTCCGGTCGCGAGCAATCAGATAAAGAATATCGTCGCCGTCGACCTCATGCCCCTCGGCATCAACGAGAATCACCCGGTCGCCATCGCCATCCAGTGCCATGCCGAGATCGGCGCCACGCTCAATCACCGTCGCGCGCAAGGCGTCGGGATGCGTGGACCCCACACCCTGGTTGATATTGAGCCCATCCGGATCGACGCCGATCAAGCTGACCTCGGCGCCCAGTTCGCGCAACACACTGGGCGCGATGTGGTAGGTTGCGCCATGCGCGCAATCGAGCACTACCTTCAGGCCTTCCAGCGTCAGACGGTCAGGCACCGTGGACTTGCAGAATTCGATGTAGCGTCCCGCGGCATCCGAGATACGCAGCGCCTTGCCCAAGGCCGCCGGCGCGACCGTGGATAGCGGCTGCTCGAGCTGTGCCTCGATCTCCTCCTCGACGGCATCGGCAAGTTTGACGCCCTCGGCGGAGAAGAACTTGATGCCGTTATCCTGAAACGGATTGTGCGACGCAGAAATGACGATTCCCGCATCGGCACGGAACGTCCGCGTCAGGTACGCGATACCCGGCGTGGGCATCGGCCCCAACAAGGATACGTCGACCCCTGCTGCCGATAGTCCCGCTTCCAGCGCGGATTCGAACATGTAACCCGATATCCGCGTATCCTTGCCGATCAACACTTTGGCGCGCGACTTGCGCCCTGTGTGACGCGACAGTACTCGACCCATCGCCCAGCCCAACTTCAATACGAAATCGGCAGTAATGGGAGGCTCTCCCACCGTGCCGCGAATACCATCGGTTCCAAAATAGCGTCGTGTCATGCGTCGGTGCCTTCCTTTAGCACTGCCCAAGTCATATTGACCGCATCCACCGTCGGCCCCACATCGTGGACGCGCACGATACGCGCCCCACGCTCCACCGCCATCGTGGCGAGCGCCAACCCCCCCGGCAGGCGCTCCTCGACGGGGCGCGCCAGCACTTTGCCAATCATACTCTTACGTGACATACCAGCCAGTATGGGGAGCCCAAAATCAGTCAATGGTTGCATACGATTCAGCAAGCGCAGGTTATGTTCGACACGCTTGCCGAAACCAAAGCCCGGGTCGAGAACCAACTGGTCGCGCCGAACTCCCGCCGCCTCGCATTCGGCGATACGCGCCTCAAGGAACGTGGCCACCGCTTCCTCGATCGGTGCCTCGTAATGCGGCGCCCGCTGCATGTCGGTGGGCTCACCCAGCATATGCATCACGCACACCGGCAGACCGCTCGCCGCCGCAGCCTGCAGCGCGCCGGGCCAGCGCAGACTGCGCACGTCATTGATCATGCCCGCGCCTCGTGACGCCGCCTCCCGCATCACTTCACCGCGACTGGTATCCAGCGACACCAATGCATCCAACTCGTTGGCCAAACGCTCCACCACCGGCAGCACGCGATCCAGCTCTTCCTGAAGCGGCACCGGGGAAGCACCGGGACGTGTCGACTCGCCACCGATATCGATGATCGCCGCCCCCTCGGCCAGCATGGACTCGGCGTGCCGCAGGGCCTCGTCCAACGTATTATGGCGACCACCATCGGAAAACGAATCCGGCGTGACGTTGAGGATTCCCATGACACGGGGGTACGAAAGGTCGAGCTGATGGCGCCCACAGCGTAACTGCGTGGGCATGGCGTATCGGTCTTGCATGATCAGGGCCGTTGCAACGTCAAACTTCTACCTTACCATGCAGCGATCGGAGTGTAAGCACGCTCCAAACGCCAACGGGCGCCGCATAGCGGCGCCCGTTGGAAGATGGCACAAAATTGATATTAGTGGCCGGCCGGCCCACCCAACGGGTCCGAGGGACGCCGCCTCGCATCGTCATCTTCGTCAATGCTGGTGTCGGGATCTTCCTCCGACGCTCCTACAGGCTGTCCCGACCCAGAGGTCGGTCCATTGTCGTCCCAATCTTCGGGGGGACGCGGTTTGCGACCTTCCATGATCTCGCGGATCTGATTAGCGTCGATAGTCTCGTATTGCATCAACGACTCAGCCATTAGATCCAGCTTATCGCGATTGTCTTCGAGGATCTGACGCGCCTTGGTATAGCATTCGTCGATGATGCGACGTACTTCCTTGTCGAGTCGCGTCGTGGTCTCGCCAGATTTGAGCTTACCACCCTGACCAGGACCACCCAGGAACTGATGCGACTCGTCCTCGTCGTACATCAGCGGCCCCATCTCCTCGGAGAGGCCCCACTTGGCGACCATGTTATGGGCCAACTCGGTGGCGCGCTTGATGTCGTTGGACGCACCCGTGGTGACACCGTTCGGTCCTAGCGTCATTTCCTCGGCGAGACGACCGCCAAACAACGAGCATATCTGGCTGATGATCTGTTGCCGGGAAAGGCTATACCGGTCTTCTTCCGGCAGGAACATCGTCACGCCCAGCGCACGGCCGCGCGGGATGATCGTCACCTTGTAGACGGGATCATGCTCGGGCATCAACAGCCCGATGATCGCATGCCCCGACTCGTGATACGCAGTGTTGCTCTTTTCCTTCTCGGACATGGCCATCGAGCGCTTCTCGGCACCCATCAGAATCTTGTCCTTGGCCATCTCGAGCTCGTCCATGCCCACCAGACGCTTGTTGCGGCGCGCCGCGAACAACGCCGCCTCAT
The DNA here is from genome assembly GCF_033052815.1 of Chromohalobacter sp. HP20-39. Taxonomy (NCBI): domain Bacteria; kingdom Pseudomonadati; phylum Pseudomonadota; class Gammaproteobacteria; order Oceanospirillales; family Halomonadaceae; genus Chromohalobacter; species Chromohalobacter sp. HP20-39. Next base: position 587,395 of record NZ_JAWHTP010000002.1, on the reverse strand, counting down.
TAACCAAGTTGGACAGATCGGCGCCTGAAAAGCCCGGCGTACCGCGAGCGATGAAGCTAGGCTGAACATCGTCGCCCAGCGGCACCTTGCGCAGATGCACACCCAGAATATGCTCACGCCCACGAATATCGGGCAGCCCCACCACGACCTGACGATCGAAACGTCCCGGCCGCGTCAACGCGGGGTCAAGCACATCGGGGCGGTTGGTCGCGGCGATGACGATAATGCCCTCGTTGGCCTCGAAACCGTCCATCTCGACCAGCAACTGGTTAAGCGTCTGCTCGCGCTCGTCGTTGCCGCCCCCCATGCCGGCACCACGCGAACGCCCGACGGCATCGATTTCGTCGATGAAAATGATGCACGGCGCCTGCTTCTTGGCTTGCTCGAACATGTCACGGACACGCGACGCCCCTACACCAACGAACATCTCCACGAAGTCGGACCCCGAGATCGAGAAGAACGGTACCTTGGCCTCGCCAGCGATTGACCGAGCCAACAACGTCTTACCAGTACCCGGCGGTCCCACCATCAGGACACCTCGAGGAATCTGCCCACCCAGTCGCTGGAACTTGCTGGGGTCCTTGAGGAAATCGACGAGCTCTTCGACCTCTTCCTTGGCCTCGTCACACCCCGCCACATCAGCGAAGGTAGTCTTGATCTGGTCTTGGGTAAGGAGCTTGGCCTTGGACTTACCAAAGCTCATCGGCCCGCCTTTGCCGCCGGCGCCTCCCTGCATTTGACGCATGAAGAAGATGAAGATCGCCAGAATGATCAGTATCGGGAAGCTGGCCACGAGCAGGCGCGTCCATAGACTCTGCTCCTCGGGCTTCTTGCCCACCACTGTGACGTCATTCGCCAGCAGATCGTCCATCAGCTTGGGATCTTGCGCTGCGGGCCTGATGGTCTGGAACTTCGTACCATCTTCGCGCACACCATTGATGGTGTACCCTGCGATCGTCACGCTGCGCACTTGGTCATTCTGCACTTGCTGGACGAATTGAGAGTAGCTCATCGTCTGAGGTGCGCTTTCGGTACTGAAATTGTTGAACACCGTCAGCAATACCGCCGCGATGACCAACCAGAGAATCAGGTTCTTCGCCATGTCGTTCAAGGGAATACCCTCATTGCATGCAACTGTCTGCCAAGCAGGACCATTATTCGGACACTACACCACACGAGGCGTTTCGACTACCAAGTCATTATGACTATCGAGCCGATGCATCAGCGTTTGTGTCCCATGGGCGCAAGCTCAGCCGTGGAATCCTTCTGCAAGCAGATAGACTTCTCGCGAACGGGCACGCGAGGCTTCCGGCTTGCGAGTCGTCACCTTGCGGAAACTGCTGCGCAGCTCCTTCAAATATGCATCGAACCCTTCTCCTTGGAAGACCTTGGCCAGAAAGCGCCCCCCAGGCGACAAGGTTTGACGTGCCAGATCAAGCGCTAGCTCGACGAGATACATCGCCTGCGGCTGATCGATGGCCGCCATACCACTCATATTGGGGGCCATGTCAGACATCACAAGGTCGACACGACGCCCACCCAAGGCGGCAAGCACCCGCTCTAGCACGTCCATCTCGGTAAAATCGCCTTGCACGAACGTGACGCCCGCCAAGGCATCCACCTCCAGGATATCGGACGCCACCACGCAGCCCTTGGTCCCGACCTTGTCGGCGGCGATCTGGCTCCACCCACCTGGCGCGGCGCCAAGATCAATGACGGTCATGCCCGGCTTGAGAAGCGCATCCTTGGCATCGATTTCGAGAAGCTTGTAACTTGCCCGCGAACGATAGCCATCTTGCCACGAACGCTGCACGTAGCGATCGTCGAAGTGCTCCTTGAGCCAAGAGGCCGAGCTCTTGCTAGTATGCGAGGATCGTGCCACGGGTCACCTAAATCGGTAGCAATCAGAACCTTTCCGGAAGGCGGGAGCGGGCTAGCTAAGCGGGCGACACGGCCTTTCCAAGACGCCGCTTTCCCCGTAACATGGCGCGTTCAATCTTTTCTCGGCGCTGCGTATCGCATTGGCCACAGTCTAGAGCGATCGTCAGCAACTGCACCGACATGCGACCTGCTCGCATTCTTATAACGCCCTCGGTGACACGCCGAGTGTCCGCCAACCCGGAACAGTCACGATACCATGAGCTTGTCACAGGCACAAAAGAAAGCATTTCGTAGCATCGGCCACCACCTGAACCCCGTTGTGACGGTGTCAGAGAACGGGCTTTCCGAAGGCGTTCTGGCCGAACTCGCACGCGCACTGGAAGATCACGAACTGGTCAAAGTCAAGCTTGCCATCGGCGACCGCGACGACCGCCAAGCAGTGATCGCCGAACTGACCGAGGCCAGCCACAGCGAACTCGTCCAGACGATCGGCAAGATCGCGTTGCTTTATCGTCACAACCCTCGCGTCAACCCCAAGCTGTCCAACATCCAGCGCTTCGAAAACCACCACGGGCGGCGCTGAGCGACCGCGCTTCGCGCGAGCTGGAAACCCACAAAGTGCGATAGGCTAGCGACGAAAACACCCCGCAACCATCCTGCGGGGTGTTTTTCTTCCTACTTCATGCTTCCAGGCGCCCAGCGCCGCTCTTCCGGCTAATAGTTTCCGACTTCCGGTGCAGCCGGGTTACAGGTGCTCTACGCTAGCGATCTCGTATTCGACATCGCCACCCGGGGTACGCACGAGCACCGTGTCGCTTACTTCCTTGCCGATCAGGGCGCGCGCGATTGGCGAAGTCACGGAGATCCGCCCTTCCTTGATGTCGGCTTCATCTTCACCAACGATCCGGTAGCGCACTTCCTCATCGTTTTGCAGGTTGATCAACTCGACTGTCACGCCGAAGATCACCTTGCCAGTTTTGGGCAGCTTGGTGACGTCGATCACCTGCGACGCGGAAAGCTTGCCTTCGATCTCCTGGATACGCCCTTCGATGAACCCTTGCTGCTCGCGCGCAGCGTGGTATTCGGCATTCTCCTTGAGATCGCCGTGCTCACGCGCCTCGGCAATGGCGTTGATCACCTGGGGACGTTCCACGCTCTTGAGGTGATCGAGCTCTTCTCGCAGGCTTTGTTCGCCCGCAACGGTCATCGGGACCTTGTTCATGTGCTTGCTCCTGCATGCAGTTCCTGCAGCCGCCGTACGGTAATTGCATTTCCATACTCAAGCGCCATACACACCGCACGCGCCCCAGCCAGCGTCGTGGCATAGGGGACCTTGCGAGCGAGTGCAGTACGACGGATCACGGAAGAATCACTGATCGCCTGGCGGCCTTCGGTCGTATTAACGATATAAGCCACTTCGTCGTTCTTGAGCATGTCGACGATATGAGGGCGACCTTCATAGACCTTATTGACGACCTTGACCGGGAGGCCAGCCGCTTCAAGAGCGATGGCGGTGCCACGGGTCGCGATCAGGCTGAAGCCCAATGCTAGCAGAGATTGGGCCACCTCGGTAATCTCGCTCTTGTCCGGGTCGCGCACCGAGAGAAATGCCTTACGCTCGCCGTCCAGGCGCGGAATCGCTTCGCCCGCGCCCAGTTGCGCCTTGTAAAAGGCTTCGGCGAAGGTCGAACCACTCCCCATCACCTCGCCGGTGGACTTCATCTCCGGCGACAGAATCGGGTCGACGCCGGGGAACTTGTTGAACGGGAAGACGGCTTCCTTGACGCTGTAGTAGCCTGGCAGGCGTTCGCGGGTAAAGCCCTGCTCGGCAAGGGTCTGACCGGCCATGCAGCGTGCCGCGACCTGGGCCAGCGAGATGCCGATGCACTTGGACACGAATGGCACCGTGCGCGATGCACGCGGATTGACCTCGATGACGTAGATCTCACCATCCTGCCAGGCGAGCTGCACGTTCATCAGCCCCACCACGTTGAGCTCCAACGCCATGCGCTTGACCTGGTCGCGCATCTCATCCTGCACCTCCGCCGGTAGCGAATACGGCGGTAGCGAACATGCCGAGTCACCAGAGTGCACGCCGGCCTGCTCGATATGCTGCATGATGCCGCCGATCACCACCTGCTCGCCGTCGCTGACCGCGTCGATATCGACCTCGACAGCCGCGTTGAGGAAGTGATCCAGCAGCACCGGCGAGTCATTGGACACCTTGACGGCATGCGTCATGTAGCTTTCCAACTCGGAGGCGTCATAGACGATCTCCATAGCGCGGCCGCCAAGCACGTAGCTGGGACGCACCACCAGCGGGTAACCGATCTTCTCGGCCTTGGCGAAGGCATCCTCGAAGCTGCGCGCGGTGGCGTTGGGGGGCTGCTTGAGGCCCAGCTTGTCGATCATCTGCTGGAAGCGCTCGCGATCCTCGGCGCGATCGATGGCATCCGGCGTGGTACCGATGATCGGCACGCCGGCCGCCTCCAACGCACGCGCCAACTTGAGCGGGGTCTGCCCGCCGAACTGCACGATCACCCCGGCCGGCTTCTCCTTGTCGGCGATCTCCAGCACATCCTCGAGCGTCACCGGCTCGAAGTAGAGACGGTCCGAGGTGTCGTAGTCGGTGGAGACGGTCTCCGGGTTGCAGTTGACCATGATGGTCTCGTAACCGTCTTCCCGCATCGCGAGCGCCGCGTGCACGCAGCAGTAGTCGAACTCGATGCCCTGACCGATGCGATTGGGTCCACCGCCCAGCACCATGATCTTCTGGCGGTCGCTGACCTCGGCCTCGCACTCTTCCTCATAGGTGGAGTACATGTAGGCCGTGCTGGACGCGAACTCGGCGGCACAGGTGTCAACGCGCTTGTAGACCGGGCGAATGCCGTGCTTCTGGCGCGTCTTGCGGAATTCTTCCTCAGAGACCCCGAGCAGCGTAGCCAGACGCGCATCGGCAAACCCCTTGCGCTTGAGGCGGAACAGTGCCGCCGCCGACAGCTCGTTCAGCGAGCGACTGGCGAGCTGCTGCTCAAGACGCACAAGCTCCTCGATCTGCACCAGGTACCAGCGGTCGATGTTGGTCAGCGCGAAGACCTCATCGAGGCTCATGCCCGCACGTATCGCATCTGCTACGAAGAAGATGCGATCGGCGCCGGCGGCCTGCAACTCGCCCTTGATCAGCGCCATGCCCGCATCGTTGAAGTCGGTAACCTTCGGATCCAGACCATCGACGCCGGTTTCCATGCCGCGTAGCGCCTTTTGCAACGACTCTTGGAAGGTCCGCCCAATGGCCATGGTCTCGCCCACCGACTTCATCTGCGTAGTCAGACGATCGTTGGCCTGGGGAAACTTCTCGAAGGTGAAACGCGGGATCTTGGTGACCACGTAGTCGATGGACGGCTCGAACGAGGCCGGCGTCTTGCCGCCGGTGATGTCGTTCTGCAGCTCGTCGAGGGTATAGCCCACCGCCAACTTGGCAGCGATCTTGGCGATCGGGAAGCCGGTGGCCTTGGAGGCCAGCGCCGAGGAGCGACTGACGCGCGGGTTCATCTCGATGACCACCACACGACCGGTCTGTGGATCGACGCCGAACTGCACGTTGGAACCGCCGGTCTCGACACCAATCTCGCGCAACACCGCCAGGGAGGCGTCGCGCATGACCTGGTATTCCTTGTCGGTCAGCGTCTGCGCCGGCGCGACGGTAATGGAATCCCCGGTATGCACGCCCATGGGGTCGAAGTTTTCGATGGCGCAAACGATGATGCAATTGTCGTGCTTGTCGCGCACGACCTCCATCTCATATTCCTTCCACCCCAACAGTGACTCGTCGATCAACAGCTCATGGTTGTTGGAAAGCTCGAAACCTCGGGTGCAGATTTCCTCGAACTCTTCCTTGTTGTAGGCCACCCCGCCGCCGGAACCCCCCATGGTATAGGACGGCCGAATAATCACCGGGAAACCCAGCTCACCCTGGATCTCCCACGCCTCACTCATACGGTGGGCGACTTTGGCCTTGGGGCATTCCAGACCGATGTTCTTCATCGCCTTGTCGAACAGATCGCGGTCTTCGGCCTTGTTGATGGCATCGGCATTGGCGCCGATCATCTCCACGCCGTATTGCATCAACACGCCGTGCTTATCGAGATCCAGCGCGCAGTTGAGCGCCGTCTGTCCGCCCATCGTCGGCAAAATGGCGTCAGGGCGTTCTTTCTCAATGATCTGGGCCACCGCCTGGCAGGTGATCGGCTCGATATAGGTCGCATCCGCCATCACCGGGTCGGTCATGATGGTGGCCGGATTGGAGTTGACCAGGATGACTCGATAGCCCTCCTCGCGCAGCGCCTTGCAGGCCTGGGCGCCGGAGTAATCGAATTCGCACGCCTGGCCAATGACGATGGGCCCGGCGCCGATGATCAGGATGCTTTGGATGTCGGTACGTTTCGGCATGACGATTCCCGCTAACTTGGTGACTGACGACGGCTCAACGTGAAAGCGCCTCCGCCGTGCGGAGGCGGGGCCTTAGCGACGCGCTTGCATCAAGGCGATGAAACGATCGAATAGCGGCGCAACATCACGCGGGCCGGGGCTGGCCTCAGGGTGCCCTTGAAAGCTGAACGCCGGGCAATCGGTGCGCTCGATGCCCTGCAACGTACCATCGAACAACGAACGGTGCGTGGCCCGCACGTTGGCCGGCAGGCTCGCCTCGTCGACCGCGAAGCCGTGATTCTGGCTGGTGATCATCACCCGCCCGGTGTCGAGATCTTCGACCGGATGGTTGGCGCCATGATGGCCGTTGTTCATCTTCACCGTGCGCGCCCCGGAGGCTAAGCCCAGCAGTTGGTGCCCCAGGCAGATGCCGAACAACGGCAGCCCGGCGTCGATCACCTCGCGGATTGCCGCGATGGCGTAATCGCAAGGCTCTGGATCGCCCGGCCCATTAGCCAGAAAGACGCCATCGGGATTCATCGCCAGCACCTCGGCGGCCGGCGTCTGCGCCGGCACCACCGTCAGGCGGCAGCCGCGCGAAGCCAGCATGCGCAGGATGTTGAACTTGGCCCCATAGTCATAGGCCACGACATGGAAGGGGCGCTCGCCCTGGGCCGCATCGGCGTAGCCGCTGCCCAGTGCCCATTCGCCTTCGCTCCATTCGTAGGTGGCGCGACAGCTCACTTCCTTGGCGAGATCCATGCCTTTGAGGCCTGGAAAGGCGCGTGCCGCCTCCAAGGCCCGCTCGACGGCATCCTCGCCCTCGGCATCGCTACCCGCCAGGATCGCGCCATTCTGCGCGCCCTTATCGCGCAACAACCGCGTCAGGCGCCGCGTGTCGATATCGGCGATACCCAGCACATTGCCGCGTTTGAGATACTCATCGAGGCTCGCCTCGCTGCGAAAATTGCTGGCCATGAGCGGCAAGTCACGGATCACCAGACCGGCCGCGGCGATGGCGGCGGATTCGATGTCCTCGGCGTTGACGCCGGTATTGCCGATGTGAGGGTAAGTGAGAGTAACGATTTGTCGCGTGTAGGAGGGGTCGGTAAGGATTTCCTGATAGCCAGTCATGGCCGTATTGAAAACCACTTCACCACTGGTCTGTCCATCGGCTCCAATGGCACTGCCATGAAATACACTGCCGTCTTCCAAGGCCAATATCGCGGGTCTGATCAACGCAACGTCCTCCCCTTGTCATGCGCGAGTCTGGGCCGGGGCCGGCGTATCGCCGGGCCCCTCGTGTTCAAGGAGCACTGAGAGTATTGACGACCGCCGCTCGCGGGTCGTAAAAAAGCGGGACGAAACCTGAAAGAAGCCCGGTTTCATCCCGCCTTTTTGTCATTCGCTCGGATCCCTGTGGCCGCCAATGCCCAATGCGTTTGCCCGGCCAAATTGGCTCGATGATACGTGATTTACAGGACGCGGACTACCCCTTGAGACCCAGCACGTCCTGCATATCGTAGCGGCCACTGTCACGCGAGGCGACCCAGCGCGCCGCACGCACCGCGCCCTTGGCGAAGGTCATGCGGCTGGAGGCCTTGTGGGTGATCTCGATGCGCTCGCCCTCGGTGGCGAACATCACGGTATGCTCACCAACAATGTCGCCGGCACGCACGGTGGCGAAACCAATCTCCTTGTCGCCGCGCGGCCCGCACTGGCCGACCCGCTCGAAGACGCCATCTTCCTTGAGGTCGCGATCCAAGGCCTTGGCCACGACCTCCCCCATCTTCAGCGCCGTGCCGGAAGGCGAATCGACCTTGTGGCGATGATGCGCCTCGCTCACTTCGATATCGTAGCCCTCGTCACCCAGCGCCCGAGCAGCGGTTTCCAATAACTTGAGGGTGAGATTGACGCCGACGCTCATGTTGGGCGCGAATACCATGGGGACGCGGTCACGATACCCGTCGAGCTCGGCGAGCTCGGTATCGGAGAGCCCCGTGGTGCCAATCACGATGGCCTTGCCGTGCTCGGCGCAAAACGCCAGATTGGCCAGCGTGACCCGAGGCGTGGTGAAGTCGATCAGCACATCGAAGGCGTCGACGATGGCAGCGGGGTCGTCCGTGGCATTCACGCCCAGACGTCCAGCACCGGCAAGCTCGCCAATGTCGGCACCGACCAACGAGCTGCCGGGTTCGACGATGCCGCCCGCCAAGCTGGCCTCGGGATCCTGCTGTACGGCGTTGACCAGGGTGCGGCCCATGCGCCCGGCGACGCCGACGATGGCGATACGCGTCATGTGGACTCCTTGCGATTACGTGTCGATGAATACCGGAGAGTATACCAAATCGCCCCGCATTCCCGTCACGCACACTGCCGCCGATCATGCGGCATCAGCTCACGGCGGACTTCCAGACGATATCGAGCGACTCACGGCTGGCCATCCGCTCGAGATGCAGCGCCACGACCTCTTCGAGGCGCTCGCGGGTCGCCTCATCTTCGGCCGTCAACTGCAGATGCAAGGCATCCACCTCGGCGCGCATGTGGCATACCCCGCCGTCGAACGTGACGCGCCCTTGATGCTCATCGTGGGAAACGTTCAGCTTGTGCTGCCAGTGCTTGCACAGGCGGTTGATGTAACGCGAACCGGATGTCGTCAAGACGACGGCTTGGGACTCGGACATAGTACCTCCACAATCGTTTAGCATTCTAACAACCCGCTTATTATGGCATGCGCCCCCGCGTCTCTCCGGCAACGCATTGTTCGTCAACACTGGACTCGGAGCCTCCAGAAGAGCGAGCACAAGGCGGAACGCTTCGTTCCGCATGGCTCGACGAGCCCCGGAGATGCAGGCATACTAGCCGCTAAATGCAGACGACAATTAGTCGCAAAAAATAGCGATACGAATTAGCGCCTTGCGCCGTATCTCGACAACATCATCCAGCCGACACTACCCATGCACATCCCACTACTGAAAGCCGCTGCCGGCGCAGCCCTGACCCTTGTCTCCGCGGCCACTCTGGCAGAGGAGATCACCGTCACCGACGTCGCCGGCCGCGAGGTCACCGTCGATGCCCCCGTGGAGCGCGTGATCCTCGGCGAGGGACGCCAGATCTACCTGCTGGCGGCACTCCAGCCGGCGGACCCGTTCGAGCACGTGGTGGGCTGGCGCAAGGACTTCTCCCAGGCCGACCCGGACAATTACGCTGCCTACGCCGCCAAGTTCCCCGAGATGACCGATATCCCGACCTTCGGCGGCTTCAAGGACGGCACCTTCGATGTCGAGCAGGCCGCTGCGCTCCAGCCGGACGTGGTACTGATGAACCTCGAAGCCAAGGCGGCCACCGAGGATGCGGCCTATGACGACAAGCTCGCCAAACTCGGTATTCCGATCGTCTACGTGGACTTCCGTGAAAAGCCACTCGAACACACCATTCCCTCGATGCGCCTGATGGGCCGTCTGCTGGGCGAGGAAGACCGGGCCCAGGCCTTCATCGACTTTTCCCAGGCGCAGATGGCCCGGGTTACCGAAACGATCGCCGCCGCCGATCCCGAGCGCCCCAAGGTCTTCATCGATCGCGCGGGGGGCTATTCCGAAGACTGCTGCATGAGCTTCGGGCCGGGCAACTTCGGCGAGTATGTCGAGATCGCGGGCGGCACCAACATCGCGGCCGATATCATCCCCAACACCTTCGGCACCCTGAACCCAGAGCAGATCATCGCCGCCAACCCCGACCACGTGGTCGTCACCGGCGGCAACTGGGACGCCTATGTACCCGGCGGCGACTGGGTCGGCGTGGGCCCGGGCGCCGACATGGACGCGGCCCGGGCCAAGCTCCAGGCGCTGACCCAGCGCACCGCCATGACCGGCATCACGGCCGTGGGAAAAGACAATTTCCACGCCATCTGGCATCAGTTCTACAACAGCCCTTACTACTTCGTCGCCGTGCAACGGTTGGCCAAATGGTTCCACCCGGAACTATTCCACGACCTGGACCCCGAAGCGACGCTGAAGACATTGCACCAACGCTTCCTGCCGGTCGACTACCAACCCGGATATTGGGTCTCCCTGAATGAGCAGTGATACGGCCGCCAGCACCAACGCGCCACGAGAGGGCGCATTCTACCGTGGCCTGGTGATCAAGCGTCAGTTGATCCTAGCCGCCCTGACGCTGGCACTGTGCCTGAGCCTGTGCGTCGATCTGGCGCTCGGTCCCGCACGCTTCGGACTGTCACAAGTGGTCGCCGCCATCTTCACGCCCGATGCCGTCAGCCAGCCGGTCAGGGTCATCCTCTGGGAAATTCGCATGCCGGTGGCGCTGATGGCGCTGGTGGTGGGCGCCAGTCTGTCGATCGCCGGCGCCCAGATGCAGACCATCCTCAGCAACCCGCTGGCCAGCCCCTTCACGCTGGGCATCTCGGCCGGCGCCAGCTTCGGTGCCGCCCTGGCGCTGGCCTTCGGCGTGTCGCTGGTGCCCGCGGCGGTCGACTACATCATCCCGATCAATGCCTTCGTCATGGCCATGCTGACCGCCGGCGCCATTCACCTGTTGAGCATGCGCCGCGGGGTGACCGTCGAGACCATCGTGCTGCTAGGCATCGCCATGGTGTTCATCTTCAACTCGCTGATGGCCCTGATTCAGTTCTTCGCCAGCCAGCAGGCGGTATCGGCAGTGGTGTTCTGGACCATGGGCAGCCTGACCAAGGCCACCTGGCCCAAGCTGTGGATTGCCGCCGGTGTACTGGCCATTATCCTGCCCCTGCTGGCGCGCCGTGGCTGGGCGCTGACCGCCATGCGCCTGGGCGACGCCAAGGCCGAGAGCCTGGGCGTCAATCCCCGCGCACTGCGCCTGGAAGTACTGGTGCTGGTCTCGCTGCTGGCCGCCATCTCGGTAGCCTTCGTCGGCACCATCGGCTTCATCGGCCTGGTCGGGCCGCATATCGCCCGCCTACTACTAGGGGAAGATCAGCGTTTCTTCTTGCCTGGCTCGGCGCTCTGCGGCGCCCTGATCCTCTCCGTGGGTTCAGTGCTATCGAAGATCATCCTGCCCGGCACTATCATCCCCATTGGCATCATCACCTCACTGGTGGGCATTCCATTCTTCCTGTTCCTCGTGCTCAACCACAAGAAGGCTTCATGGTAACGCTTACGCTAGATTGCCTGTCGGCCCACTATGGCCGGCGCCAGATCCTCTCAGAGATCACCACGCCGACCTTCGCCGGCGGACAGATCGTGTCCCTGCTCGGCCCCAATGCGGCCGGCAAGTCGACCCTCTTCCGGCGCATCCTCGGGCTGCTCAAGGGCAGTGGCGAAGTCCGTATCGAGGGCACCACCAGCGAGCGTCCGGTGGCCTACATGCCTCAGGAAACCGGGTCCACTGCTGTACTGACGGTCTACGAATCGGTGCTCTTGGCGCGCATGCAGGGTCGCAGCCTGAAGGTTCAACCCGACGACCTGCATGAGGTCGACCGTTCCCTGGAAGACCTGGGCATCGCGACACTTGGCGAGCGTGATATCAGTGACCTCAGTGGCGGGCAGCGCCAGTTGGTGAGCGCGGCCCAGGCGCTGGTTCAGGCCCCCGAGATCCTGCTCCTGGATGAACCCACGTCGGCGCTGGACCTGCACCGCCAGATCAACCTGCTGGATATTTTGCGACGACTGGCCCGCGAGCGGGAGATGCTGATCATCGCCTCGCTGCATGACATAGGCCATGCGCTGCGCTTTACCGACCAGGCAATAGTGCTCGAGAACGGCCAACTGGTGGCCTGCGGCGCCACCAACGAGGTGGTCACGCCAAAGCTGCTGCGGCGCATTTTCCAAGTCGAAGCCCGCATCGAGCCGTGCTCTCAGGGACGCCCTCAACTCATCGTCGAAGCAGCCGTTTAAACCGCCCCTCGAATCCCGCAAGGGCAGCGCCGCCTAACACCAGCGGCAGGGCCAGCAGGAAGCTACTGGTGAGCGGCAGCCCGAAGATCCACAGATCCGCCAGCACTGGCCAGATCAGGGCCACATATTCGAATGGCGCCAGACGCGAGACCTCAGCATAGCGTAGCGCCAAGGTCATGCAGATATGCGCCGCGCCGCCGAACAGCCCGGACAGCACCAGCAAGCCGAGCGTCTCCCCCGACACGACCACCCATCCCATCGGCAGCGTCGCAAGGCCCGCCAGGGTCGTGACCATCACGAAGTAGAAGGCGATAGAGGCCGGCGTCTCGGTGCGTGAAATACGCCGCACGGTCATTAACGCCCCCGCTGTCAGCAAGGCCGCCAGGATGCCCAGCGCATACCCGAGGACACGCCCACCACTCTGATGCCCCTGAAGATCGGGCACCACCAGCACCGCTACGCCGCTGAGCACCAGCGCCAGGGCCACCGCCCGATGCAGCGAAAAACGCTCACCGAGCAGCATCACTCCGCCCACCGCCATCGCCACCGGCGACAACTGCGCCAGCAGCGTCGCCTCGGCCACCGGCAGACGAGCCACCGCCGCGAAGGCGGCAAACATCGCCGCCGCCCCCAATCCCGAGCGCAACAGATGCCCAAGCGGACGCCGCGTGGCCAAGGCCGCGGGGAACTGCCGGCGCCAGGCCATGAAGGCCACGATCGGCAACAGCGCGAACAGTGAGCGAAAGAAGACCGTCTGACCCAATGGCACCTCGGTGCTCACCGCCTTGACGCACACCATCATCCCGGCGAAGAGAATGCCCGAGACCAGCCTGAGCAGAATACCGGCCAGGGGCCGATCCGCGACATCGTCCATGAGTGTCCTTGTCGTTCTATTCAAGTAGGAAGGGCACCCCTCGTCGTGCCGTAGCCAGGCAGCTCACCGGTGAGCGAAGCAATATGATACACGATAACCGGGAATGATTCCCATCTTCAAATGGCGCATGAAGCGCCTGCTGAGCTAGCGACGGACACGAAAAGGCCCCGCCTCCTCACGGAGTGCGGGGCCTTGGTCGTTCGGGCCAGAAAGCCGACTTATGGCTTCATGTCCTCGAAGAACTTCTTCACGCCGTCGAAGAAGCTCGACTTCTTCGGCGAGTGATGGCTGTTACTGCCATCCAGGCTTTCCTGGAAGCGACGCAGCAGGTCCTTCTGTTCCTCGCCCAGGTTGACTGGCGTTTCTACCACGACCTTGCACAACAGGTCGCCCGGTGGACCGCCGCGCACCGGTTTGACGCCCTTGCCCTTGAGCCGGAACATCTTGCCGGTCTGCGTCTCCGGTGGAATCTTCAACTTGACCCGGCCGTCCAGGGTCGGTACTTCCAGCTCACCGCCCAGCGTCGCATCAATGAAGTTGATCGGGACATCACACTGCAGGTGGCGACCGTCACGCTCGAAGATCGGGTGCGGCTTGATCGCCGCCTGCACGTAAAGATCCCCCGGCGGCCCGCCATTGAGCCCCGATTCACCTTCGTTGTTGAGACGAATCCGGTCGCCGGTATCGACCCCGGCGGGGATCTTCACCGACAAGGTCCGCGTTTCGCGGACGCGCCCTTCACCATGACACTTGCGGCACGGCACCTTGATGCTCTGACCGGCGCCATGACAGGTCGGGCAGGTCTGCTGCACGGCGAAGAAGCCTTGCTGCATGCGCACCTGGCCCTGACCGTGGCAGGTCGGGCAGGTCTCCTTGCTGGAGCCCGGCTCGGCACCATCGCCATCGCAATGCTCACACGCGATATGGCGCGGCACACGAATATCGACCGTGGTACCGGCAACGGCGTCCTCGAGATCGATCTCGAGGTTGTAGCGCAGGTCGGCGCCACGTTGCGGTGCGTTGGGATTGCGGCGCCCGCCGCCCCCGAAGATATCGCCGAACACATCGCCGAAGATATCGCTGAAACCGCCTGCACCGGCGCCACCGCCACCGAAGCCGCCGCCACCCTGGCCGTCGACGCCGGCATGGCCGAACTGGTCATAGGCACTGCGTTTTTCTTCATCGGCGAGCACTTCATAAGCTTCGGACACTTCTCGGAACTTCTCCGCCGAAGTGTCATCATCCGGATTGCGATCCGGATGGTACTTCTGGGCGAGTCGACGGTAAGCCTTCTTGATCTCTTTCTGATCGGCTCCCCGTTCGATGCCCAATATTTCGTAATAATCACGCTTGGACATGGATGGTCCGCCTCCGTGTCGGCGCTGCGCAAACAGCAACGCGGGAGAACATCCCCCGCGCTGCCGTCATGCGAGCATCAGACGTCGTGGTTACTGCTTTTTCTGGTCGTCGTTGACTTCCTCGTACTCGGCGTCAACCACATCGTCTTCTTTCTTCTGGGCGCCATCGTCGGCTTGCTGCTCGCCACCCTCGGCGCTTGCGTCGCCCTGTTCGGCGTACATCTTCTGTGCAAGGTTGCCGGAGGCTTCAGTCAGCGCGTCGAGCTTGGCCTGGATATGCTCCTGGTCGTCGCCCTTGGTGGCTTCCTCGAGCTCGCTGATCGCGGTCTCGATTTGCTCTTTCTCGCTGGCCTCGACCTTGTCGCCGGCCTCTTCGAGGGTCTTGCGCGCGGCGTGGACCATGCCATCGGCTTGGTTACGCAACTGCACCAGTTCCTCGAATTTCTTGTCCTCGGCCTCGTGAGCCTCGGCATCCTTGACCATCTGATCGATCTCTTCGTCGGAGAGACCGCCGGAAGCCTTGATGACGATGGACTGTTCCTTGCCAGTAGCCTTGTCCTTGGCAGAGACGTTGAGGATGCCGTTGGCGTCCAGATCGAATGCCACTTCGATCTGCGGCACGCCACGCGGCGCCGGCGGAATGTCGGCCAGGTCGAAACGGCCCAGCGACTTGTTGCCGCCCGACTGCTTGCGCTCACCTTGCAGCACGTGGATGGTCACGGCCGTCTGATTGTCATCCGCAGTCGAGAAGGTCTGGGTCTTCTTCGTCGGGATGGTGGTGTTTTTCTCGATCAACGGCGTCATCACACCCCCCAGGGTTTCGATACCCAGGGTCAGCGGCGTGACGTCGAGCAACAGCACGTCCTTGACGTCGCCACCCAGCACGCCGCCTTGAATCGCCGCGCCCACGGCCACGGCTTCGTCCGGGTTGACGTCCTTGCGGGCATCCTTGCCGAAGAAGTCGGCCACCTTGGATTGCACCAGCGGCATGCGTGTCTGGCCGCCGACCAAGATCACATCGTCGATCTCGGAAGCGGACAGGCCGGCATCACTCAGCGCGGTCTTGCACGGCCCCAGCGATTGCTTGACCAGATCTTCGACCAGCGACTCGAGTTTGGCCCGGGTGATCTTGACGTTAAGGTGCTTGGGCCCGGTGTTATCGGCCGTGATGTACGGCAGATTGACTTCGGTCTGCTGAGCCGCAGACAGTTCGATCTTGGCTTTCTCGGCGGCTTCCTTGAGACGCTGCATGGCAAGGCTATCGCCGGACAGGTCAATACCGGAATCGCTCTTGAACTGCTGCACGAGGTAGTCGATCAGCTTGAGGTCGAAGTCTTCGCCGCCCAGGAAGGTGTCACCGTTGGTGGCCAGCACTTCGAACTGAGTCTCGCCATCGACATCGGCTACTTCGATGATGGAGATATCGAAGGTACCGCCGCCCAGGTCATAGACGGCGATGGTCTTGTCGCCACGCGCCTTGTCCATGCCATAGGCCAGCGCCGCCGCCGTCGGCTCGTTGATGATGCGCTTGACTTCGAGACCAGCGATGCGACCGGCATCCTTGGTGGCCTGGCGCTGGCTGTCGTTGAAGTACGCCGGCACGGTAATCACCGCTTCGGTGACTTCTTCACCGAGATAGTCCTCGGCGGTCTTCTTCATCTTCTTCAGCACTTCCGCACTGACCTGCGGTGGGGCCAGCTTGTTGCCCTTGACCTCAACCCAGGCATCGCCATTGTCGGCCTCGGTGATGGTATAAGGCACCATCTTGATGTCTTTCTGGACGACGTCGTCCTTGAACTTGCGGCCGATCAGACGCTTGATCGCATACAGCGTGTTGCTGGGATTAGTCACGGCCTGGCGCTTGGCGGCCTGGCCGACCAGCGTCTCACCATCGTCAGTGTAGGCGATGATGGAAGGCGTGGTGCGTGTACCTTCCGCGTTTTCGATCACCTTCGCGTCGCCGCCGTCCAAGATGGCAACACAGGAGTTGGTGGTCCCCAAATCAATACCGATGATGCGTCCCATTGGAATACCTCAAATCGTTGCTTGACTGTTTCGTCTTCGTCGGCGGCATCGCCGCCTCGTTGTTCGTCTATTTGGGGGGTGGGGACACGCCTTTCAAGGGCTTCGGCGTCACATCACTCCCCTGCCACATCAATTGGTGGCTTGGCTGACGACCACCATCGCCGGACGTACCAGACGTCCATTCAGTAGATAGCCCTTCTGCATGACCTCGATAACGGTGTTGGGCTCAACTTCGGGATTGGGCACCATGGTCATGGCTTCATGCACTTGCGGGTCGAACGGTTCGCCTTGCGGGTCAACTGCCTCCACGCCAAACTTGTTGAGCACGTCGAGCTGCAACTTCAGGGTCATTGCGACCCCCTCACGATGCACCTCGCTGGCGCCTTCCTGCATCGACTCCAGCGCCTTTTCCAGGCTGTCGACGACCGGCAGCAACTCATTGACAAACTTTTCCAAGGCGAACTTGCGTGCCTTTTCGACATCTTGCTCAGCGCGGCGACGCACGTTCTGCGCCTCGGCGGCGGCACGCACTGCCTGATCCTTGGACTCCGTCAAGGCTTGCTCCAGTTCTTCGACACGCACAGCCAGCGCGTCGGCTTCCGGGTTTTCGAGCGCTTCGGCATCGGCCTCGCTGGCTTCGACATCCTCGACGACGCCTTCGAGTTCAGCATCGTCTCCGATGGTGTCGTCCGGCTGGGGTTCGGCATCGCGCTCGGCGCGAGCCAGCTCTTCCTCGGTTGGGGTCTGCGGGTCTTTGGCCATGAGTTTCTCCTGACAGCTGGCGCGGCCCGAAGCCGCATCTAATAAGCGATTGCCTCCTATATGGGGATGCGATGAACGATCTCAAGCCATCCATATCGACTGCA
Organism: Chromohalobacter sp. HP20-39; assembly: GCF_033052815.1. Classification (NCBI taxonomy): domain Bacteria; kingdom Pseudomonadati; phylum Pseudomonadota; class Gammaproteobacteria; order Oceanospirillales; family Halomonadaceae; genus Chromohalobacter; species Chromohalobacter sp. HP20-39. The sequence continues at coordinate 570,075 of NZ_JAWHTP010000002.1, read as the reverse complement.
CTGACTGGCAATTGAAGCCCCCACCCAACTACTGTATAAACACACAGAGATCGGCTTCGTTTCCGACGCCCGGAGGTTTTCATGCTGATACAGCTTGCCATTCGCGACTACGCCATCGTCGAGCGCCTCGATCTGGACCTGCACGACGGTATGACAGCCATCACCGGCGAGACCGGCGCCGGCAAATCGATCATGCTCGGCGCCCTGGGGCTATGCCTGGGAGAGCGCGCCGACGTGGGCAGCGTGCGCCATGGCTGCGAACGCGCGGACATCAGTGCGCGCTTCGATATCACCCGACTCGCCGACGCTCGCGCCTGGCTCGCCGAGCGCGAACTACCACAAGACGAATGCTTGCTACGGCGTGTCGTCACCGCCTCGGGGCGCTCCAAGGCCTGGATCAACGGCCAACCGGTCACGGTGAGCGATCTGAGAGCACTGGGTGAGCACCTCATCGAGGTCCACAGCCAACACGCCCATCAAGCGCTCTTGCGCGAAGAAACTCATCTGCGCCTGCTCGACACCTATGCCGGCCAGACCGACGCCGTGAAAACCCTCGGCGAACAGTTTCATCACTGGCGCGCACGTCGACGGCGACTACGCGATCTGCAAGAAAGCGGCGATGAAGTCCAGGCACGGCGTCAGCTGCTGCGTTATCAGGTCGAGGAACTGGATCAACTGGCGCTCGCCGAGGGGGAACTGGACACGCTGGAGGACGAGCAGACCCAACTGGCCAACCTCGAGGAAGTCTTGGGTGACGCTCAATTCGCTGCCGACTGTTGCGATCAGGACGAGCACGGCGCGCGCTCGTTGCTGCACCACGCCACCACACGCCTGGGGAATGCACCCGAGCAGACCCGACGCCAACTGGAAGACGCGCTTTCCATGCTGGGCGAGGCGCAAATCCAGATTGAGGAGGCGGCGCGCGAGCTGCACCGCTTCGTAGACACCACCGAGCTTGACCCGCAGCGCCTGGCGGAGGTCGAGACCCGCCTCGGCGAAGTGCATCGCATCGCGCGTAAGCATCATGTCATGCCCGAGGAGCTGCGCGACCTGCATCAACGTTTGAGCGACGAACTGGCCAGCCTAGAAGGCGGCGAGCATGACCTGGAGGCGCTCGCCGAGGAAGTGGAACAGGCCCGCGACGCCTATCGACAGCAAGCGAAGGCGGTCGGCGAGGCGCGCCTCGAAGCGGCACGCGACTTCGGCGAGGCCGTACAGGCACAACTCGCCTTCCTGGGGTTGGGCAAGGCGACCTTCGAGGTTGCCATTTCACCGCGTGAGACACCCCAGGCCGAAGGGCTCGACCAGATACGCTTCATGATCAGCGCCAACCCCGGCCAGCCGTCACGCCCGCTGAGCAAGGTTGCCTCGGGCGGCGAGCTATCGCGCATCAGTCTGGCGATCCAGGTCGTCGCCGCACAGCACAGCAGCGCCCCCAGCATGGTCTTCGATGAAGTCGATGTCGGTGTGTCCGGCGCCATCGCGGAAATCGTCGGCCAGCTACTGCGACGCCTCGGCGCCCAAGGACAGATCTTGACCGTGACGCATCTGCCGCAAGTCGCGGCCCAGGCACATCATCATCTACATATCGAAAAGCATGCCGAACACGACACGACGCTCACGCATATGGCGCTGCTCGACGATGCCGGACGCGTGCGCGAACTGGCCCGCATGCTCGGCGGCGTCAAGCTCTCCGACCGCACCCTGGCGCATGCTCGTGAAATGCTCGACGCCAGCCAGCACGCCCAGCATTGAGCTCACCTGGCTCCAGCTCCATAGCCGTCCTCGACGACGAGGGGTACGAAACGACGAAACCGGCATGAAGGCCGGTTTCGTCATCGGTGCACGCTAGCTGCTCAGGCTACTTCTTGCCGGGCCCTGAGCCTTCTTGACGCGTCACGCTGGATCCCTTAGGACGCACGTAGAGTACCAGAGCATGATCGACGAGCTCGAAGCCGTGCTCCTCGGCGATCTCACGTTGACGCCGCTCAATGGTGTCGTCGAAGAATTCAATGATCTCGCCGCTTTCCAGGCACACCATATGATCGTGGTGTTCTTCCTGCGACAATTCGAACACGGCGTGTCCGCCATCGAAATTGTGACGAATGACCAGCCCCGCGGTCTCGAACTGGGTCAAGACACGATATACGGTTGCTAGACCGACATCATCACCTGCGTCGAGCAAAGCCTTGTAGACATCTTCGGCGCTCAGATGGTGTTGGTCCTGCGTGCTTTCGAGAATTTGCAGGATCTTGACGCGCGGCAAGGTGACTTTTAGCCCCGCCTTGCGCAGTTCATGGTTCTGATCGGCCATGGTTGCGGTTGCTCTTCGCAGTATCGTGGTAGGTCAGGTATGATCAATCCAGGCAACGATAGTGAATGATAGGCGCAAATGCAAAACTTGATTAAAACAGTCACCTTTTCCGTCGCCCTGGCGCTCGTCAGCGGCTGCAGCTATGTCGGCGTTTACAAACGCGACCTGGCCCAGGGCAACCTCATCACCCAAGATATGGTCTCGCAACTCGAGACCGGCATGACCAAGGAGCAGGTTCGCTATGTCATGGGCAGCCCCCTACTCAAAGGACCGTTCAACGAAGACCGTTGGGACTACGTCTTCTACCTCGATGAAGCCTATGACGATGTCGAACAAAAGCGCGTCACGCTGACCTTCCAGAACGACAAGCTGGCCGACATCGAGCGTGAGGGCGATATTGAGGAAGATGTCGCTCTCTCGACTCAAAGCGACCCCGGCCCAGCGATGGAAGGCCCCGGGCCAGGCGGCGGCCCTGCAGCAGGCCCCGGCTACGCACCGGAAAAGTAAATGCGTCGCGCCCTGAGTTAGTCGTCTCCCCGAGCCCGCGCCAAGCGCGCTTGCTTGGGGTCGACCGTCAATGGGCGATAGATCTCGACGCGATCTCCTTCTACTAGCGTCCGCTGTTCCGGCGCACGCAATGCTTGGCCATAGATTCCTAATGTCGCGTGTTCGAAAAAGGCTTCTCCGCGCTCGGGAAACAAGGCTGGAAAGTCGGCCATCACGACCGCGTCGCGTGCCGACGTATCCGGTGGCACGGCGAGCGCGACGACACGCTGGCGATGAGGCTCCGCGAAAGCGACCTCGACGTTGATGTGTGTTTGCTCGATGTCATTGGCGGCCATAAAGCGCATCCGCACGGCGCGTGAACGCATCGACCAACTGGCCGGCAACTTGCTGGAACAGCTTGCCAAACGCCATTCCCAACAGACGATTGGAAAATTCGAACTCCATTTCCAGGCTCACTCGACAGGACGACTCGCCCATCGACGTGAACACCCAGCGCCCGCTGAGACGCTTGAAAGGTCCCCGGTCGAGCGATAGGTCGATCCGCTCGTGAGGGTAAAGCTCGTTACGTGTAGCCAGGGTCTGCTCCACGCCCCCCTTGGCCAGCGTCATCTCACCTATCAGATAGCGCCCCTCTTCGTGCTCGATGACCCGTGCTCGACGGCATCCCGGCAAGAACTCAGGATAACTTTCGAAATCGTTGACCAGATCGAACATCGCCTTGCATGAATGTTTTACCAAGGCAGACCGGTTGACCGTAGGCATTCACCACTCCGCTGACTTTGTTGCGCCGTGCGCGTATGATGGAAGGTTAACATCAAGGCCTTGAATGATATCACGACTTCCCCCATTTCATGGGGCTAGCGGATTCGGCGCATAGTAATGTAGAGGTTCCATGGCCAAGAAAAAGGGCAATATAGGCTCGAGCACCATCGCGCAGAACAAGAAGGCTCGCTTCGAATACCATATCGACGAGACCTTCGAGGCGGGTTTGTCACTGTCCGGATGGGAGGTCAAGAGCCTGCGTGCCGGCAAGGCGCAGCTCACCGATACCTACATCCTGATCAAGAATGGCGAAGCTTGGCTGCTGGGCAGTCACATCACGCCGCTCAATACCGTGAGCACGCATGTGGTGGCGGATCCGTCGCGTACGCGCAAATTACTGCTGCATCGCAAGGAGATCGCCAAGATCTTCTCGCGCACCCAGGACAAGGGGCATACCTGCGTGCCACTGAAGCTGTACTGGAAGAAAAATCTCGTCAAATGCGAGCTCGCTCTGGTCCGCGGCAAGAAGATGCACGACAAGCGCGCCACGGAAAAGGCCCGCGACTGGGACCGTGAAAAGGCCCGTATCATGCGTGCTCACTGAGCGCGGCAAGGGCCCATCAAGAAAGGCGCATCGAGAAACGAACGCCTGGCCACGAAAAGCCGTGGCGATGGGGTTGAACTAGCCTCGGGGCATCCCAACCTGTTAGACTGTAGAAACGCTTACGGGGGCGACATGGCTTCGACGCCGGTGACAATCCCTGAGGTGCATGCCGAGAGCGTAACGTATCTCGTAAATCCAACGTTACGATAAAATAGTCGCAAACGACGACAACTATGCTCAGGGCGCGCTGGCAGCGTAACAACTGCTAGCTTCTAGTCCGGCCCGGAGGTGATGTGCCCATTCATCACCGATGGGATACGAGCTCAGACTGATGGGATCGCGGCTGGCTTTGTCCTCGCGTCAGCCGCTAAAACTTAGAGGAATCGCGTCGCTGGATCCTGCTCGTCGGAGCCAGAGGCGTTAAATCAAAAGACGAACCTAAGCATGTAGAGCCGATGGGTGAGTGCCGGCGGACGGGGGTTCAATTCCCCCCGCCTCCACCAAACACCGAAAAAGCCAACCCTCTGGGGTTGGCTTTTTTCGTTTTTGGTATGCCTAAAGCGCCGAACAATACAGATTCGTACAAGTATGGTACAAAAAACGACAGATTCGTTATCATGCTGGCAATGGCTCATACCCCTTTCGTGGCGCTTGACCAGTGGTACGCTGCAGCCATCGCTCGACGCTCGGAAATGAGCCGCCTAGTGTTAGTATTGATAGGCAAATTAATCATAAACGATGTGGCTTAGTGCCACCCATTACGTACAAGGAGGTCACCACGTGCCGACTCTACGTCTCGATACGTGGCTCAGCCGCTGGTTGTTGCTGTGTCTGCTCTTCGTGATGGCGCCGGCCCTGGCTCAACAGGACACGGCGCCTGCAGAAAGCAGCACTCCCGCCTATTCCACCCTGGCCGATATGCTAGAGAACGAGCAGACCCGCCAGACGATCATCGACCAACTGCGTGCCCAAGCGGCTCAGGAAAACGCCTTGGGCGTCGAAGGCGCCTCTTCGGCCGAAAAAATCGCCGACAATGCGCCCAGCGACCAGACGGCCGGCGAGGTTTCCTTTCCACGCCGCCTGGCCGACGTCACCAGCCATATTGCGGGTAACCTGGGCAGCCAGTTCAAGAGTCTCGGCGCAGCCCTGGTCGGCTTGTTCGGCACCAGCGAAGCCAGCGCCAGCGGCCCGGGCTTCGATACCGGTGCCTTCCTGACCGCCGCGTTCAACTTTGCGCTGATTGTCATTGGCACCTTCGCGGCGCTGTTCGTGCTGCGCCGTCTCGCAGCGCCGCTATTCGGCAAACTCAGCCGGTGGTCGTCGCAGCGCGCCGAGAAAAGCGCCTTGCTGCGCACCATTGTCGCGGTCGTATTGGCTGCCATCGTGGATGTCATCGTCGTGGTGCTGGCTTATGTCGTCGGCAACCTGTTGGCGACCTTCGCCATCGGCGAGGCGGGCAGCATGCAGACGCGCTTCTCGTTGTTCCTGAACGCCTTCTTGATGATCGAGCTGTTCAAGGCCGCGCTGCGCATGCTGTTCTCATCGCGTTACGACGGTCTACGCCTGATGCCAATCGCCGCGCCGCAAGCCTCTTACTGCAACCGCTTCCTCGCACGCCTAGCCGGCTTCATCGGTTATGGCATGCTGGTAGCCGTGCCCATCATCAATTACAACCTGTCACCGGCGCTCGGCCAGGGGCTCGGCACATTGATCATGCTGCTGGCGCTGATCTACGCCGCCACGGTCATCCTCAAACACCGCATAGCGCTACGCGACACCTTGGTGCAACGCGCCGATAATGCCGACATGAGCGCCACGCGCTTCGCGCTGCGCCTGTTGGGACGCACCTGGCACCTCCTGGCCCTAGCCTACGCTCTGATGGTCTTCGTCGTCACCGTACTGCACCCGGAGACTGCGCTGCCCTTCGTGCTGATGGCTACCCTCAAGACTGTCATCGTCATTGGCATCGGCATGCTGGCCTCGGGTGTACTCACCCAATTGATCGGCCGGCGCATCCGTCTTTCCGGAGATATCCAACGCCGTCTTCCACTGCTGGAAACGCGCCTCAATGCCTACGTGCCGACCACACTCAAGGTGATTCGCGCCATCATTCTGATTGTCGTGGCGATGTTCGTGCTCAGCGCTTGGCAGGTCTTCGACCTCGCTGCCTGGTATGCTTCCGAAGCCGGTGCGCATGCCGTTGGTACTACGCTGAACGTGATCATCATCCTACTGGTGGCCATCGCCGCCTGGATTGGACTCGCCAGCCTGATCGAGCATCGTCTTAACGCGGATGCCGGTACAGGTGAGCCTTCGGCCCGCGCCAAGACACTATTGTCACTGTTCCGCAATGCGCTGGCGATTGCCCTGATCACCATGACGGCCATGATCATATTGGCCGAGATCGGCATCAATATCGGCCCGCTTATCGCCGGTGCCGGGGTGCTCGGTCTGGCCATCGGTTTCGGCTCGCAGAAGTTGGTACAGGACGTCATTACCGGGGTATTCATCCAACTGGAGAATGCCATGAACACCGGCGATGTCGTCACCGTGGGCGGGACTACCGGGACGGCAGAACGCATCAGCATTCGCTCGGTGGGAATTCGCGATCTATCGGGCACTTACCACATCGTACCGTTCTCCTCGGTGGACACCGTCTCCAACTACATGCGTGAATTCGGTAATCATGTCGGCGAATACGGTATCGCCTATCGCGAGAACATCGACGACGCCATCGAGCAATTGCAGGCCGCCTTCGAGGCTCTCAAGGAAAGCGAGCACGGCTACAAGCTGCTTGAGCCGCTCAGCGTGGCAGGTGTGATCGCGCTGGCCGATAGCTCGGTCAACATCCGTGTGATCATCAAGACCACGCCTGGCGATCAGTGGGCCGTGGGCCGTGCCTACAACCGGCTGGTCAAGATGTACTTCGACGCCGCGGGCATCGAGATTCCATTCCCGCATACCACGCTCTACTTCGGGCAGGAAAAGGACGGCAGCGCCCCGCCCGCCAACCTGCGCATCCTGTCCCAGAAGGGCGAGGTGGTGGACAATCAGCCAGCTTCGCAGAATGCGCCACTCTCACCCGATGCTCCATCGGACAACAACACGAATCCGGAACACGCCAAGCCGGATAACGACGAAAACGCGAACTGAGGCCAATCGCGCCGCCACACGCGTGGTGACGTGCCACTAAAAGGGCCGCCCCGTCTGGGGTGGCCCTTTTGTGTTGGTGCCACCGATATAGCGGTAAGCCAAGGCTTCCAACGTGGGCGAACGACGATTTACTGCGTCGTTACCAGCATGATCGCGCAGAGTACTGCCGTCACCCACATCGCAGGCTTGATTTCGGCCAGACGCCCCGTGCAAAGCTTGATCACCACGAAGCTCAAGAAGGCAAAGGCGATGCCCAGCGTGATCGAATACGTCAGCGGCATGACGATGATCGCCAGAAATGCCGGGAAGGCCTGGTCCATCTTCTGCCACTCGATACCCCCCACCGGCGCGAGCATGAATACCCCGACCATCACCAGCGCCGGTGCGGTGGCGATCGCCGGCACCAACGAAAGCAACGGCGACAGGAACAGGAAGGGTAGAAACAGCAAGCCACAGACGATGCCGACGATCCCTGTGCGCCCCCCCTGGGAGACGCCCACTCCGGACTCGATGAATGTCTGCGCGGCGCTGGTCCCCAGCGGCGCGGCGATCATCGAGGCGAAGGCATCCACGGTCATCGAGCGCTTGAGGTTGCGCGGCTGGCCGTTATCGTCCTTGAGATCGGCGGCTTCCGAGAGCGCCAGGAAACACGACAGCGCATCGAAGAAGTTGGTGAACAGCATCACGAAGATGAACGGCCAGTAGGCGACCTGGAGCGCACCCCATAGGTCTACCTGCCACATGGCGCTGAAATCCGGCCATGCCGCCAGACCACTCCACGCCACGACCACCTCCGTGCCCCATAGACGCCCCATGGGTATCGCCACCAGCGTCGTGATGACGATACCGAGCACCAGCGCACCATTGATGCGCAGTGTGACCAGAATCGCGGTCAACAGCATCCCGGCGATGAAGGTGATCAACGCAGGCGTCAGCTGGCCCAGGGCGACCAGCGTCGCACTATTATCGACGACAAAGCCCGCGTTCTTGAAGCCGATGAAGGTAATGAACAACCCGATCCCGCAGGTAATCCCGTAACGCAGCGAATCGGGAATTGCTTCGACGATCGCCTTGCGCACGTTGAAGAATGCCAGCAGCGCGAACAACACCCCCGACCAGAACACGCAGCCCAACGCGACTTGCCAAGGCAAACCCGCCCCCTGCACCAGGGTATAGGCGAATAGCGCGTTCATGCCCATGCCGGGCGCGACGAGTATAGGGTTACGTGCGTACAACCCCATCGCCAGACTACTGAGGAAGCTGATCAAGACGGTCGCCGAGAGCCCTGCCGAGAAGGGAATGCCTGCATCGCTCAGGATCGAGGGGTTGACCACGATGATGTACATCGCCGCGAGAAAAGTCGCTAGGCCCGCCAACAGCTCGGTACGCAGGGTCGAGCCGTAGCGGCGGATGCCGAAGTAACGCTCCAGAGCGCCACCCTGTTGCGGGGTCGATGACGTGGCAGCACGTCGGTGGGGAGTCTGCGCCATGATGTCGTTCCTATGTGTGTCATTGTTGTCATGAAGGACGTCCTAACGTTACCCACATCTTGACCGATTGGACAAGGGCGCAGAAACACTAACGGCCCACAGGTCTCCCTGATGGAGCGCCTGTAGGCCGCGACTCGTCCTTCATGACGGACGATAAAAAAAGGCGCCCGCAGGCGCCCAGGAGAGCAAAAACGTTGGCTAGCGTGTGCGTTCGCTAGGCTGTGGTAACGCCGGTAACGAGCGATCGAGCAGCTCCACGCTCTGGCGGTAGAAGAGCTGGCTCTTCTGGTGCTCGCCCAGGTTGGCGTAAAGCCGCGCCAGCTCAGCACATACCACCCCGCTGGGCCGCTGGCGCTGACTGGCCTCGAAGTATTCCTGCGCCTTGCCCCAATAAGCGTTGCGCAACGATAAACGCCCCAGGCTCAGCAGTAAATCGGGGTCGTTGGGGCGCTCCTGCAACCATTTCTCGGCATACGCCAACTGACGCCCGGCATCCACGTTGAGCAAGCCATAGCGCAGCACCAGGCGCGTGTCCCAGTGCTCTTTGAGAGAATGCCGCAACAGACGTTCGGCGATTGCCTCCTCGCCATCCTTGACCAGCGCCTCGGTATACAGCACCACCAGTTCGACATCGCTGCGCAGATAGTCGGGCATATCGGCCCACAGGTTGCGCACACGGTTGGCATCGGCATTGGGATGGCGCTGGACCGCCTGGAGGATCAACTCGCGATAGGCACGCTGTTCCAGCTCGCGACGCTCTTCTTCGGTGATCAGTTGCTGCTTGTCGAGCTTGGGCAGCAAATGACGCAGCCCCTCCCAGTCGTTGACACTGAGATAGGCCTGACGCAGTAGCTTGAGCACCTGCGGATGATTGGGCAGTTGCTTTTCGAGGCGCGTCAGCGTCGCCAGCGCTTCCTCGAACTGCTGACGATCGAGCATCAGTTGCGCCTGCACCATGCCCACCGCGTTGTCGGCCCCCTCGGTGCTGTGATGGGCGCGCTTGAGCAGCGAGTCGGCATGTTCGAAACGCCCCTGGTAATGCGCCGCCAATGCTGCGGAAAGGTAATTGACCAGCGGCGTGCTGGAATCATCCGCCGCCTTGACCAGATCCTTCTCGGCACGCTTCCAGCGACCTTCGGCGAGCGCTACCAGGCCTCTCACGGTACGCTTCATGGCATTGCGATTGCGCGTGCGACTGTTCCAGACCTTGAGTCGACTCACCGGACGACGCAGCCGGTGGAGGACGCGCAGCAGGAAATGCAGGGCCAGGAACACCGCCAGCAATATCACCAGGCCCAGCCAGAACGAGGTCTGGATCGAGGTATCACCTACGCGCACCAGCCAGTAACCAGGCATCGACTGCATCAACTGGCCGAATAGCGCGCCGACGGCCAGCCCTACGACGATGAGAAGAATCAGCTTCCTCATGCGCTGTCTCCTTCATTGCCCGGTTGGGCCGCAGTACCGCCATCGTCCTGACGCTGCTTGCCACTACCGTTCCCGTTGCCGTTCTGGAAACGCTTCTCGATGAAGTCCTTGAGCACCTGCTGAGACTCGCTGATATCCGGCAGCTCGGGCCGAATGGTCTTGTCACGCAACGACTTGAGGCGCTCGAGCGATGCCTTTACCGCTTCCTGCTGAGTAGCGTAATAACGCTCGATCAGGGTAATCGCCTTGCCGAGACTGGCCCGATAGAGCTTGGGCTCAGCCTTGAGCAATGCCAGCTGTGACTGCTCGAGCAAAAGGCGCACATTCTGGCGCAGGTAGGATTCCTGCTCCGGCGTCACCAAGGCTTCCAGCGCCTCATCGTGACGGCGTATGACGACGAGATCCTTGAGCTCGCCGCCGAGTTGGGCAAGCTGTTGTTGCCAGCCACCCTTGAGCGGCGCCTGATCATCGTTTTGAGCGGCAATCTCTTCGACCTCCTGCTTGAGGGGCAGTGTCGCTAATTGCTCCTGCTGCGCCATCAATGCCAGGTACATCCCGGTGCGGTCTACCGTGGGTACCGAACTTAACGCCGCTAGCTCGGATTGAATCGCCCGGCGCACGGGAATCAGTGCTGGATTATCCGCCTTGGCCAAACGTTGATCGGCCGTCTCTAGCAACGCCTTGGCACCACGCACGTCACGCTCGAGGCGTAAACGCTGATTGGCCAGACGGAGTAGATACTCGGCCTCGGCGTACAGCCATTCGCGCGGATCGGCCTCCTGCTCCTCTGCCAATTCGGCAAGCACCTTGTCGAGATTCGCATCAAGTTCCTGACGATACGCCTGGAAGTCCTCACGCAACGACGTGAACGCTTGCTGGCGCTGATCGAGACGCTGACGCAGCTTGTCGATGGACTGGGCGTTGGCATCAGCGGTACTCGCCAATTCGGCCTGCTGGGACTGCTGCGCCTGCAAACGCTTCCAGCCATATCCCAGTGCCAGCGCCACGACGATGGCCACGATCACGGCGATGATCAGCGCCACGATGGCCAAGCCACGCCCGTTGCCACCGCCACCTTGCGACGCTTGCGCGGCGGAGGAAGAGGAGCCGTTGCCTGCGCCGCTGGCTTTATCCGACGCCGACATCTTGTCGCGCGAGGCGGTGCCCGTCGACGCACCACCGGCTGATGATGCGCGGGTGCCTGCCTTGGTATTGCCTGTGCCCTTGGTCGGAGTATCCGGTGTTTTTTGCTGTGCCTTGGTGCCACGCTTGGCGGTGGACGTCGATGCGCCGGCTCCGGACGTCGTATCGCTCGCCTTGCGCGACGCAGCGTCCTCTTTTTCATCCGTCTTCGGCGTCGCATCGGAGGAAGCCTGGGACGCTGCGGCGTCGGTCGTCGATGCCTTGGACGACGCGGCGTCCGCCGCCTTGTCCGAGGCACCGCGCGTCTCGTCGGCTACCTCGCCGTCGGCGTCGGCCTTGTGAGTCTCGGAGGAGGCCGGCGACTGAGGCGCCTCGTCGGCGGATGTCGACGCATCGGTGGGCGTGTTCTTATCATCCTGATCCTGTCGTTTGCTCATGTGTCGCTAGCCCTTTTCAAACTCATCGTGATCAACGTCGGCGCGTCACGTGTCGCCTACTTCCTGTACGGCGCTCACCAAGGCCTCGGGTGTCGCCCCCTGCGCCACGTGCAGCGAAGCGAAACCCATCGTGTCTGCCAGTGTAGCCAAACGCTGACTGGAAACGATTAGCGGTTTGTTCAACGCCGCCTGTCCGCACCAGATAACCAGATGCTCGAGCAATTCGCCACTGGTCACGATCATGGTCGTGAAATCACCCGTGGCGAGCCAGCCGGCGGCGGCCTCATCCGGCGCGGTATAAACGCGTCGATAGAGTGCCAGCTTGGAAGTCCGTGCGCCACGCGCCTCGAGTGTCTGGGCGAGCGCCTGGCGCCCACCCACTCCGCCGACGACCAGCGCACGCTGGCCGTCGAGTCGGGCCAGCGAACGCATCGCCAACAGTGCCTCGCTGGTGGTACCCTGTTCGGGATCGGGCAAGCTCGCTTTGATGCCCAACCCCCGGTGCAGCGTCGCCGCCGTAGCCACGCCCAACGCATAGAATCGCGGTCCCTGCGGCAATTGCGGCCAGTAGCGGTCGAGCCACTCGACCAGGCACTCGGCGGCGAAGGGGCTGGTCACGACTACCACAGCGTACTGATCGATATCCAGCAGCGCTGCGCGCTTGACCTCGTCGACGCCGAGCGGTTGCAAGTGCATCAACGTCGGGTGCGCAGGCATGAACCCCGCCTCCGACAAGGCCTTGGCCAGTCGTTCGCCGCCCTCGCCGGGGCGCGTCACCAGGATGCGTGACGCGGCACTCATTCACCTTGACCGTAAATATCCGCGAGAATCTCGCCGGCCCCCTGCTCGAGCAGCGACTCGGCGATACGCACACCCAGCGCTTCAGGCTCGTCGGCCGAGCCACGCCCTTCGGCGCGCAACACATGCGAGCCATCCGGATCACCGACCAGTGCCCGCAGCCATAACGTACGGTCGCCATCCTCGAGCACGGCATAGCCACCAATAGGCACCTGGCAGCCGCCATCCAAGCGCGTGTTCATCGCACGCTCGGCGCGCACTCGAGTAGCCGTCTGCGAATGGTCGAGCGGCGCCAGGACCTCGAGCAGCGTTTCATCGTCATAGCGACATTCGATACCCAATGCGCCCTGGCCACAGGCCGGCAGGCTGACTTCCGGTGACAGCTCCTGGGTAATGCGGTGGCCAAGTTCGAGACGCTCGAGTCCCGAGGTCGCCAGGATGATTGCTTCGAACTCGCCGCTATCCAGCTTACCCAAGCGGGTCTGCACGTTGCCACGCAGGTTGAGCACCTCCAGATCGGGACGCGCTTCCTTGACCTGCAGGCCCCGGCGCAGGCTCGAGGTGCCCACCCGCACGCCCTCGGGCAAGGCGTCCAAGGTAGCGTAATCATTGGAGACGAAGGCATCCGTGGGCGCGCCGCTCTCCAGAATAACCGATAGCCCCAACCCCTCGGGGAAGTGCATTGGCACGTCCTTCATCGAATGCACGGCGATATCGGCGCGCCCGTCCAGCAGCGCCTCCTCCAATTCCTTGACGAACAGCCCTTTGCCGCCGACCTTGGACAGCGGCGAATCGAGGATCTTGTCGCCACGCGTGGTCAGGGCGACCAGTTCCACCTCGAGTCCGGGATGTAGTGCCATCAGCCGAGCCTTGACATGCTCAGCCTGCCATAACGCAAGGCGGCTCTGTCGGGTGGCGATGCGCAGTGTCTGCATGGCGGGCATTGGACTCTCCTAAATGGGCGCACACCGTTTCGGCGGCGGGGATAGCTATCATCATAAAGCAGTCCCCGGTCGAGGAAAAATCCCGCCCCCAGCGTTCCCGTGCCCTGTCCCACCTCGCCAGCGGCGCCGACTCTGGTACACTCAGGGCATCACCATCTCGACCAAGCAGGACGCCACGCCCGATGAGCAATACGACCAACCAATCCTGGGGCGGACGCTTCAGCGAACCCACCGACGCCTTCGTCGCGCGCTTCACGGCTTCAGTGGACTTCGACCGACGCCTCTATCATCACGACATTCGAGGCTCCATCGCGCATGCCACCATGCTCGAACGCGTCGGCGTACTCACCTTTGATGAACGCGAAACCATCGTGCAAGGTCTCGGCGAGGTCGAGCAGGAAATCGAGGCCGGGCAGTTTCCCTGGTCGGTGGAACTCGAAGACGTCCACATGAACATCGAGGCCCGGCTGACCGAGAAGATCGGCATCACCGGCAAGAAGCTGCATACCGGGCGCTCGCGCAACGATCAGATCGCCACCGACATCCGGCTTTATCTGCGCGACGAGATCGATGTCGTCGCGGCCGAGATCGCCCGCCTGCGCGAAGGATTGATCGAGCTGGCCACGCGCGAGGCCGATACCATCATGCCCGGCTTCACGCATCTGCAGACCGCCCAGCCGGTGACCTTCGGCCATCATCTACTGGCCTGGCAGGAAATGCTCGCCCGCGACCACGAACGCCTGCTGGACTGCCGCAAGCGCGTCAACGTCATGCCGCTGGGTGCCGCCGCGCTGGCCGGTACCACCTACCCCATCGACCGGCACGTCACCGCCGAGTTGCTGGGGTTCGAGCGCCCTGCCGAAAATAGCCTCGACGCGGTCAGCGATCGCGACTTCGCCATCGAATTCGGCGCCTTCGCCAGCGTGCTGTTGATGCACCTATCACGCATGAGCGAGGAGCTGGTGCTGTGGACCAGCGCCCAGTTCGACTTCATCGACCTGCCCGACCGCTTCTGCACCGGCTCATCGATCATGCCGCAGAAGAAGAACCCTGATGTCCCCGAGCTGGTACGCGGCAAGACCGGCCGCGTCTACGGCCATCTGATGGGGCTTTTGACGTTGATGAAGTCTCAGCCGCTGGCCTACAACAAGGACAATCAGGAAGACAAGGAACCGCTGTTCGACACCCTCGATACCGTGCAGGGCTGCCTCAAGGCGTTCGCCGACATGGTGCCGGCCATCGAGGCCAAGGCGGACAACATGTTCGAAGCCGCGCGCAAGGGCTTCTCCACCGCCACCGACCTGGCGGACTACTTGGTGCGTGCCGGCGTGGCCTTTCGTGATGCCCACGAAATCGTCGGCCAAGCCGTAGCGCTGGGCCTGCGCGAGCAGAAGGACCTCTCGGAGATGTCCCTCGATGAACTGCGCCAGTTCTCCGACGCCATTCAGTCCGACGTCTTCGAAGTGCTGACGCTGGAAGGCTCGGTGGCGGCACGCAATCACATCGGCGGCACCGCGCCGGACCAGGTCCGTGCTGCCGCCCAGCGCGCCCGTGACGCACTCGCCGCGCTGCAACAGGAGGCATGATGCGCTTACTTCCGATGTCAGCCGTCCTCGGTATCGCCCTGTTCACGCTCGCCGGCTGCGGCCAGAAAGGGCCGCTCTACATGCCCGATGATGAACAGGCCAGCGAGCAGTACGATCCCCAGGGAGCCTACGAGAACGACACCGCCGCCCCCTCTGGTCCCGATACCCCCGGCGAAGACGACGCGGCAACGCCACCACCCGACAGCGACGCAGACTGACGATGGATCATTTCAACTACCGCGATGGCCAACTCTACGCTGAAAACGTCCCGCTGGCCGACATCGCCAAGCGTTTCGGCACGCCCTGCTACGTGTATTCACGGGCGACCTTCACGCGTCACTTCAAGGCTTACAGTGACGCGCTGGGCGAGCATCCACACCTGATCTGCTACGCAGTGAAGGCCAATGCCAACCTCGCCGTGCTCGACCTGTTGGCACGCCTCGGCGCGGGGTTCGATATCGTCTCCCAGGGTGAACTCGAGCGCGTGCTGGCCGCCGGCGGCGACCCCGCCAAGGTGGTGTTTTCCGGTGTCGCCAAGCAGGCCGGCGAAATGGCCCGCGCGCTGGACGTCGGCATCAAGTGCTTCAACGTGGAATCACTACCCGAGCTAGAGCGCCTGAACCAGGTGGCGGACGAATGCGGCCAGGTGGCGCGGGTCTCGTTGCGCGTCAATCCCGATGTCGATGCCCGGACGCATCCCTACATTTCCACCGGCCTCAAGGCCAACAAGTTCGGTATCGCCGTCGATGACGCCTTCGGGGTCTATCAGCGCGCCGCCGAACTGCCGAACCTTGAGGTCGTTGGCCTGGATTGCCACATCGGTTCGCAGCTCACCGAGCTCTCACCCTTCCTCGACGCCCTGGACCGCCTGCTGGTGCTGCTCGACCGCCTGCAAGAAGCGGGCATTACCATCGAGCATCTCGACCTGGGTGGCGGCCTCGGCGTGCCCTATCAAGACGAGCAACCGCCCGCGCCCTACGATTACGCCCGGGCCCTGCTCGAGCGCCTCGACGGCCGCGACTTGACGCTGCTCTTCGAGCCAGGCCGCTCGATCGCCGCCAACGCCGGCGTGCTCGTGACCCGCGTCGAATACCTGAAGCCCGGCGAGGCCCAGCATTTCGCCATCGTCGACGCCGGCATGAACGACCTGATTCGCCCCGCGCTGTATCAGGCATGGCAGCGCATCGTCCCGGTCGATACCCGCGCGCCCCGCGAGACGGCACTCTACGACGTGGTCGGCCCGGTCTGTGAAACCGGTGACTTTCTCGGCAAGGAGCGCGAACTGGCCATCGCGCCGGGCGACCTGCTCGCCGTGCGCTCGGCCGGGGCCTACGGCTTCGTGATGGCCTCCAATTACAACAGCCGGCCTCGCCCCGCCGAAATCATGGTCGACGGCGATAGTGTCCAGGTCGTGCGCGAACGCGAGACACTCGCCGCCTTGTGGGCCGGCGAGCACCGTCTGGCGGAGACCTCCTGATGCTGCTGCATTTCACCAAGATGCACGGACTCGGCAACGACTTCATGGTGGTCGACCTGGTCACCCAACGGGCGCGGCTCGACACAGAGCGCATCCGGCAACTGGCCGACCGGCATCTCGGCATCGGTTTCGATCAGTTGCTGCTGGTCGAACCGCCGCGCGACCCGGAGATGGATTTCCGCTACCGCATCTTCAACGCCGACGGCCACGAGGTGGAAAATTGTGGTAACGGCGCCCGCTGCTTCGCACGTTTCGTGCGCGAGGCGCGCCTGACCCACAAGCGCGAGATTCGCGTCGAAACCCAGGCCGGGCCCCTGACCCTACGCGTCGAGGAAGACGAGCGGGTCCGCGTGGACATGGGCGTGCCGCGTTTCGCCCCCGAGGCGGTGCCCTTCGACGCCCCGGCCGATGCCCCCACGCATATCCTGGAGGTCGATGACGCACGCTGGGAAATCGGTGTGGTCTCGATGGGCAACCCTCACGCCGTCCTCGTGGTCGACGATGTCGATACCGCACCGGTAGCACACCTGGGCCCGCTCATAGAACGCCACGTACGCTTCCCCCGGCGCGTCAATGTGAGCTTCTTGCAGGTCGTCTCGCGTCACGAGGCGCGCCTGCGGGTCTTCGAACGCGGCAGCGGTGAAACGCTAGCCTGCGGCACCGGCGCCTGCGCAGCGGTGGCTAACGGCATCCGACGCGGGTTGTTCGAGAGTCCCGTCGATGTTCATCTACCCGGTGGCACGCTAACCTTGGAATGGCCCGGCGATGATGCCCCGATGGTGATGATCGGCCCCGCCACCAGCGTCTTCGAGGGGCGTATCGCGCTGTCATAGCAGCATTGCCGAGTGCCCGGAGAACCTTCAAACAACGACACGGCACGCAAGACGGAAACACAGGAGAACATACGCATGTCCCAAGCCCAGGCGCCCGAGCCGCGCACTACGCTCGACCCCGAGCGTGTCGCGCATTGGCTGGCCCGTCATCCCGACTTCTTCGTCGGCCGAGAGGGACTGCTCCAACAGCTAAAGGTGCCGCATCCCCAGACCCAGGGCGCGATTTCGCTGCTCGAACGTCTCGTGCACGACCTGCGCGAGCGCGCCGAGACCGCCGAATGGCGCCTCGAGCATCTGTTGGAGACGGCGCGCCACAACGAGGCGCAGTACCAGCGCACACGCTCGTTGATCCTGGCGCTGCTCGAAGCGGAAAACGTCGACGCGCTAGGCGAGGCCCTCTCGACCCAACTCAGTGAGCGCTTTCGCACCCAGGCGGTCGCGTTGTGGCTGGACTCACCCCACGATGGCAGCGCTGTACAGCCTCCCCAACTGCGTCTCGATGATGCCGCGCGCGCGACACTGGAGGACCTTCTCGACGGCCACAACAGCCGCTGCACCCAGCTCTCGCGAGAAGCGTGGCAACAGCTCCTTCCGCATTCCGAACCACCCGAGAGCAGCGGTTCATGCGCCGTGACGCGCCTGACCATGGGCGAGCCGCTCGGCTACCTGCTGCTTGCCAGCCAGGAAAGCGAGCACTTTCGTGCCACGCTCGACACCCTGTTCACCGATTACCTCGGAGAAATCGTCGGACGCTTGTTGATCCGACTGGATACCGCGCATGCACGCCGCGATTGAAGACTTCCTGCGTGGGCTGGCGGGGCGCGCCAGCCCTGCGACGCTGGATGCCTATCGGCGCGACTTGGCCGCGCTGGCGCATTTCCTCGAGGCGCATGACATCGACGCCTGGTCCACGCTGGATGTCGCCCTGGTGCGTCGCTTCCTGGGCGCCGAGCGTACCCGTGGTCTGGCCCCGCGCAGCCTGGCCCGGCGCCGCGCCGCGCTCTCGCGCTTCGCCGATCATCTAGTGCGCAGCGGCGCGCTCGCTCACAATCCTGTGGCCTTGACCCAGACCCCGCGCCAGCCTCGGCACCTGCCGCGTCCGGTGGATGTCGATCAGTTATCGCGCTTTCTGGATACCCCACACGACGACACCCCACTCGCGGTGCGCGACCACGCCATGCTGGAGCTGTTTTATTCTTGCGGGCTGCGCCTGGCGGAGTTGACGGCACTGGACGTCACGGATCTAGAGACGCGGCGTGTGCGGGTCATAGGCAAGGGCAGCAAGCCGCGCCAGATGCCCCTCGGCAGCCGTGCCCAGACGGCACTGGCAGCATGGCTCAAGGTCCGTGGTCAGCTGGCCGACGCGGAAGAAAGTGCGCTGTTCGTCGGACAACGCGGCGTACGACTCGGGCATCGTGCGGTGCAGAAGCGCCTCGTACACCTTGCCCGCGAGCGCGGCCTGCCCGAACATTTGCACCCGCATCGCCTGCGTCACTCCTTCGCCAGCCACATGCTCGAATCGAGCCAGGACCTGCGCGCCGTCCAGGAACTGCTGGGGCATGCCAATCTATCCACCACGCAAGTCTATACGCGTCTCGACTGGCAGCATCTCGCCGACGCCTACGACGCTGCCCACCCGCGCGCCCGGCGTCGTCACGAAACGCCCGGCGAAGGCTAGGCTCACGGTTCTGACTCACGGCTCTGGAGACAACCTACATGGCGATAACCGCGCTGACCTTCGATCTCGATGACACGCTGTGGAACAACCGCCCGGTCCTCGAGCGTGCCGAAACCGGCCATTATCAATGGCTCAGCGACGCCCTCGCCACCGCTTCGCCAGGCCGCGGCAGCACGTTCATGACTGACTACCCGTTGAGCGCGTATCAGCAGCACCGCGCCGATGTGGCGCGGCGCTTTCCACTCAAGCGCGGCGATTTCACCTGGATGCGCGAACGTGCATTGTTCGAGATGGTGGAAGCCTACGGGCTGCCGCGCCTGCGGGCGCGCCTGTGGGCAGCGCACGCCATCGCGCATTTCCTCGACCTGCGCCATGATCTAACGCCTTACCCCGAGGTAGTGGCCATGCTCGACACGCTGCGCCAGGGCTATCGAATCGCCGCGATCACCAACGGCAACGCCGACCTCAAGCGCCTGGACCTGGCCGAGCATTTCAGCGTGATGATCGCCGCGGGGGAGTTGCATGCTCCCAAGCCCGACCCGCGTGCCTTCCTCGCGGCACTGGCAAGGCTCGGTGCCCGGCCGTCGCAAGGTCTTCATGTGGGCGACTCCTGGCGCGAGGATGTTCTACCCGCGCAGCGCCTGGGCATGCATGTCGCCTGGATCGACGCCAAGAACGAAGGCCCGCGCGAGCTGCCACCCGGCGTGCATAGACTGACCCACGTTCGTGAGCTCCCCGCGCTACTCGATAGCCTGGTGTCCTAGTCACCCCTTTCGCGTCACATAGGATCCGGCTCACATAGCCAGGCATCCATGCGCGCGCATGCCTCGTCGACACCTTGCCGCTTGAGCGCCGAGAACAGTTGCACGCTGACCAGGTCTTCCCACTCGGCGAGTTGGCGGCGCACCGCCAGAAGCGAAGACTTGGCCGCTCCGGGCTTGAGCTTGTCGGCCTTGGTCAACAGGATGTGCACGGGCATCGCTTTCTCGTCGGCCCAGCCCAGCATCATCTGATCGAACTCGCTCAGCGGATGCCGTACGTCCATGACCAGCATCAAGCCCCTGAGCGCCTCACGCTCGTACAGGTACTCGCTCAAGTGACGCTGCCACTCCAGCTTGACCTGATCCGGCACCTTGGCGAAGCCGTAACCGGGCAGATCCACCAACCGGTATGTCTCGTCGTTCGCCAAGGTAAAGAAGTTGATCAGCTGCGTGCGCCCCGGCGTCTTGGAGGTGCGCGCCAATGCCTTCTGCTGTGTCAGCGCATTGATCGCGCTGGACTTGCCGGCATTGGAACGGCCCGCGAACGCCACTTCCGCGCCCGTGTCAGAGGGGCACAAGGCCAGACGCGGCGCACTGATCATAAAACGCGCGGTCTGGTAGTTGATCTTGCCATCTTGCATGTTGGTTCTCGACTAAACTGCCGCCTACAAGCGGCGAATGATCCATGAAGGACGTTTGCGGCACAGTGTATCATTGCGTGGGCAGCGCGCATGCTGGCAAAACCGCCCCAATATCCCTCGCACTCTTTCCATGTCGATGGCTGGGGTGGTATCACTAAAGCATGTGTTCACATTGAACCGCTCGGGAACCCTGATCGCCGGCGTGGTTCAAACGTTCATCATGGTGGGCGACGGCCGTTCGCCGCCTGCTGTTTATGCAAGCCAAGGAGAGATGCATGTTGAAGTCGTTGTTAGTACTGGTCGCCGGCCTGGGTATGTCAACGTTGGTCATGGCCGCCGAGCCGGTCGCGGGAGAGGATTACAAGGTACTCGACGAGCCGGTGAAAACCGAGGTACCGGATGGCAAGATCGAGGTCAACGAAGTGTTCTGGTACGGTTGCCCGCATTGCTACGCCCTCGAAGAGCCGCTCAATGCCTGGGTCGACGAGCTCCCCGCTGACGTCGTCTTCCAGCGCATCCCAGCCACCATGGGCGACACCTGGACACAGCATGCGCGTGCCTTCTATGCCGCCAAGGCGCTAGGTATTCAGAAGGAAATGCACAGCGATTTCTTCGACGCCATCCATGAGCAGGGCCAGCGACTCACCGATCCGGAGGATATCGCCGAGTTCTTCACGCAATATGGTGTCAGCAAGGATGACGCGCTCGATGCGCTCGATTCTTTCGGCGTGAAGAGCCAACTCAACCAAGCCAGCGCCAAGATGCGTGGCTACAAGATCATGGGCGTGCCCGCACTGGTCGTCGACGGGCGTTATGTGATCTCGCCGAAAAGTGCCGGCTCGCTGGAGAACATGCCCAAGATCGCCAGCGCTCTGATCGACAAGGTACGCAGCGAACGCAATGAGTGATGCCACCACCGCGGCGCCTGCTTCGCGGGCGCCCCGCTCGTTACGCCTTCTGACCTGTAACCTGCAGGTCGGCATTCATACGTCGGCCTATCACCATTATCTCACGCGCAGCTGGCAGCACCTGCTGCCACACCCCAAGCGTCAGGGAAGGCTCGATCTGATCGGCGACATGCTGCGCGACTACGATATCGTCGGCCTTCAGGAGGTCGATGGAGGGAGCTTCCGTTCGGGGCACGTCAATCAGGTCGAGTATCTCGCCGCACGGGCCGAGTTTCCTCACTACTACCAGCAGCTCAACCGCAACCTGGGGCGTGTCGCCCAGCACAGCAACGGCCTGCTATCGCGACTGACGCCGCGTCAAGTGGACGAATATCGCCTGCCCGGCACACTGCCGGGACGCGGTGCCATGCATGCGCGCTTCGGCGAGGGACCCGATGCTCTGCACCTAGTCGTGGCGCACCTGGCACTCGGCCATCGTACGCGCACCCGTCAACTCGACTACTTGAGCGAGCTCATTCAGCCATTGCGGCATGTGGTCGTGATGGGCGATCTCAATTGCACGCCGGACCAGATCCACGCGCATCAGCGCTTCTGCCATGCGCTACCGCTGCACCCCGTGGCGATGCCACTGTCGTACCCGGCCTGGCAGCCACGCCGCGCGCTCGACCATATCCTGATATCTGACGCCTTGCATGCCGAGCGCTTCGAGGTGCTCGATCGGCTGTTTTCCGATCACCTGCCGGTGGCGGTAGACATTCAACTACCTACCGCCTGTCTGCGCAGCATGTCCGACGACCATATCGCCTCATGAGCGACCGGTATCAGCTCAGCATGAGCGCAACGCTCACATCGCAGCCATGAGCCGTACCCAGTCGATCATCGGCGCGGGATAGACCCCCAACAGCACGACCAGGGCCGCCAATGCCAGTACCACCACGCCGCCTGCACGCTGTGCCCAGTCGGTGGTGGCGTCGCGGCGTTGCATGCCCGGCTCGGGCAAAAAGAGCGTCACCATCACGCGTAGATAGTAATAAAGCCCAATGGCGCTCCCCGCCACCACGGCGCCGACCAGCCACCAGCGGCTGGCCTCGACCCCCACCGCGACGATGTAGAACTTGCCGATGAACCCCGCGGTCAAGGGGATCCCCGCCAGCGACAGCATCATCACCGTCAGTACCGCCGTCAGGTAGGGCCGCCGCCAGAACAAGCCACGGTAATGGTGCAAGCGACTGGCGTCCGCGCCGCCGTAAGGGCTCGACAGCAACGTCACCACACCGAACGCACCCAGCGTCGTCACCACGTAGGTCACCAGATAGATACCCGCGGTCTCCATCGCCAGGCCTTCGTTGATCACCAGCGCTACCAGCAGATAGCCGAAATGCGCGATCGAGGAATAACCCAACAGACGCTTGAGATCCTGCTGCATCAATGCCAATAGATTGCCGACCAACATCGTCACGAAGGCAAGCACGGCGAGCAGACTGTGGAACCAGGCATCCTGGGTCACCGGGGCGGATTGCAGCAGACGCAGCAAGACCACCAACACCGCGACCTTGCTGGCCGAGGCCAGGAAGGTCGCCGCCGGGGCGGGACTGCCTTCGTAGACATCCGGTGTCCACAGGTGGAATGGCACGATGGAAAGTTTGAAGCCCAACCCGACGATCAGCATCCCCATGCCGGCCAGTAGCCATCCATCGCCGCCTGCCGACGCTAGCGCCCCACCCAGCCCGGCGAAATCGAGATGCCCGGTACGCGCATACAGAAGCGCCATGCCGAACAGCAAGAAGGCCGAGGCGGCCGCAGAGAGCACCATGTACTTGACGCCCGCTTCCAGAGCGCCCCGCTCTCGATAAGTGTAGGCCAGCATGCCGTAAAGCGGCATCGACAACAGTTCCAAGCTGAAGAACAGCGAGGCCAGGTGGCGACTGCTCACCAGTGCAATCCCGCCAGCGGCAGCACACAGTAGCAGCAGGTAATATTCCTCGCGTGGGCCGCGCGCGCCTTCGAAGTAAGCATGGCCCAGTGTGGCGCAAGCCAGCGTGGCGACGAGAACCAGCACACCGCCGAAGATCGATAGGCCGTCCACCGTCATCAGCGGCGTCACGTCGAGCGGCGCCTGCCACCAGGACAAAAGCTGTGCCGCCAGCGCCAGATTGAGGCCGATCACGGTCAACGTGGCCGTCAGATCATGATGTCGACGCCACGCAATGGTCAACATGACCACGATGGCCGTGGCGCAGACGAGGATCAGCGGTGAAAGAGCAAGCAACGACGTCATGGCGTCTCCTCAGGCATGGCAGGCGTTTCTTCCAGCGTCATGATGTGCGCGACGTTTTGCATTGCCGCCTCCGAGGTGTCCAGCAATGGACTGGGGTAGAGCCCAACCCACAACACCAGTGCCAGCAGCCCGAGCATCATCACGGTTTCGCGGCCATCGAGCCCGCCCAACGGCGTTTCTTCCTTGGTCGGACCGAAGTAGACGCGTTGCATGATGAACAACGAGTAGATTGCCGCCAGCACGAAGCCGCCACTGGCGACCACGGTCACCCAGGGCCAAGTATCGAAAGTGCCGAACAGCACCAGGAACTCGCCCACGAAGTTGGCGGTGCCCGGAATGCCCATCGAGGCTGCCACGAAGCACAGCGCGATGCCCGGCAGGCCCTTGATGCGGCCCCAAAGGCCACCCATCAAACGCATGTCGCGGGTATGCAGGCGCTCGTAGAGCTGGCCACTGATGATGAAGAGCCCCGAGGCAGAGAAGGCGTGGGCGACCATCAGCACCACCACCCCCTGCAACGCTAACTCGGTGCCACTGTAGATGCCGATCAGCACGAAGCCCATGTGGGAAATGCTGGAGTAGGCCACTAGACGTTTCAGGTCATGCTGGCCGCAAGCCAGGATCGCGCCGTAGAAGATCCCCAGGACGCCAAGCCCCATCGCGACCGGCGCGAAAGCCTGAGAGGCCTCGGGAAACAGCGGCAAGGCGAAGCGCAACATGCCGTAGGCGGCCGTCTTGAGCAGAATCCCCGCCAGGTCGACACTACCTGCGGTAGGCGCCTGAGCATGCGCGTCGGGCAGCCACCCGTGCAGCGGCACCACCGGCATCTTGACCGCGAAGGCAATGAAGAAGCCCAGCATCAGCCACCATGCCATCTGAGGAGACAGTTCATTCTGCGCGGTATGACGCAATGCCTCATAGCTGAAGCTGTATTCCCCGGTGGCGGCGTGATGCGCGAAGACTAGGCCGAGGATGGCCACCAGCATCAAAAGGCCACTGGCCTGGGTATAGATGAAGAACTTCGTCGCCGCCTGAATACGCGTGTTGCCCGTGGAACCGCTATGCCCCCACAGCGCGATCAGGAAGTACATGGGGACCAGCATCATCTCCCAGAAGAAGAAGAACAGGAACAAATCGATGGCCAGGAAGACGCCGACCACCCCCCCCAGAATCCACAACAGGTTGAGATGGAAGAAGCCGATCCGCCGGGCGATCTCGTGCCACGAGCACACCACCGCCAATACCCCGAGCAGCCCGGTGAGCGCGATCATGATCAGTGACAAGCCATCCAGCGCCAGATGCACCTCGATGCCGAAACGGGGGATCCAGTCCGCACGCCATTCAAGCGCCCAGGCCGAGGCGTCCTGCGCGACGTTCAGGCCATAATCGCCATGCCACCACACGCCCAGAACCAATGCCAGTTCGAGCAGCATGGTACCCAGAGCAATCCAGCGTGGCGGCTGCTCGCCAAAACGCTCGGCTTGCCAACACAGCAACCCGCCGATGAAGGGAATCAGAATCAACCAGACAAGAGTCATCAGCGCTGTGCCCCCTCAGCTTGCCACGTTTGCCTGCTATCCCCGCCACCGCTGTCTTTCTTCAAGTCGTACATCGCTTACCCCATCGCCAGGAAGATCAGCACCACGGTCGCGCCCAGCGTCATCGAAACGGCATAGTGGCGCAGCCGTCCCGTCTGGGATCGCGTCAACAACCAGCGCAGGCTGCGCGCCAATAATGGCGCCAGATTGCACAATCCGTTGATCCAGTCGCTACGCCACAGCCACACCAAACCACGGAACGGCTTGACCAGCACCACATCGTAGAAGGCATCGAAGCCCCAGGCGTGATGCCACAAGCGCCACAGCCGCGCGCCTGCCGGCAGGGCGACCAAGCGCGCCACCCGCTCGCGTCGCCACGCGAACAGCCACAGCGCCACCGCCACGCCACCCACGGCGACCAGCATGGCCACGATCTCCAGCGCGTGACGTCCAGCTTCCTGAGTTGCGCCGGGGCTGGCCGGCAGCACCTCGTCGAGCGGCGGGTGAATCCAGGCGCCCACCAGTGTCGAGAGTACGATCAACACGACCAACGGCAGGCCATGCACCAGACCACGGCCACCTTCGGCATGCCGGCTGTGCTCGCTACCCGGCGTGCCGTGGAAGGTGCCGACGATCAAGCGCACGGTATACAGCGAGGTCAGCAACGCCCCGACCAGACCCGCCAGCAGCAAGCCGATATGCCCAGACGCCAGCGCCTCCCAGAGGATCTCATCCTTGCTGTAGAAGCCAGCCGTCACCAGCGGCAACGCCGCCAGTGCCGAGCCAC
This sequence comes from Chromohalobacter sp. HP20-39, assembly GCF_033052815.1. Lineage (NCBI taxonomy): Bacteria > Pseudomonadati > Pseudomonadota > Gammaproteobacteria > Oceanospirillales > Halomonadaceae > Chromohalobacter > Chromohalobacter sp. HP20-39. Next base: position 544,008 of record NZ_JAWHTP010000002.1, on the reverse strand, counting down.
CCACCACGAACCCGGCATAGGCCAGCGGCAATTTGCGCCACAGCCCGCCGAGGCGTCGCATATCCTGCTCATGGTGGCAGGAGACGATTACCGACCCAGCCGAGAGGAACAGCAGCGCCTTGAAGAAGGCATGCGTCATCAGATGGAAGATCGCCGCATCGAAGGCCCCTACGCCCAGGGCGAGGAACATGTAGCCGATCTGGCTCATCGTCGAATAGGCCAGCACACGCTTGATGTCGGTTTGCGCCAGGGCGGCGCACCCAGCCATCAGTAGCGTCAGCGCGCCGATCCAGCCCACCAGTGTCAGGACATCCGGCGCCAGCAGGAACAGGCCATGCATACGCGCGATCAGATACACCCCGGCGGTGACCATGGTCGCCGCGTGGATCAACGCCGACACCGGCGTGGGGCCGGCCATGGCGTCGGCCAGCCAAGTGTGCAGCGGGAGTTGCGCGGACTTGCCCAACGCCCCGCCCAGCAACATTAACGTGGCCAATTCGACCATCAGGTCGCCGCGCGCCCAGACCTGCGGTGCCCGCACCAGCAGTGTCTGAATATCCAGCGTACCCAGCTCGACGAACAGGATGAACAGCCCGATCGCCATCAGCACATCGCCGATACGCGTCACCAGGAAGGCCTTGAACGCCGCCCAGCCATTGGCCGAGTCATGGTAGTAGTAGCCGATCAACAGATAGCTGCACAGACCAACGCCTTCCCAGCCCAGATACAGCAGCAACAGGTTGTCGCCCAGCACCAGCAGCACCATGCTGAACACGAACAGGTTCATGTAGGCGTAGAAGCGGCGCACACCCGTCTCGCCGCGCATGTACCAGGCCGCAAACAGATGGATAAGGAAACCCACGCCGGTGATCACACCCAGCATCGTCAACGATAACCCATCGACCAGCAGACCCATCGACGACTGGAAATCGCCCACATCGATCCAGGTCCAAAGCTCCATGACTTGCGCTGCCGAGCCGTGCGCCAGGAAATCGAGGCCCACCCACACGGTCGTGGCCGCCGCTAGCCCCAGTGCGGTGACCCCTACCGTCGCCGCGCCGCGAAGCGACAAGCGGTCACCGCCCAGCGCCAGAACGAGACACCCCAACAGGGGAAACAAGAATGTCAGAGTGAGTAGATTCATCCGCGCAACCTGCTTACCGCATCGATATCAAGGGTCTTGAAGCGCCGGTAGAGCTGCAACAACAGCGCCAGCCCCACGCTTGCCTCGGCCGCTGCCAGGGTGATCACCAGCAGGAACATCACCTGGCCATCGGGCTGGCCCCAGCGCGTCCCCGCGACGATGAAGGCGAGCCCCGTCGCGTTCATCATGATTTCCAGGCTCATCAGCACGAACAGCATGTTACGGCGCATCATCAGCCCCACCAGCCCCAGCACGAAGAGGATCGACGCCAGGATCAAGCCGTGTTCCATGGGAACGCCATTCATCGTGAATTCTCCTCGCGTGAGGTGTCGTCACCGAGGGAGCGCTCGCTGGTGGCGCGCCCGCGGCCATCTGCAGTGCGTTTGCCCGGCACCTGTCGAACCGCGTGCCCCTCGTCCTGCGCCTCGCTGCGCCCCAGATGAGACGCCGACACCAACGCCGCCAGCAGCAGCATCGCGGCGAGCTCGACGACGATCAAATAAGGCCCGAACAGCAACGTGCCCACTGCCTTGGCGGTCAGGATCTCGCCTTGGATACGTCCCCCCACGTCGGCACCGATAAGCGTCGCCAGCAGCACCAGCAGCAAGACACCGCTGAGTATCGCCGGCCCCAGCCAGGTACGCAGACGCAGCCAGGCGCGTTCCTGCTGCGCGGTCGATTCGCCCAGATTGAGCATCATCACCACGAACACGAACAGCACCATGATCGCGCCAGCGTAGACGATGATTTCCAGCGCCCCGGCGAAGGGCGCGCCCAGCGCAAAGAACACCATCGCCACCGCGATCAGCGAGACGATCAGGTAAAGCAAGGCATGTACCGGGTGCCGCCCGGTGACCACCCCAAGCGTCGCAAGCACGGCGACCACGGCGCTGAGATAGAAGGCGATTTCCATGGTGTCTCCCTATTCTGGTAAGGGCATCCCTGATCAGGGCATCAACGACTTGACGTTGATCGGCTCGGCTTCGTTCTGCGCCTCGCCCTTGCCTTTTCCGGCGATCGACAGCCCCGCCACACGATAAAAGTTATAGTTATGGTCCTTGCCAGGCCCGGAGATCAGCAGATCCTCCTTCTCGTAGACCAGCTCCTGGCGCCGAAACTCGCTCATCTCGAAATCCGGCGTGAGCTGGATCGCCGAAGTCGGGCAGGCTTCCTCGCACAGTCCGCAAAAGATGCAGCGCGAAAAATTGATACGGAAAAATTCCGGGTACCAGCGGCCATCATCGCGCTCATCTTTCTGCAGCGAGATACACGCCACCGGACACGCCACCGCACATAGATTGCACGCCACGCAGCGCTCCTCGCCGTCGGGGTCGCGGGTCAGCACGATACGCCCGCGATAGCGCGGCGACAGATAGACCGGTTCTTCCGGGTACTGCAGGGTCTCGCGCTTGCGGAAGGCGTGCATGAAGACCATGCCCAGCGTCCGCAGTTGCGACCATGTCCCCGCGAGCAGTGATTTAATCGTCACGGTCTCCTCCAGTCTCGGCGCTTAGCCACCGGCGGGGCTGAATACGAGAATCAGCGCGCCGGTCACTAGCAGATTGATCAGGGTCAGTGGCAGGCAGATCTTCCACCCGAAGCTCATCACCGCGTCATAACGGGGTCGCGGCAAGGCCGCTCGCAGCAGCACGAAAAAAACCACGAACACGGCGGTCTTGAGCAGGAACCACACGATGGGCGGCAACCACGGACCGTGCCAGCCACCCAGGAACAGCGTCACCATCAGTGCCGATACCAGCACGATGCCTACATACTCGCCGATGAAAAACATGCCCCATTTCATGCCCGAATACTCGACATGATAGCCATCGGCCAGCTCCTGCTCAGCCTCGGGCTGGTCGAACGGGTGACGGTGCGTCACGGCGATGCCGGCGACCAGGAAGGTACAGAAGCCGAAGAACTGGGGCACGATGAACCAGATCGTGTCCTGGGCGGCGACGATCTCGCGCATGTTGAACGAGCCGGCCATGGCCACCACGCCCATCAGCGACAGGCCCATGAAGACTTCATAGGAAAGCGTCTGCGCCGAAGCGCGCATCGCCCCCAGCAAGGCGTACTTGTTACCGCTCGACCATCCGCCGAAGAGCACCGCATAGACGTTGATGCCCGCCATGGCGAAGAAGAACAGCAAGCCGATGTGCAGGTCGGCCACCCCCCAACTGGGTGTGATGGGGATGATCATGAAGCTCAACAACAATGACGCCATGGCGATCGCTGGCGCCAAAACGAAGAAGGTGCGATCGGCGAACGGCGGGATCCAGTCTTCCTTGAAGAGGATCTTGAGCATGTCGGCGAGGATCTGCAGCACCCCGAACGGCCCGACGCGATTGGGACCATGACGATCCTGCCATAGGCCCAAAAGGCGCCGTTCCACCATGGTCAGCAGCGCCCCTGCGCCCACCGCAACGAGCAGGATCACCAATGCTTGAAAAAGCGCGAACGCGATCGCCTCGACCTGTGGCGTCCACCAGCTCATGCGCGCACCTCCTGGGATTCGAGATGGGCCCACTCAGGCGCGGCCAAGGGCAGCCCCGACTGATCCGGCACACCAATCACGCCATCGGGCCACGCATCGCTGATCGCTACCGGTAGCGTGAGCCGCCGCTCCCCTAGGTTGAGCGTCAGCGTCGCGCTCGCCGACATCCGCAACCGCTCGGCGGCACCACGCGACACGGTAAAACGCGTCTCGGCCATGCGCGCCTGGATCGGCTCAGCCCGCGCCGAGGTCTCGTCGCCCCCGAACAACCGCGCCTGCGGCACCGCCAGCCATTGATCGTCACGCGCGGCAAAGCGTGCCGGCAGCATTCGCGCATAGTCGTAATCCCCAGGCAGCGGCCCCAATAACCGCACACCGGGATCGCCGGCCCGCAGATGCCCACCGACCTCGTCCTGGAACTTGTTCCAGGCTTGCGGCGAGTTCCAGCCCGGCGCCCAGGCGAAGGCTACTTCGCGGCGCGGTTCGGCGTGACCGGCATAGCCCTCCATGGAGAACGCGAATGGCGTGTCGGCATCCTGCGGCGCGCGTGGTTCACTGACATCGAGATTGGCACGCATCGCCGTGCGACCGCTATAGCGATGAGGCTCACGCGCCAGGCGTAGCCCATGCACACGATATGCGGCACTCAAACCGGCATCGCCGGCCGGCGCCAGGGCGGAGTACGTCATGGCCATGTCACGCGTCACCTCATCGAGGGTGAGCGGCGTCATCGCCTGACGTTCGACACTGACCTTGAGCGCATTGAGCCACCGCCAGCTTTCGCGGATGCGCGTTTCGGGGCGGATATAGCTGGGCTCGAAGACCTGATAGAAACGCTGAGCCCGGCCCTCCAGACTGACCAGGGTGCCATCGCTTTCGGCAAAGCTCGCCGCCGGGAGTCCGATGTCCGCCTTATCCCAGGTCGCAGTGCGCTGATGATCGAGCGTGACGATGCAGTCGGCACGCTGCAGGGCGGCGTCGACCTGCTCCGCATCGGCCCGCGCGTACAGGTCATTCTCGAGAATCACCACGCCATCGGCCTCGCCGCTGCTCAAGCATTCCAGGGCCCAATCCAGCGATTGCCCACCGAGCAGCGACAGGCCGGTGCTGTTGGCCTCACGACGCACCAGCGACAACGCCCCGGGGCGTGTCCGCCGCGCCAGGGCGCGTGCCACGTTGCCGGCCGCCTCGAGCACCGCCGGCGTCCCCAGCGAGCCACCCGAGACCACCAGCGGGCGCTGCGCCGCCAGCAAGGCCTCGGCGATGCGCTTTGCAAGTGCCGAGGTCGCGTCGTCGAGAGCCTCCGGGTACGGCGCCTCGGGGTCGATGTAGTGCGCCACGGCAAAACCCAGCCGCGCGATGTCGTCCGGGGCAGCGTTATAGGTCTGCTCCGCCACTGCGTCCAGCTCGGTTGCACCCGGCGTGGACAGGAACAACGGATGACGTTCATCCTGGGCCAGCGTCTTCACCGCCTCGGCATTCCAGGACGGGATACCACGCTCGGCGGCCAGCGCTTCGCCCTTGGCGTTGACCGCCTGGCGAATGGCCAGCGCCATGCGCGCGGCACTATTGATGAGGTCCTCGCCGAGCACGAACACCGCATCGCAGCTTTCGATCTCACGCAGACTCGGCGATGGCAGTCCACAGCGGGTATTGAGCTCGTTCATGCGTACCAGCAACTCGAGCTCGCGGGCAGCGATGCCGGTGGAGAAGTTGGCATCCCCCACCAGCGTGCGCAGCATATGGTTGCTCTCCAGGCTCGCCCGTGGCGAGCCGATGCCGATCACACGACGCGCATTGCGCATGCCATCGGCGGCACGGTCCAGCGCATCGTCGATTTCCAGACTGATGGTGCCGGCGACCACGCCCGAATCGCCCCCGGCGGCGACACGCTGGCGCTCGCGCCATTCAGGTACGCGCGGGCGGTCCTCGCGGTTCACGTAGCCATAGCCGAAACGCCCGCGGTCACACAGAAAGTAGTGATTCACTTCACCGTTATAGCGGTTCTCGATCCGTCGGATATCGCCGTAGCGCTCGCCAGGGCTGATATTGCAGCCCACCGCGCATTGATGGCAGACGCTGGGCGCGAACTGCAGGTCCCACTTGCGGGTGTAATGCTCGGAGTGGGTCTGGTCGGTGAACACCCCGGTCGGGCACACCTCAGTGAGATTGCCGGAGAAGGGGCTTTCCAGCGTGCCGTCCTGAAAGCGTCCGAAATAGACGTTATCGTGCGCCCCGAAGGCACCCAGATCACCGCCACCGGCATAATCCTGATAGAAGCGCACGCAGCGGTAGCAAGTGATGCAGCGGTTCATCTCATGGCCGATGAATGGCCCCAGGTCCTGGTTCTTGTGGGTACGCTTGCGGAACCGGTAACGGCGGCTGTCATGGCCAGTCATCACCGTCATGTCCTGCAAATGGCAGTGGCCGCCTTCCTCACAGACCGGGCAGTCATGCGGGTGGTTGATCATCAGCCATTCGATGACGTTGGCGCGAAAAGCCTTGGCTTCATCATCCTCGATGGAGATATAGGCATCGTCCTGCACTGGCGCCATGCACGACATCACCAGCATGCCTTGGGTGTCGTCGGCGTTCTTGTACTGCTTGACCGCGCACTGGCGGCAGGCCCCCACGCTGCCCATGGCCGGGTGCCAGCAGAAGTACGGGATATCCAGTCCCAGCGATAGGCAAGCATGCAGCAGGTTGTCGGCGCCGTCGACTTCGTAATCACGGCCATCCACGTGAATCGTTGCCATTATCGCTCCTCGCCCGTCGTCATCGTCACGTCATTCATACGCTACCCACCGGGATCGGGTCGGCATGTGCCGCACCCTGGCCACGCGTGACGCCACGCTCGAATTCATCGCGGAAATAATGAATCGCCGACGCCAACGGCATTGCCGCCCCCGGCGCATGCGCGCAGAAGGTGCGGCCCGGCCCCAGATCTACCGCTAGCGACTCCAGCAATTCGATGTCCCCTCGCTCGCCCTCGCCGGCCTCCAGGGCCTGCAGGAGCTTGACGCTCCACGGCAACCCATCGCGGCACGGCGTACACCAACCGCAGGACTCGCGCGAGAAGAACTCCTCCAGGTTGCGTGCCAGCGACACCACGCTCTGATCGTCGGCCACCACCGCGATGAGCCCGGTGCCCAGACGGCTGCCGGCCTTGCCGATGGTGTCGAAATCGAGTGCCAGCTCGAGATGCTCGGGCAGCAGAAAGCCGGTACTCCCGCCCCCGGGTAGCCACGTCTTGAGCGTCAAACCATCGCGCATGCCGCCGGCGCGCTCCATCAACTCGCTGGCCGTGGTGCCCATCGGCAATTCCCACAGGCCGGGCCGCTTGACCTTGCCGGAGACGCCGTACAGCTTGGTACCGCCATCGCCGCTCTTGCCCTGAGACAAGCCCTGGTACCAGTCAGCACCATGCAGCACGACGGACGGCACGTTACACAGCGTCTCGACATTGTTGACCACGGTGGGCTTGCCCCAGGCCCCGCTTTGCCCCGGAAAAGGTGGCTTGGCGCGGGGATTAGCGCGTTTGCCTTCCAGCGAGTTGATCAGCGCGGTTTCCTCGCCGCAGATATAGCGGCCGGCGCCGGTATGCAGGACGATATCGAAATCCCAGCCGCTGCCGGCCACGTCACGCCCCAGCCAGCCGGCGGCACGCGCTTCGTCCAGCGCACGCTGCACCGTGCGCGCGGCGTCGACGTATTCGCCGCGCATGAAGATGTAGCCCTGGTAGGCGTTGTTGGCGAAGCCGGCCAGAATCATGCCCTCGATGAGCAGATGCGGCTGCTGCTCGAGCAATAAGCGATCCTTGAAGGTGCCGGGCTCCATTTCGTCGGCATTGCAGACGATATAGCCGCGCGGAATGCCCTCGCCCTGCATGGTCAGGCTCCACTTGAGCCCGGCGGAGAACCCGCCGCCACCGCGTCCGCGCAGGTTGGCGGTCTTGAGCTCATCGATCAGCGTCTTCGAGGTCAAGTCTCGAAAGGCGCGCTCGACGCTGGCGTAGCCCTGCTGCTCGCGGTAGGCGTCGAGCATCACCGGCGTGCCATCGTCGTTGAGCCGAAAGGTCAGCGGGTGCGTTTCAGGACGGCGTTCGTCGCGGTCTTGCAGAATCCGGCTCATGCCTCGCTCTCCCAGTTCATGCGTACGCCTCCAACAGGGTGGGGATCTCCTCGGGCGTCACCGGCCCGTAGGTATCCTCACCGATCATCAGCGCCGGGCCCCGGTCACAGGCGCCGAGACAGCACACCGGAAGCAGCGTGAAGCGGTCATCTGGCGTAGTCTGCCCGAAGCCGATGCCGAGATGCGCGAAGAAGGCGTCACGCAGGGCTTCGTAATCGGTGAGGAAGCATGAACTGCTGTCACACAGCAGGATCACGTGGCGTCCCACCGGCTGGCGGAAGATCAAGCTATAGAATGTCGCCACTTCCTCGACGCTTGCCGGCGCCACGCCAAGCTCGCGCGCGATGGCATCGATGGCGGCGTCCGGTACCCAGCCATGGCGCTTCTGGACGATCTTGAGCGCCTCGATGCTGGCTGCCTGCGGCTGCGGGTAATGCTCGCGCTCGTGGGCGATGGCCGCCCGATCCTCGTCGTGCAGCACGAAGCCGTCGGTGGCGATGGGCGTGTCGGTGGAAGTCGAAGCATTGGTCATATCAGCGGTCCACGTCGGCCATCACGAAATCGATACTCCCCAGATGGGCGATCAAATCCGGCACCAAGGCACCGCGCACCGCCGCAGGGATCTGCTGAAGATGCGGGAAACTGGGCGTGCGGATGCGCGTGCGATAGCTCATGGTGTTGCCATCCGAGGTCAGGTAATAGCTGTTGATACCCTTGGTCGCCTCGATCATCGACAACGACTCGTTGGGCTTGAGCACGGGGCCCCAGGAGACCTGCAGGAAGTGGGTGATCAGCGTCTCGATGTGCTGGAGCATCTTCTCGCGCGGCGGCGGCGTGGTCAGCGGGTGATCAGCCTTGTAGTCGCCGGCCGGCATATGATCGACGCATTGCTGGATGATGCGCAGGCTCTGGCGCATCTCGTCGATGCGGAGCTGACCACGATCGAAGGCATCGCCGTTGGCACCCAGCGGCACCTCGAAATCGAAATTCTCGTAACCGGAATAAGGGCGCTTCTTGCGTAGGTCGAAGTCGCAGCCGGTGGCGCGCAGATTGGGCCCGGTGACGCCCCATTCGAGCGCCTCGCGGGTGGTGAAGGCAGCCACCTGCTTGGTGCGCTCGCGGATGACGGCGTTTTCCATCATCGCGCGCTCGTATTCGACGAGTCGCTTGGGCATCCAGTCGAGGAAGCCCTGAACCAGCTTGTCCCAGCCATTGGGCAGGTCGTGCGCGGTGCCGCCGATGCGATACCACGCCGGGTGCATGCGAAAGCCGGTGATGCCCTCGATGACCTCATAGGCTTTCTGGCGATCGGTAAAGGTGAAGAACACCGGCGTCATCGCGCCCAGGTCCTGCAGGTAGGTGCCCAGAAACAGCAAGTGGCTGTTGATGCGGAACATTTCCGCCATCATCACGCGAATGGTCTTGGCACGATCGGTGACCTGGATGCCTGCCAGCTTCTCCACCGCCATCACATACGGCAGGTTGTTCATCACCCCACCGGTATAGTCGATGCGGTCGGTGTAGGGAATGTAGCTGTGCCAGGATTGGCGCTCGGCCATCTTCTCGGCGCCGCGATGGTGATAGCCGATATCGGGGACGCAATCGACCACGACCTCACCGTCGAGCTGCAGGACAATGCGGAAAGCGCCATGCGCGGAAGGGTGATTGGGCCCCAGGTTGAGAAACATGTAGTCCGTGTTCTCGTCCTGACGCTTCATGCCCCAGGACTCGGGATCGAAGCGCAACGCTTCCTGCTCGGTATCTTGGCCTTCCACGGTCAGCGTATAGGGATCGAACTCGGTGGCACGCGCTGGATAATCCTTGCGCAGCGGATGCCCGTTCCAAGTGGGCGGCATCAGCAAGCGTGTAAGGTGCGGGTGCCCACGGAAGTCGATGCCGAACATGTCCCAGACTTCTCGCTCATACCAATTGGCATTGGGGTAAAGACCCGCGACGCTGGGCACCTCGAGGTCACGCTCTGAAAGCGCCACCTTGAGCATCAAGTCCCGGTTCCGCGACACCGACATCAACTGATAAAAGACCGTAAAATCCGCGGGGGGCAAATCCGCACGATGGCTACGTAGACGCTCGTCGATGGCATTCAGGTCGAAGAGCATCTCGAAGGGCTCGGGCATGTCCCGCAGGAAGCCGAGCACCTCGAGCAGGTGCTCACGGTCGAGCCACAGGACCGGCATGCCGGTGTACGTCGCTTGCTCGACGAACACATGGTTGCCGAAGCGCGCGAATAACGCCTGGACGACCGGGTCATCGGCGTGCGCGTGATTGGCGTATGGCGATTGAACTGCGCTCATGATCGGTTTTCATTCCCCGGCAAGGTGGATCGACTTCGGATAACAGGCGACGGCATCAGGCACGGGGCCTACACCTCATCCGGGGAACGCAGTTCCGTCACGGCGATACGCCGCTCGCGATTCGCCTCGCGCTGCGAGGGCATCTCGGCGCGATATACTCCCTGATCGCCAACCACCCAAGAAAGCGGGCGGCGCTCCTGCTGAATGGAGTCCTGAAGCAGTTGTAATCCCTGTAGAAACGCCTCGGGACGCGGCGGACAGCCAGGCACGTAGACATCCACCGGGAGAAACTTGTCGACGCCCTGCACCACCGAGTAGATGTCGTACATGCCCCCGGAATTGGCGCACGACCCCATCGAGATCACCCACTTGGGCTCGAGCATCTGATCGTAAAGCTGCTGGATGACCGGCGCCATCTTGATGAAACAGGTGCCAGCGATGACCATGAAATCGGCCTGACGCGGGGAAGCGCGAATGACCTCGGACCCGAAACGCGCCACGTCATGCGGTGCGGTAAAGGCCGTAGTCATTTCTACATAGCAGCAGGAGAGGCCGAAGTTGTACGGCCACAGGGAGTGTTTGCGCCCCCAGTTGACACTATCGTTGAGTACATCTTCCAACTTGCCGGTGAAGACGTTGCGGTGAACTTGCTCCTTCATCGGGTCACCGGTGGTTTCGCGCTTATCCAGCGGATAGCTTGCGCTATCCGGCGCCGGCTCACTATCCGCTCGCGTCAGGGTATATTGCATGATGCGCCTCGAAGCTCTGAAAAAGAAAATTCGGGTATCTGGCGCTATGCCGGTCGTCGCCGGCTCAAGACCGCCTCCAGGGCGGTACGCTCATCGATCCGTCACGATATCGGGCGATTGACCGCGCTTGCGTGGCGCCCACTCCAGGGCGCCGACACGACTATCGTAGATCAATCCCGCCAACAGGATGAAAATGAAGACGGCGGCGCCCGCAAAGCCTTCCCAGCCCACCTCACGGACCGATACGGCCCAGGCGAACAGGAACACGGCTTCGATATCGAAGATCACGAACAGCATCGCGACCAGATAAAACTTGACGGAAAAGCGTTGGCGGGCATTGCCGGTACCGACAATGCCAGACTCGAAGGGGAGGGACTTGCTACGACCACGGCTACGACCACCGAGCAGACTCGCGGCACCGATCATCAGGGCACATAACGTGAACACGGCTATTATGAATAGCCCCACGGCCCAATATTCGGCGATCAGCGCGGTTGCCTCATCGGTCATTGCCATGCCTCTCAAGCAGCGGATAGCGCGGTAGGGCGCTACCCCAATATTCGTTATCATCGAGGTGCGCACACCTCGTAGCGCCATTCACGTTGCCTGCGTGTGGCGAGTCCCTACAATTCTAGGGGATTTAGCAGCGCCTGTCAGGAAGGCCAACGATAAAGTGAGTAAGTTAACGCCATGTCGAGCACCATGATCACCACTCGCCGAGCTTAGTACGTAAGTCATTACTTACTTCGGAAGCTGGGTTCACTAAAGATTGTTCTAATAAGAAATGAGCCTATGGGGCGGTCCCATCTCTCGCCAGGCGTCAACGAAAGTCTAAGTTATCCAGACACATCCTGAGTCGCTGCAACCCATGTTCGGTTCGCCGAACGTTTTGCCGGTATCCTACGCGCCACGCAAGCGCTCGAGCCGCCACAATGGGCGCACACTACGTCAGAACACCAAAGGTCAGGCCATGTCCGCTCCGACACCTCCCAATGTCCTCACCATCGCCGGCTCCGACCCTTCGGGTGGCGCCGGGTTGCAGGGGGATATCAAGACGTTTTCAGCATTGGGCACCTACGCCACCAACGTCATCACGGCAGTGATCGCCCAGAACACGCAAGGCGTACGTGCCGTGCATCCGATCCCCGCCGAGATGATCGCCGAGCAACTCGACAATCTACTCGGCGATGTACGCATCGACGCGGTCAAGATCGGCATGGTGGCGAGCATGGACGTCGCCACGACGATTCGCGACGCCCTGGCCCGTTACCGGCCACGCTGGGTCGTGCTCGACCCGGTGATGGTCGCCAAGAGCGGCGACATCCTGGTCGACCGTACCGGCATTCGTGCGGTGCGTGACGTCCTGGTGCCCCTAGCCGATGTCATCACCCCCAACCTGCCGGAGGCAGCGGTGCTGCTGGACACCGAAACACCCCGCACCACTGAGGCAATGGCTTCCCTGCTGCCCGAGTTGACGCGCCTCGGCGCCCCGTATGTGGTGCTCAAGGGCGGCCACCTCAGTGGTAACGCCTGCCCGGACCTGCTCGCGACTCCGCAGGGCGTGGAATGGCTCGAGGCACCGCGCATCGCCACCCAGAACCTGCATGGCACCGGTTGTGCGCTGTCCTCGGCGGTGACCGCCTATCTGGCCCGCCTGCCGGCCGAGGCCAGTGCCCACGACGATATCCACGCAGCCATCGGCGACGCCAAACACTGGCTGCACACAGCATTGGACGCCAGCGTACATCTCGATGTCGGCCAGGGGCGGGGGCCGGTACATCATTTTCACGCTTGGTGGTGAAAGCGGGTCGTCGCCCGCACTTGCAGAGAGCGCCGGGGGCGGCCATGCTTGGCTTCACCGCAATGTTTACCATGGCATTGCGGTGTTAACCATCCGGCTCGACGTCAGCGCGGTGTCGCCTGCATTCGCACGCCGCCTTCTCGCAGGAGGGACGTATCATGCCTCAGACCTTACTACTGGCTTGCGACCTGTCCGCCGACAACCGTGCTGCCTTTGCGCGCGCCCTCAAACTAGCGCACGCCAGCGGCAGCCGCCTGGACATCCTCCACGTCCTCGACCCTTATCTGCCGCGCCAGGCACTGCGTGACCTGGAACGCAGCGTCGTCGACGAGCTAGAGCGTCAGTTGACCGATATCCGCGAAGACTATGCCCTGCCGGCGCCCGAGACATTAATACAAACCACCACCGGCGCGCCCTACGCCGAAATCATCCGCGAGGCGCATGACCGCGATGCCACCATGATCGTGCTCGGCACCCATCGCAAACGCGGCCAGCACGCGCTGGTTGGCGGCACGACCCTGGCCCGGGTGCTAAGCCGCGCGCCGTGTCCGGTGCTCACCGTAAGCCACAGCCCCGAGCAGGCATGGCAAGACGTGCTGGTGCCGGTGGATTTTTCGCTGGCCAGTCGTCATACCCTGCGTGACGTCCTGACGCACTTTTCCGAGGCCCGCCTGACGCTACTGCATGCCTGGCACCTGCCCGGCGATGACGAAATGGGTTCCGATAGCGGCTATGCCCGCTGGCGCGAGCGCGAACTCGCCGCGCGGCGTATCCGCCTGGAAGCGGAAGTCGACAAGCTCATGGAGGAGGTCGGCGACGTGCCGGAGCTCGAGCTGGTCCTCGAGCAAGGCGAACCCGGCGAGGTGCTGATGGATTATCTGCGTCGCCAACCGCCCGATCTGCTGGCACTCGGCCATCAGGATCTGGCACTCTTCGGCCGTCATCAACCGGCGCCGTTGATCGAGCGACTGCTTGCCGAAGTGCATGTGGACATGATGGTATGCCGGGCCTGGTAGCCACTCGTGCCCGAAAGGACCCTCACCATGCGAGCCGTCATTCAACGTGTCCGCCATGCCAGCGTCGCCGTCGACGACCGCTCCACGGGCGCCATCGAGCAAGGCGTGATGGCCTTGATCGGCGTGGCGCCCGAAGATACCCAGGCCCACGCCGACAAGATGCTGCATAAACTGCTCAAGCTGCGCATATTCGGCGACGAGGCAGGCAAGATGAACCTCAACGTACAGCAGGTGGAAGGCGCCTTGTTGCTGGTGCCGCAGTTCACCCTCATGGCCAATACCGCCAAGGGCCTGCGACCGGGCTTCGATGGCGCCGCGACACCCGCCCACGGCGAGGCGATGTTCGATTACTTGGCCGTTCGAGCACGGCAGGCTTGGTCGCGCGTCGCCACCGGTGAATTCGGCGCCGATATGCAGGTCTCGCTACTCAACGACGGGCCAGTGACGTTTATCGTCGAGACATGAGCCTAGCGACACGCTCATGTGTCCGCAGTAGACGCCTGTTTTCTGTATCAGGCGTCGTCCGCCAATGCCGCTTCACGCGCCTCGATCGCCTCCTCGGCCTCCAGCCAGCGCTGTTCGAGTGTCTCGAGGCGGCTCTGCGCATCGCCCTGGCGCCCCAGCAAGTCGGTTAGCTCGCCCTTGCGCGCGCTATCCTGATACAAGCCTTCATCGGCCAGAGCGGCCTCCAGACTTGCCAGCTCCGCCTGAGCCTTGCTCATGTCACGTTCGATCTTGTCGCGCTCGCGCTTGAGCGGCCGCAACTTCTCACGTACTTCGGCGGCGGCACGACGCGAAGCCTTGCGGTCGCCCTTGGGGGCTTCCGCAGTGACCTGGCGCTCGGCCTTTTCCTGGCGCGCATCGCGCCGCTCGCCCTCGAGGCGCGCCTTGAGCCAGGCACGATAATCGTCCAGGTCGCCATCGAAGGTAGTGACGCGGCCATCCACCACATGCCAGAACTCATCGACGCTGGCGCGCAGCAGGTGGCGGTCGTGGGAGACGATGATCACCGCTCCTTCGAACCCGGCCAAGGCCTGTGTCAGGGATTCACGCATTTCCAGGTCGAGGTGGTTGGTAGGCTCGTCGAGCAACAACAGATTGGGTTTTTGCCAAGCGATCAACGACAGCGCCAGACGCGCCTTCTCGCCCCCGGAGAAGTTCCCCACGCTGGCGAAGACATCATTGCCGTGAAATCCGAAGCCACCCAGGAAGTTGCGAATCTCCTGTTCGCTGGCCGTGGGCGACAGCCGCTGGATGTGCACGAACGGCGTGGAGCTCACATCAAGATGCTCGAGCTGATGCTGGGCGAAGTAGCCGATCGCCAGGTTATCGCCGGGCACACGCTTGCCGGCCAGCAACGGTTGCTGCGCCGTCAGCGCCTTGATCAGCGTCGACTTGCCCGCCCCGTTGGCGCCCAGCAGTCCGATTCGCTGTCCCGGCAGGATGCTCACGCTGACGTGCTCGAGCAATGGTGTTTGGCCATACCCCAGCGTGGCGTCATCGAGTACCAGCAGCGGCGAGGAGGTCTTGTCGGCACTGGGCAGGGTGAAGTGAAACGGCGAGTCGGCATGCGCGACGGCGATGGTTCCCATGCGCTCAAGCATCTTCAGCCGACTCTGTGCCTGACGCGCTTTATTGGCCTGGGCGCGAAAGCGTGCCACGAAACGCTCGATCTCCTCGCGCCGGGCCTGCTGCTTGGCTGCCTCGGCCTGGGCGCGAGCCTGACGCTCGGCCCGCGTACGCTCGAACGTCGAATAGTTGCCGCGATACAGCATCAATTGACGTTGTTCGAAGTGCACGATGTGATCGCACACCGCATCCAGGAAATCGCGGTCGTGGGAAATAAGCAGCAGCGTACCAGGATAGCGGGTAAGCCACTGCTCGAGCCATAACAATGCGTCGAGATCGAGGTGGTTGGTCGGCTCGTCGAGCAGCATCAGATCAGACGGCATGAACAGCGTTTGCGCCAAGCTGACACGCATCCGCCAGCCCCCTGAGAAGTCCGACAGCGGACGATACAGGTCATCCTGCGTGAAGCCTAACCCGACCAGCATTTGTTCGGCGCGTGGGCGCGCGGTATAGCCCTCGAGCGCTTCGATTTCGCCATGCAACTCGGCCTCGCGGTGGACCGCACCGCTGGCCTGGGCCTCGGCCAGGGCATGCTCCGTGGCGCGCAATTCGGTGTGGCCATCGAGGACATGCTCGACCAGCGCCCGGTCGAGCGCCTCCACCTCCTGCGCCATGTGCGCTATGCGCTGCCCACCGGAGAGTTCAACCGTGCCGTGCTCCGGCGTCAGCTCCCCCAGCAACAGCTTGAACAGGCTCGACTTGCCCGAACCGTTGGCGCCCACGATACCCGCCTTGGTGGCATCGTGTAGCGTGAGGTCGGCGTTCTCGATCAGCGGCTGGATCCCGCGTTGCAGCGCGAGTTGGCGAAATGCGATCATGCCCGCTCCGGTGGTGATTCGGTGAGTTCCGCCGTCATGCCTGCCAGGACGGCTGGAGATTACCCATGCATTCTACCCAATTGTGCGATGTTCTGCGGAATCCACCGCTTTGGGATTATGCCCTGGCGTTGTACCAGCGCCCCGGGGTCGCCGACGCCTGCTTGCAGCTACAAGATACGGCAGGGGCGGATGTCTGCGAATTGTTGTGGCGCTGCTGGCTCGATCATCACGCTCTCGTACCCACCGACGAGGCGCACAACGCACTGGGTGGAATCCGTGCCTGGCAAGCCGAGGTCACACAGCCGATCCGTCATCTACGTCGCATGCTCAAGCCACGTGCGCGAGACGAACAAGACGTGGCGACGCTGCGCGATCATCTCAAGGAAGCCGAGCTGCTCGCCGAACGTGAAACACTGCGCCAGCTTCAGGCTCTCAGCGAGACGTCGCATGCCGTACGCAAGCGCCGTGCGGACGACACCAGCCTGACCATGCAGCTGACACGCTGCTTGGTCATGCACGCGCCAGCGCAGGAAGCTGCGCTGGCGACGCTGACCACCCAACACACGACGCACCATTCGTAATACATTGCCTCTTCGCAGCCAGCTCAATGCTCGGGAGAGCGTATATGATGCATGTACGGACAAATCATTGACGAGTGGCGCTCATCCCACAAACTCTGTAGGTTTTATAGAAGCCAGTCCGATTGATCGCGGCACCTCCACGACGCGGTACGGACGTCGAGATCCATGCCATTCGCGCGACGAATCGGCCATCACAAAAAGGACTCTACGACATGACACCTTCACAGCCTGGCAATAGCGATGAAAACGCTGAATCACGCAGTGCCTTGCTTCGTGTACTAGGCGCTATCGATCATGGCCTGAGCATCATCGAGCGCGTGATCATCGCGGGGGGCGTACTCGCCATGGCCGTGCTCATGAGCGGTCAGGTCGTCGGCAATCTGCTCTTCGAACAAGGCATCCCCGGGACCTACGAAGTGACCGAGATGCTCATCGTGGTGATCACCTTCGTCGGTGTCGGTTATGCGGCACGCAACGCCCGCCATATCAGCATGTCGGCGATCTACGACCAGCTCAGCGGCCGCTGGCGCAAGGCGCTCCTCATCCTGATCTCCTTGGGCACTGCAGTATTGATGTTCTACTTCGCCGACAAGTCCATCGATTATGTCATGGCCATTCATGACCGCGGTCGTAGCAGTGCCTCGCTTAACATCCCCATGTGGATCGTCTATCTCGCCCTCCCCATCGGCTTCATTCTCGCCGGCGTGCAATACCTGCTCACCACCGTGCGCAACCTAGTGAGTGACGATATCTACCGTTCCTTCAACGAAAAAGAGGAATACAACGAAGTGCCCCCAGAAGCGGAAGAAGGCAATGGCAGTAACGAGGACCATGACGCACGTCGCGATACCTGAATTGCCTCTCCGCAACACGACCGCCATCAACGCGAGGACGTAAAACAATGCTAACTTGGCTAGCCGTGATCATGCTGGTACTGCTGCTGCTCGGGTTCCCGATGATGGTTCCCCTGGCGGCGGGCACGCTTTTCATGATGTTCACAGGCATGACGTTTTTCGGGCCCGACCAGGCCGTGAGTTGGATGATCAACGGCATCGGCAGTTGGGTACTCGCCGCCGTGCCCATGTTCATCTTCGCCGCCGACATCCTGACCAAGGGCCATACCGCCAACCGCCTGCTCGATGTCGTCGATGTCTTCACCCGCCATGTCCGCGGGGGGCTGCCAATCACCACCGCCGCCTCGTGCGCCTTGTTCGGGGCCGTCTCGGGTTCCACGCAGGCCACCGTAGTTGCTATGGGCGGGCCGATGCGTCCTCGCCTCCTGGCGCGGGGCTACCCTGACAGTTTCGCTCTGGCCCTGATCATCAACGCCAGCGATATCGCGCTACTGATTCCGCCCAGCATCGGTTTCATCGTCTATGGCGTGGTCATGAAAACATCGATCGGCGACCTGTTCCTCGCCGGCATTCTCCCCGGTATTCTGATCCTGGCCATGTTTGCCGTGTACTGCTATATCGGCGCGCGCCTGAAAGGCATCGAGCCCGAGCCACGCGCCACCTGGGCGGAACGCTTCAAGGCGGTGCGCCGAGTCATTCTGCCGATGGGGTTCCCGGTGCTGGTGGTCGGCGGTATCTACGGCGGCTTCTTCAGCGCCGTCGAGGCCTCAGCGGTCGCGGTGGCCTATGCCTTTATTCTCGAGGTGTTGATCTACCGTCAGGTATCGATCCGCGATCTCGGCAGTCTGGCGCTCTCCACCGGCATGATCACCGCCGTGGTCTTCATTCTAGTCGCCATCGGCGCGGCGTTCTCGCAGACCCTGGGTACCGCCGGCGTGCCGGAGCAGATCCTCGGCCCCATCATCGAGGGTATCGGCGACA
Source organism: Chromohalobacter sp. HP20-39 (assembly GCF_033052815.1). Classification (NCBI taxonomy): domain Bacteria; kingdom Pseudomonadati; phylum Pseudomonadota; class Gammaproteobacteria; order Oceanospirillales; family Halomonadaceae; genus Chromohalobacter; species Chromohalobacter sp. HP20-39. The sequence goes on along the minus strand of NZ_JAWHTP010000002.1, from coordinate 525,495 downwards.
ACCAGTTCCTGGCACTGCTGCTGATCGCGGCGGCCTTCTTCGTCGGCTGTATGTTCGTCGACCCCATCGTGGTCATTCTGATTCTGGTGCCGATCTTCAAGCCACTGGTCGAGGCCACCGGACTGGATCCGGTACATGTCGGCGTGATCGTTACCCTGCAGGCGGCCATCGGCTCGGCCACTCCCCCGTTCGGTTGCGATATCTTCACCGCCATCGCGGTATTCCGCCGGCCTTATATGGAAGTGATTCGCGGCACGCCCCCGTTCATCGCCATCCTGGTATTGGCCACGATCATCTTGATCATGTTCCCGCAGATATCGCTGCTGCTGCCCTCGCTCGGCGGCGACTGAGCGCAGCCGACCCGGCCTTCGTCGGGTCGGCACGGTGTGGAGCAGCATCCCTGCCTCACCACCATCCGCCAGACATATAAAAACCCCGGAAGCTCAACGCTTCCGGGGTTTTGCATGCGGTATCGCAGTACTTCAGATACTGACCGTCAGGCTTACTCCGCCTTGTCGCCAGACTGATTGACATGATCCAGCACAATGTCCAGCGCCTTCTGACCACGTTCGCCGACCATATCGACGTAGGTCTGACGCACCGGCTTGGCCAGTTCACGGAATGCCGCGCGCTCTTCCTCGTTCAAGTGAATGATATTGATATCACTCTTGTTCTTGATCGTCTCGAGGCGCTCGGAGTTGAACTGCGTCTGGATCTCATGCCCTTTCTTCACCATCTCATCGAGCGTGGACTCGAGCATCTTTTGCTGCTCATCGGACAGCCCCTCGTACCACTGCTCGTTACCGATGAGATTGGCGATGAATTGCGACTGATCGGCAAAGATCATGTAGTCCTGGACTTCATAGAAGCCCATGTTTTCATGCGCGAAGACCGGCTGAATGTTACCTTCCGCCTGGCCTTGCTGCAGGGCACTGTAGAGCTCGCCGTAGGCGATGGTGATGGGCGAGGCGCCATAAGCCTCGTAGGTCGCGCGGAGCAGGCTGTTATCCATGACACGGATTTGCAGGTTTTCCATGTCCTCCGGCGTGCGGATCTCTTTGTTAGCCGTCCAGACCTGGTACCCCTCGGGCAAGGTGGCAAGCGGCACCAAGCCACGCTCGCGGAACGATTCCTGCCAAGCATCACTCTTGAGGAAATCGTCGGAGTTGAGAATCTTGGCCGTCTCGAGTTGATCATTGGGCATGACGAAGTTGAGGCTCATCAACTGACTTTCCGGCACAGTGCCGCCCAGAAAGCCGGAGCCGAAGCCAATCGGAATGGCGCCGCTCTGGATGGCGTCATACAACGCCGTGTAGCTCGACCCCCATGAGCCATACGGCAGCAACTCGACTGTGATGTCGCCGTCGCTCTTTTTCTCGATCAGCTTCTTGAACTCTTCCGCATAGCCGTACTGCACGCTACCTTCCGTCTCCTCGAGACCGAAACGCCAGGTCTCGGCGGCCGCCGTGGAAGCGACACCGACCAAGCTCAACGCCGTGATACTCAGAACGATATTGCGCAGTTGCATAGAGTTCCCTCTTTCTTATCAATGTAGATTCAGAGAAGAGCAAAGTCGCCTCAATGTCAAGTGACTGCAAGCTGCGCGGGTGCGCAACGGCCCCCATGCTGGTACAGTTGAAGGGCGGTGTTTTGTTTATCTTGTTAAGGAGTTTTCATGAAGCGTTTAATGACGGCTGTGGCATTCGGCGGCCTCGTAGCGACGCCGCTGCTGGCCATGGCTGCCCCGCAAAGCGACGAAGCCAAGCTCGGCTATAGCCTCGGCGCCACGCTGGGCCAAAGCGTCAAGCAGGACATCCCGGATCTCGATACCGACGCCTTCACCCAAGCGGTCAAGGATGTCTATGCTGGCGGCGACCTGCAGATGAGCGATAAAGAGATCGCGGCCACACTTTCTGACTTCCAGAAACAGAAGATGGCCGAAAAGAAGGCCCAACAGCAAAAGGTGGCCGAAGAGAATCGCAAGGCAAGCGAGAAATTCCTGGCCGAGAACGCCAAGAAGGAAGGCGTGAAAGTTACCGACTCCGGGCTGCAATACAAGGAGCTCGAATCCGGCGACGGTAAAACGCCCAGCGCCGACTCGACCGTGAAGGTCAACTACGAAGGCAAGTTACCCGACGGAACCGTCTTCGACAGCTCCTACGAGCGTGGCGAGCCCGTCACGTTCCAGGTCAACCAGGTCATCAAGGGCTGGCAGGAAGCACTGCAGAAAATGCAGGTCGGCGATACCTGGATGCTCTATGTGCCTTCCAATCTCGCCTATGGGCAGGGTGGCACTCGTGGCCCTATCGGTCCCAACCAAGCACTCACCTTCAAGATCGAGCTGCTGGGTATCGAAGCTCAGGACGGCCAGAAGCCATCGGCCGATAAGTAAGCGCATCACGCTAGGTGCCCTGCGGGGCGCCTAGCATCTCGCACAACCCTGCTTCTACCTTTCTTCGTGCTGCTTTCTTTCGGGGCGCACGCCTAGTGTTTTCCACATCCTTACGCCACCACCACTTGTGGATAGTTTTGTGGAGCGTCTGTGGCTTGGCGGTGAAAGCCCGCTTTTTTGCCCCTGCGGGGTTTGCACATGACGCGCGCGAACAGTCAAGCACGCCATGCCAAAACTCTAAAAATAAATATAAACCCTTTGTTTTAATTGGATTTTTTAAGATAATCGTTACTCGATAGTGACCGCGGAGTAAGCGTTGGCTTACCCACAAGCCGCATAGCAAAGGCGCTTGTCATAATGTGGACAAACGATACTTGGCATGCTGCACCTAGCGGTGAATATCGAAATCGAACCAGCTTCCCTTACGCCCCTCAGACGTCTCGAGAATGACCTGCGCCCGCCACGGCATGACCGTTTCAGTGAAGGGACGGAGTTCACCCACGCCCCGGAAGTGGTTGTCAGCCACTTTCTCCAACTCGACCCGCGTGAGCCCCGTATTCATGTCACGCCCGAGAAATTCCACGGCTACCGACTGCACGTCGATGCCGGATGTCTGTACATCCAGCGTCAACGGCTCGTACGAGGCGAAATCGCCGTGCATTTCGAAACTCAGCGTGCCATTCAAGCCGATATCGGCACGACACGGCCCTTCGCGCAGATCGCAATGCATGCGTGGGGGATACCAGATGACGTCGTCACGCGAATCGCGCAGGTAATAATCGGCCAGATAACCGGCCGCCACCAGAATCGTTACCAGCGTCAGCAGCGTCAAAAGATTGAGCAGCGGCGGCCTTACGGGGTCTTCATCGTGGTGTTGCATATCGTTAGGTCGAATCCCATCACCCAGGGCATCGCGCTAAGCTTACCAGTTCGTGTGCCGGCGAGCTTGGCTGCGTCAGCGCCCAGTGTCCATGAAGTTGCTCAAACGGAGGCACAATGAGCGGTGTCACTGGGGCCTTGGGCCCTCTATTTTTACTGATTTTACTCGGCGCCCTCTTGGGTTGGCGGCGTTTCCCCGGGGGCGATTTCTGGCCCGCAATGGAACGGCTGATCTACTTTCTATTGTTCCCCGCGATGCTGATCTCGACCCTCGCCACGGCGGATGTCGCGCAGGTGCCGGTCATCCGCCTGGCCGTGGTACTGATGGGTGCCATGACGCTGTTCGCGCTGGTGCTCTGGTGTGCGCGTCATCGCCTGGCGCTGGCGCCACCGGCGTTCACCTCGGTGCTGCAAGGCACGCTGCGCTTCAATACTTACGTGGGGGTCGCCGGCGCCGCCGCGCTGCATGGCCAGGCCGGCGCGACGGTGGCGGCAGTCGCCGTGGCATTGATGGTACCGCTGGCCAATGTGCTCTGCGTGAGTGGTTTCATCGCCGCCGGCACCTTGGGCCCCTCGAGCCTCGGGCGCAGTCTTGCTGCCCTGCTACGCAATCCGTTGATCCTGGCCTGCGTGATCGGTATCGCCCTCAATGTTACCGGCATCGGTCTGCCGGGCTGGCTGGGCAGCACCGTCGAACTCACCGGCCGTGCCGCCCTCCCGCTAGGGTTGATTGCCGTGGGCGTGGCGCTACGCCCGCGTGCCCTCGCCGGCAGCGGACACGCGTTCTGGCACTCGGCCACACTCAAGCTCGGTGCCACCCCCGTGGTAGTACTGGCCCTGGCCTGGTTGACCGGGCTCGACCCGGTGAGCCGCGACATCGCGCTGTTGTTCGCCGCCCTGCCCACCGCCACCTCGGCCTATATCCTCGCCCGCCAGCTCGGTGGCGACGCCGAGCTGATGGCGGCGCTGATCACCGGCCAGACCCTGCTGGCCATGGTCACGCTGCCGGCATGGATGGCGCTGGCGAGCTGACACTCAATCGCCAACCCGATTGGCACAGGGTGCACCGCGCATCAAACACGCCACGTTGTCGAGCGTGACCTCGGCTATTTCGGTCAACGCCTCCTGCGTGAAGAAGCCCTGATGACCGGTGATCAGCACATTGGGGAACGTCACCAGACGTTGGAAGACATCATCATCGATGATGTCGCTGGAATGATCACGGAAAAACAACGATGTCTCCTGTTCGTAGACGTCGATGGCCAGACCACCCAATCGCCGTGCCTTGAGGGACTCGATGACCGCACGGGTGTCGATCAATCCCCCGCGCGAGGTATTGATCAGCATCGCGCCCGGCTTCATCGCCGCCAGGGCCTGGGCATCGATCAGATAGCGTGTGTCGTCGGTCAGCGGGCAATGCAGGCTGACGACGTCGCTCTCCGCCAGCAGACACTCACGTGACACATACTCGCCACCCAGTGCGGTGAAATCATCGCAGGGATAACGGTCCTCACCCAGCAAGTGGCAACCGAAGCCACGAAAGATCCGCGCCGTGGCAAGGCCAATACGACCGGTGCCGATCACGCCCACCGTCTTGCCGTGTAACGTCATGCCCAGCAACCCCTCGAGCATGAAGTTGCCCTCGCGAACCCGGTTGTAGGCGCGATGCGTGCGTCGGTTCAGCGTCAACAGAAGCGCCAGGGCATGCTCGGCCACCGCCTCCGGTGAGTATGCCGGCACGCGCACTACGGCCACCCCCAGGCGCTTGGCAGCAGCGATATCGACATTGTTGAACCCCGCGCAGCGCATGGCCACGAAACGCACTCCCTGCGCGCTCAGGGCCTCCAGCGTGGCGGCATCCAACGTGTCGTTGACGAAGGCACACACCCCATCGGCGCCGTGGGCCAGCACGGCACTCTCCGCGCTGAGCGCCACGTCGTGATAACTGATGTGGAACCCATGGCGCGCATTCGCGGTTTCGAAGAAACGGCGGTCATACGGCTGGGCGCTGAACATGGCGATAAGTGGCACCTGATGCCTCCCGACGCATACTAAGTGAAAAATATTCTCGTTACGCTTGACGACTCAAATGAGAATGGTTTACCTTAACAACCGTGGCGCCGCCAAGCGCCACTGACCTAAGCAGCGAATGTCAGGTTCCTGCCCATGGTTATCTCCTCATCAAGCTAGTCACGGTCTTTAAGCCGCCCACCCGGGCGGCTTTTTTTATGCTGCGCATCCGGCCAAGAGACCAAGAGAGGCGGCACTCTGCCAGCGTCTTATTTACCGTGTCGTGATTCAGATCAGCCACAATCGAAAAAACCGCTGCAAGCAGCGGTTTTCGGAGGACTCAGCGTTGCGTGGAAGTGCTCTGTGAGAGCGATGCTGCAGCGTGTGCTATCCATCCTCACGGGCATAGATCAGATCCCAGACCCCATGGCCGAGCTTTTCGCCGCGGCTTTCGAACTTGGTCAGCGGGCGAAATGCCGGTCGCGGCACGTAGGGCGCGCTCTCGGCCGATGCCGTATTGCGATAGCCCGGCGCCGCTTCCATGATCTCGACCATGTGCTCGGCGTAGGCCTCCCAATCGGTCGCCATGTGCAGATAACCACCAGGCGCCAGACGCGTACGCACCAGCTCGACGAACGCCGGCTGCACGATGCGCCGCTTGTGGTGCTTCTTCTTCGGCCACGGATCGGGGAAGAACAGCTGCAATCCCGTCAGACCGGCCTCGGGCAGGCATTTTTCGAGCACTTCCAGAGCGTCTTCGCGGTACACACGCAGATTGGCCAGGCCGCGCTTATCCGCCTCGTCGAGCAGCTTGCCAACCCCCGGCGCATGCACCTCGATGCCGATGAAATCAGTCTCGGGATGCGCGCTCGCCTGCTCGACCAGCGACTGGCCCATGCCAAAGCCGATCTCCACGACACAAGGGGCACGGCGGCCGAACAGCGCCTGCAACGACTGACGGCCATCGGCAACGCTCAGCCCCAGGCGCGGCCAGACCTCTTCGAGCCCCCGCGACTGGGCGGCGGTCATGCGTCCGGCACGCAGTACGTAGCTCTTGATGCCGCGCGGCGGGCGTCCCGGCGACTCGGGGGTCACCGGGGCATTATCGGAAGAAGAGGAGGAGTCACTCATGGCAAGTCTGCGTTATCGGTCACGTAGCGAAGGCGGCCGGTCAGGCCGCGCGAAAATTCAGGCGTTGATGCGCCCGGCGAAGGGCGAGGACGGACTCGCGGAGGCACGGCGTGGCATGCGTTCGGCGAGATACGCCTCACGCCCCGCCTCCACCGCCAGTTTCATGGCATGCGCCATGCGCACCGGTTGTCGGGCGTTGGCGATGGCCGAGTTGACCAGCACGCCGGCGCAGCCCATTTCCATGGCCAGGGCGGCATCCGAGGGCGTGCCGATGCCGGCATCGACGAGGATCGGCACTTCGGCGTTGTCGAGGATGATCTCAAGCGTTGCCGGATTGAGCAGGCCGTGCCCCGAGCCGATCAACGACCCCAGCGGCATCACCGCACAACAGCCGATGCGCTCCAACTCCTTGGCGACGATAGGATCGTCGCTGGTGTAGACCATGACATCGAAACCGTCGTTGACTAGCGTCTCGGCGGCCTTGAGGGTCTCGACCACATTGGGGTAAAGCGTGCCATCGTCGCCCAGCACCTCGAGCTTGACCAGGTTGTGGCCATCGAGCAGCTCGCGCGCCAGCTTGCAGGTCCGCACCGCGTCCTTGGCGGTATAGCAACCCGCCGTGTTGGGCAGGATCGTGTAACGGCTCGTCGGCAAGGCGTCGAGCAGATTGGGCTCATCGGGATTCTGGCCCAGGTTGGTGCGGCGCACCGCCACGGTGACGAGCTCGGTGCCACTCGCCTCGACGGCGGCGGCGGTCTCGTCGAAGTCACGGTACTTGCCGGTGCCCACCAGCAGGCGTGATGAGAAGACGCGACCGGCGACGGTCAATGGGATGTCCTGGCGCTGATCAGCGGACATGACGAACCTCCTGACGTAAAGGGAGCCGCCGACACGCCTGAGCCACTAAGCAGCTTCGCGCGTCGGCGAGCGAGTAACATCAGCCACCGCCGATGGCATGCACGATTTCCACACGGTCGCCCGGGGACAGACGCGTCTCGGCATGCTGGCTGCGCGGCACGATTTCCTCGTTGACTTCGACGGCGATGCGGCGCCCGGTCAATGCGAGCTGCTCGATCAACTCACTGATCGTCAGCTGGGACGCGAGCTCGCGCTGATCGCCGTTGAGTTGAATATGCATGGCGGCCTCTCACGTAGGTGGGGGAGAGGCCGCCATTATAACGCCAAATGCCGTGCTCAAGAATCCTTGGACGGCCAGACATCAGCATCTACCTGCTCGGGACGCTTGAGTACCTTGGGATCGAAACGTGGTTCCTTGACGCCTTCGCGACGCTGGCGCTCATAGTCTTTGAGCACACGCATGGCGATCGGCGCCAGGATCAGGATCGCGATCAGGTTGGTGGTCGCCATCAAACCCATGGAAAGATCGGCGAAGTCCCATACGAAGGTCAACTGCGACACCGAGCCGATCATCACCATGGCCAAAACGGCCAGGCGCAATACCTGCACTGCAGCCTTGGCATGGCGCTTGAACATGTACTCGATATTGACCGTGGCGAACGAGAAGTTGGCGATGATCGAGGTGAAGGCGAAAAGCAGGATCGCCACGGCGATGAAGATCTCGCCGAAGCCGCCGAAGTGATCCGCCATCGCGTCCTGGGTAAGCTGGATGCCGACAATATCCTGTCCCGGTGAATTGGCCATCAGCGTCTCGTAGACGCCGGACAGCAGGATCACCACCGCCGTGCAACTGCAGATGACCAGGGTATCGATGAACACGCCGAACGACTGCACCAGGCCCTGCGCGGCGGGGTGCTTGACGTTGGCCTGGGCCGCCGCGTTGGGCGCCGAGCCCATACCCGCCTCGTTGGAAAACAGGCCACGCTTGATACCGTTCTCCATCGCCGTCTTGATGGCATAGCCGGCCGCGCCGCCCACTGCGGGCCCATAGCCGAAGGCGCTCTTGACGATCAGCGCCAGCATCTCAGGCACTGCGGTGATGTTGAGCGCCAGCACCACCAGCGCCACCAGCAAGTAGGCAATCGCCATGATCGGCACGATCTTCTCCGCCGTGCGCGCGATGGACTTGAGCCCGCCATAGATGACCACGGCCACGACACCGACCAGGATCAAGCCGGTGACCCAGTTGGGCATGCCAAAGGCCTCGTTCATACCCTGGGCGATGGTGTTGGCCTGGGCGCCGTTGAAGGCCAGGCCATAGGCCATCAGCAGGAAGAAGGCGAACAGCAGGCTCATCCAGCGCCAACCCAGTGTACGCTCGATATAGTAGGCAGGACCGCCACGGTACACGCCGTCCTCGTGGCGCTTCTTGTAGACCTGCGCCAGAGTCGACTCAACGAACGAAGTGGCAAACCCGACCAGGGCGGTGATCCACATCCAGAAGATCGCTCCAGGGCCGCCGATCCACAACGCGATGGCCACGCCGGCCAGGTTCCCGGTTCCCACGCGCGCCGCCAACGAGGTGGCGAACGCTTGGAAGCCACTAACGCCCTCGCCCGCGCCCCGGCTATTGAAGGTCACACGCGCCATGTGGCCAAACAAACGAAACTGCATGCCACGCGTCAGCACGGTGAACAACACCCCCGCGCCCAACAAGAGATAAACGAGAATATACGACCAGATGAAATCGCTGACAGGGGTCATCACCGCGTAGATAGCATCGTGCAGCGGTGCGACGAGACTGGCGAGAGAGTCCATGGATTAATGCTCCATTATGATTCTTGAGATCGGCAAGGCCGCGACGATACGCCATCCGGAGATGCTTGTCATGACGTGGGCGACGCCATAGGGTAAGCGACAGTGTGGCGACATCGAGCCCCGGGATGACATTTCGGCGCTCACTCACCGTTTCAGCGTAGTCAGTGACACAGGATGAGACATGACCCACCGTGGTGGATGGATACTCGTCGCCTTGAGCGGCTTCGTGGTCGTGATGGCCGGGGCGTTCGGCGCCCACGCACTTGACGGCTGGCTCGCACCGCGACTGCTCGAGGCCTTCGAGACCGGCGTGCGTTACCAGGCCTGGCATACCCTGGCCGCCATGGCGGTACTCATCTGGCGGGGGCAGCAACCGCTGCAAGGGCAACGGGCGGTGCTCTGGCTATGGAGCCTGGGGATGGCGGCGTTTTCCGGCTCGCTTTACCTGCTCGCGCTGACCGGCGCCCATTGGCTGGGGCCCATCACACCGCTCGGCGGGCTATTGCTGATGGCCGGCTGGCTGACGCTCGCCTGGTGCGGCTGGCGTCAGCAGCCCGCTGGTTGAACCACCGTCAGTCATCATCATGCTCGGGGAGCGCATAGGTCGCGGTGACGGTGGCCACGGGATCCTCGTCATCGGCAGAAAACAAGTGCACCTCGCCGACCGCCAGGCGCTCGCCCAGCTTGACGACGTGTGCATTGGCGATGAGATCGCGGTCGCCGCGCGCGCGGCGCAGGAAGTGGCAATTGAAATCGGTGGTTACCGCCATCGGCTCAGGCCCAACCTGGGCCAGGATCGCCACATACAGACAGACATCCGCTAGCCCCATCAGCGTGGGGCCCGAGACACAGCCACCGGGACGCAAGTGTTCGTCCTCGATGGCCAAGCTCATGGTCGCACGCATCTCACCCACGCCTTCGATGGTGCCTTGTCGCTGTGGAAAGACCTCGTCGAGGAACTCCTCGATGGCGGCGGCGGTCATCACGGTCATGGCAAATTCTCCCCCGGCAGCAGTGCTCAAGACGTCGGCGCAGTGGTCAAGATAGCGCAACATCACTCGAAAACACACGCACCATGCGGCGCCACCGGCTCACCGCCTCGCATACTGTACGCAGGCGTCTCCAAGAAAGGGGCGCTCAGACGGTTTACATCAGCATTCGCAGTGGCATCCAGAGCCCCATGGCGATCATCACCAGATTTTCCGTCAGCGATACAAAGCCCAGCGGCACATTGCTATTACCGCCCACACAGGCGCATTTGAGCTCACGTTTGTCGATATAAACGGCCTTGAAGACGGAAACGGCTCCCACAGTGCCGACAAACAACGCCAGCGGCGCGGCCACCCAGATCAGTGCTCCCGCCAGCATGAGCAAACCGGATAGCGTTTCGGCGTAGGGGTACACGTAACCATAAGGGACATGGCGCTGGGCAAGCAGGTCGTAATTGAGAAACATGGTGCTGAAGCTTTCCACGTCCTGCAGTTTCTGCAAGCCCAGTAGCACCATTGCCGTGGCAACGGCGTATTCCGGCATGCGCGCAGTTAATAGCGCGCCATGGGCAGCCCAGCTAACGGCAAGGCCGATCAGCAACGCGGTGACGAAAATCGCGACCACAGGCCGGTAAGTGATGTCTTTTGCATTGGGAACACTCATCCCCAAATGTTGACGCAGTTCTTCATAGCCGCCAATGCGTTTCTCGCCGATATACACCTGTGGTGTCGTATCGACGTTTTCCTGCGCTTTGAACGCGTCGATTTCATCGCGTGACGTTAGTGTATGGTCGTCGACCTCATAGCCTTTGCGCTTGAGTAGATCGACAGTTTTCAAGCCGAACGGGCACATATGCTCGGCGGTTTTCATTCTATAAACCCGCGCACTTTGATGCGTTGATGATGTCATTGCCAGCCTCCTTGTAGCGAATACCTACTCTTTATCCTGCCATTCAGGTTAGTGCTTGATGCTGCCCTAAAGTCAAGCTCTCGACATCAACAAGAACACACCTCACTCGGCGCTGACCAAGGCGGGGAAAGCATGATGACTCACAGGATCAGCTTGATACCTGCGACAACGCCCGTGCCCTCCGTTCTATCACCGTTCGCACGAGTTAGATCCGCAGTCTCACCGTACTCTTTTTCCCAGTAAGCGCCTACGTAAGGCGCGACGCGGCGGGTCACCTCATAACCCAAACGCATGCCGACACGCACGGAGTTCAGCCCTTCGCCCACGCCAAATTCTTCGACTTCATTGGCGGCCATGGCGATTTCCGTGCGTGGCTGTACATAGAGTCGCTGAGTAAGTCGAAAGTCATATTCTCCCTCGAAACTAGCGGATACATCTCCTTCGTCACTCACTTGCAAGGCTACATCGGTCTCAATTTCATATGGCATAACCCCTTGCAACCCAACGACACCGTAGGTTCGCTCTTCATGATCATCAGAGAACACACCCCCTTGGTAACCCACGCCACCCTGCAGCTCCCAAAAATCGGCAATCAACCGGCTATAGAGTAGCTCCAGGGACTCAAACTCGGCGTCTTCACCGTCTCCCTGAATATTTTCACCTTCCGATTTTACGTACATACGGTTAACGTCGCTGCCGTACCACCCCTGGAAGTCCCATACCATGGCATCCTTACCATTCTCCGGAATACTATATTCAAGCCGATCAAATTGTGCCGTGCCTTGATTATGCTCCACGATAGGGGATGGCCAGCCATCAGGAGCATCGTAACCATCATCAGCTTTAGCCAAGGAAGCAAAGATGAATGCCGCACTCACACCCACGAGGTAAAGTTTTATCTTCATACTGCCTCCTCAAGAAACCTGAACAACGCGGAACATGCCAGCTTCCATGTGGTAAAGAAGGTGACAGTGAAAAGCCCAGCTTCCTTCCGCATCTGCCGTGATAAGCGCGGAGACCCGCTCACCGGGCTTCACGTTCAGGGTATGCTTGCGTGGAATTAACTCACCCTGGCCGTTTTCCAGCTCCATCCACATACCGTGAAGATGAATGGGGTGCTCCATCATGGTGTCATTGATCAAGATCAGGCGCAGACGCTCATCCTTTTCAAAGTGGATAGGGCCTGAGACTTCGCTGAATTTCTTGCCATCGAACGACCACATGTAGCGTTCCATGTTGCCGGTCAAATGCAGCTCCAGCTCGCGGCCGGGGCCGCGCCGGTCAGGCCATGGGGTGAAGGCTTTCAGGTCGCGGTAGACCAGCATACGGCGCTCGTCGGGGTCGATGCCGATGCCTGCCTCGCCATAGCGTGAGCCCGGCTGGGCCTCACCGGCCACAAGCATGCCATTCTCGCGCGTCTTGGCTTTTTCTTTCGCCATGCCGTCGCCGCTGCCGTGGTCCATGCCCTCCATGTCTCCGCCGGACATATTGGAGTGGTCCATGCCCTCCATGTCATCTCTGGACATGCCGGAATGATCCATTCCTTTCATGCCCACCATTGCGCCAGCTGCCATCCCTTCCATCCCGCGGTCGGCAATTTGGCGGCGCTTGGGGATTTCAGCCTGCATGCCATCACGTGGGGCCAGGGTGGCACGGGCGTAGCCGCTGCGATCCATTGATTCAGCAAAGATCGTATAAGCTTGATCGTCTTCGGGGGAGACCAGCACGTCGTAGGTCTCGGCCACACCAATGCGGAATTCGTCCACAGGCACGGGTTGCACTGGCTGGCCATCGGCGGCTACCACGGTCATTTTCAGGCCGGGAATGCGCACATCGAAATACGACATCGCCGAACCGTTAATCACTCGAAGGCGCACGCGCTCACCCGCCTTGAACAACGCCGTCCAGTTCTCCTCGGGGGCGCGGCCATTTAGTAGATAAGTGTAAGTGCTACCAGTCACATCGGCGATATCTCGCGAGCTCATGCGCATTTTTGCCCACATTTGGCGCATTTCCACCGTGTCTGAAAAGCCTTTACGCCGAACATCGGCAAAAAAATCAGCGAGAGTGCGTTCCTGAAAGTTGTAAAACCCTTCCATTGTCTTCAGGTTGCGAAATACCGACGCAGGATTTTCGAAGGTCCAATCAGTCAACAGAAGCACATGCTCGCGATCATAACGAAAGGGCTCCGGTTCGGCAGCGTCGATGATCAGAGGGCCAGCATGACCAAGCTGCTCCTGAAGCCCCGAGTGGCTGTGATACCAGTAGGTCCCGTTTTGCTGTACCGGGAAGCGGTAGGTAAAGGTCTCACCAGGCGCGATGCCTGCAAAGCTGATGCCGGGCACACCATCCATGCCGGGTGGCAGGATCATGCCGTGCCAATGAATGGACGTGGATTCCTCAAGCAGATTGGTGACCCGTAGTACAGCGTCTTGGCCTTCCTTCAAGCGAATCAAAGGCCCTGGGCTAGTGCCATTAATGGTAATAGGCCGCGCCTCTTGTCCAGCAACAGGCAAGGACTCACGGCGAATGGACAAGGACACGTTAGGCCCTTCTTCGCTCTCATAGGAATATGTAGTACTCCTGCCCCATGGATTGGCCCAGGCTGGACTCAACCCCAAAGCAGCAGCAGATCCCAATCCGAGGGCAGCTCCTCCTTTTAGCACCTGGCGGCGCGAGAAAGGGCGCGATACAACAGGTGAGCGTGCCATGTGCAACTCCCATTAGGTTTTACATAGCTTGATCCTGCCAGAACAAGCTGAATCAAAACTGAACGAACTGTTACCTCGCTACCTCGGCGAAGGGTAGAATCACCTCTGCGTGCAGACCACCAAGTGAGCTATGAGAAAATTGTGCGTATCCGGCATAGCGCGCAGCTAGCTGAGTCAATATGGACAATCCCAAGCCATACCCCGGATGGCGCTCGTCCAAACGCTTGCCCCGCTCGCCCAACCTAGGCAAATCGCTTTCCGCCACACCAGGACCATCATCATCGATGATTATCACCAAAGTTTCTGTTAACAACCTTATATCGCAGCAGATATAGTGTTTTGCCCATTTGCCTCCATTATCTAATAGTATCCCGAGCATTTCCGCAAAATCATGAGGCTCTACGGGCACCTGATCCCGGTCAACACTGGAATATGTTATCTGGAACTCCTTATCAGGATAAAGGCCACGAAACATGTCTATAAGGCGAGAGCTATCGTTCATTAAATGAGTCACTCTCCCCATATTGGGACCCGCTATTCGAGAGCGGCGCAGCTCAGCATCAAGCTGAGCATTAATATTTTCTATTCTTACGAGAAGCTTGAGGCGGCGATCATCATTAATTGGCCGATTCCCACGAAGCACCTGTGTCACGGCAGCCAATGGTGTCTTCAACGCGTGAGAAAGATTGGCCGCCGACTCACGTGAGCGCTGTAAACGTGAATCTATATCATCCATGAACCGGTTGAGCTGCTCGACGAGGGCATTCAATTCAGAAGGTGCCAGTACTGAAAACCGTCGACGCTTCCCCGCTTGTAGTGCATCCAACTGTTCTCGTAATTCTCTCAATGGCTTCAAGCCACGATTGACTGCCAACATGTTAAGCACTATCAATACTATCAACAATGCTCCTGCGACCGCCCCCACCCACCAATGTAAAGCTGAAAGCCCAGCCTCCACCTGTGAAAAGTCTTCTCCAATAAGCAACACGCCGTTACTATCTTCCCAGCTAAAATGGCGACGATAGACCAGTAAGTGGCGCCCCCCTTCTTCTACTTCTACCAAGGAATCACGGTCGCTTGCGAGCAGTGGAGAAAGCCTTGTCCGCCACTTCGGATCCGAGGCACTAACACTACCGCCAATGGATAGTACATACAGGTGGTGAAAAACTTGATAGCTTTGGCTTACAGACTGTAATGACTCGGGGACCAAGGAGCGTTCTTCACCCAGCTGAGAAACAGCATGATCAGCCTCCCTACGAAGACGCTCACCAAGAAAATCCTTGGCAATATTTTCCAAAAAAAAGCCATGCATCAGCCATGTTACGACCACTACTACAAGCGCTACGCTTCCTAGCCAAGCTAGCAGGCGAAACCGCAGACTGTGCCAATCAATGCGATACAAATAAGTACCCCTGGCCGCGACGTGTTTGTATCAATTCCTTACCTAAATACCGGCGCAGCCGGGCAATATATACCTCCACCAGATTAGATTCAGCTGCATCTTGTTCAAGCGCGTAAAGTTGATCGAGCAAATGATCTTTAGAATGCACACGATCGGGGTGGTGCATCAGGTAACGCAACAGTCGATATTCAGTTGCCGTTAGCGAACGCCAAGGAAGACTTTCTGTACAAACTGATTGCCCAGCCTCATCTAAAGAAACCCCATTAACTGTCAGTATTTGAGACACACTTCCAGAGCGGCGTCTAAGCAATGCTTTAAGCCTCGCCAATAACTCGGCCTCATGAAATGGCTTTGTCAAATAATCATCTGCACCAGTTTCTAACCCGGACACTTTATCTTCCCAAGTATCCCTTGCCGTAAGAACCAAAATAGGCATGCCAACCTTTTGCTTACGCCAATGTGCAATCAAGTCAAGGCCAGAGCCATCCGGCAGGCCAATATCGATAACAGCCAGTTCATAACACTCGGTTGCCACAAGTGACGTGGCCGCTTTTATCGAGTCGGCCACGTCAACGAGGTAACCGTTGTCCTTCAAGCTTTCCGATAAGCTATCGGCAAGCAGATCATCATCTTCAAGAAGCAACAGTCTCATATATTCACATCATTTCACTGTAACGTTCCCATACATACCTGACTCATAATGCCCAGGGATGTTGCAGGCATACTCTAGGTTTTTAACACTATCCGGAACCGTCCAAACCAGCTCTTCAGTCTCACCGGGTTCGATGGTCACCGAAGCCATGCCATCACTACCTTCCGACATATGATGTCCACCATCGCCTTCACTCATTTCTTGCATCATATCACGATGCTCCTCTTGAGCAGACTCGTCTCCAATTGTGAACTCGTGTTCTATACTACCCGTGTTAGTGATCTCGAATTTAATGGTTTCCCCGGTAGAGGCCTCAATGTCCTCAGGATCAAACCACATGTCTCCCGCTTCCACCGTGATGGTGCGATCAACGTCAGCGTCACTCACCTTTTCGCTATTTCCATGCCCGGCCGAGGCCCAGGAAGCCGCCGCCAGCGTACTCAACGAGATTGCCAAAAGGCTTGATACCAGATGCTTCTTATACATCAGTGTTCTCCTACAAAAGTGGATGTCTACCCTTTATAGAGGCACAACCTGAAATGATCCTGAATACATCTACTTAGTTTGCTAACAAAAAGCCATGATCATTTCTACAGCTTGACCTTTGGGCTACACAAAGGCTGTACTCTTTACCTTAGGATAGCACTGCCAAGAGAATTTTCATGATGAATTCAGAATGTTTCGCTTTAATGGGCTCAATGGGATGGATAGGGTGGCTTATGCCACTAACATTACTTTTGCTTATTGGATTAAGCATTGCTTCTCTTATTAAGTACCTTTTCAGGGGCCCTCATGAAGGATACAGGCATTAAACAACTCCTTGCTTCACTACTGGCATGTAGTTTCTTGGCAACAGAGGCAGTGTCGGCAAACGACCTACCTGATGAAGCAACTCTTTACAAAGACCCCAGGTGCGACTGTTGTACAGCTTATGCACATTACCTTGAAACGCAAGGTGTCAGGATCACGATCGTGGATGATGTTGCGCTGGATAGCATCAAGAAGCGAGCAGAAGTGCCCAAGAATTTGGCTTCATGCCATACCCTTAAAATGGGTAAGTATTGGATCGAGGGTCACGTTCCTAAGAAAGCACTAGCAACGCTTTTCTCTAAACAACCGGATATAAATGGCATTGGCCTTGTCGGCATGCCGAAAGGATCCCCAGGCATGCCCGGGGCTCAAGAAGCACCCTTTAAAATCTATGAATTTAAAAATAATAAAGACCATTCTTTCATGACTTTTTAGAAAATATTTTCATCGTAGCCTGGCTTTTAGAGGGGAGCATCTCCCCTCCTTTTTTACACACGACAAAATCTTAACCAAAGCTATTGATTTTTCCCTATCATTTTTTCCCAAGTTCCGTCACGATGTACTAGGCGATGCAATATCGCCATAAACACATGTCCTGCAATCAACGCTGTCAGTATATAAGCAAGTGGGCCATGCAGCTCCTGAAAAATCGTATCCCATTTTGTGTCAAGACCTTTTGTCAGAAGAGTATCAAAAACTAAAACGGGATAACCTTGCAATAAGCCACTCAAGGGGATAGCGATCAGAACAACGTATATGCTAAAATGCCCAAACCTTACCATTACACTTCTACTTCGTGGCCTATGCTTTCTCTGCACCAACAACCAGATCATGCGGAGCAACATTACCCCCAAAATAGAAACCCCTATCGTCATATGCCACGGCTGTACATACTGACTAAAAATATTCTTGGGGTCCCAACTACGCATATATACATCGGCTAGCTGTATAATGACCAATATTGCAGTTATCCAATGCAATACGCGACTAACAACACCATAGTATTTATATGAGTCCGTTGCCTTCATTATCCACACCCCATGCTATTTTAGGATTGCACACTACAAGAAGAACCGGCCAACCCCAATCAGCCGGCCCTTAATTTACCATGCATCACTTATTGATATTGGGTGTGGAGTTGGTAGATATTCCGACTTTCATGAGCGCCTCCCATGGTAGTGCTTCCAGTAACCATAAGCTGATAATCTCCTGGCTCTAATGACCTGACAAGAGAAAAGTGCCCATCAGGATCTGACGCTGCGGCAACCATTTCTCCTGATGCGTCATAGAGCACCGCCTTCAGATAGTTTCCACGGCTAGAGCTACCAGCATAGTGCTCACTTGTTACTGTTAAAGTAGTCGGCTTATCAATAGATACGGTGTATCGGTTTTCGTTACCATTGCTAATCATCTGACTCGATGAAATACCATCTTCTAGCACGGGAACGCCACCGTCATGACCAACGCTCGCAACAGCAGGAATTGCTAACGCGCTGGAGACAAAAGCTGTCAATGCAATCATTTTCACTTTCATGGCACACCTCATTTCATTGGGTACAAATACTTTATATCCCATAAAGCTGAAACGACGCTTAAAAGACAGCGTAGTGGCCAAGATAGCGCAACCGCCGGGGCACGGTGTTCCGCAGCTGGAAGCTGGAAGCTGGAAGCTGGAAGCCAAGACACTACCACCGCCCTCAGCCAAGACAAACGGTTTTCGGTTGTGGCTTTTCTTCCAGCTTCCAGGCGCGAAGCGCCGCTCTTCAAACTTCCCTCTTTTTACCCCCGCGCCTTGTGCACCGCGCGCCACTGGTGCAGCAGCGGCTCGGTGTAGCCGGCGGGCTGCTCACGCCCCTTGAAGATCAGGTCGGATGCCGCCTGAAAGGCGCAGGACTCCGCCAGGTGCGAGGTCATCGGCGTATAGTCGGGATCGTGGGCATTCTGGTCGTCGACCACCTTGGCCATGCGCTCCAGCGTCTCGCGTACCCGTGCCTCGCTGACGATGCCGTGATGCAGCCAGTTGGCAATGTGCTGACTGGAGATACGCAACGTCGCGCGATCCTCCATCAGCCCCACGTCGTGGATGTCCGGCACCTTGGAGCAGCCCACGCCATGCTCGACCCAGCGCACCACATAGCCGAGGATGCCCTGACAGTTGTTATCCAGCTCCTGCTGAATCTCGTCGTCGGACCAGCTCGGGCTCTTGTTAGCGCCCGAAGCCGCGCTTTCGACCACCGGCACGGTGAGCAGATCGTCGAGAAAGTCGCCACCAGGCTTGGCCTCCAGTTCACGCTGAATCGTCGCGACATCGACCTGATGGTAGTGCAGGGCATGCAGCACGGCGGCGGTGGGTGACGGCACCCAGGCCGTGGTCGCACCGGCCTGGGGATGCCCGATCTTCTGCTCGAGCATCGCTGCCATCAGCTCCGGCATGGCCCACATGCCCTTGCCGATCTGCGCCCGGCCGCGCAGGCCGCACGCCAAGCCGGTCTGGACATTGTTCTTTTCGTAGGCCGCGATCCACTTGGTGCCCTTCATCTCCCCCTTGCGCAGCATGGGGCCGGCTTCCATGGCGGTGTGCATCTCGTCGCCGGTACGGTCGAGGAAGCCGGTGTTGATGAACGCCACGCGGGACGCCGCCTCGTGAATGCACGCATCGAGGTTGATCGAGGTACGCCGCTCCTCGTCCATGATGCCCATCTTGAGGGTATCGCGCGGCAGGCCCAGCATGTCTTCGATGCGCATGAACAGGCTGTTGGCGAAGGCCACTTCCCTGGGGCCGTGCATCTTGGGCTTGACGATATAGACCGATCCCGTCCGGCTATTACGCTTGGCCTCCGGTGCCGTGGCGGACGGGGCTGCGCCGTCGCCTTTCTTGAGGTCGTGAATCGCCAGCAGACTGGTGACCACGCCATCCAGCATTCCCTCGGGAATCTCGTTGCCATCGCCATCGAGCACGGCCGGCGTGGTCATCAGATGGCCGACATTGCGCACGAACAGCAAAGAGCGTCCGGGCAGGCGCAACTCGCCACCGCCGGGGACCGTGTAGTCGCGGTCCGGGTTGAGGGCGCGCGTCACCGTCTTGCCGCCCTTGTCGAAGCGCTCCTCGAGGTCGCCCTTCATCAGCCCCAGCCAGTTGCGATAGACCAGCGTCTTGTCATCGGCGTCCACGGCCGCCACGGAGTCCTCGCAGTCCATGATAGTGCTCACCGCCGCCTCGACCAGCACGTCCTTGACGTGGGCCGGATCGGTCTTGCCGATGGGGTGTGTGGCGTCGAACTGGACTTCCAGATGCAGGCCATGATTGGCGAGCAGCACCGCCGTGGGCGCCTGTGCCTCGCCTCGGTAACCGACCAGTTGCGCAGGATCGGCCAGCCCCGTCTCACCGCCGCCCTGCAGGGTCACCACCAGCTTGCCGTCACGCAGAGCATAAGCGCTCGCCTCGGCATGCGTGCCCTCGGCCAGGGGGGCTGCCTGGTCGAGCACACCGCGTGCGTAGGCGATGACCTTTTCGCCACGCTTGGGGTTGTAGCCCTGGCTTTTTTCGGCGCCGTCCGTCTCGGGAATCACGTCGGTGCCGTAGAGCGCGTCGTAAAGGCTGCCCCAGCGCGCATTGGCGGCATTGAGGGCATAACGCGCGTTGCTTACCGGCACCACCAGCTGGGGCCCCGCCTGCACGGCGATCTCGTCATCGACATTGGCGGTGGTGGCCTGCACCTTGGCCGGCGCCTCGACCAGATAACCGATGTCCTTCAGGAAGGCACGATAGGCGGCCATGTCCCGCACCGGCCCGGGGTTCGCCTTGTGCCAGGCGTCCAGTTCGTCCTGCAGTCGCTCGCGCTCGGCCAGCAGGTCACGGTTGGTGGGCACGAGCTCGTGGACCAGGGCATCGAACCCGGCCCAGAAGGCCTCGGGGTCGACGCCCGTTCCCGGCAACGCTTCGTCGTTGATGAAACGGTCGAGCTGGCTGGCCACCTGCAAACGATGGCGTGTCGTACGGTCTGTCATGCGGCTCTCCTCGGGCATCGCCTCAAACGTGGAAAATAATTCCACAAATTAGACCGGAATGGGCGTCCTGTCACCTCCCCCATTGGTCTGAGCGTGCACGCGTCGCCCCCTGCCGCGCGACACCGCCCTATCTCGCCGGGCGAGACATGACAATTTCCCGGTAGCTTCAAAGCCTTGCGGGCGCTAGCATGGACGTCACCGGGAGAACCGCATGACCGACTTTACCCACTTGCAACACCTAGGCCCGCTGGCTCCGATCGGCCTGCCGCCCTCGTCGACGATGGCCGCCTATCTCGATCATTACCGCCTGACGCCCTTGCTGGCCGAAGACGTCGCATTGCACGCCGGCTTCATCGAGGCGCGGGGCTTCCGACTATGGGCCCAGGTGTGGAGTCCGCCCGACCCGCAGGGCACGATCTTCGTGGTCCACGGCTACTTCGATCACCTGGGACTCTACCGCCACCTGCTCGAGCTGGTACTGGCACGCGGATGGCGGGTGGTGATGTGGGATCTCCCCGGCCATGGACTGTCCAGCGGCGCGCGTGCCTCGATCGACGACTTCGACGATTACGTCAGTTGCCTGAGCGTGCTGACCGAGGAGGTCGCGCGCCTCGACGTCGCCGACGCGCCCTGGATCGGGATCGGCCAGAGCACCGGCGCGGCGATTCTGGCCACCGATGCCCTGACCCAGGGCCACCGCACCCACTGGGCCGGCCTCGCCCTGCTGGCGCCGCTGGTGCGTCCCTGGGGCTGGCAGCAATCCAGCTGGCTGCACCGGGTGGTCAGCCCCTTCGTGCGTTCGGTGCCGCGACGGTTTCGCGCCAATACCACCGACCTCGGTTTCGCCGATTTCCTGCGCAGTGGCGACCCCTTGCAACCCGATCGCCTGGCCCTGACCTGGGTCAGCGCCATGCGCGACTGGATTCCCCTGCTGCTGTCCATGCCGCCCAGTGACTTGCCGGTGTTGATCCTGCAGGGCGAACAGGATCTCACCGTGGACTGGCAGTGGAACCTGGACACCCTGCTGGGCAAGTTCCCCAACGCCGAGATACACCGCCATCCCGACGCGCGGCATCATCTCGTCAACGAAGCCCAGTCCATCCGCGATACGCTTTTCGAGGAATTGGCCGCCTTTCTGGCACGCTACGAGCGGCAGGCCGGCACCTCGCGGGGCACGTCCGCCGACGCCTGCTCACGGGAATCGCCATGAGCCGGCACCGCGTGCGTCCTCGCGTCTGGCTCCTTGCGCTCTGCCTGTCGCTGGCGGGGTGCGCGGGGCTCGATGAAGAACCGCGCAACATGCGCCAGGCCGTGTACGGCATGAGCAGCCAGGCCGCCGAGGCGCTGCTTGCCTCGCCCCCCTGGTCGGGGATGTCGCAGGACATGGTCGTGATGCTCGCGCCGCCGACGGTCGACGCGACGCTCGGCATCAGTGCGGGAAGGCTCACCGAGACGCTGGGCCGCGCACTGCTGGCACTGGAGGACGGTCCCCAGGTCCTCGACTGGACACCCTCGATGGTGGCCGACGATGCGCCGGCCAATCACTGGATCCTCGAAAGCCGCCTGGACGGCAACGGCGTGATCCGGCTGTCGGATCGCGAGCTGCTGCCCTATCAGTGGGAAATCACGCTACGCCGCCCCGGCCAGGAGGCCCCCAGCTGGCGGGCCACCCTCGCCGGGGCACTGGATGCCAGCGCGTTGTAGCCGGCACGGGCCCGGCCACGTTGTTTCAGGCCCGTCACGGTCGCACAATGCGCCTTTTGCCCTCAGGAGTCTTGCATGTCCCGCTATGCTCGCCATCTAGACCGCTCGGGCCCGGCCAATCCCTTCCCCGGCCTCAAGGCGCTGGAGCGCAAGCTGGGCCGAGAAGTCCCCCATCGGCTGGGCTCCAACGAAGGCCTCGACATGCCGCACCGGGCGCTCAAGGCGCGCTTTGGCGACGCGGTCGCCGAGCTTGCCCGGGCCTACGGCGACGCCGAGGCCATGGAGGTGCGTCAGCGGCTCGTCTCGCTGCTCGGCACGCCACTGGAGGCGCTGCTGGTCGATGCCGGCGCCGACAGCCTGATGGCGCTCGCCCTGCGCACGCTGTGCGACCCCGGCAGCACGGTGATCGCCAGCGCGGGCACCTATCCCACCTTTCGCCACTTCGCCGAGGGGCAAGGATGTCGCCTGGTCGAGGTCGACTACCACGACGCCCCCGGCAGCCTGGCGCCGGATCTCGACGCCCTGGCCGCCAGAGCGGTGCATGAACAAGCCCGCGTGGTCTATCTGGCCAACCCCGACAACCCCAGCGGTCACCTGCACAGCGATGCCGACGTCCTCGCGCTGCGCAATGCCCTGCCCGAGGACTGCACGCTGTTGCTCGACGAGGCCTATCACGACTTCCGTGACGATGCCGACGCCCCCGCCGCCGGGGAGGTGTGGCCCGGCGTGGTGCGTCTGCGAACCTTCTCCAAGGCCCATGGTCTGGCCGGCCTGCGGATCGGTTACACCATTGCCGAACCGGCACTGATCGACATCATGCACAAGGTGCGCATTCATTATGCCGTCTCGTCGCTGGCCCTGGCGGCCGCCGAGACCGTGCTCGATCACCCGGAGGAAACCGCACAACACATCCGGGACGTGAACGCCCGTCGCGATGCCCTGGCCGACCACCTGCGAACGCTGGGCGCCGACGTGCCACCCAGCGCCACCAACTTCATCGCCGTGCGCCTGCCCGACGCGGACCTTGCCGCCCGCGTTCACCGCGAGCTGCTCGAGGCCGGCACGCTCGTGCACCGCCCCGCGCATCCGGCGCTGGGCCACGTGCTGCGCATCAGTACGCTCGAGGACGCCCTGGTGCCCGGCCGACTGGCCGCGCTGGAGCGCGCACTCGAGCCACGGGCCTGAGCATGACACGCGGCTGGGTGGCATCGCTGTGGCACGGGGTCCTGGCCAGCCTCATGGCGCTGCTCATCATTGCCAGCAGCGGCTGGGCGGTGCTGGCGCTTTGGTACCGCTTGCCCGGCCCCGTCGCGCTGCGCTACGTCGTCGCGGGGATATGGATCGCCGCCGCGCTGGCGTGCTGCGTCGGGCTCTTCGTCAAGGGCTGGCCGCAGCGGGCGATGCTGGCCTATGGCATCCTCTATCTCGTGCTGGGCGTCTGGTGGGTCTCGATCCAGCCCGCCTCCGATCGCGACTGGGCGCCGGATGTCGCCCATATCGTCGACGGCATGCGCCAGGACGATCACCGCATCACGCTGGAAAACGTGCGTCACTTTCAATGGCGCACCCCGCAGGACTTCGACGAGCACTGGGACACCCGCCACTATGACCTGGACCGGATACGCTCCGTCGACCTGCTGGTGTCCTACTGGATGGGTCCCGCCATTGCCCATACGCTGGTCAGCTTCGGCTTCGACGATGGGCGCCACGTCACCTTCTCGGTGGAAATCCGCAAGGAGCGCGGCGAGGCCTTCTCGACCCTGGGCGGCTTCTTCAAGGAATATGAAGTCAGCATCATTGCCGCCGACGAGCGCGACATCGTGCGCGTACGTACCAACGTGCGCGACGAAGACGTCTATCTGTATCGCGTGCAGATGCCCAAGCCGGTCATGCAGGACCTGTTTCGCGCCTACCTCGACGAAGCCCATGAACTGCAACGCGATCCGCGCTACTACAACACGCTGACCTCCAACTGCACCACGCTGGTCTACGCCATGATGAAACGCATCGTCCCCGGTCTGCCCTTCGACTACCGACTGTTGCTATCCGGCTACCTGCCCGAGTACGTACATAGCGTCGGCGCGTTGGCACCCGCGGTTCCCTTCGCCGAACTAAGGGCCAAGGGCCACATCAACGCCCGCGCCCTCCAAGCGGGTAACGCCGACGACTTCTCCGCACGCATCCGCGCCGGTATTCCCGGTGCGGACGCTCCGTCTTACGACGCGGACGACTAGACGCCCCCATTGCCGCCGATCAGCCGGACCAGTTGGCGATAGCCGATGGCTTCCATCAGTTGGGGCTGGCGGGGGCGGGATTTTCCAGCCCCTCCGATACCCCCGGGAAACAGAAGTCACCTGCCTGCGGGGCCAGGAGTAAGGAGAGACTTGTTACTGACAACTGTTGACGTCATTGAAGCGGTGATTGCCGGGACCCGGCGAAACCCGGAAAACCAGTCTCCGCTACGAATCGCTAGCAGCGGCCCCCACCCCGCCATCTGCCACAAGGCTAGCCGTCGAGGCAATAAGCCCGTTCAGGGCCATCATGCCACCGAGCACCATACCCCCAATCACCAGAGCCAGTAACGTATTCACGGAGTACTTGATGGCCTTGTAGCGGCGGCGATTGGTTTTCTTCAACTCGCGCACCCTTGCCAAGGCCGGCGAGATGCGTGCAAACAGGTTATTGGCGAAGCCCCGCTGATCACCCTCTACGTTAGGCACCACCGTCAACCGCATCAGTCCTTTATAGAAGAAATTGATCACCCGTCCCAGCAACCAGGTGGGGCGCTCCACGTCACACATCAGGATCAGCCGGTACTGCTCAGCGTCATTATGCGCATAGTGGAGGTAGGTTTCGTCAAAGATCAGGTCCTCTCCGTCTCGCCAAGAGTAGTCCTGACCGTCGATATTGATGTAGCAGCGATCATCATTGGGCGTGGACAGGCCTAGATGATAACGCAGAGAACATGCCATCGGGTCCGAATGACGGGTCAACTGCGAGCCCACCGGCAAGATCGAGAACATAGCGCCGTTCACAGACGGCACCTGGTCCAGGATCTTCAAGGTCTCGGGGCATGATGCCCGGGCGGAGTTGTGCTTAGTACCGTACCATTTGAGGTAGAACTTGCTCCACCCGTACTTCTGAAAGGTGCGAAAACCGATGTCGTAATAGGCACTCGATTCCGGATCGCTGGTCTGGTCAAAGACCCGGTCCTCGTACAGTTCCACGGCTTCCCGGCGAATGATCTCCCAATTGTCCTGAATGACCTGAAGTTCAGCAAAGCGTTGCCGATCCATGATCGGCGCCCGGGCCCGTTTCTCGGTAAACAGGTACAAAAGGCAGTTCAATGGGTTAAAGATGGGCCAGCCCTTGCGCCAATGCTCACCCACACTCTGATAATGCGCCTGACCACGGAACCGGTAGACATAAACCATGGAGCCCACTACGAAGATGACAAACAATAGGAAAACGGGCACGGCGACCGGCATAACAAACCTCTAGGGCGTTTGGGCTAGACTCAGCCTATCCACCCTAGGATAGTCCAGAATATCACGCAAAGCCGGAGGCCACGTGGCGGCACCAGTCACGAGACGGTGCCTCCCATTCCAACCCCTAAACACCCCCATTGCCGCCGATCAGCCGGTCCAGTTGACGATAGCCGATGGCTTCCATCAGCTGCGGCTGGCGGGGCCGGGGTTCCTCGGCGAGGTCGGCGAGCGTCAGGGCGACGCGCAGCACGCGGTGATAGGCGCGGGCGGAGAGGTTGAGGCGGTTGAGCACGTCGGCCAGCCAAGTGCGCTCCTGGCCATCCAGCGCGCAGAAATCCTCCAGCGTGCTGCCAGGCAAATAGGCGTTGAGCGCACCGCGCTGGGCCTGGCGCTGGCGGGCGGCGAGGACACGCTGGCGGACGACCTCGGAGCTTTCGCCGCTGCGTTGTTCGGTGAGTTGCGCGGCGGGCAGCGCGGGGACTTCTACTTGGAGGTCGATACGGTCGAGCAGCGGGCCTGAGATACGTGCCTGATAACGTTGCACTTGGGCCGGTGTGCACACACAAGCTTTGCGCGGGTCGCCTAGATGTCCGCAGGGACATGGATTCATTGCCGCAACGAGTTGAAAACGGGCAGGAAAGCAGCTCTGCATCAACGCTCGCGAGACGACGATCTGGCCCGATTCCAGCGGTTCACGCAGCACCTCCAGTACACGCCGGTCGAACTCCGGCAGTTCATCCAGAAACAGCACGCCGTGATGCGCCAGGGAAATCTCTCCAGGACGCGGCTTGCCGCCACCGCCCACCAACGCCACACCGCTGGCGGTGTGATGCGGGGTACGAAACGGGCGCTGCCCCCAGCGTTCGAGAATCGGTAAACCGCACACGGAGCGCACGGCGGCCACTTCCAGTGCTTCGTCTTCTTGGAGTGGCGGCAGAATCCCCGGCAATCGACTGGCGAGCATGGTCTTGCCGGTCCCCGGAGGCCCAGCGAAAAGAAGGTTGTGGCCACCGCTGGCGGCGACTTCCAACGCCCGCCGGGCCTGCTGCTGGCCACGCACCTCGGCGAGGTCGGGCTCGGCCAAGCGCGGTGCAGGCCGCTCACCAAGTTGGTGCGGCGTAATCGGCGCTTGTTTGAGCAAGTGCGCGACGACCTGCGGCAAATCAGCGGCAGGGAGGACATCCAGATCACCGGCCAAGGCCGCTTCATCGGCGTTGCTCTCGGGCAGGAGCAGGGCACGCCCGGCACGGCGCGCCTCCAGGGCGGCCGGCAAGACCCCGCGTACGGGGCGCAACTTGCCATCCAGTGCCAACTCGCCCAGGCACTCAAGCCCCGCCACGGCCTCGCCGGGAATCTGCCCCGAGGCCACCAGGATGCCCAACGCGATGGGTAGATCGAAGCGTCCGCCCTCCTTGGGAAGATCCGCCGGGGCGAGATTGAGCGTGATGCGCCGCGTGGGAAAGTCGAAACCAGCGTTGATCAGGGCACTGCGCACCCGCTCACGGCTCTCTTTGACCGCCGCCTCCGGCAGGCCGACGATCGCCAATCCCGGGAGCCCGTTAGTGAGATGTACTTCGACCAGCACATCCGGCGCCTCCAGGCCCAGGCCGGCGCGTGTATTGATGATGGCAAGCGCCATGCAGCCTTCCCCCTGTCACATCAAGATATGCGTATACACTAATTGATTGACTGCGGTAACGCACGTGATGCGGAAGGCATGACGCCGCTCACTTGGCCGAGGCGGCCCCCATTGTCGAGTGGCGATCAGCTCTTGCGGGAAGTGTCGGACGCGCTCGCTTCGTCGGCATCGCCATTGGCGTCGTGCTCGGTTGCCGGTTCGGCGCCTTCGGCGGCGGCTACCGGGGCGCTCTGGTCCACGTCCAGCGCCGCTTCCAAGGCCGCGACCTGGGCCTCGAGCGATTCGACACGCGAGCGCGTGCGTTGCAGCACTTCCATCAGGATGTCGAAGTCTTCACGCGAGACCAGTTCCATGCGATCGAAGGCACCGCGCATCACGCCCTGAACGCTGCGCTGGATGTCTTCCGGCGCGTGCGAGGCGTCCTGGAGCCGGTCGCCGACTTGCTGTGCGAGACGTGAGAAGAGGTCGTGTGTCGCCATGAGAGTTCCCTCGGATTGAACGTTTCCATCTCGGCACAGCATACGCAAGGCCGGCGAAATACGCATGCGCCATCTTGGTGCAGCCTCGTCAGCGCCGCGCACCAAAACCTGGCGAGGGACGGTCCATGTTTGGGCACCACATGCAGCGAGGTTTTCACACCTTTCCATAACCGACTGTTTTTAATGGCACACAGCCAATATGGCATGGCTTCTGCGTACGTCCCGAGAGGCGCAAGCCGACAACGGGAGAACTGGCATGAAGCTCATTACCGCCATCATCAAACCTTTCAAGCTGGACGATGTCCGCGAGGCGCTGGCCGACAACGGCGTCCAAGGGATCACCGTCACAGAAGTGAAGGGTTTTGGGCGCCAAAAGGGTCACACGGAACTCTACCGCGGCGCTGAATACGTCGTGGACTTCCTTCCCAAGGTAAAAATAGAAATCGCCGTGGAGGAAGACCGATTGGAAAGCGTGCTGGAGGCGATCAGTAATGCCGCGAACAGCGGCAAGATCGGCGACGGCAAACTATTCGTCACGCCGCTCGAAGACGTCATTCGTATCCGTACCGGTGAACGCGGAGCCGACGCCGTTTAAGGCAAGGGCTGAAGGGAGACACAATAAATGACTGAAGATATTACGCAGCTATCGTACGCGCTCGACACCTTCTACTTTCTGGTCTGCGCCGTGCTGGTCATGTGGATGGCCGCCGGCTTCGCCATGCTCGAGGCGGGCTTGGTCCGCGCCAAGAACACGGCGGAAATTCTGACCAAGAACGTGGTGTTGTTCGCCATCTCTTGCACCATGTATCTGCTGTTCAGCTACCACTTGATGTATTCCAGTGGCGCTGGCGGCTTCCTGCCGAGTCTGGGCTTCCTGCTGGGCGGCGAGAACACCGTCGACCAGGTGATGGGCAGCAACGGCGATATCTATTATTCCAACCGTGCCGACTTTTTCTTCCAGGTGGTGTTCGTGGCGACTGCGATGTCGATCGTCTCGGGTGCCGTGGCAGAACGCATGAAGCTGTGGGCATTTCTGGCCTTCGCTGTGGTGATGACCGCCGTCATCTACCCGACGTCCGGCTATTGGACCTGGGGCGGCGGCTGGCTCGCCGAGCTGGGTTATTCCGACTACGCCGGTTCGGGTATCGTCCACATGGCGGGGGCGGCTGCAGCCTTGGCCGGGGTACTGGTACTTGGTCCGCGTAAGGGCAAATATGGCAAGAACGGCGCGATTTACGCCATCCCTGGGGCGAATCTGCCGCTGGCGACGCTGGGTACCTTCATCCTGTGGATGGGCTGGTTCGGCTTCAACGGTGGCTCCGAGCTGATGGTCTCCAACATCGACTCCGCCAATAACATGGCGCAGGTGCTGGTCAACACCAACGCCGCCGCCGCAGGCGGTGTGATCGCCGCGTTGATTCTCGCCAAGATCTGGTTCCGCAAGGCAGACCTGACCATGGCGCTCAACGGTGCCATCGCCGGCCTGGTGGCAATCACCGCCGATCCGCTGTCACCCACGGGCCTGGGCGCCACGCTCATCGGTGCCGTCGGCGGGCTGCTGGTCGTGGTGTCCATCGTGGCACTGGACAAGCTCAAGATCGACGACCCGGTGGGGGCTATCTCCGCGCACGGTGTGGCCGGCTTGTGGGGTGTGCTGGTGGTACCCCTCACCAATGCCAGTGCCTCCTTCGGCGCTCAGATCATCGGCGCCCTCGCCATCTTCCTGTGGTGCTTCATCGCCAGCTTGATCGTGTGGCTGATCATCAAGGCCGCGATGGGCGTGCGAGTCAGTGAAGAAGAAGAATACGAAGGGGTCGACCTGGCCGAATGCGGCTTGGAAGCCTACCCCGAGTTTTCCTCCAGCAATAAGTAAACCTTGCTGGAGTACCGAGTGAGCTGGCGTGCTCCCCTGGCCCCCTTCGGGGGGCCTTTTTTAATCCCGCGACCAGCGGTGTATGCTTGAAAGCATGATCGTTGGGCATAATCGAGGGTGGTATGCGCCACCCGCATATACAATGCGAGGAGAAAGACGATGAAACTGGTGACCGCCATCATCAAGCCGTTCAAGCTCGACGACGTTCGTGAGTCGTTGTCCGAGATCGGCGTTCAGGGGATTACCGTCACGGAAGTGAAGGGCTTTGGCCGTCAGAAGGGGCATACCGAGCTGTATCGGGGGGCCGAATACGTGGTCGACTTCCTGCCCAAGGTCAAGCTCGAGGTCGCCGTCGACGACGACATGATCGAGAAGGTGATCGACGCCATCACGCAGGTGTCCAACACCGGCAAGATCGGCGACGGCAAGATCTTTGTCTCACCGCTCGAACAGGTCATCCGTATCCGCACCGGCGAAACCGGCAAGGACGCGGTGTAAGCCACGACACCTGCCAGTACGATGATGCGACAATGCCCCTGACGCAGGGGCATTGTCGTTTCTAGACGGTCGTGGTGAAGAAGCGCTTACACGGCGTCGAGCACCGAGGGCGTCTGCGTCGCGCCCATCGCCGAGGCAAGTTCGCTCGCCGTCATGCCACGACTGTCGGTGGCATGGGAATCGGCGCCTTGCGCCAGCAGGAAGTCGACGACCTCGGCGTTGTCGAACATGGCGGCAAACATCAAGGCCGTCTTGTCGTCGGGAGAGCGGGCGTTGACCGAGGCGCCATGCGAGACCAGCAGCTCGGCCATGGCCAGGTCGCCCTTGAAGGCCGCGCCAGAGAGTGGATGATGGCCGTTGTCGTTGTACATCTCGGGGTCCGCGCCCTGCTCGAGCAGCACCCGCGTGGCATCGAGATGACCGTGGTAGCTGGCCAGCATCAGCAAACTGTCGCCCTTATCGTTGCACATGTTGGGCGGTAGGCCCTGGGCCAGCCAGCCGCGCAGCTTTTCCGTCTCGCCGTTGCGCGCGCTGTTGAAGATCTCCGTGGCCAGACGAATCGTGGCCTCGTCCAGCTCGGCGTTGGCGGTGTCGTGATCGTCCGACATGGTGTCGTGCTCCTTGTTGTGGGATCTTGTCGCACCTAGCCGAGAGCGTAGCATGTCGTTTCACGCGACGCGTCACTCTCCAAGAGCCCCTGAGTCCCATGCTGGATATCAAGTATTACGTATTGATCGACGCCATTGCCACCCACGGTACGGTGCACGATGCCGCCGCCGCCATCGGCATCACCCAGCCCGCGGCCACGCATCGCATTCGTGAAATGGAACGCCGCCTGGGCGTGGCGCTCTTTCACCGTGAAGGACGCCGGCTGACGCTTTCCGCTTCG
This sequence comes from Chromohalobacter sp. HP20-39, assembly GCF_033052815.1. Taxonomy (NCBI): domain Bacteria; kingdom Pseudomonadati; phylum Pseudomonadota; class Gammaproteobacteria; order Oceanospirillales; family Halomonadaceae; genus Chromohalobacter; species Chromohalobacter sp. HP20-39. The sequence goes on along the minus strand of NZ_JAWHTP010000002.1, from coordinate 494,355 downwards.
GGCGAACGTCTACTCGAAACCGCGCACGACGTGCTTCCTCGTCTGCGCAGCGCCGAGCTCGAGGCGTGGCAACTGGCACGCCGCGCCGAGCCCGCCTTGCGTCTGGGCATCGGCCCTTACGACACCTTCTCGCGGGCGATTCCGCATCTCTACGACCAGCACGCGCGTGACATCGACCTGGTCCGCCTGCCCATGGCGGACATGACCACGGCACTACTCGCCAGTCGCGTCGACATGATCTGCATGATCGAGGTGCCCTCGCAGCGCGGCATCGCTCATCAGCTGTTGTTCGAGGAACCGCTGGTGGCCGTGTTGCCGCCCGGTCACCCTTATGCACAAAGCGATGCGGTACCCGCCGAGGTCTTCGATCAGGGGCGGCATTTCACCTACAGCATCACTCCTGAATCCGGCCATGAATTCGAGCATTTCTTCCAGCCGGCCGGCATCTATCCCTCACACATGGTGCAGATCGAGTCGGTGGCCTTGATTCTGGACCTGGTCGCCGCCGGCAAGGGCGTGAGCATTCTCTCGCGCTGGGCGGCGCGTGACGCGCATCAGGCAGGGCGCGTCGTCATGCGTCCCCTGGCCGGCGAGCTGCCACGCATTCCCTGGTATCTGGCCTATGCACAGACACCCCACATCACCGCCGCCGCCGAGTCGATGGCGACCACGTTGCGTCATCTCTACCGCGCCGACGCCTAAGACAAGACGCTATCCGCCACGGCGCATGCGACCGATAAGAATCTCGTCGCAGATGGCCGGACATTCTCATTAGTTTCACGCCCTCCCGCCTTTTACCGTATCGCTACTCCGCATTAACGACTCCCAATCAAGGGCTCCCGATCAACGACCGCACAGGAGGGCGATCTCATGTCACAGGCCACGCTCGCAACTCACACCACCGCGCAAGACGTCACCGCCGAGCATCATCCTCTGGCGCGTTTCATCGATCTCGACCGCTACCCGATCCTGCAGCGCGATAGCGACGCTTACCGGGCAGCGGTCGAGGGCGTCCGCCAACAGTTGCGCACCGACGGCTGCGCCCTGCTATCGAGTTTCATTCGCGAGGACCTCATTGAACCGCTGCGCGAGGAAAGCGAGGCCCTGGCACCGCAGGCGTTCTACTCGGACAACAACGTCAATCCCTACGTCACGCCGGACGACCCGTCGCTGCCCGAGGATCACCCCGCACGCTTCTTCCAGCACTACACCAACGGCTTCGTGGCGCGCGATCTGATCCCCGAGGATGCCATCGTCCAGCAGCTTTACCGCGACCCCGATTTCCAGCGCTTCGTGGCCGACTGCCTCGAAGAGCCGGTGATTTACGAGTTCGCCGATCCCATCGCCGGGCTGGTCATCAACGTAATGCCCGACGACACCGAGTTGCCCTGGCACTTCGATACCAACGAATTCATCGTCAGCCTGATGACGCGGCGTCCCAATGAAGGGGGTGAGTTCCAGTACGCGCCCAGCATCCGCCGTCCCGGCGAGGAAAACTTCGCGGCCGTGCAGCGCGTGCTCGAGGGCGACCACACCGACGTCGAATCGCTGACGCTCAACACCGGCGACCTGCAGCTCTTCAAAGGGCGCTACTCCATGCACCGCGTCGCCGCCGCCAAGGGCCAACGCCTGTGCACCCTGCTCGGCTACGCCAAGACCCCCGACATGATGGGCAGTCTGGAGCACACTCGGCGCATTTATGGCCGCGTCACCCAGCAGCATATCGATGCCGATAATCAGCGCCGTCACGACGCGCTCATGGGCTAGGTTTCGCTGCCAAGTGCCTGCGCTCGACCGCCATTTCTCCACTTCACAAAAGGATGCCTTGCCATGGGCGATATCGTGTCACTCGCCGGATCCGTCCCCACGGGCGGCCCCTATGCCGGTGGGAGCTTTCGCCATGCCACGCTCGACGCCGCGCTGCTATCACGCGTCGAGCGTTACCGGCTGCAACGCCTACGCCAGCAGATGAAACATCACGAACTGGACGCGGTAATCCTGTTCGATCCCATCAACATTCGTTATGCCTGCGGCGTGCGCAATATGCAGGTCTACTCGCAGCGCAATCCCGCACGCTATCTCTACGTCGCGGCGGATGGCCCGGTGGTACTGTATGAGTTCAGTGCCTGCCTGCACTTGGCGGCCAACGCCGAGCTGCTCGACGAGGTGCATCCCGCCCGCGCAGTGATGCCGCAATACAGCGGCCCGCGCTGCGCGGCACATACCCAGGCCTTCGTCGATGACATCCGCGGTCTGTTCGAGCGTTCACATACCCGGGGACAACGTCTGGGCATCGAGTCCGCGCCCACCGGCGCCATCGAGGCGCTGGGCCAGGCCGGCTTTCAGCTGACCGATGCCACCACCGTGGTCGAGGGCGCCAAGTCGATCAAGAGTCTCGACGAGCTGGCTCTGATCCACCGCTCCGTGACCCTGACCGAAGCCGCCATGACGCGCATGGAAGCCGCCATACGCCCCGGTATGAGCGAAAACGAGCTGTGGTCGATCTTCAACCAGCACGTGCTGGCCACCGGCGGTGAATATGCCGAAACTCGGCTTCTGAGCTCAGGGGCGCGTACCAATCCGTGGTTCCAGGAATGCTCGGACAAGGTCATCGCTCCAGGCGAGCTGGTGGCCTTCGACACCGACATCGTAGGTTGCTTCGGCTACTACACCGATTTCTCGCGGACCTTCCATGTGCCCGGCGCAGGCGCGCCTAGCACCGAGCAGAAAGCGCTGTACCGCATGGCCGCCGACCAGCTCGAGCGCAACATCGCCCTGCTGCGCCCCGGCATGAGCTTCCGCGACTACTCGCAACAAGCGTGGCCGATACCCGACGGCTATCGCGAGAACCGCTACCTGGACATCGTCCATGGCTGCGGCATGACCGGCGAATGGCCGCTGATCGCCCACGACATGGATTGGGACGACGTCGGCTACGACGGCGCCATCGAGCCCGGCATGACGCTCTGCGTCGAGGCCTATATCGGCCACCGTGACGGCACCGAGGGCGTCAAGCTGGAAGAGCAGGTGCTGATCACCGAAGATGGCATCGAACGCCTCTCGACCTACGGCTATTGCGACACGTTAATGGCAGAATAACGCTACCTCACTGACCAACGTGTTCCGCTTCACCACCAACCGTACTCATCACAAACCGTACTCATCACAAAAAGGACGCGTATGAAACCGTTAAATACCCTTTTCCTCGCCTGCGGCCTGGCCGGTCTCTCGATGACCGCCTCGGCCAACGACACGCTGACCATCGGCACCAATAACTGGGCGGAAAACATCGCCGTCTCACACATGTGGCAACAACTGCTCGAAGAGCAAGGCTACGCTGTCGAGCTGACCACCACCGGCAAGAGCGTGCTCTTCAGCGGGCTCGCAAACGGCGATCTGGATATCTCGCTGGAAGTCTGGTTACCGCATGGCGATGCCCAGTACATCGAGCCCTACAAGGACCGCATCGCCGTTCACGATGCCTGGTACGACGGCGCCCAGGACGAACTGGTGGTGCCTGCTTACATGGAAGATATCGACAGCATCAGCGATCTCAAGGCCAACGCCGAGCGCTTCGTCTACCAGGGCGAGCCGACTATCATCGGTATCGAATCGGGCTCGGCCATCTCCGGCGAGACCGAAAACGCCATCGAGAGTTACGACCTGCCGTTTCGTCAGTTGAACAGTTCCGGGCCCGCCATGCTCGCGGCTCTCGAGGAAGCCTATGCCAACGAAGCGCCGATCGCCGTCACCCTCTGGCAACCGCACTGGGCCTACGCGCAGTACGATCTCAAGGCGCTGAAGGACCCCAAAGAGAGCTATGGCGGCGGTGACGACATCATGTGGATGTCGCCCAAGGGCTTTGGCAAGGAGCATCCCGAGGTTACCGAGATGCTCGATACCTGGCACATGAGCCACGCCCAGTTGGCCGACCTCATGCTGACCATCGAAAATGTCGGCGACCCCACGCAAGGCGCCAAGCAGTGGATCGAGGCACATCGCGACCTCATCGACAGCTGGCTCGACAAGGAGTGATCCCATCCCGGGCCGGTCGCCAAGACCGGCCCACCTCCAAGCCTGTCCTATTTCCCCTCCGCTCTCGCTGATGCGACCCGCAAGCCCTCGGCAACCTAATTTGCTATCGTGAGCGCTCCGCGCACCTCGGCGCGTCACCGTTCGCCACCGCCACGGGGGAGAGATGCGTCTACATTATGCTGGTCTGTCACCCGAGCCCATCGGCTTTCTGCTGTTGCCGCGCTTCTCGATGATGGCGTTCTTCTCCGCCGTCGAGCCACTGCGCATCGCCAACCGCATCGCCGGAAAACGCCTTTTCACCTGGCGCGTGATCGGTCTGGAAGGCGCCTCGGTCACCGCCAGCAATGACATGACGCTGCTCGCCGACGACACCCTCGCCTCAGCACCAGCCCTACCCAGCATCGCCATCTGTGCCAGTTTCGAGCCCGAGGAGCGTCTGACCCACCACTTGCTGCATTGGCTGCATCAACGCCATCAAAGCGACTGCGTGCTGGGCGGTATAGACACCGGTAGTCTGATCCTCGCCCGCGCCGGCTTGCTCCAAGGACAACGCGTCACCCTCCACTGGGAGAGCCTGCCAGCGTTTCGCGAACGCTTCCCCGAGATCGACGCCGTTGAGTCGCTGTTCGAGGTCGGCCCCCGCGGTTTCTCCTGCGCCGGTGGCACTGCCGCGATGGACATGACATTGGACCTGATCGCCCGTCGTCATGGCGATGCCTTGGCCGCTGACGTTTCCGAGCAGTTGATTCACGCCCGCATGCGGCCCCGCCACGACCACCAGCGTCATGATCTGACCCAGCGCCTGGGCACTCACAAGCACAGCGTGATCGAAGCCGTCGCCTTGATGGAGCGTCACCTCGAGACGCCGCTGTCACTCACCCAACTCGCCGCGCGCATCGGCATCTCGCTACGCCAGCTACAGCGGCTCTTCGAGCAGGAACTCGGCGAGCGGCCTCGCGATCACTATCTGCGTCTACGCTTGCAGCATGCCCGCCAGCTATTGCGGGAAACCGACCGCGACATCCTCAGCATCGGCCTGGCAAGCGGCTTCACCTCGGCTTCCAGCTTCTCGCGGGCCTACAAGCAGTATTTCGGTACCAGCCCACGTCAGGCACGCCGCCCGCGCCCTGACGAAACAACATGACGACTTACGACAAGAGGTCGTCGCTTGAGGTGTAAATCTAGACGACGAGTCGGGCCATGCTAGGGCTACGTTTTGTAGCCAAGGATGCCGTCATGACCCTCTCCACGCCTGCCACTACGTCTGCCAATACGCCCAGCGACGCGCTCCCCGCGACGCCGGATTACGACGCCTGGCCGATCGAGGTCGCCATAGTCGAGGTGCGCCCGACCCTGCGCCAGGTGGAAGTGCGCTGGGAGGACGGCCGCGTCAGCCAGTACCACAGCATCTGGCTGCGTGAGAACGCCGCCGATGCGAGTACCGTCAACCTGGATACCCGCGAGCGCATTCTCGATCTCTCGCGTCTCGAAGACTGGCCGACCGTCACCGAAGCGACTCTCGACGACGCGGGCGCGCTGGTGGTCGTCTTCGCGCCGGAGCAACGCCGTTTGCGCTTTCACCCCGGCTGGCTGCGCGCGCATGACTATACCCACCTGGCGGAACTCGACGCCCCGCTGCCTCGCGCAACACTGTGGAAAGGCAGCGAGCGCGACGCGCCCACGACCCTCGATGCGCACGGCTGGCTCGACACCGAGGCCGATCCCCAGGCGTTGGATAGCTGCCTCGAACAAGCGCTGGAAGCCGTCATCGGCGAAGGCCTGGTGCGACTACGCAACCTGCCCACCGAACCCGGAAGCCTCGACGCCATCGCCCGCCGCATCGGTCCCCCGCGCGCCACGAACTTCGGCACGCTGTTCGACGTACGCGCCAAGCCCGACCCCGACTCCAATGCCTACACCTCGATCGCTCTACCGCCGCACGTCGATCTGCCCACCCGCGAGTATCAGCCGGGCTTGCAGTTGCTGCACTGTCTGGAAAACGACACCGTCGGCGGCGAAGCAGTGATGATGGACGGCTTCGCCGTGGCCGAGGCCCTGCGCGAGCGTCATCCCGAGCACTTCGCGACGCTCGTCCGCGTGCACTGGTGCTACGCCAACACCGCCCGGACCACCGATCATGTGTGGTACGCACCGATGATCCAGCTCGATGACAACGGCGCTTTCGACGAAGTCCGCATCGCCGACTTCCTGCGCGGCCCCTTGATGGTGCCATTCGAGGACGTGGAGCCCGCCTACGCCGCCTTGATGGCCCTGCAGCGCCTGCTGCGCGAGCCCGAGTTCGCGCTGCGTTTCACCTACACGCCCGGCGATTTGGTGATCTTCGACAACCGCCGCCTGCTGCATGCCCGTGACGCCTTCGATGTCGGCCAGGGCGGCCGGCGTTGGCTGCAAGGCTGCTATCTCGAGCGTGACGAAGCCCGCTCGCGGCTACGCATGCTACGCCGTGCCCACCGCCAACAACGCGTCGAGGCACTCAGCCAGGGCTGATCCAGACCTGCAAACACGCAAGAACCCACCCATGGCAAGCCATGGGTGGGTTCTTGCAGCGAGGGAGAATGGTGTGCCGTGACGCTCGATTCGGCGCTAGCGGCGGACGATCCCGATACGCCGCCCCGCAGCGCTCGGCCACTCGTCTCCGGCGGACGGCAATGTCTCGATAACCGCCGCCACCGGTTCGGGGAACGGTCCAGGCCTACCGCTAGCGACATCGATCCCCATCAGCATCTGCTCGCTGGTGGCCAGTGGGTCGCCATCGGCGTTGCGCAGGGTGAAGAAGACGTGCAAACGCTTGGCATCGGCGTCGAGCAGCGTCAGGTCAACCGCCAGCGCCTCGCCACGATGCGCTTGTTGGCGGTAGCAGAGATGCGTTTCCAGGGTATAGAGCGTGTAGCCATGCGCGGCGCGCCCCGCCACATCGAGGCCGATACGCGCCATCAATGCCTCGACGGCCAGCGAGAACACCCGTGCGTACTCGGCATCGTTCATATGGCCGTTGTAGTCGACCCAGGCGTCGGCCACCCGGGTTTCCAGCAGCGGCCTGGCTGTCGTCTGGCTCATCAGATGCGTCCCTCGAGCCCTTCGGCTTCCGGCCAGTACTTGCGCGTCAACGCCAGCAGCTCGGTGAGGAAGGCGTCACGCCGTGTCTCCAGCTCGGCGACGCTGCGCCCGGCGGCCTGATGCTCGCAACCGTCGGCGACCTTCTCGATCAACTCGTCGGTCAACTCCGGCGCTTCGAGCTTGGTCCATGGCAGCTTCAGCGCCGGCCCGAACTGATGCAGCATGTGGCGCATACCGCCCTCGCCACCGGCCAGGTGGAAGGTCAGGAAGGTGCCCATCAGTGACCAGCGCAAGCCGCAGCCATAGACCACGGCGGCATCGATCTCCTCGGTGGTGGCAACGCCGTCGTTGACCAAATGCAGCGCCTCGCGCCACAGCGCTTCCATCAAACGGTCGGCGACGTGCCCCTCGATCTCGCGGCGCACCACCAGCGGCCGCATGCCCAGCGCGGCGTACTGCGCCCGGGCGCGCTGGGTGACAACCGGCGCGGTATGTTCGCCGCCCACCAGCTCAACCAACGGCAGCAGGTACACCGGATTGAACGGATGCGCAACGATGACGCGGCCGGGGTCGCGCGTGCAGGCCGTCTGTAGCTCGCTGGGCTTGATGCCGGAGGTCGAGGAGCCGATGACCACGCCCTCGGGCGCATGCGCATCCAGTTCCGCCAGGACGTTATGCTTGATCTCGAGGCGCTCGGGCACGTTTTCCTGGACCAAGTCGGCGTCCTCGACAGCCTCAGCGGGCGAGGCCGCGAAACGCAACTTGGCCGGGTCCGCCGTGTCGGCCAAGCCCATCGTCGCCACCGAGTCCCAGACCCGCGCGACGAAATCACGCGTCGTCGCCTCGGCGCCGGGGGCCGGGTCGAAGGCGACGACCTCGCAACCCGCCGCCAGGGCCCGCACGATCCAACCATTGCCGATCACGCCGGTGCCGATGACGGCGACGCGCGCCGGCGCGACGCTTTGTTCGGCCGTGCTTCGTTCAGCAGTCTGTCGAGACATCAGGCTCTCCTTGTCGCTCACGGTTGACGCAGATCGAGCGTCTGGCGGGTTTCGGCCGGCGTCTGGACACGCCCGCCCAGATTTTCGGCAATCGTGGCGGCACGCTCCACCAGTTGCGCATTGGTGGCGAATACGCCCCGACTGAGATAGAGATTGTCCTCGAGCCCCACGCGTACGTGGCCGCCGAGCAGCATCGACTGCGCGACCATGGGCATCTCGCTGCGACCGATGCCAAATGCCGACCAATGAGCGTTGGCAGGTAGCTTGTTGCGCATCGCCAGCATGGTTTCGGTATCCGCCTCGGCGCCCCAGGGGATGCCCAGACACAGCTGAAACAGCGGGTCGCCTTCGATCAGGCCTTCGTCGATCAACTGCCGCGCGAACCACACATGCCCCAAGTCGAAGCACTCCAGCTCGGGTTTGACGCCGGCTTCCTTGACCAACCGGGCATGCTCGCGCAACCAGTCGGCGGTATTGAGATAGACCATGTCGCCGAAGTTGAGGCTGCCGCAATCCAGGGTGCAGATTTCCGGCAATAGCTCGCCGACCGGGGCGTGGCGCTCCGCCGGCGTCTGCAGATCGGTGCCCTCGAGGCCATGGATGGCGCCATCGCGCACCTCGGGGAACAGATCGCCCCCACCGCCTGCGGTGATATTGATGACCGCGTCGACATCCGCCTCGCGGATGCGCCCCACCGCCTCGCGAAAGTACTCGCTGGAATGGCTGACGCCGCCGGTTTCTGGATCGCGCACGTGCAAGTGCACGATGCTCGCCCCGGCACGCGAGGCCTCGATGGCGCTATCGGCAATCTGCTTGGGCGTGATGGGGAGGTCGGGATGCTTGTCGGCCGTATCACCGGCACCGGTGATGGCACAGGTGAGGATGACGTTTCGATTCATAGTGGCGTCCTGAGCGTCTAAGTGGCGGCGTGATGCCGTCGAACGCCCTCATTATCGAAAGCCCAACGACAAAAGGATTGCCATGACACGTCATGCGGTTGGCGTTTTACGTCGCAAGTCTTAGTCCCATAGCGGTTCTGTATTGCCCGAGGTCAAAACCCACACCCAAACAATGTCCAAAACCAGCGACGCAACATTGATCCAAAGACGTATTGTGTCGTCACCGCGCTATTTATAATGTTGTCTGACAAATCTATCAGGGCAACACCGCCATTTGTGAGAGACGCCCCGCACCATCGACGCGAGGCCCGCACCACGCCAGGCGACGACGAACGAAAGGAGCAGGAATAGCGGTGACCACGAACCACGAGACCCAACCGACCCGGGGCGTCCAACTCCCGGAGCAGGTCGCACGACAGCTGACGCACGCCATCCATACCGGCGAGATGCGTCCCGGCGAACGTCTGCCCACCGAGGCCGCGCTGGGCGAACGCTATGACATCAGTCGTTCCGTGGTACGCGAGGCCATTTCCATGCTGCGCAACGCCGGCCTGGTCACGTCGCGTCGCGGCAGCGGCAGCTTCGTCGCCGAGGTACCCACCGTGGCGTTGCGCCTGGCGATTCCCGACCCATCGCTGCAATCGGTCATCCGTCTGCTCGAACTGCGCCGGGCTTTGGAAGTCGAGGCGGCGCGGTTGGCGGCACAGCGCCGCACGCCGTCCCAATTGCGCCGAATCCGTAATGCCATGGCCGATATCGATGAGGCCGTCGAGGTCGGTGCCGATGGCGTCGATCAGGATATGGCCTTTCACCGCACCATCGCCGAGGCGTCGAACAACACGCACTTCACCGCCATCATCGACTTCTATAACCGCTTCCTGCATCACGCCATCACCGTGACGCGGACCAACGAATCGCTACGCGACACGTTCATGGCGCAGGTCATCGAAGAACATCAAGCGATCGTCGATGCCATCGCTCAAGGCGATGAAGAAGCTGCCGCCCAGGCCGCCGGGCGCCACCTGGAGCATGCCGAGTGGCGCCTGCGCCAGGCGCCGACGGATCTGCTGGAACGAGTCGAAGACACCGGGGCTAATACGTCAGTCTAACCAACGGCCGTTCTAGCCAATGACCGTGTTAACCAACGACAAGGAATGCGAAATGACACAAGCACAGCGTGCACGCGTGGGAATCATCGGCCTGGGATCGATGGGGATGGGGATGGCGACGTCATTGGTCGATGCCGGCTTCGAGACCTGGGGCTGCGACCTGCGCTCCGACGCCAGGCAGGCATTCGAGGACCACGGTGGCCAAGCGGTCGCCACACCCGGCGAGATGGCCGCCCACGTCGATGTCGTCGTCAGCGTGGTCGTCAACGCCGCGCAGACCCGCGAGGTCCTGTTCGGACCGCATGGTATCGCCGACGGCCTGGCGCCCGGTAGTGTGGTCATCTCTTGCGCCACCTGCGCGCCGGAGGCCGTGGTTACCCTGGGCGACGAACTCGCCACCCGCGGCCTACGCCTGCTCGACGCCCCGATTTCCGGAGGTGCGGCCAAGGCCGCGCAAGGCGCACTGACGATCATGGCCTCGGGGCCGAGCGATGTCTTCGACAGCGTCGAGGACGTCCTCGACGCCCTCGCCGCCAAGGTCTTCCGCCTCGGTGAGAAGATGGGCCAAGGTTCGCAGGTCAAACTGGTCAACCAACTGCTGGCAGGGGTGCACATCGCCGCCGCCGCCGAAGCCATGGCCTACGGCATGCGCGGCGGCTGCGATCCGCAGGTGCTGTATGAGGTCATCACTCAGAGCGCCGGCAATTCATGGATGTTCGAAAACCGCGTGCCACATATTCTCGAGGACGATTACACGCCGCGTTCGGCGGTGGACATCTTCGTCAAGGATCTGGGCCTGGTCCACGACACTGCCCATCGCGACAAGTTTCCCCTGCCGCTGACCAGTCAGGCACTCACCATGTTTACCCAAGCCTCGGCACAAGGCCATGGCGGCGACGATGACGCCGCCGTGATCAAGACGTTCCCGGGTTTCGGGTTACCGTCTCACGCAGCCAACGATGCCAATACGGGGGAGGAGGAATGACGATGCCCATCATCGGTTGCATTGCCGACGACTTCACCGGCGCCACGGACGTGGCAAGCATGCTGGTCAGCGCCGGCATGCGCACGCTGCAGACCATCGGCGTTCCCTCGACGGCGCTGGATGACGACGTTGATGCCGTGGTCGTCGCCCTCAAGTCGCGCACCCTGCCCGCCGACGACGCCGTGGCGCAATCCCTCGACGCTTTGAAGTGGTTACAAGCACAGGGCTGCGAACAGTTCTACTTCAAGTACTGCTCGACTTTCGACTCCACGCCCGAAGGCAACATCGGCCCGGTGACCGACGCGCTGATGGCAGCGCTGGATACCGATTTCACCGTGGCCTGCCCGGCACTGCCCGCCAACCAGCGCACCGTCTACAACGGCTATTTGTTCGCGGGCGGCGTGCCACTCAATGAAAGCGGCATGCAGGATCACCCGCTGACTCCCATGACGGATGCCAACCTGATGCGCGTCCTCGGCGCTCAGACGCGCCAGCGGGTCGATCTGATCGACTACGCCACGCTCAGCGAGGGAGTCGAGGCCGTCGAGCGCCGCATCCAGGCACTGCGCTCGGCAGGCGTGGGCATCGCCATTTGCGACGCCATCGACACCCAGCATTTGCATACTCTGGCGCGCGCCTGTCGCGATCTGCCGTTGGTTACCGCCGGCTCCGGCCTGGCACTGGGGCTGCCCGCCAACCTGGCCGATCGATTGCCTGCGGCGGGACAGGCCGATGCGTTACCCGTCATCACCGGACGTGAAGCGATCCTCAGCGGGAGTTGTTCGCGCGCCACCCTGGCGCAGCTCGAACACGCCCGCGAGCACTACCCCAGCTATCACCTCGACGCCTTGGCCTTGGCGCGCGATTACGATGGCGTCATCGCAAAAGCGCTCCATTTGGCCGATCAGCATCTCGATGGCGGCCCGGTATTGGTATACGCCAGCGCCTCGCCGGAAGACGTCCGGAAGGCTCAGGAGAGCCTCGGCGTCGCGGAGGCGGGCGCCCTGGTCGAGCGCGCCCTGGCCGAGATCGCCCATTCGCTCGTCGAGGCCCATGGCGTACGACGCTTGATCGTGGCCGGCGGCGAAACCTCCGGTGCCGTGGTCAACGCGCTTGGCGTACAAGGCTTACGCATCGGCCCGAGTATCGACCCCGGCGTGCCCTGGACCACCACCTTTGGCACACCGGCGCCGCTGGCCCTGACCCTCAAGTCGGGTAACTTCGGCGCCCCGGACTTCATGACCAAGGCATGGAGGATGTTGCCATGAGCCACATCAGCACCACGACCACCGAAAATCACCTGCGCGAGGAGATCGCCGAAATCGGTCGTTCCTTTCGGCTACTGGGCATGGCGCCGGGCACCTCCGGCAACATCAGCGCCAAGCTCGATGACGGCTGGTTGATGACGCCGACCAACGCCAGCCTCGGTGCCCTCGATCCCGCCGCGATTTCCAAACTGGACTGGGACGGCAATCTGCTCGACGGCGAACCACCGACCAAGGAGTCGTTCCTGCATCGCGCCTTCTACGATCAGCGCCCCGATACCGGCGGCATCATTCACCTGCATGCCACGCACTCGGCGGCTGTCTCGTGTCTCAGCGGCCTCGATGAACACTCCTGCCTGCCCCCCATCACGCCGTATTTCGTCATGCGCGTGGGGCGTCTGCCGCTGATTCCTTACTATCGTCCCGGTGACCCTGCCCTCGGTGACGCGATACGCGAGCATGCCAAGACTCATGGTGCGGTGTTGCTGGCCAACCACGGCCCCGTGGTGGCGGGCAAGACACTGGAAGCGGCACGCAACGCCATCGAGGAACTAGAAGAAACCGCCAAGCTGTACCTCCTGCTGCGCCAGCACGACGTGCGCACCTTGAGCGAGGCGGAGATCGACGATCTCCGTCAGGCCTTCGGCGCCCACTGGTAAGCATTTCCTGAAAGGAGTCCCACATGCCCCGCTTTGCCGCCAATCTGTCCATGATGTTCAACGAGGCGCCCTTCATGGAACGCTTCGCCGAGGCCGCCGCCTGCGGCTTCGAAGGGGTCGAGTTCCTGTTCCCCTATGCGTTCGAGGCCGACGCCATTGCCGCCGAACTCAAACATCATGGCTTGCAGCAAGTGCTGTTCAACCTGCCGCCGGGCGACTGGGACGCCGGCGAGCGCGGCATCGCCGCCCTGCCGGGGCGTGAGGCGGAATTCCGCGACAGCGTCGAAACCGCATTGCACTACACGATCGCGCTCGGCTGCCCTCGTGTCCATGCCATGGCCGGGCTGGCGCCCGAGGATGTTTCACGGGAAACATTGCGTGACGTGTATTTGGAAAACCTGCGTCATGCCGCGCGTCGTCTCGCCGCAGATGGCCTCGAGCTGCTGATCGAGCCTATCAATACCCGCGACATGCCGGGGTACTTCCTCAATCATCAAGCCGAAGGCCATGCGATTGTGGCCGAGCTGGGCGAGCCGAACGTCAAGGTACAGATGGATTTCTACCACACCCAGATCATGGACGGAGATATCTGGACCACCTACCAGCGCCATCGCTCGGGCGTCGGCCATCTTCAGATCGCCGGCGTACCCGAGCGCCATGAACCCGATAGCGGCGAAGTGAATTATCCGTGGCTGTTCGAACAGTTGGATGCAGACGGTTTCGAGGGCTGGGTCGGCTGTGAATACAAGCCCCGCGCCGGCACGCGGGCGGGGCTGGGATGGTTCGAGGCGTGGAAGCGGCAAGCTTAGACACCGGGACTCGCAGCCCCCAGCGCTGGCGGGGGCTAGGGGCTGCCAAGACACTTAGAACGAATAAGTCAGCGTCGAAGTCACGCGCCGCGGTTCACCATAGACGCCATAAGTGTCGAAATAGCTGTAGTACGTCTCGTCGAACAGGTTCTTCACGTTGACCTGCAGGGCCAACTGCGGCGTGAACTGATAACGACCGAACACATTGACCAGCGTATAGCTCTCCTGTTCGTAGTCACGCGTCCCGCCGGGCGCTGCCTGATCGTCGATGAAGGTCTCGCTCTGCCACCGGGCCCCGCCGCCAATCGTCAACTGACGCCACTGCGGCACGCGGTAGCTGGCAAACAGGTTGGCCTGAGTACGCGGCCGATCCGTGTTGAATGAACCTTCCGCAGAGGTCGCCGTGTAGTGGGTAATCCCCACGGTCATATCGAGATCGTCGGTCACCGCACCGGTCAGCTCGGCCTCGAAACCTTCGCTGACCACGTCGCTGACAGGCGTCGCGGTGGTGATGAGCGAGCCAGGCGTGCTGACGATATCGGCCACGTTGTCCTGCTCGAGCCTGAACACCGAGAACGAAGCGTTGAGCAGCCCATCAAACCACGCCGCCTTGACGCCGGTTTCGTAGTTCTTTCCCACGAGAGGATCCAAATAACCGTTGCCGCCTTCCAAACGATAGCTCTGCGGCTGGAAAATCTCGGTATAGCTTAAGTAAGTGGACCAGACATCGTTGATGTCATAGACCAAGCCGCCATACGGGGTGATAGCGTCTTCGTCCTGCGAGTGGTTACCCAAGCCACTTGACCAGGTGCTACCTTGCCAATCGGTGTAGCGTGCGCCGACGATCAGCATCAGCGGCTCAGCCAACGAGAAACGCGCCATGCCATAGACGGCCTTCTGGCGGGTGCTCGCGCTTTCCGAGGGCGCGAAATCCGGCCACTCCAGGTCAGGTGTCGAACCATTCCAGTTGTTGAAATCCCCTACGTCGATCACACCGGGCGCAAAACTGTTTTGGTAATCGTTTTCCTGATCGCTGTAACTTCCACCAAAGACGAGTTCGTGTTCACGACCGAATAGCTCGAATGGACCTCTCACGTAAGCATCGACCGAATCCACACTACGCTCACCACGATTCCAGCCAGTATAGAAACCTGGCCCTTGGCCGGTCACCGGATCTGGTGACGAGAAATAGGGTTCGTAATAGGGCGCCATCAGTCGGGAGTCGAGATCCGTTTCTCCGTGCGTCGCCGTCCCCCTGAACTCCCAGCCATTACCGAAACGATGATCGAGATCGACGAAAACCTTTTGCGATTCGTAATCGTTGTAAGCCCAATCCGGTGCCACACTGAAGGAGCGCGCGTAGTCAGTCTCACTACCGTCGCTGTACCAGAGCGGCAGCCCGCCCCAGGTCGGCGAGGATATATGGGTATCCTGATAGTCGTAGCCAAGCGAGACAGTCGTATTGTCGGTAACGTCAGCATCGATCACCAGATAGCCGAATTTCTTGCGTTCCCCATAACGATCGAGCTCACCGTCTGCAGCGCCATAACCGCCGATGAAACGCGCACGAACGTCACCGGATTCGGTCAGCGGCGTGGTGACGTCGACCACACCGCGGCGTTGATCCCAACTCCCCAAGGTGCCGGATACTGACCCCATCAGCTCGCGACTGTCGGCATGCTTACGCACGAAATTGACCGAGGCACCGGGGTTCCCGGCCCCGGTCATCAGGCCATTGGCGCCACGCACCACCTCGACCCGATCATAGATCGCCGTATTCTGGGCTCCCTCGCCGAAGTACCAGCGACTGTCCGTGTTGAGGGTGGGGATACCGTCGTATTGATAGCTATTGATTCTGAAACCGCGGGAGTAGAACTGTACGCGATTGCTGTCGACCTGGCTGACCGAGATCCCCGTCGTATTCGCTAGTACATCTTTGACGGTGTCGAGATTCTGATCGTCGATGCGCTGCTCGGTGATGATGCTGATCGACTGAGGGATCTCTTTGGGGCTTAGCTCGAAACGCGTCCCCGCCGTCGTGCTGCGGCGGGTATAGCCGACGTTTTCATAGAGATTCTGCGCAGTGACGGTGAGTGTATCCAGCTCGTCGGCATCCGCAGACTGGGCCAGGGCCAGAGGGGAAAGCAGGGCGGCAATGGAAGAGCAGAGCGCGAGCGGCGCCACACGTATGTGCCGCCAGTGGGCCCGAACCGGTTCCCCCGGCAACCAGGACGTCTTTTTCATTGTGTTCCCTTGATGACGCGTCATAGGCGCCAAATTTATGGATCGTTTCCAAACGGCGAAGTATGGAAACCTCCACATCAAGAGTCAATGATTATGATAAATATTCGTATTTACTGTGCCTCCTGGAACGTGCCTTCACGAAGGCACCACCACGCCAGCCGGTAACTCAGTCGTCGTCTTCTAGGTCGTCACGTTCGCGTTCGCGGCGCTCCTCGGCCTCTTCGCGGGCGTCGTCGATCACCGCCATCAGCTCGATCACGTCGACGTCGAGGGTGTCGGGTTCGAAGTGCCCGGTGAGCCGGCTATCCGGATGCAGCTCGCCAGCTTCATAAAGCGCCCAGATTTCCTTGCCATAATCGGTATTCAGCAGCGCCGGCTCGAAGCGCCCGAACCAGGCACGCATATTGTCGACGTCGCGCACCAGCAGCATCGGCGCGCTGTTGTTGCCCGCCGCGTCGACCGCCTGGGGCAGGTCGATGATCACCGGCCCATCCTGGTCGACCAGCACGTTGAATTCGGAGAGATCGCCGTGTACTAATCCGGCACATAGCATGCGCACCACGTCGGTGATGATCCGATCATGATACTCGCGCGCCTTTTCCGGGCTCAGCGCCACCTCGCCAAGCTGGGGAGCGACGCCGTCTTCGCCGTCACTGATCAGATCCATCAGCAGCACGCCGTCGACGAAGCCATGCGGGCGTGGCACGCGCACATCCGCTGCGGCCAACCGGTACAGCGCATCGACCTCGGAGGTGAGCCAGGCCGCTTCCTGTTCCTTCTGGCCATAGCGGGTCTTCTTGGCCATCGCTCGGGCACGTCGTGTGTTGCGCGCCTTGCGACCCTCTTGATACTGCACGGCTTGCTTGAAGCTACGCTGGCTGGCTTCCTTGAAGACCTTGGCGCAACGCAGTTCGTCACCGCAGCGCACGACGTAAACCTGGGCTTCCTTGCCACTCATCAACTGGCTGACGACCTCATCGATCAAACCGTCGTCGATCAGGGGCTGGAGTCTCTTGGGTACTTTCATATTACCTTATGTATGGTATGAGCCAATAATCGGCAAAGCATTGCCTCGGCATCGCGAATAAATTCGCTCCCACGAAACCCGACTAGCGGGTGACACGGCGCGCCCGGAACGACCGCCCCTTGATCCGCCCATTGGCGAGCTGATCGAGTGCAGCGCGGACGACCTCGCGCTCGACAGCGACAAAAGCGCTGCGGTCGGTGACCTGGATCTTGCCGACCTGATCGCCGGCGATGCCGCCCTCGCCGGTCAACGCGCCGAGGATGTCGCCGGGGCGCACCTTCTGCTTCTTGCCGGCATCGAGTTGCAGCGTCGCCATGCGCGGGGTGAACGGCCGCGCGTCGCCACGCAGCGGCGGTAACGGCTCACAGGCCAGCGACTCACCGAGGAACTCGCCAAGCTTGTCGAGCCGGTAATATTCGCTCTCGGCGACCAGCGTGCAGGCCACGCCACTCCCGCCGGCCCGACCGGTGCGTCCGATGCGGTGCACGTGCACCTCGAGTTCGCGGGCGATTTGAACATTGAACACCGCATCCAACGCGTCGATATCCAGCCCGCGTGCCGCCACGTCGGTGGCCACCAGAATCGACACGCTCTTGTTGGCGAACATCGCCAGGATACGATCACGATCGGGCTGCTCCAGGTCCCCATTGAGGGCCAACGCAGAAAAGCCTGCTGCGTTCAGGGCGTCGGCGACCTGCTGAGTCTCGCGCTTGGTATTGCAGAACACCACGCTGGATTCGGGGCGGATGTTGAGCAACAGGCGTTCCAGTGCCGGCATGCGAGCGTCCTCACTCGCAACGCGATAGAAATGCTGGCGGATGCTGGTGTCATCATGCGTCGAGGCGACCTCGACGTTCAGCGGCTCACGCATCATGCGCTCGGCAATGGGCCGAATGCCCGGACCGTAGGTGGCGCTGAACAACAGCGTCTGGCGCGAGGTCGGCGCCTGGCCGACGATCGACTCGATCGCCGCCTGAAAGCCCATGTCCAGCATGCGGTCGGCTTCATCCAGCACCAGCGTGTTCAGCGCGTCGAGTGCCAGCGAGCCCTTGCGCAGGTGCTCTTCGATCCGCCCCGGCGTGCCCACTACCACATGCGCGCCGTGCTCCAGCGAGTCACGTTGTGGCTTGAGCGGCGTCCCGCCGCACAGCGTCAACACCTTGACGTTGCTGAGCCCACGCGCCAGCCGGCGCAACTCGCCGGCGACCTGGTCCGCCAGTTCGCGAGTCGGGCACAACACCAACCCCTGCACGCGAAACGCCTTGGTCTCGAGCCTTGAGAGCACCCCCAGGCCGAATGCCGCGGTCTTGCCCGAACCGGTCTGACCCTGGCCGATCACATCGCGCCCAGCGAGAATCGCCGGCAGGCTCTCGGCCTGGATCGGCGTCATGGCGTGATAGCTCAGCGACTCCAGGTTAGTGAGCAGCGCGGGCGCCAGCGGCAAGGTAGCGAAATCGGATGATGATGAATCGGACACGGCGACAAATCCTGTCATGAAGCTGGCCACGCCATGCACGCGAATAGGTAGACGCGTGATAGCGATGAGTGGCTAAGGATGGAATGGCAGCAGGATAACAGAATCGCGCCAGCAGCGTGCGTGCAAGCAATCATGTGTTATCTGACACCACTTTAGTCGCGCACCTTTGGTCGCATTACATACAGAGGTGTTTGTCATGGACTGCTCTGGCAGATGCGAATAACTTTTTTTATATCAAAAACAAGAAATACATATATTAGATAGAATTCCAAGTGGGCGCCTACGCTTCGCAGGCTCAATAAAGAACAAGCTCTCGGGAGCCTGCGATGCGTAATACCAAGCTTAGCGTGATGGAGAAGATAGGTTTCGGCATGGGTGACGCCGGCAACAACATGACCTTTGCCGCCGTGGTCATGTATCTCTCCTACTTCTATACCGATGTCTACGGCATCTCGCCGGCCATCGTGGGTACCATCTTCATCTCCATGCGCTTCGTGGATGCCATCACCGACCCCCTCATGGGAGCGCTCGCGGATCGGACCCGCAGCCGCTGGGGGCGTTTCCGTCCCTACATACTGTTTGTTCCCGTGCCTTTGGCCGCTTCCTGTGTACTGATGTTCACCACCCCCGACTGGTCGGAGTCGGCCAAGATTGGCTACGCCTTCGCCACCTATTTCGCGATGTCGCTCCTCTACACGGCGGTGAACATTCCCTACTGCGCGCTGGGCGGTGTGATCACCGACGACCACCGCGAGCGGGTATCGTTTCAGTCCTGGCGCTTTATCCTCGTCGGCGTGGCCTACCTGATTCTCAACAGCAGCTTGATGCCGCTGGTCGAATTACTCGGCGGCGGCGACGAGACCCAAGGCTTTCAGTACACCATGGCCATCATGTCCGTGATCGCACTCGCCATGTTCGGCTTCTGCTTCGCAACGGTGAGGGAGCGTGTTCACCCACCCCTACAAAAACAGGAAAAGCTGACGGCCACGCTCAAGTCCCTGGCCATGAATATCAAATGGCGGATCATCCTGGGCGTTACCTTCCTCCAAGCGCTGCAATTCTTCCTCCGTCAGGGTGCGGCGATCTATTTCGCAACCTACGTGCTGGGCTTCGGCACTGTGGGTATTTCCGTCTTCATTACCGCCGGTGCACTCGCCAGCATCGCCGGGACCGCGCTCTCGCCCCGGCTCAGTCAGCGCATCAGCAAACGCATCGTGTTTCAAGCCAGTACCCTGGCCTTGATTGGAACATCGTGCCTGTTGTTCTTCGTGCCTGGGCAGTGGGGCATCGTGGCGACCGTGCTTTTCGTGCTGGTCAGTTTCATGCACGGCATCGGCGCACCGATTTCCTGGGCACTGATGGCCGATGCCGAGGATTATGGCGAATGGAAGACCGGACAGCGCAATACCGGGGTCTCCTTCGCGGGCAACTTGTTCTTTCTCAAAATGGGACTCGCCGTTTCCGGCGGCATGATCGGCTTTCTGCTGTCCTGGGGCGGCTACCAGGCCAACGTCGACCAGCAGAGCGACACGGCGCTGCTGGTCATCACGCTGCTATTGACCCTGATTCCGGCGCTGGTCTCCCTGCTGATGTTCTGGGCCACGTACCTGTTCGGTCTGAATGACGATGACATGGACCAGGTTCGAGGAGCGCTCCAGACCCGCCGCCCCGAACAGGACTCCTCACCCTCGTCTCCTGACGCGCCCTCTGCCGATGCCGATGACCCGGCCTACACCTGATTTCAATCCTGTCTTTCCCCGTTACAAGGAGCCTGACATGCATACTCGCGTCACCCTGCACCGCGACTTCGTCATCAGCGAGATCGACGACCGCCTTTACGGCGCCTTCCTCGAGCACATGGGCCGGGCCATCTATAGCGGCATCTACGAGCCCGGCCACCCCGAGGCGGACGACAACGGTTTCCGTCGCGACGTGCTGGACATGGTCAAGGAGCTCGCGCCGCCCATCGTGCGCTACCCGGGCGGCAACTTCGTCTCCGCCTACAACTGGGAAGATGGCATCGGCCCCCGCGAGGAGCGCCCGGTACGCCTCGACCTGGCCTGGCACAGTCGCGAATCCAACCAGATCGGCATTCACGAATTCGCCGACTGGTGCGAGCTGGCCGGCATCGACATGATGCTGGCGGTCAATCTCGGCTCGCGCGGCATCGACGCCGCCCGCAACTTTCTCGAGTACGTCAACCACCCCGAGGGCAGCGCCTGGAGCGACCTGCGGATCCGCAACGGCCGCCAGGAACCCTGGAACGTCAAGCTATGGTGCCTGGGTAACGAGATGGACGGCCCCTGGCAGGTCGGTCACAAGAACGCCGACGAATACGGCCATCTCGCCAACGAAACCGGCAAGGCGCTGAAGGCCTACGACAGCAGCCTCGAACTGGTCGCCTGCGGTTCCTCCAACCCCGATATGGCCAGCTACCCCGAGTGGGAAGCCACCGTGCTCGACCACTGCTACGAGACGGTCGACTACATCTCGCTGCACATGTACTTCACCAACTACGCCGACGACCTGGGCAGCTACCTGGCGCTCAGCGAAAAGCTCGACTGCTACATCGGCTCGATCGCCGGCGTGATCGACTACATCAAGGCCAAGAAGCGCTCCCAAAAGGACGTGCACATCTGCTTCGACGAGTGGAATGTCTGGTATCACAGCACCGAGCGCGACAAGCGCATCCTCCAGGGCAACGACTGGCCTTTCGCACCGGCGATCCTCGAAGACGCCTACAATGTCGAAGACGCGCTGCTGATCGGTTGCGTGCTCAACACCTTCATTCGGCGTTCCGACCGCGTGCGCATCGCCTGTATCGCTCAGTTGGTCAACGTCATCGCGCCGATCATGACCGAAAGCGATGGCGGCGCCTGGCGCCAGACGATCTTCTACCCGCTGTATTTCGCTTCCCGCTTCGGTCGCGGCAAGGCCCTACGACTGGCCGTCGACAGCCCGACCTACCCGGTGGATGAACTCGGGGACGTCCCCTATCTGGACGTTTCCGCCGTGCACGACGAAGCGCACGAGGCCATCACGTTGTTCATCGTCAATCGCCATCCCAGCGATTCTCTCGCGTTCGATGTCGATCTGGGCGGTTTCACGTCCTGCAGGATCGTGGATCATCAAAGCATCGACTATCCCGACATGAAGGCCGCCAACATCGCCGAGCGCCCCGAGCATATTCGGCCCACGCCCGGCCAGGGGCTCACCGTCGACGGCACGGCACTCGAAGGCAAGCTCGCGCCGCTGAGTTATCACATGGTACGTCTGGACGTGGCCGAGTGAGACGCCCACCCCCAAGCCCTGCTGCAGACACACGAAGATGGAAGAGAATAAATAGAAGGGATTGTTGACATTCACACCTATACTGTGACTACCCACTGACGAAATGCCAATCACGGGGCCCTGTGAGGCATAAGGCTAATCGCCAGACTGGTCGTATTCCTCTCCCCCCGCCCGGGGTCGCCTTTGGTGACCCCGTGGCATACGTAACGGTGGTCGCCATGAGCCAGTTTTCACAGACCGAACTACAGGAGTTCAAGGACAATGTCGCGGGCAGTGTGATGCTCCCCGACGACCCGCGATACGACGAAGTTCGCCAAATCTGGAATGCCATGATTGATCGCAGGCCTTCCATGATCGTCCGCTGCACTTCAACTGCAGATGTGGTCCATTCCTTGCGCTTCATTAACCAGCACGGCTTACCCTTCTCCATACGCGGAGGCGGTCACAACATCGCAGGCAACGCTGTCTGCGAAGATGGACTGATGATCGACCTCTCGCTGATGAAGGGAGTCCACATCGACCAAGAGCGTCAACAAGGATCTGTCGAGCCAGGCTGTACCCTCGCTGATTTCGACGCCGCCGCCCAAGCGTACGGCCTCGCCACACCGTTAGGCATCAACTCCACCACAGGGGTGGCCGGACTCACTCTGGGCGGTGGCTTCGGTTGGCTCAGCCGACAGTACGGCATGACCATAGACAATCTACTCTCTATGGAGGTGATTACAGCCGACGGTCAACAATTACACACCAGCGAATCGGAAAACGCCGATCTTTTCTGGGGACTGCGTGGCGGAGGCGGCAATTTTGGTATCGTGACCCGTTTCGAGTACCAGTTGCATCCTGTGGGGCCGAACGTGCTATGCGGTCTTATCGTTTTTCCCTTCGACCAGGCGAAATCAATCATCACGCAGTTCGCCCGTTTCACCGAAACGATGCCGGACGAACTCAACGTGTGGATGGTTACTCGCAAAGCGCCTCCCTTGCCTTTCCTACCCGAGGCAGTCCACGGGAAAGAGATCGTCGCGCTTGCTATTTGCTACGTCGGCGATCCCGCTGAAGGCGAGAAACACATCGAACCGCTGCGAGAATTCGGCACCGCCTACGGCGAGCACATTGGTGTACAGCCATACATCGACTGGCAACAGGCTTTCGACCCGCTGTTGACCCCAGGGGCCCGCAACTATTGGAAAACACATAATTTCTCGACGCTCGACGAAGGCCCGATCGATGCCATAATCGAATACGCCAGTGCCTTACCGTCTTCGCAATGCGAGATATTCATCGCCACGATCGGAGGCCAGACACGCCGAACACTTCCTGACGCGATGGCCTACTCAAACCGTGATGCCAACTACGTACTGAACGTACATGCACGATGGGAAACGGCTGCCGAGGACGCACACTGCATTGCCTGGGCCCGTGAATTCTTCGCTCGCTCACAACCCTTCGCCAGCAGTGGCGCCTACGTCAACTTCCTGACCGGGGATGAGAGTGAGCGCGTCGCTTTCGCCTATGGTGATAGTTACGAGCGGTTGGTGGAGCTCAAGAAGAAGTTCGATCCGGCAAACATTTTCCGTATCAATCAGAACATCAGACCGGCCTGAATGCCCTTATGCCCAAGCCATGAGGGTCGTCATCATCCCGAACTGAGGAACTCAAACGTCATCTGTGTCACCACGGCTATTCAGGACGGGTCATAGAGAAAAGAAAAGCCCGCGAGATACGACTCGCGGGCTTTTATAGATTCTTGGCCCGCCCTGAAGGATTCGAACCTTCGACCTTTGCCTCCGGAGGGCAACGCTCTATCCAGCTGAGCTAAGGGCGGAACGCGGCATATCCTACTGCGTCAGGACAGGAGTTGTCCACCGCAAACGCAGCCAGCTACAACTCCTTGATCGTCGTATCGTGCCATTCTCCTTTCACAACGGCCCTAGAAGACGGCTCTAAAAGAAAGCTATGTGTATGGCGCTTCATCTAAGCACTCGTTCTAAGCGTAACGCTCAATATGGGTTGCCTATTTGATCACACCCTGCTCACGCAGCGCCTTCAAACGCTCGGCGGGCAACCCCAACCCTTGTAGCACCTCATCGGTATGCTGAGCGTATACTGGCGCTGGTTGGCGTATAGAAGGTGGCGTCAGCGACAACTTGCTCGGGAAGCCCATCATCTTCATCTTACCGATCACCGGATGCTCGACCTCTTGTACCATGCCACGCGCCTGGTAATGAGGATCTTGTACCGCCTGGGCGAAATTGTTGATAGGGCCGGCCGGGACCCCTGCTTGGTCGCATTTTTCCAACCAAGCATTCATGTCATCTGTCGCGAAAATTTCTTCCAGAACCGTCTCGAGAGCCTCGACATTCTGGCCACGCTGGTAGTTGGTCGTGAAGCGGGGGTCTTCCAGCAAATCGGGGCGCATGATGACCTCTTGGCATAGCCGCTCCCAAGTACGCTGGTTAGCGCAGCCGAGCATCATATAACCATCACGCGCCTGGAGTGCCTGATAAGGAGCTGACACACGATGCCGCCAGCCAGTCGGCTGCGGAATGGTGCCATTGGAAAAGTACGCAGCTGCCTCCCAAGAGAACCAAGGCAAGCCGCATTCGGCAATGGCAACATCGACCAGTTGCCCCTCACCGGTATTCATCTTGTGGATGTAGGCGGCGAGAATGGAGTAGACGGCGGTGATACCGGCGCCGATATCGTACACGGCGATTCCCGTTTTCAGCGGTCGACGCCCCGGCTCACCGGTCATCGACATCAGCCCGGTCATGCCCTGAGCCACCAAGTCAAAACCGCCCTTGTGACTGTAGGGTCCAGTCTGTCCATATCCAGAGATGGAGCAGTAGATGATGCCTGGATTGATAGCCTTGAGAGTCTCGTAGTCGATCTGTAGCGACTTGGTGACGCCAGGGCGGTAATTCTCGACGATGACATCAGCTTCTCTTGCCAGTTGATAGAAGAGTTCCTTGCCCTCGTCCGTCTTAAGATTGAGGGAAATACTCTTCTTGTTACGGTTGATCTGAGCGAAGCACGTCGACTCTTCATTGACGTAAGGGCCCATCTGGCGGCTATCGTCACCGCCGTTGATCTTTTCGACCTTAGTCACCTCAGCGCCGAGGTCGGCAAGCACCATAGTGCAGTAAGGCCCAGCCATGATTTGCGAGATATCCAGCACCTTCATATTCGATAGTGCAAGCATGCCCCAACCTCCTGTCTCTCGTTTATCTTTATTTACCCAGCCATGTGTGCGTCTTCTTGTTAATGAAGGCATCCACCGCGTTACGAAAATCTTGGCTGGTATAGCAGAGCGAAATAAGGTCCTCATCCATGCCCGGCGCAGGCCGCTGATTGACTTGGACTCGCCGGATACCTTCCTTGCATGCCTTGAGGGTCAACGGTGCGAAGCTGCTTAACTTTTCAGCGACGGAGCGCACCTCCTCTTCGATGACGTCCGCCGCAAAGATTTGCGTGACCAGACCAGCGTTATAGCTCTCCTCCGCCTTGAGCAGTCGAGCCAGCATCAATACTTCCTTGGCGCGCGCTACCCCTACCAGTCCGACGATGCGTGCGATGTTGTTCATCGATACGCAGTTGCCCAAGGTGCGCGCGATGGGAATGCCAAACTTGAGTTCTGGCGTTGCATAGCGAAAGTCGCAGGCCATGGCGATCGCCGCTCCCCCACCGATACAGAAGCCTTCAAGCAGAGCAATGGTCGGCTTCTCGAGTGTTTCTAGACGCTCAATGACGCGATCGATACGTCGCTCGTAGTCGATTGCATCAGCCGCATCATCGAATTGCGTGAACTGCTTGATATCGGTACCGGCGACGAAGGCCTCCCCCCCCTTGCCGCGCAGTACCACGACATCGACGCTATCGTCTTTTTCCAACTCGTCACATAGCCGTTCGAGTCCGTCGTACATGGCCCAGGTCATAGCGTTTCTGACCTCGGGGCGATTGAATGTCACCCATGCCAGTCGCCCTTCCCGGGCACACTCGACTTCAGCTTGCTGCTCCATGTTCTTCTCCTTGGTTTCGGCTGCACGGTGCAAGGCACTGCCATGGGTCGATACGTCTCTTGCAGAATGAACTCATAATTCATTTTTACAAAATAGACTTTCGTCTAGACGAAAAACGTATCGATAAAAGCTACTTTAAAACAAGGTACTAGCTATAAAAGCACGAAAAGAGATTAGTAATTTGCATTCATAATTTCAAAAGAGCGATTCTCAGCCTCCTGCCACCAGGCGGCTCCTACATCCACAACGACCAGGAGCACTATAGATGGCTCTCTACTCGCTGGGGGACGCGTCCCCCACGTTCAAGTCAGGCGCATATACCGCGCCTGAAGCAGTGATCATCGGTACAGTAACGCTGGGCGAAGATGTCAGTGTCTGGCCTGGCGCCGTGCTTCGTGGTGACAACGAGGCAATCACCGTGGGCAGCGGCAGCAATATCCAGGAAAATTGCGTACTGCACGTCGACCCTGGCTTCCCCCTGACCATCGGTGACAACGTCACCGTAGGCCACCTCGTCATGCTGCACGGGTGTACTATCGGCGACGGCTGTCTGGTTGGCATGCATGCCACAGTGCTCAACGGCGCTGTGATCGGCGAGAACTGCCTGGTCGGTGCCGGCGCGATGGTCACGTCAAACAAACGTTTTCCGCCCAACTCACTGATTCTAGGCTCGCCAGCCAGGGTGGTTCGTACACTAAACGATGAAGAAGTCGCTGGCCTGAGAGAAAGCAGCCAGCATTATGTCGAGCGCAAGGAGCGTTATCGCCACGAACTCAAGCGAATCGATACTTAATCTGATCAGTACTTAAGCGACCAGCAACCATATGCACTCGCGCCCGATATAACGGGTCACCGTTATCCGCCTTTGGGACGCGCGCCGTCTAACGGCGCCGCTCCCCCTCTGCGAGGAGGCCTATCAATTCGGGAATCGTAGCCTCGGCATGCCCCGAGCTTTTAGCCTCCTCAAGCACCGCAAGAATGCCGTCTGCTACACCTTTGTTGGCCTGCAAGCCTCCCGCCATGGTCACGTAATAGTCCACATCCTTATGCGCGTTGGAAATGCTGAACTGGAAGCCGGAACTGTCGCGCTCCAGAATGTAGGGTTGCAGGCGCTGCAGGATGGCGCCGGCTCCACCGCCCTTGGCGAGCACCTCGACCAGTGTCTCCGACTCGATACCACCGAGCTGTGCACAGGCAGCGGCTTCCGCCAGAACAGTCGAAAATCCTACCGACACGAAATTGTGCAGCAGTTTAAGCTTGTGTCCTGAGCCCACCGGGCCGGCATAGGTGATGTTTTCGGCGAAGCTTTCTAGTAGTGGCCGGTGAGCCTCGAACAGCTCGCGCTCGCCGCCGACGATAAGGTTGAGCCGGCCTTCTGCGGCCTCTTTCGGCGTACGCGTCATCGGCGCATCCAGAAAGCGCCCACCCGCTTTCGTTACTGCGTCAGCGATTTGCTCGGTCGAACTGGGAATCGCCGTGGAGCAGTCGATCACCACCCCTCCCCGCTTCAAGCCCTTGAGCACACCATCATCGCGAAACAATACATCCTCGACCTGCGGCGAGCCGGTCACGCAGACAATGATCACGTCGCAGTGGGCGGCCAGGTCACGCCCATTGGTAAAGCTCTGGGCGCCATTGGTTACGAGCACGTCCACCGACTGGTTGCCGGGATGGTCCAGAAAACTCAGCGACCAACCGTGCTTCTGAATGTTACTCGCGATCCCGTGGCCCATCAGGCCGATGCCGATCACGCCTACTCGTATATCCGCTCGATTGTCGTTCATGGTGTCATCCTCAGCGAAGTTGCGCCCAGGCTCACTTGCCCGCCCATGCACATGTATTTGATCTCGATGTAGTCTCCGATGCCGTATTCCAGAGCCTCGGCGCCCCACCCGTGACCGATGTCACGGCTATAGAAACAGCAGACAAGCCCAACATCAGCGTCATCGGCCTGACGGGTCACCAAGCTGCCACCAATACGTAATGCACTGACGGCCTGGGCTATCTGGTTGGTGCCGGCTAGGCCTAATGGGGTGCTTACTTTGAGGCGGCGCGTTCGCTAAGGTGGCTCTCTACGATTTCCCGGAAGTCGTAGTCACCGGTGAAGCCCAACCGCTTTGCCTTATCGGTGCGAAA
This sequence comes from Chromohalobacter sp. HP20-39, assembly GCF_033052815.1. Lineage (NCBI taxonomy): Bacteria > Pseudomonadati > Pseudomonadota > Gammaproteobacteria > Oceanospirillales > Halomonadaceae > Chromohalobacter > Chromohalobacter sp. HP20-39. The sequence goes on along the minus strand of NZ_JAWHTP010000002.1, from coordinate 466,321 downwards.
ACGAGCTGGCCAGCTGGCAACGATAGTTTCGATATCCTTATCGTGGTGGTGCTCAACGCGTGCCAAGGCCTGCTCTCCACCATGACGGCACAACGCCTCCAGCATCTCAGCGACACTCACTGTAAGGCCTGGCAGCATCAAACTACGTGAGGCGCCAAAATCATCTCCGGGCACTTCTGCACCGTGGATTAACGCGGCGACCACCTTGCCCGGTGACATCACAAACATCTCCAACTCGGTGGAAACCGGACAGACAGCGGCCTCACCACCGAGCGGTTCGCGCAGGATACTGGAAGCGAAGCTAGACGCAGCCGCATTGGGCCGGCCTGGACGGATCATTATGGTTGGCAAGCGCAGCACACGACCATCAACCAGACCGCGCCTGCTGTAATCGCTGATCAGCAGCTCACACATCGCTTTTTGGGTACCATAAGAACTCTGCGGCGTTAACGCCGTCATGTCATCGAGCACTTCAGGCAACTCACCTCCATAAACAGCCACCGAGCTCGTCATGACAAGGCGCGTAGCGGAAAGGGCATAACGACGACAACCTTCCAGCAAAGCACGAGTGGCATCGAAGTTAACCGTCATGCCCAGGTCAAGGTCGGCCTCTGCTGCTGCGCTGACCACAGCGGCCAAATGAAAAATGACGTCGGGCCGCTCACCGAGAGATGCGTCCAAAGCGCCGGAGTTGGTAATATCCAGAGCACGACACTCGACGTCGATGTCATCGCTTGAAAGTGACTCTGGAACGGGCGCGACTCGATCAACCAATGTCAATCGAGTCAGTGCTTGTCCATCGAGTCGTCCTTGGTCGAGCAGCGCCGCGGTCAGGCGCCGTCCTAGAAAGCCAGCAGCGCCGGTTATCAGTACGTGCATATCCATTCCTTTCATTGTTCGTCACGCTGTCAGATTGACCAGTAGGTTGCGGCTTCTTCATGCGGTCTTCACAGCGCCACACCTCTGTCGAAACTACGCATCAATAGTCTTGCCCACTGACTGCTCGGTCCGTGTCGACTCATAAACGTGGTTAGCCAGACCCACCCGCCATTTTTGCTTTAGTCGTCCGGTAGACACTATCGAGATGGGCAAGCATGGCTCGCTCAGCAGCATCCGGATCGCCCCGTTTCAAGGCCTCAACGATGTATATGTGCTCACGATAACTGCGCTCGACCGCGCCAGGCTCGAGCAAAACACGCCGTCGCACGTATAGATCAAAGCTGTAGAGTTCATCGGCATACTTAACCAAGATGGCGTTATCGGCATATTCCGAAATCAACCTATGAAACGCCTTGTCCGACATCTGGAAGGGAATCGGATAGACCTCGTCACACTCAGACTGGGTCTTGAGCATCTTTTCTAGCTGCGCGACACCATGATCATCGATCTTCAATGCCGCACGTCGGGCGATCGACGCCTCGATCACCAGCCGGCTCTCGTAAACGCTATCGATGTCATAGCGAGCCTCCTGGGAAGCGTCGACTGCCTCCTCGCCCTGCATAAGTCGGTAATGCTGAAGCGCTGACTCATCGGCACACACGCGTGTCTTACTACCATGCGATACGCTAACCATTCCCAAGGCCGCCAAGTGAGACACGGCGCCACGAATGGTCTCTCGACTTACGCTGAACAGCTGCGCCATCTCACGTTCGCTAGGCAGCTCATCACCATCTTGAAGCAGCCGATTACGAACCATGTCGACCAGCTTATCGGCCAGCAATTCCTTCTTAGTTTTATTTCTCAGCGCCTGCTCAAACGCAAAAGCCGGATTGTCCATCGCAAATATCCCTCTTCCAACTGGTCTAACTTTTAGTCCATCAATCAACATCTCACAATACTATTAATACCTAAGTATAACCAAAATGCGAATATCTAGCCTTGACGCTCTCGTGGGGACAACTAATCTTGTCGGTAACTGGACTGGTAATACAACCAGAAGACCAGAAAACAACACAGGCGTCATTGCGGACGCAGGCACGAAAGGAAAAGACACCCATGACACCGCCCAGCGACACTCAAAACACTAGCGACCGTCCGCTCATCGGCATCATTCTCGGCGACCCCGGCGGCATCGGCCCGGAGTTGATTGCCAAGCTTCTGGCGGATCCCGCCACTCAGGAAAACGGCCATGCGATACTGGTTGCCGACCCCTGGCTCTGGGAAGAAGGTCAGCGCGTCGCCGGCACCCGGCTCGATCTGCCAGTAGTCGAACGCTACGCCGAAGCACGCGAACACACGACGCCCGTACTAATGCCCATCGATAGCGTCTCTCGCGAGGAGACCCGCTACGGAGAAGCCAACGCTGCGGGTGGGCGCTCTGCTCGCCAGGCCCTAACTCAATGTCTAGACGCCGCCGTACGGGGTGATATCGAGGGGATTTGCTTCGGCCCGCTGAATAAGTACGCCATGAAGCTCGGAGGCATGAACTTCGAGGACGAACTGGGATTCTTCGCTGATTATTTGGGTGTTAACGGCTACACCTGTGAGTTCAATACATTCGGCAGTATCTGGACCTCACGTATCTCATCACACATTCCATTGAAAGACGCGCCTTCCTACGTCACGCGTGAACGCATCCTGGAAGCAACACGCCTCACTGATAAGTCACTACGTTTGGCCGGAGTTGCCAACCCACGCATCGCCGTCGCGGCGTTCAACCCACATGGTGGCGAGAGTGGCACCTGCGGTCGCGAGGAAATTGACACCATTGCCCCGGCAGTGGAAGAAGCTCAAACCGAGGGGCTAACGGTTTCCGGCCCGCATCCCGCTGACACTTTATTTCTCAAAGTACGTGACGGGGAATACGACGCTGTGGTCACCATGTTTCACGACCAAGGGCAAATCGCCATCAAGCTTCTCGGTTTTCATGAAGGGGTCACGGTTCACGGCGGCTTGCCGGTGCCTATCACCACACCAGCACACGGCACGGCCTATGACATCGCCAGCTTAGGCAAAGCCAATCTACGCCCGACCCACAACGCCTTCAAATTGGCATGCCAAATGGCGGCCAGCAACCGACTTTCCAGCTAACTCCATCTCGTCACGCTATACGGACAAGCTAATGAAAATCACACGAGTCAGGGCCCGCGTTTTCGAATGGAAAGGCGAAACGGTGCCACCGCAGCCACACTTCTGCACCAATGCCATGGATGCCCTGTGGGACCGTGGCGATGCGATGGGCAGTTTCCGTTTCCACGGCTGGGCAGTGATCGAGGTCGAAACGGACGAGGGCGTCGTCGGTCTTGGCAATGTGGCCTTGGCGCCACGTGTCGCCAAGACGATCATCGATCAGCACCTCGCTCCCTTGGTCATCGGCCAGGATCCGTTCGACTACGAATATCTATGGCAGCGTATGTATCGCGCGACGCTGGCATGGGGCCGGCGTGGCATCGGCATGGCGGCGATCTCAGGCGTCGATATCGCCATCTGGGATGTGATGGGCAAAGCCCTCGGCAAGCCGGTGTTCAAGCTGCTGGGCGGACGGACCAAGGAGAAGATTCCCTGCTACGCCTCCAAGCTCTACCACACCGATCGCGAGACGATGCAGCGCGAAGCGCAAGCCTATCTCGACCAGGGCTTCACGGCGATGAAGATGCGTTTCGGTTATGGGCCCAAGGATGGGCCCAAGGGCATGCGCGAGAACCTCAAGAGCGTGGCGGCGGTACGCGAAGTGATCGGTGAGGACATCGACCTGATGGCCGACTGCTACATGGGCTGGAACCTCGACTACGCCCGACGCATGCTGCCGAAACTGGAACACTTCTCGCTGCGCTGGCTGGAAGAGCCGGTGATCGCCGATGACATTGACGGTTACGCTGAGCTCAATCGCATGGCGCCGATGCCGATTTCCGGTGGCGAGCACGAATTCACCGTGCACGGTTTCCGACAACTCTTGGAGAAGAAGGCGGTATCGGTGATTCAGTACGATACCAATCGTGTCGGCGGTATCAGCGTGGCGCGCAAGATCAATGCCATGGCCGAGGCCTTCGAGATCCCGGTGATTCCGCACGCGGGGCAGATGCACAACTATCACCTGACGATGGCATCGCTCGCCTCACCGATGTCGGAATTCTTCCCAGTGCATGACGTCGAGATCGGCAACGAGCTCTTCTACTACCTGTTCACTGGAGACCCGGAACCCATCGATGGGTATCTCGACTTGAGTGACGATACTCCAGGACTCGGGCTCACGCTCAATAAAACGAGTTTCGACCAGTTCCACATCGTCGAGTAATCCATTCTCGACGACGACATTCACTCTTTATTCATAGAGGAGACAGACAACGCTTTACGCTCAAAAGAACAATCGCTTAGCTCACAGACACATTGGGAGAACTACAATGACTATCACCAAAAAGCGCAAAAATTTCCTAAAGATCGGCAGTTCCATAGCGATGGCCTGTGCCTTGGGATCCGTAACATTAGCAAGTTCCGCCCAAGCCCAAGAATCCTCATGGTCTCCATCGCAGCAAGTCTCGATGGTGGTGCCATTCAAACCCGGTGGCGGGAGCGATATCTTCGGCCGCGCGGCGACGTCGGGCATTGAGGAAGTCAGAAGCGACATCGACATTTCCGTCCAAAACATCGTCGGCGGTTCAGGAGCCGTCGGTTATTCGACACTTCTGCAACGCAAAGGTAATCCCCACTACCTTCTCGCGTCGGAGACAGGGGCAGCTATCATCCTGCCCATCATGAACGATGTCCCATACAGTTGGGATAAGCTGACCCCAATCGCCGAGGCTGCCGAGGATCATACAATGATCATCGTCGCCAATAATTCCCCCTATAAATCCATTAGTGACCTAGTCGATGCAGCGAAGGAGGGACAGGTCAACATAGCCATCTCTGGCAAGGGTAGCCCGGCTTCTTTAGCCTTCAAATTGATCGAAAAAGATCAGGATGTTTCATTCAACCGTGTGGTCTTTGAATCTGGTTCGGCAAATAACGCCGCGTTACTTGGTGGAGACGTTGCCGCTGCTGGCGCCAACCCTGGCGAGGCCATCGAGCTCATCAAAGCTGGCAAAGTGCGTGCCTTGACCATCTTCAAGGAAGAACGATTCCAAAGAGAGCCATTATCCGACGTACCAACCATCGCCGAAGCAGGCATCGATGTCGATGTCACGCCTACCTTGCAGTTCCGTGGCATACTGGCGGCACCAGGCCTCAGCGAAGCACAACAAACCTACTGGGAAAATGCCATCAAGGCCTGGTCTAAAACCGAGGGCTACAAGAACTATATCGACAACAACTATCTGACGCCCAAGGTCCGCACCGGTGATGAGTTCGCCGATTTCCTTGCCAAGCAGCACGATACTATTGCTCCACTCCTCAAGGAAACGGACTGAGAGGTAATGACCATGAAACCGAGGGGAGACTACGTGGGAGCGTTGATCCTTGTCGCAATAGGAGCGGCGTTTTCCACCCTCTCGGTCGATTACGGCATCTTGGGGGAAGAGGCCCGGATTAGTCCGGGCTTCGTCCCCTTCGTAGTTGGCCTACTATTGGTCGCTTTCGGTGCCATGATCGGCTGGGAGACCTGGAGATCTCGCATTCACGCCACGATAAATCCAACAGAAGATGACACCGAAGCCGAGTCAGATACTGACAAAGAAACGCGCTACAACACTACGAAATCCGTAGCCTTGATCTTTGGATTGTTGTTTATAGCAGTGATCTTGGCGCCTATTCTAGGATTCCTTCTGACCTTTTCAATCCTTGTTTTCGCGATCTTGGCCGGCGTGGAACGCGAACGTCTTTGGTTCAGCTTGGTCATCAGTCTGAGTATAGGCCTTCTCGCTTGGCTGATCTTTTACCAATTCATGGGGATTCGTTTACCCCTCGGCATCAGTGCCCCACTGATTGGAGGCTGAGTCATGGACTTTTTTGCGAATCTAATAACGGGGTTTGGCACCGCGCTGTCCCCCATGAATTTGCTCTACTGTTTCATCGGAGTATTACTCGGCACGGTCATCGGCCTGCTACCTGGGCTAGGCTCGGCCACCGGGGTCGCCTTGCTATTACCCTTGACACTCAACTTGAGCCCAATCACGGCTCTCATCATGCTCGCTGGTATCTACTATGGTGCACAGTATGGAGCGACGATCACTTCGATATTGATTGCAACGCCAGGTGACTCGGCCAGCGTCGTTACCGCTATCGACGGCTATCCCATGGCGCGGCAAGGCCGGGCCGGGCCAGCCTTGGCCATAGGCGCGGTCTCAAGCTTCGTTTCGGGCATCATCAGCTTGATTCTCCTCATGGCATTGGCCCCGGTCTTCGCTTCTCTAGCGCTGCATTTCGGGCCACCCGAAATTTGTGCACTGATCGTTCTCGGCTTCACGAGCATCGTTGGTTTTAGTGGTACGTCACGAACTAAGGGACTGGCCATGGCCGCTCTAGGCGTGGCAATCACTACCATTGGCCTCGATCCGCAAAGTGGCAGCGCGCGCTTTACCTTTGGCTTTATCAATCTATTTGGCGGTATTGGCTTCTTGCCGGTGGTGATTGGCCTGTTTGCGGTAGCCGAAGTACTGCATCAAGTCCGCAGTGGTAAAGTCGAACCAATACGCACACGCTTTCGCGATATGATCCTGAAGCGGGAGGATTGGCGGAGGTGTCGGACTACCATATTGGGCAGTGGACTACTTGGCTTTTTTATCGGGGTACTACCAGGCGCTGGTGCCACACTCGCATCTTTCCTGGGTTACGATCTGGCGCGTCATTTCTCGAAGCACAAAGACGAATTCGGTAAAGGCGCCATAGAAGGGGTTGCTGCGCCGGAGGCTGCAAATAGCGCAGCCGTCAATGGTGCCTTCGTGCCCACCCTTACTTTGGGTATTCCCGGCTCAGGAACAACAGCGGTTTTGCTCGGCGCTTTCATCGTCTTCGGCATTCAGCCCGGACCTCTGCTTTTTACCAACGAGCCTGACTTGGTGTGGGGGCTGATGTGCTCATTCTTCATTGGAAGCGCCATACTATTACTGCTCAACCTGCCTCTCGTTCCCGTATTTGCTTCGCTCCTGCGCTTCCGCTATGCATTGATTTATCCTTGTATCTTGTTCCTATCATTCATCGGTGCTTACGCCATCGAAAATCGCATGTGGGGGGTCTGGCTAACGCTGGTTTTCGGAATCGTTGGCTATTTTATGAAGCGCTATGATTACCCTACCGCCCCTCTAATACTAGGGATCGTTCTCGGAGGAATGTTTGAGAAGACACTAATCCAGACTTCTTCTATGGGGGGCGGCGATTTGACGATTTTCTTGGATCGACCAATCGCCATGGTGCTTTTCGCTTTGGCCGCACTCATACTTTACGGCCCACGCTTGGCCAAGATGTATAGCAAACTCCGGGGAATGAGCGCCCGAAAAGTCTAGCATATACTTTTCACACCCAAACGCAGACCACCCCTTATTTAACGCGGTGGTCTGCTCATTCCAAAATATAAAATATCACAACAAGTTTTTTGGCTCCGCCATGTCGGCCAAGGAAGAAACCTCGACTTTATCGCTAAGGTGACGGCGCAGGATTTGGCCCAGTGTTTCACTATCCCGCCGGCGAAGGGCGGCAATGATATCCTCGTGATCTTGTACTGCTTTAGCCCAGTACTCTCTGCTGAGCTCGGCGGAAAAACGAACGCGCCGAACTCTCTGATTCAAGTTCTTGTAAACATCAATCAGCACATCATTCCGTGAGGCAACTACGATTGCCTCATGTATCTGCTGATTGGTCAACAGATATTCGGCCATATTGGTATTCTTGTAGTAAGCCAACATTTGATAGTGCAACGCTTCTATGTTGGCGAGCTCGGCGTCGGAAATATGTGCGCAAGCCAGTTCACCGGATAGCCCCTCGAGGGCGCTCATAACTTCTAGCGTGTGCTGTAAAGTATCGATGGTCAGCTTGGAGATACGCGCACCTCGGTTCGGTAGCAACTCTACGAATCCTTCCGAGGCCAATACTTTCAAAGCTTCTCGCAGAGGAGTACGCGAGACACCAAACTGCTCGCAAAGCTGTTTTTCAGGAACCCGACTCCCAGGCGCCAACGTTCCCGCGTCGATCATATCGCGAATGCGAACGGCAACTTCTCCATGCAGAGTGTTCTGCTTGATCTTATCCATAGACCTATCCAATGTCCGGGTACACAGCATCGCACTACATGACAAGCAAGCGTCGATTCCGCCAGCCATGTGGATACCTCAACCGCACCCTGATCGCTGATAACGAATTTTATATTTTGAATTCAGTTCTTGAAGCATTCTACCCATCAAGCTCTAACCCTGCTATCCCATGCCCCTTTTGCACTATCAATAGCTAGCGAGCACTCAGTAATAACGCCATAACCACCCACTTATCCTTGGGAGCTTGTAGCCATTAGTCGCCCGCTTCGTACTTGGCGAGGATGCCTTGAGCGCGGCTGATGACCGGCGCGTCGACCATTTGGCCCGCAACACTGAACGCACCTGCCTGGTGGCTGGCGCCGTCGACCACTTGCCTGGCCCAGGCGACCTCGGCCTCGCTGGGAGAAAACGCTTGGTTGACCACGGGCAACTGCCGGGGGTGAATGCATAGCATGCCGGTGAAGCCCATCTCCTTGGCGTGAACGGCCGTGCGCGCCACGGCATCCGTGTCGTCGAGGGCGGGATGGGGGCTTTCAAGCGGCGCGGCCAGTCCCGCCGCGCGCGAGTGGACCACCAGCTGATAACGCCCCTGATCGAGCATTTGGCGAGCACCCGGCGTCTCGGGCGCCAGGCCCAGCTCGGTGATCATATCCAGGGCCCCGAAGCTGAGCCGCTCGACGCCTGCCGCAACGGCCAGGCTAGACAGCGCCAGCAGGCCTTGCGCCGTTTCGATCTGCAGCCACAGCGGCTTGTCACAGGCGGCGGCCTTTGCCAGTGCCTGGCGGGACTCGGCCTTGGGCACGAGCAGGCGCGTGATGGCCGTCTGGCGCGCGCATAGCGCCAGGTCGGGTTCATGGTACGGGGTGCCGGGGGCATTGACGCGCACCATGAGCGAGACCTGCGGGTTGTCCGCCAGGAAGGCCTCGAGCGTGTCCCGGGCATTGGCCTTGTCGCCGTCGGCGACGGCGTCTTCCAGATCGACGATGACGGCATCCGCCGGGCTGGCCAGAGCCTTGGCGATGCGATCTGGCCGGGTGGCCGGCACGAACAGAAGAGAGCGCAGGGCATGCGGATTCATAAAAGGCTCCGTCGGATGACGCGGTTATCTTTCAGGCGATGGCATGCTATCCCAACAGCGAACGGATACCCGCCAGGGCGTCCTTGCCACGCGCCTGCTTCTTCTCGGGGTCTTCCTTGTCGGCGCGGCCTTCCCACTCGAGATCGTCGGGCGGGAGCTCCTCGAGGAAGCGGCTGGGGGTGCAATCAAGCAGCTCACCGTAGGTCTTGCGCTGGCGGGCCAGCGTCAGCGTCAGCGTGCGCCGCGCGCGGGTGATGCCGACATAGGCGAGGCGGCGTTCTTCTTCGATGGTGCCGGCTTCGATCGCGTTACGGTGCGGCAGCAGCTCTTCCTCCAGCCCCATCAGATAGACATGCGGGAACTCCAGCCCTTTGGAGGCGTGCATGGTGAGGAGCTGCACCCGGTCGGAGTCGTCTTCCTCGGCCTGCTGCTCGAGGATGTCGCGCAACACCAGGCGCGATATCGCCGACTGTACGTCGTCGGTCTCCTCGGAGGCCTCGCCATCTTCATCGTCCCGGTGCATCGACTTCTCGAGCTGATCGACCAGCGTCCACACATTGGCCATGCGCCGCTCGGCGACGGTCGGGGCGCTGGCGTTCTGGAACAGCCAGGCCTCGTAATCCATGTCTTGCAGCATTTCGCGAATCGCCGCAATGGCGTCGCCTTGATCCATGCGCCGGCGCACCCCGTCGATGAAGTGCGTGAAGCGCGACAAGCGCTCCACTGCACGCGTCGGCAGAACCTGTTCGAGGCCGATCTCATGGCAGGCGGCGAACAAGGATACGTGCCGCTCGGTGGCGTAGTTGGCAAGCTTTTCCAGCGTCCCGGGGCCGACCTCGCGACGCGGTACGTTGACGATACGCAGGAAGGCGTTATCGTCGCCGGGATTGATCAACAGCCGCAAGTAGGCCATGGCGTCCTTGATCTCGTTGCGCGAGAAGAACGACGTGCCGCCGGACAGCTTGTAGGGAATCTGATAATGCTGGAGCTTGAGCTCCAATAACCGCGCCTGGAAGTTACCGCGATACAGCACCGCGAAGTCGCGCCACTCGGCGCGCTCCTTGATGCGCCGGGTGAGGATCTCGCTAGCCACGCGTTCGGCCTCGGCCTCCTCGTGGCGATTGACGATGACGCGAATGGCATCGCCCTGGCCCATCTCCGACCACAGGGTCTTTTCATAGATGTGGGGATTGTTGCCGATCAACGTATTCGCCGCGCGCAGGATGGTGCCGGTGGAACGATAGTTCTGCTCGAGCTTGATCACATTAAGGCGCGGAAAGTCCTCGCCCAGGATGACCAAGTTCTCGGGGCGCGCGCCGCGCCAGGCATAGATCGACTGGTCGTCGTCGCCAACCACGGTGAAGGTGGCACGCTCAGCCATCAGCAGGCGCACCAGCTGGTACTGGCTGACGTTGGTGTCCTGGTACTCGTCGACCAGCATGTAATGGATCTTGCGCCGCCAGCGGGCCAGGACGTCGGGATTGTCGCGCAGCACCACCACCGGCAGCAGGATCAGGTCGTCGAAGTCGACCGCGTTGTAGGCCTTGAGATGCCGACTATAGGCTTCATACACCCGCGCCGCGTATTGCGCGTCTTCGTCCGCGGCGTGCGAGATCGCCTGCCCCGGCAGTACCAGGTCATTCTTCCACTGGGAGATCTGTCCCTGAACAGCGTTGATCTGCTCGGCATCGGTATCCGCTTCTTTTTGCATCAGATCGCGCAACAGCGCCTTGGCATCCTCGGGGTCGAACAGCGAAAAGCCCGGCTTGTAGCCCAGCGTCTTCAGTTCGCCGCGAATGATGTTGAGCCCCAACGTGTGAAAGGTCGAGACCGTCAGGCCGTGGCCCTCGCGCCCCTGGAGCATCTGCCCCACGCGCTCTTTCATCTCGCGCGCCGCCTTGTTGGTGAAGGTCACCGCCGCGATCTTGCGCGCGCTCATCCCGCATTCCTGAATCAGGTAAGCGATCTTGGTGGTGATCACGCTGGTCTTGCCGGAACCGGCACCGGCCAGCACCAGACAGGGGCCGTCGATATACCGCGCGGCTTCCTGCTGGCGGGGATTGAGCTTGGCGAGGCGTTGGCGAATCGGGGATGGGGTGCTCATGACGTCGGCGCCGCGTCCACATCGGCAATCCCTGCGCCGGCGAATTCGAGCTGTCGCCAGGCTTCAAAGACCAGGATTGCGCAGGCGTTGGACAGGTTCAGGCTGCGGCTATCCGGCAGCATGGGGATACGCAGGCGTTGCGCTGCCGGCAAGGCATCGAGCATGGCCTGCGGAAGGCCACGGGTCTCGGGGCCGAAGACCAGCGCATCGCCTTCCCGATAGGCGACGTCGTGATATCCGGTGCGACCGCGCGTGGACACCGCCAGCACGCGCACCGGTTGAACGCTTTCCAAGAAGGCGTTCCAGTCCGCGTGCACGGTGACCCGCGCCCACTCGTGGTAGTCGAGCCCGGCGCGGCGCAGACGCTTGTCATCGAGCGCGAAGCCCAGCGGCTCGATGAGATGCAAGCGAAAACCGGTGTTGGCGCACAAACGGATGAGATTGCCCGTGTTGGGCGGAATTTCGGGCTCAAAGAGTACGATATCGAGCATGAGGATCACTCTGCCAATGGCGGCGATGTGCCTGCATGATACGCAATCGGCGCCCCGAATGGGACGCCGATGTTTCATCTCCACGGGCAATGGCTGCTTGCCAAGGGAGCGTCGACTTATGTCGCGGGCTATGCCGCCGGAGCCTAGAAACCGACACTGACGCCCAATACCGGGCCGCTGTCGAGCGTGTGCTCGCCGCTGTCGTTGAAATCAGTGCGGTAATAGCGATAGCCGCCATAGAGATAGGTCTGCGAGATGACGTTGACCCGCGCCTGGGCGCCGTACTCGTAGCTCTTCTTGATGTCGCCGTGGCTCAGGCCGTCCGGCGTGTAGAAGCCGTAGCCACCCACCGAGGTCAGCGGAATCGGCGTGTCGACGTAGGCCGAACCGCCGAGCCCGACGCCACCACCGTCGCCGAAGTGCGTGTCCTGGTATTGATAGCGCGCGCCGACCGAGAGATCGACCAGCGGCAGATACGGCGAGAACATCAACGACCCGGAATAGGTATCGGCATCATGGCCGCTATCGTCCGAGGTAAGATAGCCGACACTGGCGCGCAGGGTCGGGAAGATGCTCTGGCTCGCTTCGATCCCATGCGAGTCGGCACCCGCGTTGGCGGACACACTGAGCGCCATGGCTTGCTGGCTGGCCAGCAGAAGGCCGGCAGAGGTGAGCGCGAAACCGAGTGATTTGATCATGGGATGCTCCCGCAAAAAATGGTGAATACTGCCATCACTATGGCATAATCGCATCAGTTTAGAAACGCCGTTTTCAAACCTTATCCGTCGAGATGCACGCCGTAACGATCGCGATATGCACGGATGGCCTGGGCATGAGGCTGAAGGTCGGCACCGGCATGAGTTTCGAGATAGGCCAGCACCTGGTCGAGCGTGACGATACTCACCACCGGCATGGCGTAGCGCGCCTCGACCTCCTGGATGGCACTGCGGCGCTGGGCGCCCTCTTCGGCCTGGCCGCACTCCTGACGATCAAGGGCGATGACCACACCCGCCGCCTGGGCATCGGCGGCATCGATCAGGTCCATGACCTCGCGGATCGCGGTACCCGCGGTAATGACGTCGTCGATGATCAGCACCCGCCCGGCGAGCGCGGCGCCGACGATGTTGCCGCCTTCGCCGTGGTCCTTGGCTTCCTTGCGGTTGAACGCGAACGGCAAGTCGCGGTCATGATGATCGGCCAGTGCCACGGCCGTGGTGGTGGCGAGCGGGATGCCCTTGTAAGCCGGACCGAAGAGCACATCCGCCTCGAGACCGCTGTGCGCGATGGCCTGCGCATAGAAACGGCCGAGACGCGCCAGGGCTCGGCCGCTCTTGAAGAGACCGGCGTTGAAGAAATAGGGGCTGACCCGCCCGGACTTGAGGGTGAATTCACCGAAGGTAAGCACGCCTTCTTCGATGGCGAATTCGATGAACTCCTGCTGATATGGTTGCAGTTGCGCGGTCACGCCGGACTCCCTATCACCCTGATCGCTATTACACATTTACCTAAACGTCGAAAGCTCAGGTATCATACACGCGCGACGAAAAAGGGACCATGTATGAAAATCGCCAGCATCAATGTCAACGGAATCCGCGAAGCGGTCGGGAGGGGGTTTCTCGACTGGCTGGCCAACCAGGACGCCGATGTCATCTGCGTTCAGAACCTCAAGGCCAAAAGCTTCGAACTCGACGACAGCATTCTGTTCCCCGAGGGGTATGAAGGCTATTTCCTGGACGCCGAGGAAGACGGTTTCTCGGGTGTAGGACTCTATTGCCGTAAGATTCCCAAGGCCATCATGTACGGGCTGGGCTTTCCCCAGTGCGATAACGAAGCGCGCTTTCTTCAGGCCGATTACGACCGCTTCAGCATCGCCAGTTTCCTGATGCCCGACGGTAGCGACATGGAGGCCAAGCAGTCCTTCATGAATCAGTACCAGGAATATCTCAGCAAGATGGCCAAAAAGCGCCGCGAGTACATCATCTGCGGCACCTGGCACATCGCGCACAAGACCATCGACCTTGCTAACTGGGCCGATAACCAGACCACACCGGGCTTTCGTCCCGAAGAGCGCGCGTGGATGGATCAAGTCTTCGGGCCGATGGGCTACATCGACACCTTCCGCGAGGTCAATCGCGATGCCAGCCAGTACACTTGGTGGCCCAAGCTTGATCAGGACGTGCCCCGCACACGTCAGGAAGGCTGGCGCCTCGATTATCAGATCGTGGGCCCCGACTTCCGCCGCCACGTGGTGGATGCCTGGATCGACCGCGACGCGACTTTCTCCGAGTTCGCGCCGCTCATCGTCGAGTACGATCTCGACCTGTAACGTCGCCGGTCCCGCGCAAATGACGACGCCGGCCCCAGGCCGGCGTCGTGCGTTCTTGCCACATGCTATCGTCCGCAATCAGTCGCGAAAGCCCAGCGCCTCGCGCTGATGGGCGAATAGCTGACTTCCGGCGCCTTCGGCCAGATCGAGCATCGCATTGAGCTCTTGGCGGGTGAACGTCGCCGTTTCGGCGGTGCCCTGCACCTCGATCAAGCCGCCATCCTCGGCCATGACCACGTTCATGTCGGTGCCTGCCGTGCTGTCCTCGGGATAGTCGAGATCCACCACCGGCTGGCCCTTGAAGATCCCCACCGAGACCGAGCTCACCAGCTGCTTGAAGGGATCCTTCTTGATCAGCTTCTCGCGCTGCAGGTGATGGATCGCGTCCACCAGCGCCACGCAGCCGCCGGTGATCGACGCCGTGCGCGTGCCGCCATCGGCCTGGATCACGTCGCAATCCACGGTGATGGTGAATTCACCGAGTTTCTTGAGATCCACCACGGTGCGCAGCGAACGGCCAATCAAGCGCTGAATCTCCAGCGTACGCCCACCCTGCTTGCCACGCGTGGCCTCTCGCCCGCCACGGGTATGAGTCGCGCGGGGCAGCATGCCGTATTCGGCGGTGATCCACCCTTGTTGCTTGCCACGCAGCCAGCGAGGCACGCCGGCTTCGACGCTGGCATTGCACAGCACCTTGGTATCACCGAAGCTCACCAATACGGAACCCTCCGCATGGCGCGTATAGCCCCGCTCGAGCGTAATCTCGCGGGGTTGATCGGGCTGTCGTCCACTCGGGCGCATACCACCTCTCTGCATCGTCGATCGAAAAAACCAGGTTCGGAATAATCACGTCGCGGCCACGCCGCAGCAATCCGCGCATTCTACACTCAAGCGAGCCTCAAGCGGACCGTGAATCGGTTAGACTGCAAGATTCAAGAATGGCTTCGCAGCGCAGGAGAATCGCATGGCTTACAGCATGACCGCCTTCACCCGGCAGACACAGGACGCCGACTGGGGCAGCTTGCAGCTCGAGTTGCGCTCGGTGAATCAGCGCTACCTGGAACCGCATTTCCGCCTGCCGGATAATCTGCGCGACCTTGAGCCGCATTATCGCGATGCGTTGCGCAAGCGCCTCTCACGCGGCAAGGTCGAATGCACACTGCGATTCGAACCGGCTCACGGCAACACCACGCTCCGCGTCAACGAGACACGCCTGGCCACTCTGGCCCAGGCACTGGGTACAGTACGCGCACAGATTCCCGATGCCACCATGCCCGATGCGCTGGCGCTGCTCGATCACCCCGGCGTACTGGAAAGCGACGGGCTCGACCTCGAGCGTGTCCAGCATGCCGCCCACGCACTTTTCGATGCCGCGCTGGACGACCTGATCGCCGGCCGCGCCCGCGAAGGCGAACGTCTCGCGCAGTTGATCCGCGACCGGCTTGAAGGCATTCGCGCCGTGGTCGCCGAGGTCCGCGCCCATTTGCCCGAGATTCTGGAACGCCAGCGCGAGCAGTTAGTCGAGCGCCTGACCGCCTTCAAGGCCGAGCTCGACCCCCAGCGCATCGAGACCGAAATCGCCCTGCTCGCCCAGAAAGCCGACGTCGCCGAAGAACTCGACCGCCTCGAGACCCATGTGGCCGAGGTCGAACGTCAGCTCACGCAAAAAGGCCCCGTCGGCCGCCGCCTCGACTTCCTGATGCAGGAACTCAACCGCGAAGCCAACACCCTCTCCTCGAAATCCGTCGTCGCCGACACCACCCGCTGCGCGGTGGAGCTGAAGGTGTTGATCGAACAGATGCGGGAACAGATCCAGAATTTGGAGTAAGTGGCATGCGTCGCGCGGCACCCTGGAGCGTTACCGAAGTCGAAACCATCGTCGCTACATACCGGCAAATGCTGGTAGCCGAACTGAGTGGGCAGCGCTACAACAAGCGCCAACTCAATCAGGCGCTGATGGAGCGCCTTCATGATCGTTCAAGGTCTTCCATCGAGTACAAACATCGCAATATCAGCGCCGTACTGCGCGACGCAGACTGCCCTTACGTTGATGGCTACAAGCCCTTGAGCAACTATCAAGGAGTGCTGGTCGAGGCCGTCGAGCGCGTACTGCTAGGTAGCGAACTCTTCGATCGCGCGGCTCGCTTAGCGACCGAACGCCCGGCGGTCGATGCGGCTGAGCCAGCCAACGATGTCATTATCGTCACGCCTCCCGAACCGTCGCGGCCGCACCAAGAGATCAATGAGAAGCCCGCTGCCTATGAACGAAAGCCCCTCAAGCGGGATTATTTGGCGCGCGAGGCACAAAACCGCGAGCTCGGTCTGGCCGGCGAGCATTTCGTGGTCAGCTACGAACAACATCGCTTGAAGCAGGACGGCCATGACAAGCTGGCCGAAAAGGTCGAACACGTCGCGGAGACACAAGGCGACGGTGCAGGTTTTGACGTGCTCTCATTCGAAGCAGATGGTCGTGAGCGATGGATCGAAGTCAAAACGACGGCATTCGCCATCGAAAGCGCCTTCTTCATCTCACCCAATGAACTGGCCTGTTCTCGCTCTTACGCCGACCGCTACCACCTCTTCCGCCTATTCGACTTCCGGCAGCGGCCGCGAATGTTCTGCCTCCAGGGTGACCTGCATGATCATTTATGGCTCGAACCCAACAGCTATCGGGCGGGCGTGCGCTGACGCATCCAAATTCAAGAGGGAAGGTGCCAAGACCTATAATGAGCAATATTTTACCCAAAATATCGCTCATCGCTTTTTTATGAGTGGTATCTTGCTCATAATGTTTTGCGTATCTTCTTTTTGAGCGCTTTTTTGCTCAAGGTTTGGTCATGACGCTTACACTACAGATCTTTCATCAACACCGATGGCATGATGCCGCCATTCTATCGATTCCGTACCCCGAGAAGGGGCGACGCGGACCGGCGTCTCTGGGCTACGAGCAATATTACGCCGTGGATTGGATGGAGTGCGATGACGAGCGTGCCTGCGGCGTCAACTATCCCGTACGCTTGATGGAACAGTTTCATGGTGCACACTGGTTCGCCTTTCTGGATGACCTCATGCCAGCGGGCGCCAGTCGCCGGTACTGGATCCAGCAACTGGGTATCGATCATCTGCCTCCCGGCGAGCAGGATTTCGAACTACTGCGTCACGGCACAATTGCGCCAGTGGGGAATTTGCGTATTAGAGAGGCGGTTCCGCCCCAAGTGTCAGACGGACCACTCACACAGATTCGCTTCCCGGCTCAGGACGTGATCGAGCGACATACCGACTTCCTGGAGTACGCACAACAAATGGGGGCAGCCAGCGGCGGGGCCACCGGCGCGGGTGGTGAAGCGCCCAAGCTGTTACTGCGCTGCTCGCCCGAGAATAGAGTATGGATCGACACCTGGCAGGACGAGCAGACGCTTCAGGATCAACATTACCTAGTCAAGTTCCCGCGCAATCGGCGTGATGGAATCGACTGCGATATCCTGCGCGCCGAGTATTACTTCTATCACGAACTCGCAGCGCTCGGGATGGAGACCATCGATACCACCGGCATGCGACTTGAGGAGGGAGCTCGCTACCCTTCGCTCTGGTTGCCGCGTTTCGACGTGGCTTTCGAGGCAGGCCAGCGCACCCTGTACGGACTGGAATCGGTCTACTCGATCATGGAAAAAGGGCCCGGAGCGTACCTCAGCATGCTTGAGGTCATCGACACACTGGTCGCACGATTGAGCCGTCAGTCTCGCGTCCAAACCGAGGGGGCGACATTCGATGCCGCCTCGTTGGTAATCGAGCTTGTGAAGCGTGACCTGCTGAATGTCGCATTCGGTAATTCCGACAATCACGGCCGTAACACGGCGATCATCAAACGCCCCGATGGCATGACGTTAGCGCCCATCTACGACTTCGCGCCGATGAAGGCCGACCCGGAAGGCGTTACACGCACCACCACCTGGGGCACGCCCCTTGAAGCGGGCGGTTACTTTGATTGGTACGCCATTGCCAAGGCGCTATCCGCTTACGTGCCAGAAGAGCAGTTGATCGCGGAACTCCGCACGCTGGCCCAAAAGCTGCTCGGGCTCCATGAGCGGCTGGCCCAGCGCGGCGTGCCACGCACCATTCTCGACTTTCCCTCCATAGGGTTCGCGCGACTGGACGAGCGCCTTCATCGATGGAACCTCGTATGAAAACGCCTCTTTCACCGGCCGAACGAGAAACCCTACTGCTTGAGCAAGTCGAAGCGTTACTTGCCGAACGCACGACGCCCGGCGCCGTACTCAGAAAGCTGCGCCGCGAGGTGTTGGCCATGAACCAGACCGAGTATGCGGCGCTGACTAGGATCAGCCGGCGTACACTCTCGGACATCGAGACCGACAAGGGCAGCCAGTCGCTCATACTCCTGAATAGTGCCTTTCGCCCCTTCGGGCTGAGCGTGGGATTGTTGCCCAAGAGTCCTGCACTGCGGCAGCGGCTCTTGAACCGCGATTGAAACAGGTCCGTGAATAGCAACGCGTTTGTCACTCCACCCAATAAGCATCCCCCAGACGCCCACCGCCACTTCCGTGCATATCAACTGCTGAGCAAGTCACTCGGCCAATACCCACCCATGGAGTCGAAATCACTACCGACACTCGACGATTGGCGTAGAACCATCCCGGTTTTGGTCGTAATCGGCTACCCTTGCCTCCTCGGCTTTGCCGTCGTGACGTAATATCTTTCGATTTCCAAGGATGGTCCTCTTGTCGACTTCCGCGATGCCCCGCCGGGGCGTTCTGACTCTCGTCGCGCTGCTGCTGGTAGCGCTCAACCTCCGCCCGGCACTGACCAGCGTTGCGCCGGTTCTCGGCAGCATCGGTGAGGAGCTGGCGCTCTCATCCAGTTGGCAGGGCATTCTGACCACGCTGCCGGTGCTGTTTCTGGGAATCGCAGCGCCGCTGGCGCCACGCATGGTGCGACGCATCGGTCCGGAGCGCAGCGTGTTCGCCGCGCTGCTGGTGTTGGCGGTGGCGTTGCTCGTGCGACCCTATATCGGCACAGCGGGGCTGTTCCTGGGCACGGCGGTCGCAGGTGGTTGTATCGGCATCATCGGAGTGTTGCTGCCGGGCATCGTCAAGCGGGACTTCCCCCGGCGCGTCAGCATCATGACCGGCCTCTACACCGTAGCGCTCAATCTCGGCGCATCCGCTGCCGCGGGTGCCACCGAGCCGCTGCGTCAGGCGTTGGCCAGTGTTTGGCAAGGGGCTTCACAGGGGGCTTCATACAGTCCCTGGCAAGGCGCGCTGGCATTCTGGCTACTACCGGCGGTGATCGCCGCGCTGTTCTGGCTGCCGCAGCTCAAGGGCACCAAACCCACTCGCGTTCCTGCGCGTCGCGGTGCGCGGCTGCGTCACGACTCGCTGGCGTGGCAGGTGTCGCTGTTCATGGGGTTGCAGTCGTCGCTGGCCTATATCGTGTTCGGCTGGCTACCGACGATCCTGCAGGATCGCGGGTTGGCGGCGGTCACCGCGGGGCTGGCACTGTCGGTATCGATCCTGCTGCAGGTGACCACGGCGATTCTGGCACCATGGATCGGCAGCCGCATGCGCGACCAGCGGGCGGTGCTGATCGGCGTAATGACACTTACTCTGACCGGGCTGCTGGGCTGCCTCTACGCCCCGGTCGCAAGCATCTGGCTGTGGATCGTAGTGCTGGGCCTGGGCCAGGGCGGTACGTTCAGCATGGCGTTGACCCTGCTGGCCCTGCGTGCGCCGGATGCCACCACGGCGGCCAGTCTTTCGGCGATGGCCCAGGGCATCGGCTACACCCTGGCGGCGATGGGACCACTGCTGGTCGGCGTGCTGCACGACTGGAGCGGTGGCTGGAACGTGGTGGGTTTTCTGGTGAGCGCAATTGGGCTGTGCGCGCTGGTCATGGCGCTGGGCGCCGGGCGCGATCGTCAGGTGGCGTCGACACAGGGGGCGGAATGACGGGGCGGCGAGACGGACCCCGGCGCCGGAATCGGATACCCTAGGAAAGAGACCCACGACCCAGGAGATTCGCATGCCCGCCAGTGCCATCAGCCTCGAGCAACAGCAACGCCTGATCGAGATCGTGCGCGATGCCGCCAAGACCGAAATCCTGCCGCGCTTTCGTAACCTCTCCGAAGACGCGATCCGCTCGAAGAGCGCGCCGGACGATCTGGTGACCGATGCCGATCAGGGCGCGGAACGCATGATGACGGCGGCGATCCGCGAGCTGCTGCCGGCGGCAACGGTGATCGGCGAGGAAGCGGTCGCCGATGGCAGCGCGAATCTCGACGATATCGCCGGTGCCGAGCTGGCGATGATTATCGACCCGGTCGACGGCACCTGGAACTTCGCCCGCGGACTGAATCAATTCGGGGTGATTCTGGCGGCGACCCGTTTCGGCGAGACGATCTTCGGCCTGCTTTACGATCCGCTAGCGGACGATTGGATCGTCGCCCGCCATGGCGAAGGCGCCTGGTTCGGCCGCCCCGACGGCACCCAGCGCCAGCTGCAGGTCTCGGACACCAAAAGGTTCGACGAGATGGTCGGTTCAACCTCGATCCGGCTGTTCCCCAAGCCCCAGCAGTACCAGCTGGCGGCGACCTTCCCCGACTTCCAGCGCATGATGGCGTTCGGCTGCGCCTGCCATGAATATCGCACCCTGGCGTTCGGCTTCGTCGACTTCATGCTGACCGGCAAGCTGATGCCGTGGGATCACGCCGCGGGGCTGATGATCCATCAGGAAGCCGGCGGTTATTCGGCGCTGCTCGACGGCACGCCCTACCAACCGACGATTCACCAGGGCACGGTGCTGGCGGCCAGCTCGCGAGCGCATTGGGAGCAGCTGCGCGAGAAGTTTGCGTTTCTGTTCTGAACGCGAGGCCCCTTGCATCTCGGACTTGACGCTAAAACCCCTTGCGACCAGCCTCAAGAGTGCGATCATTGGCCCTTTATCGTCATTCCTTTCCATTTCCCCGATCTGGATCCGAACCCTATGAGCAAAGCCTTGATTATTGGCGCCGGCGGCGTCGGTGGTGTGGTGACTCACAAGTGCGCGCAGCACCCCGAGGTGTTCCACGAAATCTGTCTGGCCAGTCGCAACGAAGCGAAGTGCAAGGCGATCGCGGACCAACTGGACCGCCCCATCCAGACCGCCCAGGTCGATGCCGATGACGTCGAGGCGCTGATCGCGCTGATCGAGTCCTTCCAGCCCGACGTGCTGATCCATGTGGCCCTGCCCTATCAGGACCTGACCATCATGGAAGCCTGCCTGCGCACCGGCGTGCCCTACCTGGACACCGCCAACTACGAGCATCCGGACGAGGCCAAGTTCGAGTACAAGGAGCAGTGGGCGTTCCAGGAGCGCTTCGCCAAGGCCGGCAACATGGCCACGCTGGGCTGCGGCTTCGACCCCGGCATGACCAATATCTACTGCGCCTACGGCCAGAAGAACCTGTTCGACGAAATCCACCGAATCGACATTCTGGATGCCAACGGCGGCGACCACGGCTACCCGTTCGCCACCAACTTCAACCCCGAGATCAACATTCGCGAGATCAGCGCGAATGGCCGCTACTGGGAGAAAGGCGAGTGGAAGGAGACCGCGCCGCTGGCCGAGAAGCGCACCTTCGACTTCGACGGCATCGGCGAGAAGGACATTTACCTGCTCTACCACGAGGAGCTGGAATCGCTGGCACAGAACATCAAGGGCATCGAGCGTATCCGCTTCTGGATGACCTTCTCCGAGAAATATCTGACGCATCTCAAGGTGCTGGAAAACGTCGGCATGACCAGCATCGAGCCGATTAACGTCAACGGCTGCAAGATCTCGCCGCTGCAGTTCCTCAAGTCGGTACTTCCCGATCCCGCGTCACTCGGCCCGCGCACCAAGGGCAAGACCAACATCGGCGTGATCCTCGACGGCATCAAGGACGGCAAGCGTCGCAAGGTCCACATCTACAACATCAGCGACCACGAGAAAAGCTACCAGGAGGTCAAGTCCCAGGCGATCTCCTACACCACCGGCGTACCGGCGGTGACCGGCGCCATGCTGATGCTCCAGGGTATCTGGAAGGGCGACGGCGTCTACAACGTCGAGCAGCTCGACCCCGATCCGTTCATGGAGCGCATCGGCGACATGGGCCTGCCGTGGCAGATGGTCGAGCTCGACCCCGACGACGATCCGCTGGCGGATTCGTGATGGCGGAAGCGACATACCCGTTCGACGCTTATCCGTTCGACATTGGGGCCTGCCCGTCGCCGGCCTACGTGGTCGACGACGCCCTGCTGCGTCGCAACCTGGAGCTCCTGAAGGAGGTTCAGGCACGCAGCGGGGCGAAGATCCTGCTGGCGCTGAAGGGCTTCGCCATGTGGGACGCCTTCCCGCTGATAAGCCAGTACCTGGTGGGCACCACCTCCAGCGGGCAGGACGAAGCCCGCCTGGGCTTTGATCACTTTGGCGGCGAGGTCCACGTCTATTCGCCGGCGTTCACCGCGCCGGAGATGGACGTGGTGCTGCGCTACGCGGATCACCTGAGTTTCAACTCACCGGGCCAGTGGCGGCGCTTTCGCGACACGGTCGCCTCGGCACCGCGCAACATCTCGTGCGGGCTGCGGGTCAATCCCGAGCACTCGACCGGCGAGGTCGCCCTCTACGACCCCTGCGCGCCGGGATCGCGACTCGGCACGCGCGCGGCCAACCTCGCGCCGGACGACCTCGACGGGCTGGAAGGCCTGCACTTCCATGCGCTGTGCGAGCAGAACAGCGACGCCCTGGAAGCCACGCTCGACGCCTTCGAGGCCCGCTTCGGCCAGTACCTGCCGCAACTGCGCTGGGTCAACTTCGGCGGCGGCCATCACATCACCCGCGGCGACTACGATGTGGAGCGGCTGGTCCGGCTGATTCGTGACTTCAAGGCACGCTATCCGCACCTCGAGGTCTACCTGGAACCGGGCGAGGCGATCGCACTGAACACGGGTTATCTCGTCTGCAGCGTGCTGGATATCGTCGACAACGACGGCCCCATTGCCATTCTTGATACCTCCGCCACCGCGCACATGCCGGACGTACTGGAAATGCCCTACCGTCCCGAGATCATCGGTGGCGCCAAGCCCGGCGAGAAGGCCCACACCTACCGTTTGGGCGGCACCACCTGCCTGGCCGGCGACGTGATCGGCGACTACTCATTCGATGCGCCGCTCGCCATCGGCGACCGGCTGGTGTTCACCGACATGGCCCACTACACCATGGTCAAGAACACCACCTTCAACGGCATCCGCCTACCGTCGATCTGCCGGATCGACGAAACCAGCCGCGAAATCCGCACGATCAAGACCTTCGGTTACGTCGACTACATGCAGCGGCTGAGTTGAGGCGCTAACGAACGGAAGTGCTCGGCAAGAAGGCGATGCGGCTTCAGCGGGGTCATGACGACGAAAACCGGCGCCTTCTCGGCGCCGGTTTTCTTGCTGTCGTTGATAAAGACTTACGGTCAATAAAAACCTACAGCCGATCACAAAAACACTCAGGAAGACCGATCAGGGAATGATCTTCTCCGCGCGCAGGCGGGCGAACAGGTCGAAGAACGCCGCCCGTGTCTCGCGGAAGTGATCGAAGCCGAAGTCGCGAGACTTGGTGGTGTCGTTGACGCACTCCTGATCGCGGCCCAGATCGGCATCGGTGTGCCACCAGGAGGCCAGCTTGGCGACATCTGGTTCGACCAGGCCGTGCTTCTCCGCCATCTCGCGCCAGGTCGATTCGATGCCTGCCATCTGCACTTCCAGCGGCTGCATCGTATCCGGGTCGTCCGAGGCTTCGGGCCTCTGAACCTCGGGACCCTGCACTTCGAGACCAAAATACTCGCCGATCTCGCGCCACATCCGGCGCCAGCGGAACACATCGCCATTGACGGTGTTGAAGGCCTGATTCGCTGCACCCGGCGTGGTCGCGGCCCATTCCATCTGCCGTGCCAGTACCAGCGCATCGGTCATGTCGGTGAGCGCATTCCACTGGATTTGCGAGCCGGGGAACACGAACGGCTGGCCGGTTTCCTTGCAGATCGAGGCGTAGACGGCGATCGTCGTGCCCATGTTCATGGCATTGCCGCGGGCATAGCCGATCACCGTGTGCGGGCGGTGCACGTTCCAGGCGAAGCCGTGACGCTCGGCGGCGTCGAACAGCACGTCCTCCAGCGCGTAGTAGAAGTTGTCGCCCGGCACGCGCGGCTCAGATTCGCGGAACGGCGTCTCGATGCGGCCGCTGCCGTAGGCCTCGAACGAGCCCAGATACTGCTTGGTGCCGGTTACCAGCGAAGCGTGATCGAGGTTATCGCTGTCGAGCGCGGCGAACAGATTGCGCATCATCTGGCTGTTGGCTTCGACGTTGGCCTTCTCGTTGTCGCGACGAATCCAGGTGCAGTAGAAGACGTGGGTAATCGGCAGGCCGGCCAGCGCCTGCGCGGTGGCGGCTTCGTCCAGCAGGTCGGCGGTGACGGGAATCACGCCGCTCTGCTCGGTGGCGCGACGTGAAAGGCCGTAGACGGTCCAGCCGCTGGCGACCAGATACGCCGCCAGATTGCCGCCGGTAATCCCGGTGGCGCCAACCACGAGTGCAGTGCCTTTACGCATGCTCTATATCCTCCTCGAAAGGGACTCGACGAATGCGCCGAATCGATGGTGGGAGTCTGGTAGGCTTTAATCATTGCTACAATCGAAAGCGTCGCAAATCTTTATTGCACAAGACGCAACTTGATGAATTTCAATTCAATGGATCGCAACACGATGGATCTCAATGCGTTGCGCGTGTTCGAACGCGTCGCCGCCACCGGTAGCTTCACCGCCACTGCGCGCCACTTTCACCGCGCGGTCTCCTCGGTATCCCGCCAGATCCGCGGGCTGGAAGAGTCGCTGGGGCAGCCGCTACTCTATCGGCATACACGCGCGGTCACGCTGACCGAGGCGGGTTGGCGCTACTACGAGGAAGTTCGTGAGATTCTGGAACGGCTCGATCTCGCCACCGAAGCCTTGGCGTATCCCGACACCGAGCCCAGTGGCGTGCTGCGGATCAACGCACCGGTCGCCTTCGGTCAGCGCCAGATCGTGCCGTTGCTGCACCGTTTCCAGCACCGCCATGCCGGTATCACCGTCGAGCTGCAGCTGAGCGACCAGGTCGTCGACCCGGTGCGCGAGGGCCATGACATCACCTTTCGGGTCGGCGACCTGGCCGACTCCTCGCTGGTGGCGCGCCGCCTGGCCCCGATGAACTACGTGGTGGCCGCCGCGCCGCGCTATCTCGACGCGCACGGCGCGCCGGAGACACCCGAGGCGCTGAGTGATCATAACTGTCTGCTCTATCAGGGCGAGATGGGCCGCCAGCGCTGGTATTTCCAGGCACCGGAACAGAGCGGCTCGACCCCGTTCGAGGTCACCGGCAATCTCTACAGCAACGACGCCGAAAGCCTCCTGCAAGCCGCGCTGATGGGACAGGGTCTGGTGCTGTTTCCGACCTGGCTCATCAGTGATGCGCTGTCGCGGGGCGAACTGGTTCCAGTTCTGGAAGCATGGCGCGGCGAGGTCATGCCCGGTCGCCGCGACATCCACGTGCTGACCACCGAACGCCGACTACGCACGCGCAAGGTGCGCGCGCTTCTGGATTATTTACTCGACTCGCTGGAACCCCAGCCCGCCTGGGATCGGTGGCGTGAACGAATAGACGCTACCCGGGCAATATCGACGAGACGCTGAACGTCGAAGTTTGAGCATCGCCCAGGCTTTACCTGACAATCGACGATATCTTGCGCCCATCTCTCGGGCGTAACTTCAACGGCCCGAGGCATCGAAAGACGACTCGGGCCGTTACGTCTGAGGCCGCAATTGCAATCGAAACAGCAATCGAAACGACACCCGGCCACAGGCAGAGGCGCTTGAACCGCGAGTGTTACTCCACCCCGTAAGCATCCACCCAATCGCCCACCGCAACCTCGGCGCACAGCGGCTGCCGATCGAGCCACTCGGCCAACACGAGGCGGTGGTCGCTATCAGTAGCGTCAGCGTCTTTGCGCGGCAGGACGAAGACGTCCAGCCGATCCGCGTCGATCCCACCGCCCATGATCAGGCCGTGCGATTCGAGTTGTGCCTCCAGAGCATCGAGAAACCGCGACGCATCGTCTTGTCCGACGTCCTGCAGACGGCATGACACCGCAAACCCAAGTACCGCGAATTGCCCCTCTTCCCGTACTACGCCCCCATCTTCCATCCCCGACATAGCGTTTTCTCCCCGACGTCCACCTGGTGGTTTCAATGGCCCGGCCCCGCTCAGTATCGCGCGCATTTTTACCTTGCGAAGCGGCTGAGCGACACGTCCCCTCAAGACCTATCGGCAAGAATAAGGAAAAACTTAAATGTTACCGGAAAATTAAAGCACCCGAGAGGGCGGCCATTCGAGGAGCGTGGCGGCCGCAAGCGACGTACACACACCACTCGCGGCTTGCCTTATGACGAGGCGGCGGGCTGCTGCAATGCCTCGCGTTTTTCCAGCCAGCGGCCGGTGGCGAAGATTGCGATGCCCAATAAGGCGAGAGAGGCGCCCACCAGGCCGGTGGATGACCACGCCAGCCCTGCCTTGATGGTCACGCCGGCCAGCCAAGCGCCGAGTGCGTTGGCCATGTTGAAGGCGGCGTGATTGAGCGAG
This sequence comes from Chromohalobacter sp. HP20-39, assembly GCF_033052815.1. Taxonomy (NCBI): domain Bacteria; kingdom Pseudomonadati; phylum Pseudomonadota; class Gammaproteobacteria; order Oceanospirillales; family Halomonadaceae; genus Chromohalobacter; species Chromohalobacter sp. HP20-39. The sequence goes on along the minus strand of NZ_JAWHTP010000002.1, from coordinate 439,512 downwards.
GCGGCCATAGTCTGGGCGTCTTCGGCGACGTCCATCAACCGAGTCTGCATGGCGGGGGCGACGGCCATGCTGGTTCCGACCAACGCCACGAACAAGAAGCCTGCCCACACCGAGTTGGCGGCGAAGTAAAAGCCACCTTGCACGCACGCCACCCACAGCAGAATGAGCGGAATGCCACGCAGGAGATTCCAGTCGGCGATACGCGCACCGGCGAAATTACCCAAGATGGTGCCCACCCCGAAAATCGCCAGCACCAGCGGCCCCAGCGACTCGGCCATGCCGGCCTGCTCGGTGAGCGTGGGCATGACATAACTGAACACCGCGAACATGCCGCCGCACCCAAAACAGGCCACGCCCAGCGTGAACAGCACGCGTGGCTTGATCATCGCGCCCAGCTCGCGCTTGGGACTGGCCTGACGGTCGGCGGGCTGATACGGCACCCACAGGCGCACCATCAGCGCCGTCAGCAGCGCGATGCCGCCCACGCCGGCGAAGGCTGCCTGCCAGCCGATCAAATTGCCCACCCAGGTGGCCAGCGGCGCACCGATCAGAATCGCCACGGTCAGCCCGGTCATGACGCGCGCCACCGCCCGGGCGCGTTGATCGACGGGCACCGCCGCCGCGGCCACTAACGCCGCGACACCGAAGTAGGCGCCGTGCGGCAGGCCGGCGATGAAGCGTAATCCGACGAAGGTACCGAAATGCGGCGCCATGATACTGGCGAAGTTGCCGAGGGCGAACAGCAGCATCAGTCCGATCAAAAGCGCCCGCTTGGGTAACCGTGCCGCCAAGGCCGAGATGATCGGCGCGCCGACGACGACCCCAAGCGCGTAACTGCTGATGGCGTAGCCGACATCGGGAATCGCCACCTGAAGATCGTCGGCGACACGCCCCATCAACCCCATGATGACGAATTCACCGGTACCGATACCGAAGCCGCCCAGCGCCAGGGCCAATTCCGCCAGGCGTGGATGCGCGGCGCTGCCGGAAGGCGTCGACGCGTCTGTGGATGCGCGCATGGGCATTTTCCTGTCTTGAGGTCCTGATCTTGAGGAACGTATCGCGAAGAACGTGTCCCGAAGACAATATGTCGCGACCGATTCGCAACCTGTGAGCCGAAACGGTCAATTCTCTCAGATTTAGACTTACGTCTAAAACATAAGCGCTCTAACATGACGGCTATTGCCATCCATGACACAGAATACGCGCTCCGCCGCGCTTGGCCTGATAGGATCGAGTCAAGATTTCCCTGGAGCCATCGCCATGCCCGAGCTGATTCGTCGACCCTTCGTGTTTCTACGCCATGGCCAGAGCACCAGTAACCTGAATCGCCGGATCGCCGGCCAGCGCGATGTTCCTCTCACCGCTCAAGGCGAACGAGAAGCGCGCCAGGCGTATGCGTTGCTCGGCGATATCGACTGGCCGCTGATCGTCGCCAGCCCCCTGGAGCGTGCCCGACGCACGGCCGAGCTCGCCACCGGACGTGCCCCGCATTGTCTGATCGGAGGGCTCAAGGAACGTCATTGGGGCGAGCACGAAGAACAGCCCATTCCCGAGACGATGCCTTATCTGCTCTCGCCCGAGGGCGGGGAAAGCTGGGTGGGTTTCGTCACCCGCATCGTCGCCACACTCAACGCCCTGCTCGTCGAGCACGAGACACCGCTGGTCATCGGCCATTCCGGATTGATCCGGGTGATCCGCTATCTCGACAGCGGCACGCCGAACGGGCCGCGCACCGATAACGCCGTGCCGCAATGGGTAGCGCCATACGGAATACGCAGTTGGGAAATCCGCCCGTTACGCGAGCCAGATGTGTCGCACTTGCCACGCCTGTCGACGACGACCTGATGTGCGTCACTCGCGTCCGGCGTTGACCGACCACGCCAGCGTCTCGCCGGCCTTGAAAGGTATCAGCGTCTCGCCCTGACCGGCAGTGCGCTCGGGCATCGTCCAGGGACGGCGTTCAAGCTCAATCTCCTCGTCATTGAGCGGCAGGCCATAGAAGCGCGGCCCGTTCTCGGAGCAGAATGCCGCGAAGTGTTCGAGCGCACCCTCCTCCTCGAACACGTCGGCATAGACGGCCAACGACGCCTGGGCGTTGAATACGCCGGCGCAACCGCAGGCCGCTTCCTTGGCGGCGACCACGTGCGGTGCCGAGTCGGTGCCCAGGAAGAACCGGGGATGCCCGCTGGCCACCGCCGCGCGCAACGCCCGCTGGTGCTCGGCCCGCTTGAGGATCGGCAGGCAATACAGATGCGGACGGATACCGCCCACCAGCATGTCGTTGCGGTTGTGCGCCAGATGCTGCGGCGTCAGCGTTGCGGCCAGATTGGCATCGCCCTCGAGGACGTACTGCGCGGCATCGCCGGTGGTGATGTGCTCGAACACCACCTTGAGAGCCGGAAAGCGCTGGCGTAGCGGAGTCATCACCTCGTCGATGAAATACTTCTCGCGATCGAAGATATCGATCTCGCCGCGCGTGACTTCGCCATGCACCAGCAGCGGCATGCCGATCCGCTGCATCACCTCGAGCAGCGGGTAGATGTCCGCGACGTGCTTGACGCCATGCTGCGAATTGGTGGTGGCATTGGCCGGGTAGAGCTTGGCCGCCGTCAGCAAGCCACTGGCATGCCCCGCCTCGAGTGTCTCGGCAGAGACGCTCTCGTTGAGGTAGCAGGTCATCAGCGGCGTGAAGTCATGACCCGTCGGCACTGCCTCGAGAATCCGCGCGCGGTAGGCCTCGGCCGCCGCCAGCGTGGTGATCGGTGGCATCAGGTTGGGCATCACGATGGCGCGCCCATAGACCCGACTGGTGGCAGGGAGTACCAGGCGCATCACGTCGCCGTCTCGCAGGTGAAGATGCCAGTCGTCGGGGCGGCGGAGGCGAAGACGGGTGGGGGACTCGGACATTCTCAGGCTCCTGGGCACGGGCGGAAAAACGGACGAAAAACGCTTAACGCACCGCCGTGGCGGCACGCTGACGCTGCAATGATACCAAAGCGACGCCCGCCAGCGCGGCCACGCCGATAGCGAACCCCACTCCGGTGGTTTGCAGGCCGACGAACCGCGCCACCAGGCCGATGCCCACCACGGGAATCGAAATCGCCACATAGACGACCACGAAGAAGGTCGACGTCACCGCGCCGCGCTGATTCAGCGGGCAGACTGCCGCCACGGCGCCCAACCCGGCGCGAAAGGCGATGCCCTGCCCCAGGCCGACGACCAGCGCTCCCAGCAGGAAGATCCAGAGCGTCGCCCACGCCAATCCGGCCCCGACGAGCAGTGCACCGACGATCACCACGGCACACCCCAGCGGCAGGCGATGCACCTCGGGTAGGCGCCCCTGTACGAACTGTCCCAGCGTCGAGGCGAAGAAGACGCAGCCCGCCACCAGACCGATCGCCAGCAGGTTCGAGTACCCCAGCACCTGGCTCATGAAGGCCGGTGCGGTGGCGGTGAAGAATCCCAGCACCGCAAAGCCGGCGAACCCGGCGATCACCGCCGGCACGAACACGCCACGCACCTCGGCGGGCACCTTCAGGCGCTGGATGCGCAGACGCACCCGGGGCGGCCGCGTCACGGTTTCCGAGGCCATGGCAACGCCCAGCACGGCGAGCAACAAAAGCCCCAGGTGCACGGCATACGCCAAGTGCAACGGCCACACGGCATATTCACCCAAGGCACCCGCGACCACCGGCCCCAAGCCCAGGCCACCCATGTTGGCGGCGGTGGCGACGAAGGTCGCCGCGCGCTTCCAGGCCTCGGGTGCCAGCTCAACCACGGCCACTGTCGCCGTGCCGGTGAAGATACCGGCCGAAATACCCGACAGCACGCGCCCTACCAGCAGCGTGGAAAGACCATCGGCCGCAAGGAAGACGACATCGCTAAGCGCCGCCGCCGCCAACCCCGCAAACAGTAGCGGACGGCGCCCCAACTGATCCGACCAACGTCCGGTGATCAACAACGCGGCGATGACACCCACAGCATAGGCGGCGAAGATCACCGTAATGACGAGCTGCGAGAAGCCGAAAGCCGCCTGATAGCCTGGGTAGAGCGGTGTCGGCAGCGTCGTGCCCAGCATGGTCACGAGAAACGCGAAGGCGACCCCGGCAAAGGCCAGCCGCGTCGTCGATTCACTTGAGGACAAACCAGTCGGGGACATGCAAAAGGTTCCTTGTCAGATGACGCGCACCCTGCGCGATGTCGGCAGGACACAAAGTGTATGCGATAATGCTCGTTTCCCCAGAAGCGGCTCAATCGGACACGCCCTATGCCCACTCAGCTTCCGTCAAAAGGGACACTCTACATCGTCTCGGCGCCTTCCGGTGCGGGCAAGACCAGCCTGGTACGCGCCCTGCTCGAACGCATCGCGGGCATCCAGGTCAGCGTCTCGCACACCACGCGCGCCATGCGCCCCGGCGAGCACAACGGCGTCAACTACCACTTCGTCGACGTCTCGACCTTCGAGCGCCTGATCGAAAGCGGCGATTTCATCGAGTATGCGCGGGTCTTCGACAACTACTACGGCACCTCGCGCGCCGCCGTACAGGCCCTGCTCGACGCCGGCCAGGACGTGATCCTGGAAATCGACTGGCAAGGCGCCCGCCAAGTGCGTGCAGCCTTCGACGAGGCGGTCTCGGTGTTCATCCTCCCGCCTTCCCGGGAAGCACTCCACGCGCGGCTTGCCGGGCGCGGTACCGACGACGAGGCGACCATTGCCCGGCGCATGCGCGACGCAGTCGACGAAATGTCGCACTATGACGAATACGAACATGTCATCATCAACGACACCTTCGCGCATGCGCTCGACGAGCTGAGTTGCCTGGTGCATGCCGAGCGGACTCGCGTAAGCCGCGTCCAGGCCGCCCACGCACCGCTACTGGCGGCGCTCTTGTCACGCGTGGAAGACGTCGAGTAGACTCAAGGGTCCTTCCGTAGGTCCGGCGCAAGCCGTTTTCATTTCTCGATCAGGGTTCACACTCATGGCACGCGTTACCGTAGAAGATTGCCTCGACAACGTCGATAACCGCTTTCAGTTGGTGATGATCGCCACGCAGCGTTCACGTCAGCTCGCTCGCGGCTCGCGCGATGCGCTACTGCCTTGGGAAAACGACAAGCCCACGGTCATGGCGCTGCGCGAAATCGCGGCCGGCCTGGTCGATGTCAGCATTCTCAACGAAGTCGTCGATCCGCCCGCTCCCAAGCCGCGTCCCGAACGAGAGTACAACGACTAAGTTCTCTCCATTCTCGAAGGCGCGCGCTATGTTCACCATCGACGACCTCGCGGACCGACTCGGCGGCTACCTGCCCCCCGAAGAGATTCTGCACGTCAAGCGCGCCTTCTACTATGCCGAACAGGCCCATGACGGCCAACGGCGGCGATCCGGCGAACCCTACGTCACGCATCCGCTGGCGGTCGCCAACATTCTCGCCAACATGCACATGGACCACCAAAGCCTGATGGCCGCCATGCTGCACGACGTCATCGAGGATACCGGGGTCACCAAGGAAGCGCTGGCCAAGCAGTTCGGCGACCCCGTGGCAGAACTGGTCGATGGCGTTTCCAAGCTGACTCAAATCACCTTCGAGGACAAGGCGGTCGCCCAGGCGGAGAATTTCCAGAAGATGGTCCTCGCCATGTCCCAGGACATCCGCGTGATCATCGTCAAGCTCGCCGATCGCCTGCACAACATGCGCACCCTCGGGGCGCTGCGTCCGGACAAGAAACGCCGCATCGCCCGCGAGACGCTGGAGATATACGCTCGCATCGCCAGCCGCCTGGGTATCAACACCATCCGCGTCGAGCTCGAGGATCTCTCGTTCCAGGCAATCCACCCGATGCGCGCCGAACGCATCAAACGCGCCGTCACAAAAGCGCGCGGCAATCGCCGCTCGATGATGCGCCAGATCCAGGACAGCCTGCAGAAGTGTCTTGACGATGACACGCTGGGCGGCAGCGTGGTGGGCCGCCAGAAACACCTGTTGTCGATCTACCGCAAGATGCGCGATCAACGCAAACCCTTCGCCGAGATCATGGACGTGTTCGGGTTTCGCATCATCACCGACGATGTCGACACCTGTTACCGCATCCTCGGCGCAGTGCACAATCTCTACAAGCCGGTGCCGGGACGCTTCAAGGATTACATCGCCATCCCCAAGGCCAACGGCTACCAGAGCCTGCATACCACGCTGTTCGGCCCCAACGGCATGCCCATCGAGGTACAGATCCGTACCCGCGAGATGGAGGCGATGGCAAACAACGGCATCGCCGCGCACTGGCTGTACAAGGCCGGTCAAACCGAGCGCCCCATCGGCGCCGGCAGCCATGCCCGGGCCCGCGAATGGGTCCGCGGCCTGCTCGAGATGCAGCGCCACGCCGGCAACTCCCTGGAGTTCATCGAACACGTCAAGAACGACCTGTTCCCCGACGATATCTACGTGTTCACGCCCAAGGGCGACATCATGGAGCTCCCCGGCGGCGCCACGGCAGTGGACTTCGCCTACAGCGTGCATACCGACATCGGCAACAGTTGCATCGCCTGCCGCATCGACCGCCATTTGGCGCCCCTGTCCTCGACCCTGGAAAGCGGCCAGACGCTGGAGATCATCACCGCTCCCGGCGCTCGGCCCAACCTGGCTTGGCTCAATTTCGTGGTCACCGCCAAGGCGCGCTCGGCGATCCGCCACGCTATCAAGCATCAGCAGCGCACTGAATCCGTGCAACTGGGCCGACGCCTGCTCAACCGCGCGCTGAGTGCCTTCGAGACCAGCCTCGAGGAACTGCCCGAGAATCGCTTGGCGGCGATACTCGAGGAGCTCGACCTCAAGCACGAGGACGATCTGCTCGAATCGATCGGGCTCGGCACGCGTATGGCCTACGCCATCGCGCGCCGTCTTCTGGAATGCAACGCGCCTTCGAGTGCCGAGGAAGTCGCCACGGCACCGGGCTCCGGCGTGCCGATCGTGATCAACGGCGCCGAGGGCATGGTCATCAGTTTTGCGCGCTGTTGCTATCCGCTGCCCGGCGACCCCATCGTAGGCCATCTATCGGTGGGCAAGGGGATCGTGGTGCACCGCCATGATTGTGGTAACCTGCAGGAACTGCGTGACGACCCCGACAAGCTTTTCGCCTTGGCGTGGTCGCAGCAGATCGATCAGGATTTTCCGGTGGCGCTGCGACTCCACGTCGAGACGCGGCGCGGCCTGGTCGCCGAACTGGCCGGCCTGGTGACCGATGCCGATGCCAACATCGAACGCATCGGCATCGAAGAACGCGACGCACGCTTGTCGATCATCAACTTGACGTTGGCCGTCCACGACCGCGTGCATCTGGCAAGTATCATGAAACGACTGCGCAACCTGCCTCACGTCGGCAAGATCACTCGCGTTCGCAGTTGACACCGTGGCGACCGACCCGCCGCCAGCAGGAGCGGCGGGTCGGTCGTTTCGTTTTTACGGCCCGGCGCGCCCGCTCATGCGGACGCGGCGGCGTCGTTATTTTTGTCCATCGCAATGCGCACATCGCATAACGACAAGGAGCCATGCCATGAGTAACAAAGCCGTCATCAATACCGAGCAGGCGCCGGCCGCCATCGGACCCTACTCGCAGGCCATCAAGGCCGGCAACACCGTGTACATGTCCGGGCAAATCCCACTGGACCCTGGCACCATGGAGCTCGTCGCCGAGGGTTTCGAGGCCCAGACGCGCCAGGTCTTCACCAACCTTCAGGCCGTCTGCCACGAAGCCGCCGGCTCGCTGCAGGACATCGTCAAGCTCAATATCTACCTGACCGACCTGAGCAACTTCGCCGTGGTCAACCAGATCATGGAAGAGTACTTCCAGGCGCCCTATCCGGCCCGCGCGGCAGTCGGCGTCAAGGAACTGCCCAAGGGCAGCCAGGTGGAGGCCGAAGCCGTCATGGTCATCGGTGACTGAGAGCGGATCATCCAGCCGATGCCCGACGATTGAAGACGCTCGGGTAGATGTTCAAACACGCGCGGTTTCCGGCAATTCGCCACGCAGCTTGCTCACATCCGCGCGTGGCGGCACACCGAACAGGCGGCTGTATTCGCGGCTGAAGTGGGAGGGGCTTCCGTATCCCACGCGGAAACTGGCGGTGGCCGCCTCCATACCCTCGGAGAGCATTAATCGGCGCGCTTCATGCAGCCGCAGTTTCTTCTGAAACTGTACCGGCGACATCCGCGTGACCTGTTTGAAGCTATGGAACAACGACGACTCGCTCATGTTGACCATGTCCGCCAGATCGCGCACGCGCAGCGGCTCGGTGAAGCGATCCTTGAGCACCGTGATCACCTTGGAAATTCGGTGCGTCTGGGTGTCTGCCACTGCGAACTTGCGCATGTGCACGCCGATCTCGCCGATCAGGGCGCGGTAGAAGATCTCGCGTCTTACCAGCGGTGCGAGAATGCGAATGTCCTGTGGCGGTGAATCGAGCAGATTAACCAACCGCAGTACCGCCACTACCAGATCCTTCTCCGCCTGTACCCTGCTCAAACCACAGGCGTTCTCCGGGCATTCCTGCGGCGCCACCTCGGCCATCCCCTCACCCAGCTCCAGCACCAGGTCGGTGATTTCCTGCGGTTCGACGGCAATTTTCAAACCCAGATAGGGCTTTTGCGGTGACGCCTCGGTGACCCTGCCCAGCACCGGCAGATGCACCGCCGATACCATGCAGCTCAGCGGCCCGTAATCGATTTTTCGATCTCCCAGCCACACCGTCTTGCTGCCCTGCGCGATCAGGCAGAGCGAAGGGTCGTAGACCGTCGAGCCGATGCAGTTGTTGAGAGAGGCATCGGCCCGTATCAGTTCCAGCCCGGGCACCGACGTGGCGGACAAACCCTCCCGAAGCGCCCACTTCTGTATCTGCGATGCCAGAGCATCCGCCAACCGGCCGAGTTCCCCGTCGAGTTCTTCGCAGATAGGTTGCTCGGTACTCACGTCGTCGCCCTCTGGTGGGTCGGTAAATTCTCAATCTTGGATGAATCGTGAGTATATGCCGGCATTCCCGCATTTTGATGACAATTTGGCGATTCATGCAGGATTGGGCAAGACCTTTGAAGGAACGGGCAAGTCGAGGGAAATTCTCCTGAGTTCGCAGTGACCATCGAGCGTCCCTACATTTCGACTCAACGATCTCGACAGAATTAGGCAATCAATGCGGAGAAACCCGATAACGCGCTCTCGCCCTGGGACCGTACATTGATCGTCCATGATCCCACGCTGGCGCTCGCGATCTCGCGGGTCGACGGCATCTTTCACGGGGACCTCGACGCTATCAGCTGAATGGCGGTTTTCTCTCTCGGCTCGGCCAGTCGTCGAATTCGATACCGGCTTGCCGTTACCCGCCAAAGCGCCGATCCGCCGAGGCGATGGATAGGGATCGACGACCGGTCACATTAAAAGCGGAGTCAAAAAATGAAGAAGCTTGACGATCAACGCTTGTCGAAAACGCGTCTGGCGCGTGGCCTGGGCGTGATGCTCGTCATCGTCCTGCTGAGCGGTTGCGACGCTCATGGCGAGGCAGACTCCGCCGACACACCCCCGCCTCCGGAAGTCGACGTGGCCCAGGTCCTGGTGGAACCGGTGACGCTGCGCGAGACCTTCACCGGTCGCGTGGCATCACCGCAGACCGTCCAGCTGCGGGCAAGGGTCAGCGGCTATATCGACGAGGTGGCCTTCGAGGAAGGGGCCCTGGTCGAGGCGGGTGACCTGCTGTTCCGTATCGATCCCCGCCCTTACGAAGCCCGCGTGCAGGCGGCGAAGGCGGCGTTGGCCCAGGCACAAAGTCAGCGCCGGCTCACCGACGTCGAGGCCGGTCGATCCCGCCAACTGATCCAGAAACACATGATCTCCCAGGAGCAGCACGACCAGCGTCAGGCGGCGGCGCTCAATGCCCGGGCGCAGGAAGCCGAGGCCGAGGCCGCGCTGACCAGTGCCGAACTGGATCTGCAGTACACCCGGGTCACCGCGCCGGTAACGGGTCGCACCGGGCGAGCCATGGTCACCAAGGGCAATCTCGCCAGCGCCGACCAGACGCTGCTGACCACGCTGGTGTCGGTCGACCCCTTGTACGTCTACTTCGACAGCAACGAAGCCGAAGCCCCCAGCGCTCAAGTACTGCTGAATCAAGGCAAGGCCGTCACGCTACGCATCGGCCTGACCGGCGAAACGGGCTTTCCCCATCGGGGGCAGCTGGATTTCGTCGATAACCAGATCAACGCGGATACCGGCACGCTGCGCTATCGCGCCGTCCTAGCCAACCCGGTTGGCGCATTCCGGCCGGGGCAGTTCGCGCGGGTGGAAATGCCCGTCGCCAATCTGGCGGAGGCGATGCTGGTGAATCGTAAGGCGGTGCTTGCCAATCAGGACCGGCGCTTCGTCTACGTGGTCGGCGACGACGACACGGTGACGCCGCGTCAGATCCAGATAGGCCGCGAAGTGGGTGACCTGGTGGTGGTCCGCGACGGCCTCAAAACCGGCGAGCGCGTGGTCGTCAACGGCACCCAGAAAATCTTCGCGCCCGGCATGCCGGTGGCGCCGAACCCGATCGCCATGCGCGAACCGACCGTGGGCAACGACGTCGCTGTCAATCACCCCTAGCGCTTCCAATCGTTTCACTTTCGAACGCGTCTTTCCCAAGTGCCCCTCTCCCCGGAATGACAAGACGCAGCGGGCATCGTCCCCGCCGCCCAGGAGCCTGCTGTCATGAATTTTTCCCGCTTTTTCGTCGACCGGCCGATCTTCGCGGCGGTGCTCTCCATCGTCATCTTCGCGGTGGGGGCGATCTCCATTCCCAACCTACCGGTCGGCGAATATCCGGAGGTGGTACCACCGTCGGTACTGGTCCGCACCACCTACCCCGGCGCCAATCCCAAGGAGATCGCGGAAACCGTAGCGACGCCGCTGGAGGAGGCGATCACCGGCGTCGAGAACATGATGTATTTCAAGTCAGTGGCCGGCTCCGATGGCGTGCTGCAGATGACCATCACCTTCCAGCCCGGCACGGATCCCGAACAGGCCACCGTGCGCGTCCAGAACCGGGTCAGCCAGGCGCTGGCGCGCTTGCCGGAAGCGGTGAGGCGACAGGGCGTGACCACCCAGAAGCAGTCCCCCACCTTCCTGATGGTGGTGCACCTGGTCTCGCCGGATGACAGCTACGATACCCTCTACCTGCGCAACTACGCGCGCCTGCACGTACGCGACCAGCTGGCGAAGATCTCCGGCGTCGGCGAGGCGCAGCTGTTCGGCGGCGGCGATTACGCCATGCGCGCCTGGCTGGATCCCGACCGCATCGCCTCTCACGATCTCACCGCCGGCGACGTGGTCGACGCCATGCGCGAACAGAACGTCCAGGTCTCCGCCGGCCAGATCGGCGCCGAGCCGATGCCGGACAGCGACTTCCTCACCCTGATCAACGCCAAGGGCCGCCTATCCACCGAGCAGGAATTCGGCAACATCGTGCTCAAGGTCGGCGAGGATGGTGAAATCCTGCGGCTTCGCGATGTCGCCCGTCTCGAGATGGGCGCGGGCGATTACACCCTGCGCTCCCGGCTGGACGGCAAGGAGGCGGTGGCGATCGGCATCTTCCAGTCGCCCGGCGCCAACGCCCTGCAGATTCGCGACCAGGTGGTCCGGACCATGGACGAGCTGGCCGCCCGGTTCCCGCCGGGAGTGGAATATCGCACCGTCTACGACACCACGCTGTTCGTCAGCGACTCGATCCGCTCGGTGATTCAGACCCTGCTGGAGGCGATACTGCTGGTCGTGCTGGTGGTGACGCTGTTCCTGCAGACCTGGCGCGCGTCGCTGATTCCGCTGCTGGCGGTGCCGGTCTCGGTGGTGGGGACCTTCGCGGTGCTGTTGCTGCTGGGGTATTCGATCAACACCCTGACCCTGTTCGGGTTGGTGCTGGCGATCGGTATCGTCGTCGACGACGCCATCGTGGTGGTGGAGAACGTGGAGCGCAACATCGGTCAGGGGCTGGCGCCGCGGGCCGCCGCCCACCGGGCGATGCGCGAGGTGTCCGGGCCGATCGTCGCCATCGGCCTGGTGCTGTGCGCGGTGTTCGTGCCGATGGCGTTCCTCTCCGGCGTGACCGGCCAGTTCTACCGCCAGTTCGCGGTCACCATCGCCATCTCGACGGTGATCTCGACGATCAACTCGCTGACCTTGTCACCGGCCCTGGCGGCGATGCTGCTCAAGCCCCACGACGCGCCCAGGGACCGTCTGACCCGGGTGATCGACGTCCTGTTCGGCTGGCTGTTCCGGCCGTTCAACCGCTTCTTCAACACCGGCTCCAAGCGCTACCAAGGCGTGGTCTCGAGCAGCCTGCGCCGGCGTGGCGCGGTATTCGTGGTCTACCTGGTCCTGCTGGGGGCCACCGGCTATCTGTTGAAGATCGTGCCGCCCGGGTTCATTCCGGTCCAGGACAAGATGTACCTGATCGCCGGTGTGAAGCTGCCGGAGGGCGCCTCGCTGGATCGCACCGATGACCTGCTGCGCCAGGTGGTGGATATCGCCATGGAGACCGACGGCGTCGAACACGCCATCTCGTTCCCCGGCCTCAACGCACTGCAGTTCACCAACACCGCCAACACCGGGCTGGCGTTCCTGACCCTGAAACCCTTCGATCAGCGCACCCGCACCGCGGCGGAGATCAACACCGAGATCGCCGGCAAGATCAGTGGTCTCAAGGACGGCATCGCGTTCTCGTTCATGCCGCCACCGATCCTCGGGCTGGGCAACGGTTCGGGCTATCAGCTTTTCATCGAGGATCGCGGCGGGCTCGGCTACGGCCCGCTGCAGGAGGCGGTGACCGCCTTCCAAGGGGCGGTGGTACAGACACCAGGCATGAGCTATCCGATCACCAGCTATCAGGCCAACGTACCCCAACTCGATGCCGAGGTGGACCGACTCAAGGCCAAGACCCAGGGCGTAGCGGTGAGCGACCTGTTCGATACCCTGCAGACCTACCTGGGCTCCACCTACATCAACGATTTCAACAGCTTCGGACGCACCTGGCAGGTGATTGCCCAGGCCGACGCGCCCTATCGCGACAGCGTCGAGGACATCGCTCGCCTGCGTACCCGCAACGCCCAGGGCGACATGGTGCCGATCGGCTCGATGATCGATATCCGCCAAAGCTTCGGCCCCGATCCGGTGCTGCGCTTCAACGGCTACCCGGCGGCGGACCTGGCCGGCGAAGCCGACCCGCGGGTACTCTCCTCGCCCCAGGCAATGAGCGTTCTGTCCGATATCGGCGAGCGGGTACTGCCGGATGGCATCGACTTCGAATGGACCGACCTCAGCTACCAGCAGTCCACCCAGGGCAATGCCGCGCTGGTGGTATTCCCGCTGGCGGTCCTGCTGGTGTTCCTGGTGCTGGCCGCGCTCTACGAGAGCTGGACGTTGCCGCTGGCGGTGATCCTGATCGTGCCGATGTGCCTGCTGTCGGCGCTGGTCGGCGTCAGGATCTCCGGCGGCGATACCAACGTCTTCGTCCAGGTGGGGCTGGTGGTGTTGATCGGGCTGGCCTGCAAGAACGCTATCCTGATCGTCGAGTTCGCCCGCGAACTCGAGTTCCAGGGTCGCAGCGTGGTGGAGGCGGCGCTGGAGGCCTGCCGCCTGCGACTGCGCCCGATCATCATGACCTCGATCACCTTCACCGCCGCGGTGATACCGCTGGCGCTGGGCCATGGCGCCGGCGCCGAAGTACGCCAGGCCCTGGGCATCGCGGTGTTCGCCGGGATGCTCGGCGTGACCCTGTTCGGGCTCTTCCTGACGCCGGTCTTCTACGTCGCGCTGCGCAAGCTGGCCGGCCCGCTCAGCCAGGATCACGGCTCGACGATGGAAGGCGAAGATCATCGGCCGAAAAACGACCCTGCGTGATCGAGGGGCACGGTCATACCAGCCAACCGTTGGCAGGATGGGGAACGATGCGCCACCCTGCCAACAACGCCACCGGGAGCCGATATAGTGAACGTTCCGCGCCGACTCTTCTTCGCCGTCTGGCCCGACGACGCCCTGCGCGCGCGCCTGGCAACGCTGGCGACACGTCTCCAACGCCATTGCGGGGGGCGCACACCGGTCGTCGATAACCTGCATCTCACGCTGGGATTTCTGGGTAATGTACCCACGACGGAGATCGCGTCCCTACAGGCATTGACCGAGCGCCTGACGCTGCCTGCCGGCGAGTGGACACTCGACCGCTACGGCTATTTTCACAAACCGCGCCTGGCATGGCTCGGCGGTCCGCCGACAGCCACACTGAACCTGTGGCACGCGCGTCTTGGCGAGGCCCTGGCAGCGAGCGGTCGGCCGCTGCCGTCCTCGCATGACTACCAGCCGCACGTCACGCTACTGCGCCACGCCGAGAAGGCGCCGCCGTCAACGCTCGAGGCACCCGAATGGACCTGGCCGTTGACGCGGCTGACGTTGGTGGAATCGATTCTCGACGGCACTCGACCCGTCTATCGGGTGCTGGCCGAGTGCCCAGCGACAGCGACGGCAAGTCGCCGGGACTAGGATCAGGCGGACTCGGATGCCTGGCGATGCGCCTTTATCACCTCGGTATAGCCTTCGCGAAAGGTGGGATATCGAAATTGGTAGCCAGTACCCAGCAAGCGTGAGTTGTCACAGCGTTTGCTGGCACGTCGCCGCAGCGGCGATTGAATGGTCTCGGTGAGTTCGACCTTGAGTTTGCCGGCCATCCATGTCATCACTTCGTGCAAGGGCGTCGGCTCGCAGTCACTGGCTAGATAGAGTGCCTCCACCGGCTTGTCATCGAGGGTCAAGGCGATCAAGTGCGCCAGCACGCCGGCACAGTCGTCACGGTGGATACGGTTGGAATACATCGGCGGGTTCGCCGCCGCAACGCGTCCTTCCTTGACCTGGCGGATCAACCCATCGCGCCCCGGGCCATAGATCCCCGAAAAGCGCACCACGGTGCCAGGCATGGGATGATCGAGCAGCGCCTGTTCGGCCTCACGCATCAAGAGTCCCGAGAACCCGGTGGGCGCGGTCTCGGAGGTTTCATCAACCACTTCGCCCGCCTGCTGGGCATAGACGCCGGTCGATGAGACGAAAAACACGCGCTTGGGTTGCGTGGCACGCGTCTCGAGTTCGCCGAGCACGGCCTTGAGCCCCTTGGGATACGCTTCGGTATAGGCGTTTTCGTCGAAGCGCGCAGCGCTTAGGATATAGACGACAGTATCCGCGTCGGGCAAGCGAGCCAGCGCGGCGGGATCCGTGACGTCCGCTGCGAGGCCCTCGATACCGGTTTCCTTGAGCGGCGCGATATGGCGGCGCACGCCGATCACCCGCTGACCGGCGTC
Organism: Chromohalobacter sp. HP20-39; assembly: GCF_033052815.1. Lineage (NCBI taxonomy): Bacteria > Pseudomonadati > Pseudomonadota > Gammaproteobacteria > Oceanospirillales > Halomonadaceae > Chromohalobacter > Chromohalobacter sp. HP20-39. Next base: position 424,158 of record NZ_JAWHTP010000002.1, on the reverse strand, counting down.
GATCAGACGCTTGCCTAGCTGGATACCAATGTCGCCACAGCCAATAATCAGAGTCGTTTTCTTCACCTTTCCCTAGCCTCTTGGTAAAAAGTCCTTAGCAAAAAGTCCCTTGCATCGATACCTTAGTGAATCCATCGCGTCGCTCAGGAGGCCCGAAAAGGCCCAGATCATGACCCTAACAGAACTTCGTTATATCGTAACCTTGGCTCAAGAGCACCATTTCGGGCGCGCTGCCGAGCGCTGCTACGTCTCCCAACCCACGCTCTCGGTGGCCGTCAAGAAGTTGGAAGACGAGCTGGGCATCGCCTTGTTCGAGCGTTCCAAATCCACCGTACAGGTCACGCCGCTGGGCGAGAAGATCGTCGCTCAGGCACATCGCGTGCTGGAACAGGCCGGCCTCATCAAGGAAATGGCCACCGAAGGCAAGGACCAACTGGCGAGCCCTCTGCGCATCGGTGCGATCTACACCATCGGCCCGTATCTGTTTCCACACTTGATCCCCGAATTGTCGCGCCACGCACCGCAGATGCCACTGTACATCGAAGAAGGCCTGACGGGAGACCTGCGTCGCAAGTTACGCAGCGGTGAATTGGATGCCGTGATCGTCGCACTACCGTTCAATGAGCCGGATGTGCTGACCAAGACGGTCTACGAAGAACCGTTCGAAGTGCTGTTACCCAGCGGGCACCCATGGACGCGCAAAGCCGCTATCGACAAAGAGGAACTGCTTGATGAAAAGTTGCTGCTGCTGGGCGAGGGACATTGCTTTCGCGATCAGATTCTCGAGGCTTGTCCCGCCATCAACAACCAGCTCAACAATCCAGGCAACACCCTGACCGCCGAGGGCGGCTCGCTGGAAACCATTCGCCACATGGTGGCTTCAGGGCTTGGCATCACGGTGCTGCCCAAATCGGCCATCGGGACCGGCCATTACGAAGCGGGACTGCTCGAAAGCCGCCCCTTCGCCAATAGCGTGCCCAGCCGTACGGTGGCCATCGCCTGGCGCGCCAGCTTCCCCAGGCCCAAGGCCATCGATGCCCTGACCGAGGCCATCGATACGTGCCAGCAACAGCGTATCCAGGCGGCATGAGCACCGCAATAAAGACTCTAGATGCACCGGTCAGCGAACTCACCGGCGTGGGCGAGGCGCTGGCCGCCAAACTTGCCCGGCTGGGCATCACAAGCATCGCCGACATGCTCTTCCACCTGCCGCTGCGGTATCAGGATCGCACGCGCATCACGCCCATCGGCACCCTGCGCGCTGGCACCGAAGCCGTGGTCGAAGGCGACATCGCCGCCGCCGATGTCGTCAAGGGACGGCGACGCAGCCTGCTGGTGCGCCTCAAGGACGGCTCGGGCATCCTCAGCCTGCGCTTTTTCCATTTCTCGCCCGCGCAGCAGCAGCAATTCACGCGCGGACTGCGTGTGCGTGCCTTCGGCGAGGCCCGTGCCGGTGCCACGGGCCTCGAGATCTACCATCCCGAGTACCGCTTGTTGCAGCAGGAAGACGCCCCGGTAGAGGAACACCTGACGCCGATCTACCCCACCACCGAGGGCTTGACCCAACCACGCCTGCGCGGGCTGATCCAGCAGGCGCTCAAGCGGCTCGACGCCGCGCCCGATGTCTTGCCAGACTGGATTCCCGACGCCCTGCGCCAGCGCTTTCGCCTGCCCGGGCTGCTCGAGTCGCTGCGCTACCTCCACGAGCCACCCCCCGAGGCGCCGGTGGAACGCCTCGCCGAAGGCCGTCATCCGGCCCAGCGCCGCCTGGCATTGGAAGAGCTGCTCGCCCATCAACTCAGCCTGCGGCAGGTGCGTCTGCGCATCCAGACCGACAGTGCACCCGCACTGGCCGGCGGACGTAGCCTGCAGGCGCGTTTCCTGACCCAATTGCCGTTCTCGCTGACCGGTGCGCAGCGCCGGGTTCTCGACGAGATCGGCCACGACCTGGAATGCGCCACTCCCATGCTGCGCCTGGTCCAGGGCGATGTCGGCTCGGGCAAGACCGTCGTCGCTGCCATGGCGGCACTGGCAGCCATCGCCGGTGACTGCCAGGCGGCCATCATGGCGCCTACCGAGATCCTCGCCGAGCAGCATTATCGCAACTTCCGCGATTGGTTTGCGCCGCTGGGGATCGAGGTCGGCTGGCTGGCGGGTAAACTCAAGGGCAAGGCGCGTCTGGATACCAAGGCGGCGATCGCCGATGGCCGCATTCAGGTCGCAGTGGGCACGCATGCGCTATTTCAGGACGACGTGCATTTTCACCGCCTGGGTCTGGCGATCATCGACGAACAGCATCGCTTCGGCGTTCACCAGCGCCTGGCGCTGCGCCAGAAGGGTGAAGCCGGCGGCCTCACGCCGCACCAGTTGATCATGACCGCCACGCCGATTCCGCGCACACTGGCAATGAGCGCCTACGCCGATCTCGACCTGTCGATGATCGACGAGCTACCGCCTGGACGCACGCCGGTCAAGACGGTGGCGGTGCCCGACGAGCGTCGTCCCGAGGTGGTCGAGCGCATTCGCCGCGCCTGCGCCGAGGGCCATCAGGCTTACTGGGTGTGCACGCTCATCGAGGAGTCCGAAGCCTTGACCTGCCAGGCCGCCGAGGCAACCCATGAGCACCTCGGCGAGGCACTGCCCGACCTGGCCATCGGCCTGGTGCACGGGCGCATGAAAGCGGCGGAAAAAGCCGAGGTCATGGAGGCCTTCAAGGCGGGCGAGCTGGATCTTCTCATCGCCACCACGGTGATCGAGGTCGGCGTCGACGTGCCCAACGCCAGCTTGATGATCATCGAAAACCCCGAGCGCCTGGGGCTCTCGCAGTTGCATCAGCTACGCGGCCGCGTGGGGCGCGGCGCCACCGAGAGCTTCTGCGTGCTGCTGTATCATCCGCCGCTTTCACAGCACTCGCGGGAACGGTTGGGGGTGATGCGCGATACCACCGATGGCTTTCGTATCGCCGAGAAGGACCTTGAGCTGCGCGGCCCCGGCGAGGTCCTCGGCACTCGCCAGACGGGCCTGGCGCAGATGAAGATCGCCGACCTGGAGCGCGATCGTGACCTGCTCGACACCATCAGTCCCCTGGCGCGCGCGCTGCTCGACGAGGCACCGGAGGCCGCCACGCCCTTGATTCGGCGTTGGCTGGGCGAAGACGCCGGACATTACGGGCATGTCTGACTCCAGGCGGGTAAGGTGAGCGCTTCGGTCGTCATGACGACGCGGGATCATCCTCGGCCTGGCCTGCCTGGCGCTCCCACTTGCCCGCCTTGGCCAGTGCCATGATGACCTCGCGGGCGATGGCGCGCTGACTCGGCGGCAAACCGGCGAAGGCTTCCAACGTTTCGCGTTCGCGATAACTCAGCGCTTCCCACAGATGGTCGCTCTCGTGGACGCGGTGCTGTGTCGGCGCGCCGAAACGCAAGGCTGCCGGCGGCACTTTCAGCCACTCGGCGAGGACCACGAGCTTGTCCTGAGTGGGCAGCGTCTCGCCGCGCAGCCAGCGGCGCACGCCGTGCAGCGTCACGGGACGCCCCGGATTGCGCAGATTGAACTCACGCTCCAGAACGGCGGGCTTGGGCGCATAGCCGGCCTGTTGCATGGCCTCGCGCAGGCGTTGGGCGAATTGGGTCTTGGCATCTTCCATGCCTGCACAGTAAGGCGTCTCGACCCCAAGCGACGTAACCATTGCGTTGCTTTTTTGAAGATCGAACAACACTAACGGTTACGTTGCATGGCGTCGATTATCCCCCGATAGCAGTGACTTACCCGTGATGCCGTCACTCACGCGAGGCCTGCGTCGACAAACGTCCCGCCGCCTCGCTCAGTGCGACGAGCTGGCGACTGATCAACGCCAGCTGGCTCTGCAGCAAACGGCGTTCATCACAGGTTTCCTCGGCGGCGGATGCCTCCAGCAGGCCAGCATGCCGCGACAGGGAGTCCTGGCACGGTTCGACCGTTTCGCCCGCAGCGAGCTGGCGTGCCACGCGCGCCAGCGTCTCAGCCACGTCATCGGCCGCCTCTGTCACCACCGCATTATCATCGCCCGCAGCGCCAGCCGTTCCACGGTGAGCGCCCAGCGCCGAGAGATAACTCAGCAAGGTGTGTGAATGCACCAGAAAACGCAGCCCGACATCGGCGTCCTTGCGAAAGTGGCCCGGCTCCAACAGCACATTACCCAGCGTCGTGGAAAGCGCCGCGTCGGCGTTATGGGCATTGCGCCGCGCCAGCCGATAATCGAGATCGTCGCGTTTGCCACGCGCGTACTGGCCGAGGATTGCGCGCAGGTAGGCCGCACTGGCCTCGAGCGTCGCCGCCGCCTGGCGATGCAGCCCGCGCCCTTGCCAGTCGGGCAGGATCACCAGCACTGCCAGGCCCGCGATGGCGGCGCCCAGCAGGGTATCGAACAGACGCGGCCAGATCAGCCCAAAGCCGTCGCCGACTTGATTGAAGCAGCACAGCACCATCAGCGTGATGGCGGCCGTCGCCAGCGTGTAATGATGTGCCCGCATGGCGAAGAAGGCGACGCCGGCAGCCACCGCAATCAACGCCTGGATAGGCTCGCCGGGAAACAGCGTGATCAGCGCCCAGCCGGCGACCAGGCCCAGCACTGTGCCCTGGATGCGTTGGCGCAGGAAACGCCGCGTGGCCCCGAAATTGGGCCGGCACACGAACACGCTGGTGAGCAGGATCCAGTACCCTTGAGTGGGATGGATCCAGTGCAGCAAGCCATAGCCCACTACCAGTGTCACGCTCAAGCGTAGCGCATGGCGAAACACCGGTGACGCCAGACTGACATGCGCATGGAGACGTTCGACGACATCGTGCAGCCCGCGTGGCGAGCGGTCGAACAGACTGCTGTCCTCATGATCGGCCCGCGCATCGGGATTGTCGGCACCGGCCAACTTGTCTTCCAGCGTGGCGAGGTTATCGGCCAGCGCCGACAGCGAGCGCAGCAGGTCGCGCCATTCGTCGCGTCGCTGGGCATGCAGGTTGTTCAGAGATGCGTTGAAATCCTCCAATGCCTGGGCGCTGGGACCGTGATCGAAGGGACGGTCGAGCAGCAACGCACGACTCAAGGCCTTGCAGGCACGCCCTTGCTGATCGAGTAGGCGCTGGGCGCGAAAGAGGATGTCGTGATGGAAAAATGCTTCGGCCAGCGCACCATACGGATAATGCGAGGAACTCGCCCGCTCGTGGATATCCTGCGCGATGAAGTAGAGCCGCAGGTAGCGATTGAGTTTGCGTCCGCCTCGCTGTCCTTCGAGGCGGCGGAAAATCATCTCCTTGCTCTGGTTGAGTGCCGCCACCACGCGGCCATTCTGCTGGGCCAGCGCCAGACGCTGCTGCTCGATATCCATCCCTCTCAGCGGCTCGAAAAGCGCCGACTTGAGGCGCAAGTAAACGCCCAACTCGCGAAAGACGTGCGCCAGGCTCAACTTGAGCGGATGACGCGAAAACAAGGCGCACCACACCACCGAGATCGCCCCGTACCAAGCCGCGCCCGAGACCAGCAGCAACGGCTCGCGCCATAGCTCGCCCAGTGCCACACCGCCGTGCTGCTCGAGGCTGATCATGGTGTAGATGGCGAGAATCAAGGTCGCGGTGGCGATAGTCGCATAGCGCTGTCCTACCGCACCGAGCATGGTCATGCCGAAACTCGACACACCAAGGCCCACCGCGAAGATCACGGGATGCGCAAACGTCAGCTCCACCGACACTGCGGCGACGGCGAAACACACCAAGGTCACCAGCAGCGCCTGCAGGCGTCCCTGCCAGGTATCGTCGGTCTCTGCCAGGGCACTGGCGATGATGCCCAGGAACAGCGGGATCAGCTTGCCCATGTCGTCGAGATACCAGCACAGCGCCATGACCCCGGTCAGGGCGATGAATACACGCAGGCTGTAGGCGAAGGACTCCAGGGTCCAGAGGCGTCTAAGCGGTTGGGTCAACGACGTCGGCAGCATATCTCTCGGTCGAGCGGTCACAAGCCAGGAAGTCGCGCCATGCACGACACTACGACGTTAGTATAACGAAACCGACCGAGCCAGGGCGACTTGCATCGGGTGGCGGGTGCTAGCGCAGGTGCTTGAGCAACCCTTGTAGCCGCTCCAGGTCGCGCGAATCGCCGACCAGACGCAAACGACCGCTTTGCAACCCGTCGAAGAACGCACGCGCCGTAGGGCGCTTGAGAAACGCCACGCCGGCATGGGCATCGCGAAAGCGCAATTCCAGATCAAGATCGATGGGTAAGCCCGGCGCGTCCTCGATGGCCTCGGGGCGCATGCGGTAATGGCGCGCGAGGCTGAGATCCTCGGTGGCGACGCCCCAATCGAAGCGTTGCATGTCCGAGAGCTTCTGCTGAAAACGCGGATTGCGACGTCGAGCACGCTTGAGCATGACACCCAACAGCCACAGCATCAGACGCAGTTTCATGCGCGCCTCGCCACATAGAAAAAGAAGGGAAAGGAGAAGAAATTGCACGGAGCGCCGGTGGATAGATGGCCCGAACACTCCGTGCCATCACTCACTTCACGGCGTCCTTGAGCGCCTTGCCGGGCTTGAACGCCACGGTCTTGCTCGCCGGAATGGTCAGCGGCTTGCCCGTCTGCGGATTCTTGCCGGTGCGCGCGGCACGCTCGCGTACGGTGAAGGCACCGAACCCGATCAGCGAGACATCCTGGCCCTTGGAGACGGTACCTGTGATCTCATCGAGAATGACATTAAGGACCTGACTGGCCTTGTCCTTGGAAAGATCGGCACGATCGGCGATCGCCGCGGCGAGTTCTGGCTTGCGCATAAAGCCCTCCTGGTTTGGCAACGAATGCGACATCTCTTTGATATCGCTTGTTGTTTTTCAATGAGCGAAACAAACGCCACGCCATCGGCGCAGCGCTGACACTACCCACCTAATGCGCCAGACCGGTACCTACCGGCATGACGACCTAAGCTAGGGTAGCAACGGCGGGGCGGCCCGCGCCAGCTCGACTTTCCGACGTACGCAAGCGCCTGTCAATGCAAACCCCAGCAAATAGCCGTTTTCATCCTCGGCGAGCGCACTGAGATCGTCGCCCTCGCCCTCGATCCGCCAGCGTGCCGGTGCCTGCCGCGGCGGCAGGACCACCACCGGGCATGACGGGGTCTTGACCAGTACTGGCCAGGCACCGTAAGCGACCGGCGTCGGCGTCCCGGTCAGGGTCGCTGCCAGCGCCTTGGCACTGGCTTGAAGCGGTTGCACGTACATGGCATTGAGCCCCGCCACGCAGGCGCAATCGCCCAATGCATGAATGCCGGGCTGCACGGTCGCCAGGTAGCGGTCAGTCTGGATACCCGCCTCGGAAACCGCGAGCCCGGCGGTATCGGCCAGTGCGGTACGCGGCGAGAGGCCGGTGGCGATCAACACCAGGTCGGCGGACAATGCCTCACCATCGTCCAACACCAGCGAGACTGCCTCGTCATCACGCTGGAGCTGCGCGAGGCTACGTCCCAGGCGCAGGTCGGCGCCCGCCTTGCCCAGCGCGGCCCCCAGCACCTGACCCAGCGGCAGCGGCAGCAGACGCGTCAGCGGCGTTTGCTCAGGCGCGACGAGCGCCACGCGATGCCCCCCGGCAAGCAGATCGTCGGCGAACTCGCAGCCCACCAGTCCGGCGCCGACGATCGCAACGCGCGCGGCGCCGCCATGGTGCGACAAGACGGCATGAAAACGCCGATAGTCGTCGAGGTCGTTGATAGTGAAGACGCGATCGCGCACGTCGTCAGACACCGTGAAGGGCGCGCTGGGCGCGGCCCCGGTGGCCAATACCAGCTCGCCGTAAGGAAGGCGTTCCGCGCCGATGGCCAGTGTCTGCGTTCGCGGATCGATGGCATCGACCCGCGTGTGCGTGCGCACCGTCATCTGGAGCGCATCGGCCACATCGATGGGGGAACGCATCGCCAAACGCTCAGGCGGCATGCCCTTGGCGAAACCCGTCGACAACAGCGGTTTCGAATAGTCGGCGCCGCTATCGGCGGTGATCAGGGTGATGGCACGCCGCGCATCGCGAGCACGTACCTGCCGGGCCAGGCCCAGGCCAGCCATGCCGCTGCCGACGATGATCAAGGGGTCGCTCATTGGCGCCTCGTGCTACGCATGACAAAAGGGGGACGACGCAACGATACGACAGCGCGGACGCCGCAATAGCGCATCGTACACGCATGATACACTAATGTACTTTAAGCCTGATCTTACGCATGACACACGACCGTTTCAGCGCTGGCCCACACTGGCTGCCGGCCGCCGCCCAGCGCCCCCGCATGAGTCCCGCTTGGTGGCGCTGGGTCGCCTCGCGCGACTCGCTGACCGCGCATCTGCGCGCTGCCAGCACACAGCCCTTCGGAGTACGGCTGCTCGCTCAGGGAATCAGCCATCCTCGAGGCGACGAGGCCCGGGCGCTGGGGCTCGACCCCCGAGCCCGTATCTGGCGGCGCGAGGTCCTGTTGATGCTGGGCGACACAGCGTGGGTCACGGCACGCTCGGTGGCCCCACTGGCGTCGCTTCAAGGCACGCGACTGCAGTCGCTGGGGACACGTTCGCTGGGTAGCTGGCTGTTTCGCCAACCCGGCCTCGAACGCGGCCCTATCGACATCATTCGGTCGCCGGCTCCCTCGCTCGTCACGGCACACGACCGCGCCGCGCCCTGGGGGCGACGCTCGATCCTGCGCCTGGGGCGTACATCGATTCTCGTCCAGGAATTCTTTCTCGACGCCATGGACGCTGACCTCGCGTTATCATCGCGCTAAGCTGGTCGCTCACGTTTTCACAGGCACGTTGTTCAAGTTGTTAGAGGAGAGCCCGATGTCCGCCGATTCATCCGACGCCGCGCGCCCTACCGGCCTGGCCCGCGTGCCGGACTTCCTGCGCCTGACGCGCCTGGACCGGCCCATCGGCACTTGGCTCCTGATGTGGCCGACGCTATGGGCGCTATGGCTGGCGGCCGAGGGCATTCCCGAACGCGGCACACTGCTGATCTTCGTCGTCGGCGTGTATGTGATGCGCGCCGCCGGGTGCGTGGTCAACGACTACGCCGACCGGCATTTCGATGGCCACGTCAAGCGTACGCGTGACCGGCCGTTGGCCACCGGGCGCATTTCCGAGAGGGAAGCCAAGGCCACCTTCGCGGTGCTAGTGGTGATTGCCTTCGGCCTGGTCTGCCTGACCAACCTGCCCACAGTGCTGCTGTCGTTCGCGGCACTGGCGCTGGCGGCCACCTATCCGTTCATGAAGCGCTATACGCATTTCCCGCAGGTGGTGCTGGGCGCGGCTTTCTCGTGGGGGATTCCCATGGCGTTCATGGCCATTCAGCGCCAGGTACCGCTCGAGGCGTGGTTGCTACTCGCTGCCAATGTGGCCTGGACGGTGGCCTACGACACCGAATACGCCATCGTCGATCGCGACGACGACCTCAAGGTGGGCATCAAATCCACGGCAGTGCTGTTCGGCCGCGCCGACCGGCTGATCATCGGGTTGTTGCAGGCCCTGACCGTCGCGCTACTCGCCTGGGTCGGCCTGCGTCTGGCGCTCGGCGGCTTCTTCTGGCTGGGTCTGGCCGCCATGGTGGCGATCTTCGTCTACCAGCACTCTCTGATTCGTTATCGCGAGCGCGATCCTTGCTTCCGCGCCTTCCTCAACAATCATTGGGCCGGGCTGGTGACCTTCGCAGGCATCGCCCTGGCGTTATGGCCTATGTGACGCTATGAGCTATAGGTAAAGAGCACGATTGTCACGAAGCTGTCACATTAGCGCGTTGTAATCGTCATGCTGATGTCATTCATGAGTGATTCGCTGCATCGCGATCCGCAAGAGGCCCACGCCCATGACCGCCAAGACCGTGCTCATCGTCGATGACGAGGCGTCCATCCGCGAAATGATCGCAGTGGCGCTGGAAATGGCCGACTACCGCGTGCTGGAAGCCGACAATGCCCAAACGGCACACGCCATGGTGGTCGATGACCAGCCCGATCTATTGCTGCTGGACTGGATGATGCCCGGCACCAGCGGTATCGAACTGGCGCGACGTCTCAAGCGCGATACCGCCACCGCCGAGTTGCCGATCATCCTGCTCACCGCCAAGAGCGAGGAAGACAACAAGATTCAGGGGCTGGAAGCCGGCGCCGATGACTACATCACCAAGCCGTTCTCGCCGCGGGAGCTGGTGGCACGCCTCAAGGCCGTGCTGCGACGCGCCACGCCCACCGGGGTCGAGGACACGGTGGAAATCGACGGCTTGCGTCTCGACCCCGTCAGTCACCGGGTCAGCGCCAACGGCGAAGCGCTGGACGTGGGCCCCACCGAGTATCGGCTCCTGCAGTTCTTCATGACGCATCAGGAGCGCGCCTACACCCGTAGCCAGTTGCTCGACCAAGTCTGGGGTGGCAATGTCTACGTCGAGGAGCGCACCGTCGACGTGCATATTCGCCGCCTGCGCAAGGCGCTCGGCGATGACCACCAACACCTCATCCAGACGGTACGCGGCACCGGTTATCGCTTCTCCACCAAGGAGTAGCGCACGTGTACTATTGGACCAATGAACTGTGGCGTCTGGCGTATATCGTCATCGGTTTCGGTGTCCTCGGGTGGCTCTTCGGCGAACCCGGCTGGGGGCTGGCCGCCGGTCTCGGACTCTATGTCTATCTACATCTGCGCCATTTGCGCGCCCTGTATGTCTGGCTGACCCAGCATCCGCATGACACCCCACCGGTCGGCGCCGGGGTCTGGGGCGACCTGTTCGACCGCCTCTACAAGTATCAGAAGACCCAGCGTCAATCGCAGGCCCGCCTGCGCGATATCATCCGCCGCGTACAGGACTCCTGCGAGGCGATGCGCGATGCCGTGGTCATGCTCGACCGACATGGCGACCTGGAATGGTGGAACAGCGCCGCGGCCCAGATGCTCGGCTTTCAAACGCCCCATGATCGCGGCCAGCACATCACCAATTTCTTGCGCGACCCGCGCTTCGTGGCCTATTTCAATGCCCGCGATTACCGCGAACCGCTGACCCTGGCCTCACCGATACGCGATGACGTGACGCTGCAATACCAGGTCACGCTGTTTGGCGACAACGAGCGCCTGGTCATGGCGCGCGACATCTCGCGACTGCATCGTCTCGAGCAGATGCGGCGCGACTTCGTGGCCAATGTGTCGCATGAGCTGCGCACCCCGCTCACCGTGTTGACCGGTTATCTCGAGACCTATCTCGATCAGGCCGATCAACTACCGTCGCGCTGGCAACGCGGCCTCGGCCAGATGCAGGAACAGACCCAGCGCATGCAGAACCTGGTCGAGGATCTGCTGCTGTTGTCGAAGCTGGAAACCGATCAGACCCGCGACGATCCGGCTCCGCTGGACATGGTCACGCTGCTGGAAAACATTCGCGACGACGCCGCCAACCTTTGCGCAGGCAGCCACGAGATAGCCCTGGACATCCACACCGACCATTGCCTGCTGGGTGACGAAGGCGAGATGCGCAGCGCCGTTTCCAACCTGGTCTTCAACGCCGTGCGTTACACACCGCCGGGGAGCACCGTCACGCTACGCTGGAAGCCCTGGAAGGAGGGCGCCGCAGTCGAGGTCGAAGATGACGGCGACGGTATCGACCCCGTGCACCTGCCACGCCTCACCGAACGCTTCTATCGTGTCGACAAGGGCCGCAGCGCCGCCAATGGTGGCACCGGGCTGGGGCTGGCCATCGTCAAGCATGTGTTGCTGCGTCACGACGCGCATCTCGACATCGACAGCCACCCCAGCCAGGGCGCGCTTTTCCGCTGTGTTTTCCCCGCCACGCGCGTGCGCACCGCCCCTGAAGAACGGCGTGCCGTGGGCGGCGACTAAACGTTTCAGAAAAATGCCCGCTCGACATATCAGCCGTTGGCGACACGTCGTGGCGGTTGGTCTTCCAACTTCTCGCGACATGCCAACGGGCAGTTGCCGCAGTAGCCGAGTCCAGGGAGAAGGTAGCGAATGCAGCAGACACGCCGCGTGCGTTCGATGTCGCCTGCGCTGCTTTCACGATAGCGAATGGGACGAAACAGCGGGTTGCGCTGGCCATCGGCCAATTCCCGAAGGGTCATCAGACGACCGCCCGTCTCGGCCCGCGCCTGGGCGCCCGGCAATGTGTAGAGCTGGGAGATGAGGTAGTCATAGTAGTGCCCGAGATTGCCCCATAGTGCGCGGGGCGCGATGCCGGTGTGCTCGGCCATGCAGGCAATCGCCGGTTCCCAAGTGTCGCGTATCATGGGAAGAAAGCGTGTCTCGGCTTGGGTCGTGGCGAGTGGTGTGGTGGTGTCTTCGACGACCAGTGCCTCGATGAGCATATCCTCACCGAGTACCAACCCCAGCCGCGACAGCTCGAGCGGTAATTGTCGCTCCGCCAGCAAGTTATGTGCCGCCCCCAGATAGGTCGTGAGCGCCAGAAAATACTTCGACCACAGCGAGATCACGGCCCGAGCATCACCATGCTGATGCTCGGCACCATAACGTTTGAGGATCTGCACCATCCCGGGCTCGGAGAATACATCTCGCGCCGCCCAGGTCGCGGTGGGCGCCTGATCCCAGGTAACCAGCTTGCGATCCATCCCTTTCAAGGGACCGGTATAAAACCGATCAAGCAACACTGACATCGAAAGCTTTCCTGTGGCGAGGCCAAGTGGAAGGCGTGGGTCATCGACCCACGCTTTGAAGCGTAAATGAAAACCACTCGCGTCTCAAACGCGCTAGAAATTGTAGGTCAGACTCGCGCGAACATTACGCTCCGCTCCGAAGTAGCAATATTGAAGCGAATTGCAGGAGGCGACGTATTCCTTGTCGAGCAAGTTACCCACGTTGAGACGCACTTGCATGCCTGGCATACCCATCTGGCTCATGTCATAGCCCAACATGGCATCGACCAGCGTGTAGTCAGGAACTTTCTCGGTGTTGGCACGATCTGCGTAGATATCGGCGTAATAACGCACCCCGAGACCGGCATCCAGACCTGCGAGCGTCTCGCCCTGGAAGGCATAGTGGCCCCACAGGCTAGCTTGATGGCGCGGCGCGTAAATGGCGTGACTGCCTTCTTCGTCCGGGTCTTCGCTCTTGGTGTAGCGGATATCGGTGTAGCTATAGGCCGCCTGCAACCGCAAGCCCTCGGTCAACTGCGTGCGGGCTTCCAGTTCCAGGCCTTGCGACTCGATCTCGCCGATGGAGCGATAAGGGTCGGTGGGTTGCTCCTTGGTGGCGACGTTTTCCTGGGTGATGCGGAACAGCGAGAAGCTGTAGCGATCCTGGGTACCCGGCGGCTGGTACTTGAGGCCGGTTTCCCACTGCTCGCCCTCCATCGGCTCGAGCACGTCACCCTCAGCATCGACGAAGCTGGTCGGCGTGAAGGCCGTGTTATAGCTGACGTAGGGCGCGACACCATTGTCGAATAGATAGAGCGCACCGGCCCGACCACTGAACTGGGTATCGTCCAGCTTGTCCTCGCTATCTTTCAGGTAGTCGGTGTTCTCGATATTAACCCAGTCGTAGCGGCCCCCGAGCGTCAGACGCCAGCGATCGAACGCCATCTGATCCTGTAGATAAACCCCCGTCTGTGTCAGTTCGTGACGTTCGTCGCTGGCTGTGGCGATCGCTCCCACAGGATCGGCGCCGTACTGCGGATCGAAGGGATTGATATTCGGGAAAACGCCAGATGTGTAGACGATATCGTTCTGGCGTGTCTGATAGTCCACACCGACAAGCACAGTGTGGTCGATGAAACCACTGCTGAGCTTGGCTTCCACTTGGTTATCGATAGTCCAGGCTTCCAGCGACTCCTGGGCGCCATAATAGTAACGCTTAAGCTCATTGCTATTTCCGTCAACCCAGACGTTTTGCCCTATCAAGTTGCCCGCACTGTCGTAAAGGTATTCAGCACCTTGGGTGACTTGGTCCATAGCGATGTCGGCATTCAGATAACGCAGCTTCTGACGCGCGGTCCAGTCGTCATTGAAGCGATGTTCGAGGCTGTAACCGAACATGCGTTGGGTACGCTCGAACTTGTCGTAAGCGTCTTCGCCATCGAAGAAGTTATTGCTGATCTTCTGTCCATTGTGACTTTCCACCGCTCCCTCGTAAGGCACGCCGGAGTGGTAGCCACCTTCCGGGTCTTTTTGTAGATAGGCCATGAACGAAAGGGTCGTGTCGTCGGTGACATCCCAAGTCACCGAGGGCGAGATGGCATAGCGTTCCTCCTCGACCGGCCCGAACTGCGTATCCTTGCCACTCGCCAGGCCCACCACGCGATAGGCGGCACGCCGCTTTTCGTCCAACGGGCCCGTCAAATCGAACGCCACGCTGCGCTGGCTATTGTTGCCCACGCTAACGCGCAGTTGACGCTGCGTCTCGAACTGCGGCTGCTTGCTGGTCAGCGCCACCAAACCCCCGGGAGACGAGCGGCCATAGAGCACCGAGGCCGGCCCCTTGACGATTTCAATTTTCTCGAGGAAGTAAGGGTCGATGACCATTGAGCTATAAGAATTGGCATCCCCCATCACCTTAAGACCATCGAGGTACACATTACTCAAGCTACCGTCGGAGAATCCCCGCATGACCAGATAATCGTAACGGTTCGATGCGCCCACTTGATTGGTGTATACCCCCGGCGTGTATTTCACGGCATCGCCAAGCGTGCGTGTGTCGCGTGTATTCATTTCCTCGCGGTCAACGTAGGAGACGGACTGCGGTGTTTCGATGAATGGCGTATCCGTCTTGGTGGCGGCTTTGCCGGAAACCGTCAGTGTGGACAGGTCGACGGCATCGCCGTTATCGCTGCCGGATTGTGCCCACGCTGTCGTGGGCATGAACAATACGCCCGCCAGGCACGCGCAGGAAAACCAGTAGGGATGCAATGTGCGACTCATGGAAACAAATCCTCGCTCTCGTCATCGGGTCGGCATCGACCCAGTTCTTATGGAGAGTGAGAATTATTAACTTTTAAGAGTCGTTCTGCTTATGGTCAATGCCGCAATATCTATGCGTGACGCTGCAAGCGATCTCGTGGAGGAACTTATTTCATCATTAAGGGGTATTCACGACCCCAACCGGGGGTAGGCACTGGTGTAACGCACGCGGGGATAGGCCGTAGCGCTGCTTGAAAGCGGTAGCGAAGTTACTGGCATGCCGGTACCCCACCCGTGTCGCCACGTACTGCACGCTATAACCTTCCCGGAGCAGCTCGTGGGCCATCTCGAGGCGGTGTTGACGCAAACATTCAAAGACCGAGCCTGGCGAAACTTGTCACGCAATGCGCTGGGGCTCATGCACGCCAGTTGCGCCAAGGATTCGATGCTATGCGACGCCTCGGGATGTTCGTGCAGGCACTCACGCACGCGAGCTAGATGGTAGCGGTCGCGCACCCCCAAGCGGCGCTCCTGCCGGGGAGAGGTGTCCCGGGCCGCCAGGCCGTGAGCCATCAATTGCAGCGCCAGCCCCTCGCCGAGCAAGGCATGCTGGGCTTCATCCGGTGGCGCATTAAGCCACTCCTCGAGCGACAGCCAGACGCCTTCGGGCAAGGGCAAGCGCCACGCCTCACTGGTGGTGGTGTCGAGCAATTCAGCCAGCGGCGCAGCCAAGCGTGTGTGCGACGTACGTGCGGCTTCCAGCAAGGTGAGGTTGATCGCGCGCAGCCGCTGCCCACCGGCATGACGCGCACTCAACGCTTGATGACCGGCGTGCGTGAGCATCAGCGCTTCACGCGGTCCCAAGGCGAAATGCTGCCCACCGTGCGATAGTTCCGCGCTGCCCTCGAGCATGACGATGATCGATACATGCGCTGGCGCATCGGCCAAGGCGTGCGTTTCGTAGGTATGATGGATCGTGAGGCGCGAACCAACCAGGCTGACACCCATGGCGGGACGGCATTCGTCGACCCAACCCTCGGCCACCGGGGTGGACGCGGCGTCGTTGCGGGTCAAGGAGGGGAAGCGGTGATACAAACGATAACGGCGCTCGAAAGCGCCGAAATCTGCCATGGTCAGGCATTGGGCCGGCACTGAGACATCGTTCATCATGCCTGTCGCCGGGCCCATGACATACTCCCGATAGGCTTACGCAGTGGCTTCGGCGTAACGACGCGCCACTTCGTCCCAATCGACGACCTCGAAGAAGGCCTTGATGTACTCGGGACGCTTGTTCTGATACTTGAGGTAATAGGCGTGTTCCCACACGTCCAGCCCCAGAATCGGCGTATTGCCGTGCATCAGCGGACTGTCCTGGTTGAGTGTGTTTTCCACGACCAGCCGCTTGGCAGGCGTGACAGACAGCCAAGCCCAGCCACTGCCAAAGCGCTTGACGGCAGCTTGCGTGAAGGCTTCACGGAACGCCTCATCACCGCCCAGTTCACTTTCGATGGCCGAGGCCAGATCACCCTTGGCCTTGCCTCCGCCCTGCGGCGACATGACTGTCCAGAACAGCGAGTGGTTGGCATGCCCACCGCCATTGTTGATCACTGCCTGACGCTTGGCTTCCGGAACGCGCTCGATTTCACCCATTAGGGTTTCGACCGGCAGCGATTCGAGATCCGTGCCTTCCAGAGCGGCGTTCAAATTATTGACGTAGGTCTGATGGTGACGGCTGTGATGGATCTCCATGGTGAGCGCATCGATATGCGGTTCCAGGGCATCATAAGCATAGGGTAACGTCGGTAGTTGATGCGCCACGACATACCTCCTTGTCAATCTATCGTCGAATGTCGAGCCTTGGTGCAACATGGCACCAATGACACGTTGTACCTAACAATAATAGTTTTCATTGCAGGTTTGTCAATTACTTAGCGGCTTAGGTGAGGGGTCAGAAGACCTTGTCGAGCACGAACATCAGCATGAACCCTCCCAGCACGCCGAAGGTCGCATCGCGTTCGTGTCCCTTGCGATGCGACTCGGGAATGATCTCGTGGCTGATCACGAACAACATCGCACCGGCGGCAAACGCCAGGCCAAAAGGTAGCAAGGCATCGACGATATGCACCGCGAAGGCCCCGATGACCCCGCCGATGGGCTCCACCAGACCGCTCAATAACGCCGCACCCAATGCCGTAAGGCGCGAATAGCCAATGGCCAGCAGCCCCAGGGAGACAATCAGGCCCTCGGGTAGATTCTGGAGGCCGATGCCCAGCGTCAGCGCCACCCCGGCGGCCATGTCGCCACGCGCATAGCCCACGCCCACTGCCAGCCCTTCGGGGAAGTTGTGAATGGTGATGGCGAAGATGAACAGCCAGATACGCCGGATCTGCAAGGCATCCGCACCGCCTTGCTTGCCCAACGTGAAGTGCTCGTGGGGCACGAAGCGGTCCATGCCCCAGACCAAGAGGCCGCCACACACGATGCCCCCGCACACGATCGTCAACGCCCAGCCGATGGTGCCGGTAAGCGCCAGCGAGTCCTCGTAGGCCGGCATCGCCAGAGAATAGGCCGTGGCGGCCAGCATCACCCCGGCACCAAAGCCCATCAGGGCGTCTTCGAGACGCTGGCTGATATGGCGCAGCACCATCATCGGTAACGCCCCTACCGGCGTGAAAAGACCGGCCACCAGGCTCGCCAGTATCCCTGCCTGAAGCGTGGACAGCGTGCCTAGCCAATCGCGCATCTGGGCACCCAGCCACCACACCAGCAAGGCCCCCACGGCCGCCGCGAGCAGGATGCCCAACGCCCAGCGACGGCTAATGAAACCACCGGGTACTACGGAAGGCGCTTGCGTATCTTGCATGCGGACTCTCCTTGCATCATCGAAACATTCAGCGCGTCAAAGCCGGTAGATGACGATAGTACTGCTGCCAGAGTACCACCGCTCCGGCCACACCACCCGGCAGCAACACGAGGTTAAGCACCGGCACCCATGTCGCCAGCGACATCCCAAAGCCAAAGGTCAGCGTCGGCCACAATCGTGCTCGCAATCGATGTCGCATGTCGCGAAAACTCACTTGATTATTATCCATCGGATAGTCCAGGTATTGAATCGCCAACATCCATGCCGAAAAGGCGGCCCACAAGAACGGCATGAATATGTTCACGCCGGGCACGAAGCCGAGCACGAACAACAGCGCCATGCGCGGCAACATGTATCCCAGCTTGACGAATTCTCGGCCCAGCGCATCGACCCCGGCGCGGAAAAGCCCCCGCGTATCGCTGGGCGGCTCTCCGCTCAGCCGCCATTCCACCTTCTCGGCGAGAAACCCGTAAAACGGCGCAGCGATCAGATTGGTCACCAACGTGAAGGTAAAGAACACCACCAACAGCAGGCTCACCACCAGCAGCGGCCAAATCAGCCATTCCAGCCACTCGAGCCAGGCCGGCACCTGGAGCATCCAGTAGTCGAGCCAGCCACCAAAACGGGTGAACAAATAGCCTAGCGTAGCGGCGTAGACCAGCAGGTTGATCATTACCGGCACAACGACGAAGCGGCGCATTCCCGGCGACAGCACCAGCCGCGTACCCCGCCCAATGGCCGTAAACGCGTTCAACATCGAGGTTATTCCTTGATCGACGGCGCGGGCCCTTTGCGACAGCATGCCATCCGTCGGCATTGGCGCCCACCTCCCGCAATGGATGATAAATTTAATACTAGTATGAGGCGCTCTCAGACTTAGCGCTCAGTAAAACGCATGATCCGCTCGGCCTTTCGGCGCAACCCGGCGAATAGCGGTCAGACGCGGCGCGGCGGTGTGCTAACGTTCTACCACCGGGATGCCTGCGCAGCGTTAACGCGCCTCCCCGGCCTGTACATGACGCGGCCCGGCATCGCGACAAGAGAACACCTCATGGCAAACGCCTCTGGGGCCGGCGCCCCCGATCATGGTGATGAAGCGCGCCGCCTCGACGAACTCCAACGTCTTGGCCTGATGGATACACCGCCCGAGAAGCGTTTCGACGACATTACCCGGCTGACAGCACGGGTATTCGACGTGCCCATTGTGCTGATCACGCTGATCGACCGCCACCGCCAGTGGTTCAAATCGCGCTTCGGCCTCGACGCCTGCGAGACCTCCCGCGACAATGCCTTTTGCGCGCATGCTCTGCTCGAGCGCCAGATGCTGGTGATCGAGGACACCGCCAATGATCCCCGCTTTCACGATCATCCCCTGGTTACCGACACGCCCTGCATCCGCTTTTACGCCGGCGCTGTCATTCGTATGGCCTCGGGCCTGCCGCTGGGTACGCTGTGCGTGATCGACCGCCACCCGAGACACTTTGACGCCCAGCAGCGCCAGATCCTGCTCGACCTGGCGCGCCTGGTGGAAAACGAAATCGGCGACGATGTCATCACACGCCTCGAGCGCGCCCGCGCCGAGATCGGCACCCAGTTCGACCCGCAAACCCGGCTGGCCACGCAACAGCGCTTTCAGCAGCTCATTCAGGCGCGCCTGGCGGCATTGCCGGACGCCGCGACGTTCTGTGGCGTCGCGGCCATCGATCTGTATGGCATGCGCGCAGTGCGTACGCGATTCTCGCTACAAGCCAGCAACGAAGTGCTCATGCGCGGCATCGCGCGGGTCGAGAAAGCCCTCGACGGCTTCGTCTTCGACTTGGCACGCATCGACGATCAACGCCTAGGAGTGCTGCTCTACCAGGGGGATCCCGCGCGCATGGCCGACACCATGGCAACAGTGGCCGAGACCTTGCGGGCGCCCTATATCGCCGCCGGCAAGACCGTCACCGCCGCCGCACGCGTGGTCTGGGCGCAGGACGCCACCCGGCTCGGCCATGCCGATGACATCCTCTCCGCCCTGCAGCATACCTGCCGCCGCCTTCAGAACGAACGCGGCGACACCCTGCTCAGACTCGATACGCCAGCACTACTGCCACGCCTGACGCGACGCAACTCGCTGCGCCGCCGCACAGCCTCGGCACTGGCCGAAGACCGCTTCCGGCTCCACTACCAGCCGCAGGTCACCATACGCGGTTACCGAATGAAAGGTTTCGAGGCCTTGCTGCGTTGGCATGACAGCGAACTGGGTCAAGTCAGCCCCCAGGATATCGTCGATATCAGCGAGGAAATCGATCTCGGCGATCAACTGGATACCTGGGTCCTGCAAACCGTCACCCGTCAACTGGCTACCTGGCGCGACCGAGGCCACGCCCTGCTACCGGTATCCGTCAACGTTTCCCAGGAGCAGCTCGCACGGCCCGCCTTCGCCGACTTGATCGACTCATTGCTGACACGCCACCGCCTACCCGGACGCTTTCTCAATCTGGAAGTGCTGGAACGTTCGTTGATCGACGATCCGGAGGCCATCATCGACAGCATGCGGCGCCTCAAGCGTCGTGGCGTAGGATTCGCCATAGACGATTTCGGGACCGGTTATTCGTCGCTTTCCTATCTCACGCGGATCCCATTCGACACACTCAAGATCGACAAGAGCTTCATCGACCGCATCTGCGAGGACCCCCGGGTGGCCTCGCTGGTACGGTCGATCGTCTCGCTGGGGCGCGATGCCGGCATGCAAGTCGTCGCCGAAGGCGTGGAAAACATCACCCAGGTCACGCTACTGCGCGACTTCCACTGCCACACCATTCAGGGTCATGTCTTCTCCATCGCCCTGACCCCAGCGCATGCCGAAGCGCTGTTGGCGGCCACCGCCAGAAAGCGGCATCACTCCCCGAGCGACTCGTCCAGATCGCCGGGGTCGGTGTGACGCACGTCGAGTCCCTTGACCAGATAAATGACGTGCTCGGCCAGGTTATCGGCATGATCGCCCACCCTCTCGAGGGCGCGCAGGATCGTCATAACGCTGAGGATGGTAGTGATGGCACGCGGGTCTTCCATCATGAAAGTCACCAGCGAGCGCGTGGCCGTGGTGTATTCGTTGTCGACCGACTCGTCCTCGTGGAGCACCTCCAGCGCCAGGCGCGTATCGAAACGCGCGAAAGAGGTCAACGCGTCGCGCAGCATCTTGCGCACATGCTCGCTCAGATGGCGAATTTCGACCATGCCCCGCGCATGACGATCCGACTCGATGAGCGTCAAGGCATTACGCGCGATCTTGTTGGCCTCGTCACCGACACGCTCGAGATCGGAGGTAGCGCGGATGACCGCCAGCACCAAGCGTAGATCGGAAGCTGCCGGCTGCCGGCGTGCCAGCACCCGGGTGCACTCCTCATCGATCTGGATTTGCATGTCGTTGACGGTGGTATCGCTATCGCGCACGCGCTCGGCGGTTCGGCTATCGCCCTCGAGCAACGCCTCGACGGCGTCTTGCACCTGCTTCTCGACCAACCCTCCCATGGCCATCAGTTGGGTCTTGAGCTGTTCCAGTTCCTGATTGAACTGACGGGAAATGTGCTGACTATGCGTCTCGTTGGTAATGTCCATGACACTGCTCCGCTATCAAAGTCGCCGCGACTTAACCCACGCGGCCGGTAATATAGTCTTCGGTGCGCCGTAAGCGCGGATTGGTGAACAACGTATCGGTCGGGGCGTACTCGACCAGCTCGCCAGCGTGCAGAAACGCGGTGTAGTCGGACACGCGCGCCGCCTGCTGCATGTTGTGGGTGACCAGAATCAGCGTCAGTTGCGACTTCAAACCACGGATCAACTCCTCGATCTTGAGTGTCGAGATCGGATCCAGCGCCGAGGCCGGCTCGTCGAGCAGCAACACGTCAGGGCGCACCGCCAGGGTGCGGGCGATGACCAGGCGCTGCTGCTGTCCACCCGATAACGTCCACGCCGAGGCATGCAGGTCCGCCTTGACCTCTTCCCAGAGCGCCGCCGACTGCAACGCCCACTCAACGATCTCATCCAGCTCGCGCTTGCGTTTGACGCCCTGCAGACGCACCCCGTAGGCGACGTTTTCATAGATCGACATGGGGAACGGGTTAGGCGTCTGAAACACCATCCCTACTCGGCGGCGCAGCTCCGCCACATCCACGTCGCGGGCATGAACGTCCTGGCCCTCGAGGCGAATGCGTCCTTTCCGCGTGACTTGATCGTTGAGGTCATGCAATCGATTGAGGCTGCGCAGTAGCGTCGACTTGCCGCATCCCGAGGGCCCGATGAAAGCCGTCACGCAATGACGCGGCACGCGCAGCGTCAAGTCGCACAGCGCCGGCGTCCCCTCATAGGCGAGCGACAGGGCCTCGATGTCGAAACAGCTCGACGTCGAGGGAAAATCGACCACCGCCGCCGAGACGCGCTGGGTCCCGGCGGCGGAAAAAGACGCGGCAGACAAGAGTGACGAACCTCCTACGAATGCTCCAGTGCACGGTGACGTGCCCTGAGATGATGGCGCAAGATTATTGCAGTTAGGTTAAGCACCACGATGACGATGACCAACAGCGTCGCCGTGGCATATACCAGCGGCATCGCCGCCTCGGTATCGCGGCTGGCGAAGCCAAGATCGAACACGTGATACCCCAGGTGCATGAATTTACTGTCGAGATGCAGGTACGGAAATTCCCCATTCAAGGGAATTTCCGGCGCCAGCTTAGCCACACCCACCAGCATCAGCGGCGCTACCTCACCAGCGGCACGGGCCACGGCCAGGATCACCCCGGTGAGCATCGACGGTAGTGCCATAGGCACCACCACCCGGCGCAAGGTCTCGAAACGCGTGGCGCCCAGCGCCAGCGAGCCTTCGCGAAGCGACCCGGGCACTCGCGCCAGGCCTTCCTCGGTGGCCACGATCACCACCGGTAGCGTCAGCAGCGCCAACGTCAGCGAGGCCCACAGCAGCCCGCCAGTGCCGAAGGTCGGCGATGGCAAGCGCTCGGCGAAGAACCAGCTATCGAGACGACCGCCCAGTCCGTAGACGAACACACCCAGCCCGAACACGCCGTAGACGATCGACGGCACCCCGGCCAGATTACGCACCGCGATGCGCACCAGGCGTGTCAACGGTCCCTGGCGTGCCACCTCATTGAGATACAACGCCGCCAGCACGCCGAACGGCGTGACCACCAGCGACATCAGCATCACCATCAATAGGGTGCCGAAGATCGCCGGCCATACGCCGCCTCCGGTATTGCCATCGCTCGGTGCTTCGCTGAGAAAGCGCCACACGCCGTGCCCCCAGGCCGCGAGCTTGTCGCCGATATCCATGCGGTTGGGCCAGGAAAGCGACTCTACCTGCGCGAACGCCACCCTAAGCTCACGTCCCTCGACATTGCGCAGATGCAGCGTCGTGACCTCGGCGTCCCCCACCAGGGCCCGACGCAGGCGGCGTTCGGCCTCATCGCCTTGCAGGCGTTCACTGGTGGGCGTCGTTACCGCCGTCAGGCGTCCGATGAAGGGCCCCCAGCCGCGACGCTCAGCGTAGAGTAGATCCGGCGGCGTCTCGCGCGTCTCGATGGCCTGGGTCTCGACCCATCGCCATACCTGACCATCGAGGTCGCGATTGGCGGTGAAATAGCGCCGTTCGCCGGCCTCGCTGCCACGGGCGATGCCGGCGACCCGCTGGCCATCGTCGAGGGTCAGTTGCTCGATATCATTGGGCCAGAAGTGCGCCAATCCACGCGTCACGACCAACGTCAGCAGCGCCACCACGGCCAACAGAGACAACGCCACGCAGGCCCCGCTCAGCCAGCGCCAGACACCATCGCCGCCCACCCGAGGTATCTTCATGCGTGCCCCCAATAGCGTCGATATCGACGCTTGAGCCGCCAGCGCACCATTTCCGCCAGCGTGTTGACGACGAAGGTGAACACGAACAGCAAGAGCGCCCCAAGCAGCAGCACACGATAATGCGTGCCGCCCACCGCCGCCTCGGGTAATTCGATGGCCAGGTTGGCCGCCAGCGAGCGCAGGCCCTCAAAGAGGCTCGGCGACATCAGCGGCGTATTGCCGGTGACCATCAGCACGATCATGGTTTCCCCCACCGCGCGTCCCGCGCCGATCATGACCGCGGAGAGAATGCCTGGCGCGGCGACGGGCAACTGGACCCGCCACAGCGTCTGCGCCCGTGTTGCCCCCAGCGCCAGGGAGCCTTCCGCCAGGGGGCGGGGTACGCCGGAAAGTGCTTCCTCGGCCAGTGAATAGAGCGTGGGGATGATCGCCAACCCCATGGCCATGCCGACGATCAGCGCATTGCGTTGCGCGTAATCCCAACCCCACTGTTGGTACATCCAGGCAAGCAGGTCGCCGCCGAACCACCACGCCTCGAGCCACGGCGAGAGACTCAGTGCCGCCCAGCACAACAGTGCCAATGGCACCATCAACCCGACTCCGGCACTGATAGGGGGTAGACGCAGTTCCCAGCGTCGTGACAGGCCCTGCCACAGCCAACCGCACGCCATGCTGCCCAGCGGCACGCACACGAAAAGCGCCAGCGTCCCGGCGAGGTGCCGCTCGATGAAGGGTGCCACGACCAGTCCCGCGACGAAGCCGATGACCACGCCGGGCAACGCCTCCATCAACTCGATGGCGGGCTTGAGACGCGCACGCTGTCGCCGTGACATGTAACAAGCGCTATGCACCGCCGCCCCCAGCGCCAGCGGCACGGCGAACACCATGGCCCAAGCCGCCGCCTTGAGTGTGCCCCAGGCCAGTGGCACCAGGCTGTATTGCGGCTCTTCATCGCCGGTGACGGCTGCTGACCAGCGCCACTGTGCAGCGCTGTAGCCTTCATAGGTCAGCGGCATCCACAGCGTCGCCGGACTTACTGCGGCATGCGGCGCCTCGATCGCCAGCCGTTGGAGCGTCCCCGACTCGCCCAGCCACATTACCTGCGTGCCTTGTGCATTAATCGACACGGCCGTCGGCGGCGTCGCCTCGGGTGCTTGACCCTGCCAGCGCTGGCCGCTCAGGGATTGATAGAGGCCCAAGCGGCCGCTGTCGTCCAGCGCCAGCCACAGGCGCTGGCGAGGCAGAGCGATCAAGCGTCGAATGGCGGCGTCACCCAGAGCCGTGTAAGTCGTCTCGGCCGCTTGCCAGCCCGTGCCATCGGGAGACAACCGCCAACGCCGCAGCCCACCGTGGGCATCGCCGACGATCAGCGTGCGCCCGCCTTGCAGAAAGCTCAACGCCGTCACCGGCGCCTGGGTCTTGGTGCGCGCCAACGCCTTGCCACCTCCGTCGGAAGACAGTTGCCAAAGCGTCAATTGCGTGCCTTGGGTCATGGCCAGGCGGCCCGCGTGACCCAGCGCGATATGCTCGGCCGTTTCCGGCACCGCGATACGCCGCGTGGCTTCATCGGTATGCCACAGGGCCGCCACTTCGCCTTGAGTATCGCGCCCTGCCAAAACCCAGCCCTGGGCCGTATGTTCCAGTGTCAACGCCGCGACACCATGGGTCTCGAACAGGCGCATGGTCGAGGCCTGGGCCCATCGCAACCGTCCCCGGTCATCGTGGGGCACCAGACGCACCTCGCCGTTGCTAAGCCCCAGAGCCAGCGGCTGCGTCTTGCCCGCCTCGGCCACTGCCGCGATCGTAGTGTCTGTGGTCAGCGTCGCGATTTCACCCTCGGCGGTGCGTAGATGCCCGTCCCGGGTCAACCAGCGCGTGCCGTCATCGGCCAACCAGACGGTGTGAATCGCGTCCTCGTCGGCGGCCGAAAGGACGGCGTCGGTATCCACTTCGGCGCCGTCGAAAAGCGGCAGCACGGCCAGCGTTAAATACACGCCGATGGCCAGCACCGCACCGACCACGCCGATACCGCTGGCGGCGATCACCCCGGTCGCCAGACGGTCGAGACGCTGACGCAGGCGGCGATTCGCGCGATGGGAGGAAACAAAAGGGTCGGTCATCGGCGAGCCCGGCGGCAATGCGTGCCATGCAAATGAGGATGAAACATCAGATTACGTCAGTTTGATGACGATTGCGTGACATCAGCAAGGGGTGGCAACCGCAATGCCCGCCTGGCGGCGGCCAAGCGAGGTTCAGGCAACGGCACGAACCCCTGGCGAGCTACCACCGCCTGCCCTTCGGGCGATAGCACTAGATCGAAGAAGGCGCGTTCCAGGGCCGGCAAGCGCTCATCCGGGGCCAGGTTGACGTATACATACAAGGGGCGGGTGAGCGGATAACGGCCGCTAACGACGTTGTCATGCGTGGGCAGACGCGGCGTTCCCTGGTCATCGCGCAGCGCCAGTACCTTGACCATCGCGGTGGGATAGCCCAGACCGGCATAGCCGATCGCCTCGCGGGAACGACCGACCGCAGCCACCACCGCCGAGGAGCCCGGCAGTTCGTTGACGTCGCGTCGAAAATTGCCGCCACATAAGGCCTTCCGCTTGAACAGCGCACGTGATCCAGAAGCGGTATTGCGGCCGAAGCGTGCAATCGGCCGCTTGGCCCAGTCGCCGTCGAGTCCCAGCGCCCCCCAGCGCCGCAGGGGAGACGCCTGGCTACAGTAACGAGTATCGGCGAACAGCGCCTCGACTTCGGGGAGTGACAACGAGTTCAACGGATTGTCACGATGCACGAACAGCGTCAGCGCATCCAGTGCCACCGGTACCGCCAAGGGTGGATGACCCTGGCGGGCGATGAAGTCGGCGCGCTCGGCCTCGGACATGGGCCGCGACATGGCCCCGAAGCGTGTTACCCCCTCGGCCAGCGCCGGCGGTGCAGTGCCTGACCCTGAGGCCTGTATCTGCAATCGCACCTCGGGATAGCGAGCGCTGAGCCGTTCGCCCCACTGCGTCATCAAGCCACCCAGCGTATCCGAACCGATCGAGCCCAGTGTACCGCTCAATGGCGCCGCCATTGCCATGAAAGGCAGCCACCACAACGCCAGCACCACTGCCACTTGCCTTTGCCAACCCCACCCGCCGCGACGCCCTGCCTGCCTTTCGCGCATCTCACCTCTCGTCACATCCTCTGCCACTCTCATCAGTGCCTCGTCGGAAGACTGGTCGCCGAGGCCCGGCGGCGTTTAACATGCGCCTATCAGCTTCGCTGAGCGATCCAGCTCGGCATGAGCTCCGACAACAATAACGCGCCAGGACACTCCACATGCATGACCTCGACGATATTCCCGCCCCCCGAGGGGAACTCACGCTCAAGCTCGTCACCCGGCGCCAAGACACCAACCTTTATGGCGATATCCCCGGCGGCTGGCTCATCGCGCAGATGGACCAGGCCGCCGAACTCGCCGCGGGACGCCTGGCACATGGTCGGACCGCCACGGTCGCCACCGAGGGCATGGATTTCCTGTGCCCGGTGCGGGTCGGCGCGATGGTCAATATTTTCACCCAAATCAACGAGGTCGGGCGCAGCTCGATCAAGGTCGATGTCGAGGTGTGGATCCGTCCACCGCACGAACGCAGTCCCGAGGAACGCTACAAAGTCACCGAGGCACGCTTCGTGATGGTGGCGCTGGACGACAACGGCCGCATACGCCCCGTCCCCGAGACGTAAGATCCACCCTGCACTAGTCAGATTGATTGCCGCGCCGCACCAGCCAATAGCTTAGGCCCAGAGCCAGCACGGCGGCGGCCAGGGCCATTATTTTCAACGGCTCGATGGTTTCCATATCCATGACCATGAACTTGCGGACCAGGGCCATGATCGCGATCAGCACCACGATTTCGACCTGTATGAAGCCGCCACGGCCTTCCATGGTGCGCACGATGGAGTTGTTGAACTCCATGGCGATCAGCACCGTCAGGATCATGTCGAAGACCACCTGAAAGACACGGTAATCGAAAGGGTCGCGGGTCCGTACGAACAACAGTTCGGCGACATGAATCACTAAATAATAGAGCGCCACCAATACCACAAAACCGATTGCCGCCGTGAGAACCAGCGAGACCAGACGCTCGAAACGCTGATAGCCGGAGAGCTGTGACCACTGATCCATCACCTCGGGAAACCACTTCTTCATCGTTGCTCCTCGCTTTTCTTGTCCCTGGCGATTGCTCCGAGCGTATCGTTCGACACGCGCCGGCTCATAACGGCGTCAACTTGGCGAATCCCAGTACCAGCCACTTGTCACCCTCGTCCTCGAAACTGATATGCACGCGAGCCCTGGCGCCCTCACCCTCGGCATTGATGATCACACCCTCGCCGAAGACCGGATGGCTGACGCGCTGGCCCAGGCTCAACGACGGCTGATCGTCGTCGCTCGATACGCTCTGCTGCTGGGAAAGGCCGCGATTGGGGCGCGTGGAAACCGGCCGTGAGACCTGGCCACGCAGACGCACCTCCTCGAGCAACGCCTCGGGCAGCTCATGCAGAAAGCGCGATGGCCGCGAGAAGGTTTCCTTGCCGTGCAGGCGACGTATTTCGGCATGCGTCAAATACAGCTTACGCATGGCGCGGGTCACCCCGACATAGCACAGTCGCCGTTCTTCCTCGAGGCGTCCCGGCTCTTCCAGCGACATCTTATGCGGAAACAGACCTTCCTCGACCCCAGCGATGAAAACCACCGGAAACTCCAACCCCTTGGCCGAGTGCAACGTCATCAGTTGCACGCTGTCCTCGAAGTCGTCGGCCTCGTGATCGCCGGCATTGAGCGCCGCCTCGGCTAGAAACGGTTCCAGCGCCGCGGCGCCCTCGCCGACTTCCTGCAACGAGAAGGGATCGCCCTGGGCGAAGTTGCGCGCCGCATTGATCAATTCCTCGAGGTTCTCGACACGCGCCTGGCCTTTCTCGCCCTTTTCGTTGCGGTGATGCTCAAGCAACCCGGTGGTATGCAGGACATGCTCGATCAGTTCATGCAGCGTCATGCCGGCGGTATCGTTGTCGAGACGTTCGATCAACTCCGAAAATGCCGAGAGCGCACTTGCCGCGCGCCCCTTGAGTGCCCCCTCGCTGAGACTATCGTGCAGCGCTTGCCACAGCGATATCCCTTGGGTACGCGCCCGCTCGCGCAGCACTTCCACGGTGCGCGTACCGATGCCGCGTGCCGGCACGTTGATCACGCGCTCCAGCGAGGCATCGTCGTCGCGCGTCAGCGTCAATCTGAGATAGGCCAGGGCGTTCTTGATCTCGAGACGCTCGTAGAAGCGTTGTCCGCCGTAGATGCGATAGGGCACGCCACTACGAATCAACGCCTCCTCGAGCACCCGTGACTGGGCGTTGGAGCGATAGAGAATGGCGATGTCATGCCGCGCGCTGCCCTTATTCACTTCCTCGTTGAGGGTATCGACGATGAAGCGGGCCTCGTCGAGGTCGTTGAAGCCGGCGTAGACCGAGATCGGCTCGCCGTGCACGCCGTCGGTCCACAGCTCCTTACCCATACGCCCGGCGTTATGGCTGATCAGCGTGTTCGCGGCTTCGAGAATCGCACTCGTCGAGCGGTAGTTCTGCTCCAGGCGCACCGTCGTGGTCCCGGAGAATTCCTCGACAAAACGCCGAATGTTCTCGACCTTGGCCCCGCGCCAACCGTAGATCGACTGATCGTCGTCGCCGACCACGGTCATGCCCGCGCGGTCGCCGGCGAGCAGCTTGAGCCAGGCATACTGCAGGGTATTGGTATCCTGGAACTCGTCGACCAGCAGATGACCGAAACGCTCACGGTAATGCGCCAGCAACGCCGGATTGTCGCGCAAAAGCTCCAGGCCACGCAGCAGTAGTTCCCCGAAATCGACCAGCCCGGCACGCTCACAGGTCAGCTGATAGCGTTCGTAGAGTTCGACCATTTGCCCCATGTAAGCGTCGCCATGGGTCTGGACCTGATGGGCGCGTAACCCCTCTTCCTTGCAGCCGCCGATGAAGTATTGCACCTGCTTGGGCGGGAAGCGCTCAGCGTCGATGCGATGATCCTTGAGCAAGCGCTTGACCAGGCGCAGTTGATCGTCGCTGTCGATGATCTGGAAATGCTGGGGCAGGCGCGCGTCATGCCAGTGGGTGCGCAGCAAGCGGTGCGCGATGGAGTGGAACGTGCCCACCCACATATTGCGCAGCGACAACCCCAGCAACGCCTCGAGACGCGTGCGCATCTCGCGCGCTGCCTTGTTGGTGAAGGTGACGGCGAGAATCGCGTAGGGCGACAGCCCCTCGACCTGCAACAACCAGGCAATACGATGCACCAGGACACGCGTCTTGCCCGAGCCAGCGCCGGCCAGCACCAGCAAATTGCCCTGCGGATGGCTCACGGCCTCGCGCTGGGCCGTATTCAGCGAGTCGAGTAGCGGCGAAACGTCGCCCGGCGAAACGTCGTCCATGGATCACGTATCTTGGCATTGCGAAATGAGCGCCCAGCTTAGCACAAGCGTTCTCGGCTTCGGTCGTTCGCGATCCGCCAGGCGGCTAGGCGTCTTCGTCGGCGTCGGGATAACGCAGCGGCACCAGGCTTTTCTTCACCGATTGGAGTTGTTCCGCGAGCTTGGGGCCTCGCGTCTTGGCCACGCCCACGGCGAGCACGTCGATGATCACCAGATGCGCCACACGCGAGCTCATCGGCGTGTAGATTTCGGTGTCCTCGTGCACGTCGATATAAAGCGGCAGGGTGACCTCGCTGGCCAGCGGCGAGTCGCTGGGACATAAACCGATCACCGTAGCGCCGGTCTCGCGGGCCAGGCGAACGCTGGCCACCAGCGCCCGGGTGCGCCCGGTCTGGGAGATGGCCACCACCACGTCACGCGGCGTCAGCGTCACCGCCGACATGTTCTGCATGTGCGGATCGGAATAAGCCGCTGTGGATATCTGCAGACGGAAGAACTTGTGCTGGGCATCGAACGCCACCGCCCCCGAAGCACCGAAACCGTAGAATTCCACACGATCGGCCATGGCCAGGGCGTTGACCGCCTTGCCCAGCGCGGCATGATCGAGCCGGTCACGCACCGAGAGCAAGGTGCCCACGGTGGAATCGAAAATGTTGTGGGCAAATTCGGCGACGCTGTCGCTATCGTTCATCGAGAACTGCGCGAACTGGCTCCCTGTGGCCAGCATCTGTGCCAGTTTGAGCTTGAAGTCCTGGAAACCGTTGCACCCCAGCGCGCGACAGAAACGCACCACGGTCGGCTCGCTGACCTTGGCCTCGGTGGCCAGATCGACGATGCGCATGTGGATAACATCTTCGGGATGACGCAACACGAAACGCGCCACCTTCTGTTCGGAGCGCCGAAAGTGCTCCATGCGGCGTCTCATCTCGTCGAACAGGGCACTGCTCATGATGGCGCGACTCCTTGGCTGACCAGCAACGACGTGAAAACAGCTTCGATTCTAGTATGCCGCAGGCGTTGAAGGGGAGAAAAAACACTCGTTTCAGTCCCCGCGTCACAATTCTGTCAAGTGCGTTATAGTAATGATGTCAAGCGGAACGCGGCTAGAGGGTAATAAGCCGGTTGTGAGGACGATTGGGAGATTCGATATGCGCGATGCCGAACATCTTCAATCCTTGAAAAGCGAGCTTCTCGACATCCACATGAGTCTGGAAATGATCGAGCACGAACAACGCAAGAAAAACGCCGCGACACGCTATCTGCGCGCGCGGCGCGGCATTGAATTGCACCGTGAATTCAAGCGCCTGGAGCGCGACATCGTCGATTACGACGACTGGCAGTGAACACAGAGACGCCATGAGCGGAAAGCCTGCTCATGGCGTCTCTGAGCGTTCCAGATCCGGCGCGGGCAATATGCGCCCGCGCCGAGTCGTCAGGCCATGTTCAAAGGCTGCTGACGAACACGATCACCACAGCGATGGGTGCGATGAAGCGTACTGCCACACGCCACAGCGTGAAGGCGCCATCACCCATGTTGAGCTGCGAGCGCAGTTCATCGCGTCCCATGAACCAGCCCACGAACAGCACGGTAGCCAAGCCGGTCAGCGGCAGCAGCAACTTGCTGGTGGCATAGTCGAGCAGATCGAAGATGGTCATGCCGGCGAACTTGTCGAACATGCCCAGCGGCGTGACATCGCCCCAGATATTGAACGACAGCACCGTCACCAGACCCAGTGCCCAGGTTGCCAGCCCCGCGACGATGGTCGCGCCCACGCGCGACAGCGGCGAGCGTTCCTCGAGCCATTCCACCACCGGTTCGAGCAGCGAGATCGCCGAGGTCCACGCCGCGAATACCAGCAGCACGAAGAACAGCACCCCGAAAAGCCAACCACCGGCCATATTGCCGAACGCTAGCGGCAGAGTCTGGAAGATCAGGCCCGGGCCCGCAGCCGCATCCAGCCCATTGGCGAATACGATGGGGAAAATGGCCATCCCGGCGAGCAGGGCGATGACCGTGTCCATGATCACCACGATGAGCGCCGAGCGCCCGATGTTGACGTCATCGGAGAGATACGAGCCATACGCCATCATGATGCCCATGCCCAGACTCAGGGTGAAGAAGGCATGCCCTAGCGCGGCGAGAATGCCGTCTTGGGTAATCTTGGAGAAATCCGGCGTGAACAGGTAAGCCGCCCCTTCGGCGAAGGCACCGGTGGTCGCAGCGTAACCCACGAGCACCACCAGCAGCACGGCCAGTGCCGGCATCAGGGTCTTCGCTGCACGCTCCAGCCCACCGGCAACGCCACCCACCACGACCCCGATCGTCATGATCATGAACAGGCTATGCCAGAGCAGCAATTCCACGGGACTCGCCAGCAGGTTGCCGAAGAGAGTGCCGACACTATCGTTGTCCAGCCCGCTGAAGGTATCGACGACGGCCATTTGAATGTACGCCAGCGCCCAGCCGCCGATCACGCTATAGAACGAGAGGATCAAGTAGGCGCCGAGAATACCGGCCACACCGATCAATACCCAAGCACGGCTACGCTTGAGGCGCCGTGTGATGTCACCCATCGTCGAGATGGGGTTCTTCTGGCCCAGGCGGCCAAGCAACCATTCGGACATCAGCATCGGCAAGCCGACCAGGAAGATGCAGATCAGATAGACCAGAACGAAAGCGCCACCACCGCTTTCGCCGGTCATGTAGGGAAATTTCCATATATTGCCCAGGCCGACCGACGAGCCGACGGCGGCCAGCACGAAGGCCATCCGGGAGGACCACTGCGCGTGCGAATGAGACTTGTAAGACATTGCTTCACCTGAGTTGCGTGGCGCCATCGCGCGATTAAAGGATGACGTTGTATTGTTGTTGCCACGTCCCTTGGGTATGGATCGCACACCGCGACATGGAGCATGACAGGCCCTTGCAATCGTTGGGATCTAACCACCGATCAACAAGGAGACCGCACCGCTCGCGGCGATGTCAGCCACCGTAAGGGTGTCGATAAACACCGATTGAGGAGACGACTGTCCTCGACGTCGTCCACAAAGAAGCGCCATTTTAGCGACAAGTTTTAGCCAAAACCATTCGCGTATAGCGTCAAGCCATTAACGGCGATTCATAGGGCGCCATGGCGTTATCACCGCCACTAGAAAAGCGCGCTCTGGCGCTCGCCGGGAAAGGCTTCGAGAGGCGGCAATTCGACGCGTTCGGCCAAGCGTGCATAGAAGCGTCGCGCCAATTGTGGCGCTTGCCGGTTGTCCGGCGTATGCACAAACAAAAAAGGGGTTTTCCCCTGTTTTATCCACAGTACCAGACGCTCACACCAAGGCGTAAAAAGTCGCTCGTTGATGGCCATATCACAATGCCCGATGAAACGCACGATAGGCATATTTGCCGTGGAAATCACGTGTAACGGGCGTTTCGGCTTTTCGCCCTGAGCCTTGATCAAGCGCGTATCGGTGCCGGCGGGCGTGTCGAAAAGCGGCCTGACATCGAGCATGACCCGGTCCACTCCCAAAGTTATCAACAAGCGGTTCAATTGCTGTTCTGCCGCCCCTTTGTGGAAAAAATCACTATGACGCACTTCCACGGCACAGGGTATTGCCGACGGCCAGTCTCTCAACAATGCCTCCAGTGCTGGCAGTTCCGGGGCCCCGAAATCACGCGGCAATTGCACCATCGTCGGCCCTAGCCGGTCATGTAACGGCGCTAGCGCTGCAAAGAACGTCTCGAGCTCATCCGCGATACCCACCAGGCGTTTTTCATGCGTGAGATGCGCCGGCAACTTGAAGCAAAAACGAAAATTCGCCGGCGCCTGGCGCGCCCACTGGGCGATGGTCGCCGCCTTGGGCGGCCCACTATAAAAGGTCGTGTTGCCCTCCACGCTACTGAACACGGCACCGTAATCGTGCAGCATGCCCTCCTGCGGCGCATGTTGCGCGTAGAGACTACCGCGCCATTCGACATTGGCCCACATCGGCAACCCCAGGAACAAGCCTGGCTGCCCCCCCGTCATGACGTGCCTCGCGATTGTATCGCGGGTATCCCGCGGCTATGATGCGCTCCACGAAGCCGCCTCACCGGGTACGCTTCTTGCTTCGTACTATTGACCCGCCACTCGGCCACAAGCCCGCGGCGGTTCGCCGACCATCCTCGGCATCGATTCATCTTCCACACCCACGGGAGAGACAACATGAAGGTTTCCTGGCGTTCCTGGTTGACGCTGCTCGAAGGCTGCCTGTTGGTGGCGCTCGGCGTACGACTTCTGCAATCCGCCGATCTGCTGGTCAGCGGTACCGCAGGGTTGAGCTTGCTGATCAGCGATCTGCTGCCGGTGAGTTTCGGCATCACTTTCTTCGTCATCAACCTGCCCTTTTACGGGCTCGCATTCAAGCAATTGGGGCGCGATTTCACGCTCCGCACGCTCTCGAGCGTGACCTTGCTTTCAGTACTTAGCGACACTCTCACCGCCACGCTTCCCTTGGGCAGCACCCATCCTGTGGTGTGCGCCATCGCGGCGGGGTTGTTGATTGGCCTCGGGCTTGCGCTGCTGTTTCGCGCCAACGCCTCGCTGGGCGGCCTCAACATTCTCGCCCTTTATCTGGAACGCCGCGTGGGATGGCATGCAGGTCGCACCACGTTGTGCTGCGACCTGCTGCTGCTGTTGCTGGCCGTCATCGTCTACCCATGGACACAAGTAGCCGGCTCAGCCTTGGCATTTCTCACCTTGAGCGCGGTACTCGGCCGTTACCATCGCAAGACCAGTGGCCAGCGTCACCAACCCGGTGACGACGATGACGAGATGACGCGCATTCCGCGTCGCAAGGGGGCGCTATCCCCTCATCGCGCTTCGATCGCGCGCTTGCGGCCCCTCAACGAGGAAGGTTAAGACCAAAACGCCACTGGCACGATCCAGTTCGGCAAGGCATCATCGCTGGCGATACCCATTCCAGGAGTCGGCCGCCGAGGTGCCTTGCTTGTTCATGCCATTGCCGCGATCGATCATCGATGCCGCCCACACCCTGCGCCAAATCGCTCGTGCGGCGTGGTTGTTGCCGCTGCTGGCGCTCGCGGCCTGCAGCACTCGACCTCCCGCGCCGAGCACGCCACCACCGGCGACATCCGAACACATGCAGCCCATGGCCTGGCAGGCACTGCCCGGCTGGCGTGACGATAACGTCATCGCCGCCTGGAGTGCGTTTCTCGCCAGTTGTTCACGGCTTGACCAGAAGCCGCGGTGGGCATCGATCTGCGCTGACGCCAAGCATGTCGACCCACTCAATGACGACGCCATCACGCGCTTCTTCGAGGCCCGCTTTCAACCTTACCGCTTGCTCAACGACAATGGCTCCGCCACGGGCACGATCACCGGCTATTATGAGCCCATTCTACATGGCTCGCGTGACCGCCACGGGCCCTACCAGACGCCGCTTTACCGTTTTCCCGACGCCTGGCAAGCAGCACCTCATCGTGTCCGCGCCGAGCAGCGCAGCCTGTTGAATAGCGGTGCCCTGCGCGGTCAGGAACTGGTTTGGGTCGACAGTCCCGTCGAGGCTGCTTTCCTGCAGATCCAGGGCTCGGGGCGTGTCCGGCTGGACGACGGCGGCACCATGCGGGTGGCTTTCGCAGGCTCCAACAATCAGCCCTTCCGCTCGTTCAATCGTGCCCTGATCGAGCGCGGGGAAATCGACGCCTCCCAAGCGACCCTGCCCGGTGTAAAGGCCTGGGCCAAGCGGCACCCCGAACGCGTGGAAGACATGCTTACCGTCAATCCGCGCATGGTGTTCTTCCGTGAGCTGGATAGCGATCACAGCGCTACCCAAGGGCCGATCGGCGCCCTCGGCGTACCCCTGACCGCACAACGCAGCCTCGCCGTGGATCCCTCGCGCATTCCGCTAGGTGCGCCGATCTTCCTGTCGACCACACAGCCGCTCTCGAAGAAACCCTTGCAACGCCTGATGGTTGCCCAGGACACCGGCAGCGCCATCCAGGGTACGGTACGCGCGGATTTCTACTGGGGACACGGCGAAGCGGCCGGTGAACGCGCCGCACGCATGAAGCAGGATGGTCGCCTGTGGGTGCTGATGCCGAAATGAGCCGATCATCGGGCGAGAGGAGAGACCCATGAGTGAAGTTCGTCACGCCACGGCCCCGTTGGCAGTGGTCACCGGCGCCACCGCTGGACTCGGACTCGAGACCGCCAAGGGCCTGGCCGAGCAGGGTTATCGCGTGATCGTCACCGCACGCAACGTGGAAAGAGGCGAGCTGGCCTGTCATGCCATTCGCACCCATGCGCCCCATGCCGAGGTGCGCGCCGAACCACTCGATCTCGACAGTCTGGATTCGGTACTCGACTTCGCCCGGCGCCTGGTACACCGCGAGTCCTCGCTGGAGCGGCTGATCAACAACGCCGGGATCATGGCCCTGCCGCACCTTGAGCGCACACGGGACGGCTTCGAACGCCAATGGGGTGTCAACTACCTGGGCCATTTCCTGCTCACCAGCGAGTTGCTGCCACTGCTCATCGCCGCGACGGCGCCCCGCGTGGTGCAACTCTCGAGCCTCGCCCATCGTAGCGGACGCATCGCCTTCGATGATTTGAACGGCGAGACGCACTACGACTCCTGGCAAGCCTACCGGCAATCCAAACTCGCCATGCTGTTGTTCGCCCAGGCGCTGCAGAAACACAGCGATGCCCAGGGCTGGGGGCTTTTGAGCCTGGCCGCCCATCCTGGATTGTCGCGTACCGCGCTGTTCGACGCCGGGGTCAAAAGCCGGCCCTTTATCGGCAGTGTCTTCAAGCTGACCCTGCCACTGATCAGCCAGTCCGCCGCCGAGGGCGCCCGACCCACGCTGCATGCCGCACTCAGTGCAAGCATCGGTCCCGGCGATTACATCGGGCCCGACGGTCTCGGCGAGACACGTGGCGCACCCAAACTAGCCCGACGCGCCCGCAACGCACGCGATTCGGCGGTCGAGGCGCGTCTATGGGATGTCTCGTGCGAGCTCACCGGGGCACGCTGGGAAACGACATACCCTGCATAGGCACTGCCAGACTCTACAGACCTTCCAGCCTCTACAGCCCTTCTTCCAGCAACTGGGGGGCGAAGTAGGTCATGATCAGATCGGCACCGGCGCGGCGCATCGAGCCCAGCGTCTCGCGAATCACCGCCGCTTCATCAATCACGCCCTGCTGTGCCGCCAGACGAATCATCGCGTACTCACCGCTGACCTGATACGCCACCAGCGGCAACAGGCTGTTGCGGCGAATATCCGCCATGATGTCGAGATACGCCAACGCTGGCTTGACCATCAGGAAATCGGCGCCTTCGGCCTCGTCGGCCAGCGACTCACGCAGCGCCTCGCGACGGTTCATGGGATCCATCTGATAGGTCTTGCGATCCCCCTGGAGTTCGGTGCCCGCCGCTTCGCGGAAGGGCCCGTACAGCGCCGACGCCAGCTTGGTGGAATACGCCATGATGGGAATGTCCTCGAAACCGGCCTCGTCCAGGGCCGCGCGAATCGTCGCCACCTGACCGTCCTGAGCCGCCGAGGGCGCAATGATGTCGGCCCCCGCCCGAGCAGCCGCGACCGCCTGGACACCGAGATTGCGAATCGTCAGGTCGTTGTCGACCGTGTCGCCCTTGAGGATGCCGCAGTGGCCGTGCGTGGTGTACTCGCAGAAGCAGATATCCGGAATCACCACCATCTCGGGGTCGGCCGCCTTGATGATGCGTACCATGCGCGACACCAAACCATTGTCGTCCATCGCATCACTGCCACTGGCGTCCTTGTGATGCGAAATCCCGAACGGCATGATGCCCTTGAGGCCCAGCGCGCTGAGGCGCTTCACCTCGTCCGCCAGTTGGCTTTCCGGCACACGATACTGCCCCGGCATGCCCTCGATGGGGACAAAATCGTCCGCACCTTCCTCGACGAAGATCGGGTACACCAGATGCTCTGGACGCAGCGAGGTTTCGCGCACGATGTCACGCAGCGATGATGTGCGCCGCAGACGCCGCAGACGGGCCTGGGGAAACTGAGCAGGCATGTAAGACTCCTTGATCGCCGCCGGGCGCGGCGGCGCCCGGCGTTAAGAACCGCGATGTATTTTATAGCACGCTAACAAATTAACCCAGCCGACAAAATGTCGCATCACTCCACCGTCACCGACTTGGCCAGGTTGCGCGGCTGGTCGACATCGGTGCCCTTGAGCACGGCGACATGATAGGCCAGCAATTGCAGCGGAATGGTATAGACGATGGGCGCCAATGCCTCGCTGATGGCCGGCACGCGCAGCACGTGCAGATGCTCGGAGGGTTCGAGGCGAATGCCTTCATCGGCGAACACGAACAACTCGCCGCCGCGCGCGCGAACCTCCTGCAAGTTGGATTTCAGCTTCTCGAGCAATTCATCGTTGGGGGCCACGGCGATCACCGGCATCTCGCTGTCGACCAGCGCCAAAGGCCCGTGTTTCAGCTCGCCCGCCGGATAGGCTTCGGCATGAATATAGGAGATTTCCTTGAGCTTGAGTGCCCCTTCCAGGGCAATCGGGAAATGCGCGCCGCGTCCCAGGAAGAGTGCATGATGCTTCTCGGCGAACGCCATCGACAGTTGCTCGATCTCGCCATCCAGGGCCAGCACCTGGTTGATCACCCCGGGCAACTCCCTGAGCCCCTGAACCAGCGGCGCATGCTCGCCATTGGCACCCCGCACCCGGCCCAGCGCCAGGGCCAGTAGCATCAACGCCACCAGTTGGGTGGTGAAGGCCTTGGTCGAGGCGACGCCGATCTCGGGGCCGGCCTGCGTCATCAAGGTCAGATCCGACTCCCGCACCAGCGAGCTGCCCGGCACATTGCAGATCGCCAGGCTACCGACATAGTCGCGCTGCTTGGCAAAGCGCAGCGCCGCCAGCGTATCGGCGGTCTCGCCGGACTGCGATAGCGTCACGAACAGTGTACCCTCAGGCACTACGACCTCGCGGTAGCGATATTCCGAGGCCACTTCGACCTGGGTCGGTACGCCGGCCAGTTTCTCGATCCAGTAGCGCGCCACCATGCCCGCATGGTAGCTGGTCCCGCAGGCGATGATATGCACCTGGCGCACGCCCTCGAATAGCGATGCGGCCTCCGCCCCGAAACTGTTGACCAGCACCTGATGATCGCCGAGACGGCCTTCCAGCGTGGCCGCGATCACCTGGGACTGCTCATGGATTTCCTTGAGCATGAAGTGACGATAACCCCCCTTGCTGGTCACGCCGTCGCCATGCTCGAAGATGGTCACCGGACGCTCGGCCCGCTCGCCGCTTGCCTCGAAGAGCTCGATCTCGCCGCCCCGGGCCAGGCGCACCACATCGCCTTCCAGCATATAGATGAAGCGGTCGGTGACCTGCAACAGCGCCAGCGGGTCGGAGGCGAGGAATGCCTCGCCGATGCCCACGCCAACCACTAACGGGCTACCCTTGCGCGCACCGATGATCGCATCGGGCTCGGCACGGTGCACCACCGCCAGGGCGTAGGCGCCTTCCAGCAGTGCCACGCTGCGTTGCACGGCCTGGAGCAAGTCTTGGGAAAGGGTGAACTCGCGTGACAACAAGTGCGCGATCACTTCGGTGTCGGTCTCGGAGGTGAAGACATACCCCTGGGATTCAAGCTCGGCTTTAAGCGCCTCATGGTTCTCGATGATGCCGTTATGCACCACCGCCAGGCTATCGCCGGATTGATGCGGATGCGCGTTCTGCTCGCTGGGGCGACCGTGCGTGGCCCAACGCGTGTGGGCGATACCCAGGGTGCCCTTGAGCGCCGTGTCGGCGAGCTTCTCTTCCAGAGCCGCTACCTTGCCCACTGCACGTTGACGATTGAGGCGCGCATCGTCGGAAAGCACGGACATGCCCGCCGAGTCATAGCCGCGATACTCGAGACGGCGCAAACCTTCGAGAAGAATTTCCTGCACGTGACGCTCGGCGACGGCCCCTACGATTCCACACATATTGAACTCCTCGTCTTCATTCGTTGACCGCGGCGCGGATGACGGCGATGCCCTGAGCCTCGATCCGTCGACAGGCATCAGCATCGAGCCCCTCGTCGGTGATCAGGGTATGGATCCGTTCCCACGGCAGTTCCAGATTGGGGATGCGCCGACCGATCTTGTCGGATTCGGCGAGCACCACGACTTCGCGCGCGACCTCGGCCATCACCCGCGATAGCCCCAGCAATTCGTTGTAGGTGGTGGTCCCACGTTCCAGGTCGATGCCATCGGCACCGATGAACAATTGATCGAAATCGTAGAAACGCAACACCTGCTCGGCGACCTGGCCCTGGAAGGATTCGGAATGCGGGTCCCAGGTACCGCCGGTCATCAGGATCGCCGGTTCGGGCTCGACCTCGCGCAAGGCGTTGGCCACCGACAGCGCGTTGGTCATTACCACCAGCCCTTCACGCCCGCCCAGTTCGGGAATCATCGCCGAAGTGGTGGTACCGCTGTCGATGATGATGCGGTTGTGAGCACGGATACGCTCGCTGGCGGCACGTGCAATCGCCCGCTTTCGTGGCGAAAGCGGCGCATTGGCTTCCGCCAGTATCTCACTGGGTAACGGAACGGCACCGCCGAAGCGACGCAACAGCAGACCGCTCTTCTCCAGGGTGGCGAGATCCTTGCGTACGGTGACTTCGGAGGTTGCGAAGTGGCGGGCAAGCGTATCGACGCTGGTTTCACCTTGCTCGTTCACATAGGCCAGCATGGCATGGCGGCGCTGGGCAGTATCGCGTTTGGGCATGGCATCCTTTTTCACGAAAGATATTTCTTACGAAACGAAACGATGTGCTTATCAAACGCGATTCGACATCTTCGGTCAAGCGCAGCCCAGCGACGTGTAGAAAAATCCTCCGCCCGCGATCAACAACGTCATACCAAGGGCGACGCTCCCTGGGATGAGAGCGCCGGAGTTCGATACTCAGGAAGACTTGCGGGGGCGCTTCCAACCCGTACGCGTGGTCTGACGGGGTCGCGCCACCGCCAGGGCTCCGGCATCGACATTCTTGTTGATGGTCGAGCCAGCCCCGACCGTCGCGCCATCGCCCAGCGATACCGGTGCCACCAGAGCGGTGTTGGAGCCCACGAAGACATCGTCGCCGATGTCGGTGCGGTGCTTGTTGGCGCCGTCGTAGTTGCAGGTGATGGTGCCCGCGCCGACATTGACGCCACGCCCCAGCCGAGCATCGCCGACGTAGCTCAAATGATTGATCTTGCTGCCTTCGCCGACATCGGCATTCTTGGTCTCGACGAAGTTGCCGACCTTGCTGTCGCATGCCAGGCGCGTACCGGGACGCAAGCGCGCGAAGGGCCCGATGTGGGCGCGTGATGCCACCTCGGCGCCGTCGATGATGCTATGCGCCTCGATGACCGTCTCCGCCTCAATATGGCTGTTGCGGATCAACGTATAGGGGCCCACGCTGACGCCATCGCCGAGCGTCACCTCGCCCTCGAACACGCAGCCCACGTCGATGAAGACATCATGTCCGCACTCGAGGCGGCCACGCACATCGAAACGCGCGGGATCGGCCAACGCCACGCCCTCGACCAACAGCCGCTGGGCTCGGTCGCGCTGATAGGCACGCTCCAGAGCCGCCATCTGCACGCGGTTGTTGACGCCCTCGACTTCCAGCGCCGAGGCGGGCGCGGCCGTGGCGATTTCGATACCTTCAGCCGCCGCCATGGCGAAGATATCGGTCAGATAATACTCCCCCTGGACGTTCTCGGCGGAGAGCCGGGGTAACCAGCGCTTGAGCTGCGCCCCGGTGGCGGCGACGATCCCGGTATTGCATTCGGTGATAGCGCGCTGGGCCTCGCTGGCCTCCTTGTGTTCGACGATGCCCGTAACGCGGCCGTCGGCATCGCGCACGATTCGCCCGTATCCGCTGGGATCGGCCAATTCCACGGTCAGAAGGCCCAGGCGGGTCTCATCCACCTCGGCAAGCAACCCCGCCAAGGTCTCGGCGCGGATCAGCGGGACATCGCCGTAAAGGATCAGCACCTTGCCGTCGTCCATGTTCTCCAACGCCTGGGCCACCGCATGACCGGTCCCCTTCTGTTCGGCCTGCAGGGCGAAACGCACCTCGCGCCCACCAAGCTCGGTCTCGACCTGCTCGGCGCCGTGGCCGATCACCACGTGCGTGCGCGTCGCGCCCAATTGCTCGGCGGTATCCAGCACATGCGTCACCATCGGCTTACCCGCCAACGGATGCAGGACCTTGGGCTTGGCCGAACGCATCCGCGTTCCCTGGCCGGCGGCGAGTATCACCACGTCTAACGTCATCGCTGTCGTCCCTATGCATCTCTTGAAGAAGATGGGCGTATTCTACGGCGGGCGGAAGGCGCTACCAAGCGACATGCGTCATGTCTCGGCACGATATGTAAACGTCCGTGACACGCGGTTAGCGGATCGCATCCACGAAAAAGGCGACCCGTGGGTCGCCTTCATGACAGCGGCATCGCGTGCGGCGCCTAGCGTCGACTACCTTTCTCACGTAGCTGCTGGATGGTGCGCAACTGAGCCACGGCTTCTGCTAGTTCGGCAGCCGCTCGGGTGTAGTCGAGATCGGACTGCTTGTCGCCCATGGACCGCAAGGCCTCCTGGCGTGCCTCTTCGGCGGCAGCCTCGTCGAGATCATGTGCCCGCGTGGCCGTATCGGCCAGTACCGAAACTACGTCCGGCTGGACCTCCAGGAAGCCACCGGTGACGAAGTACACTTCTTCCTCGCCATCTTCGCGCGTCACGCGTACTGGCCCCGGCTTGAGCTCGGTGAGCAGCGGTGCGTGGCCACGCAGAATACCCAGATCGCCCGACACGCCGGCCGCCACTAGCTGCTCGGCGTTGCCGGAGAAGATGGCCTTCTCGGCACTGACGATGTCGCATTGGAAGCTAGCCATCGCTATCTCCTCGTT
The DNA here is from genome assembly GCF_033052815.1 of Chromohalobacter sp. HP20-39. Taxonomy (NCBI): domain Bacteria; kingdom Pseudomonadati; phylum Pseudomonadota; class Gammaproteobacteria; order Oceanospirillales; family Halomonadaceae; genus Chromohalobacter; species Chromohalobacter sp. HP20-39. The sequence goes on along the minus strand of NZ_JAWHTP010000002.1, from coordinate 381,125 downwards.
CATGGAAGCATCGGATCCGGCGCGCCTCACGCGGCAGCGCCGGTCCTGCACTCCCTAATGGGCATGGCCTTACTTCATGTTACTGGCTTTCTCGACGGCTTCGTCGATGGTGCCAACCATGTAGAAGGCTTGTTCGGGCAGTTCGTCGTACTCACCGTCGAGGATGCCCTGGAAACCACGGATGGTCTCCTTGAGGGAGACGTACTTGCCGGGCGCCCCGGTGAACACCTCGGCGACGAAGAACGGCTGCGACAGGAAGCGCTGGATCTTACGCGCCCGTGCCACGGTCAGTTTGTCTTCGTCGGCCAGCTCGTCCATCCCCAGGATGGCGATGATGTCCTTGAGCTCCTTGTAGCGCTGCAGCACGCCCTGCACACCGCGTGCGGTGTTGTAGTGATCTTCGCCGACGGTCAGCGGATCGAGCTGGCGCGAGGTGGAGTCCAGCGGATCGATGGCCGGGTAAATGCCCAGTTCGGCGATGGAACGCGCCAGTACTACGGTGGCATCCAGGTGCGAGAAGGTTGTCGCCGGTGACGGGTCGGTCAAATCGTCCGCCGGGACGTAAACCGCCTGCACGGAGGTGATGGAGCCCGTCTTGGTCGAGGTGATGCGCTCCTGCAACACGCCCATTTCCTCGGCCAGGGTCGGCTGGTAGCCCACCGCGGAGGGCATACGGCCCAGCAGTGCCGAGACCTCGGTGCCCGCCAGAGTGTAACGGTAGATGTTGTCGACGAACAACAACACGTCGCGCCCGTCATCGCGGAACTTCTCGGCGATGGTGAGGCCGGTGAGGGCCACACGCAGACGGTTCCCGGGCGGCTCGTTCATCTGGCCATAGACCAGCGAGACCTTGTCGAGGACGTTGGAGTCCTTCATCTCATGGTAGAAGTCGTTACCCTCACGGGTACGCTCCCCCACCCCGGCGAAGACGGAATACCCGCTGTGCTCGGTGGCGATGTTACGGATCAACTCCATCATGTTGACGGTCTTGCCGACACCGGCACCGCCGAACAGACCGACCTTGCCGCCCTTGGCGAACGGGCATACCAGGTCGATGACCTTGATGCCGGTTTCCAGGAGCTCGTTGGACGTTGCTTGATCCGCGTAGCCCGGCGCCTTGCGGTGGATCGGCATGCGTTCGTCTTCGCCGATCTCGCCGGCTTCGTCGATAGGCTCGCCGAGCACGTTCATGATGCGCCCCAGCGTGGCCTTGCCCACCGGCACCGAAATCGCCGCCCCGGTATTGGCGACATCGAGGCCGCGCTTTAGGCCTTCGGTGGTGCCCATGGCGATGGCACGCACGACGCCGTCACCCAGCTGTTGCTGCACTTCCATGATGGTCTCGGTTTCCGAGACCTTCAGCGCGTCGTAGACCTTGGGCACTTCGTCCCGCGGAAACTCTACGTCAATCACCGCGCCGATGATTTGTACGATACGTCCGCTCATGTTGGTTCCTCTAATACCTGCAAATGAAACCTGTTTCGCCTGGACCCCGAGGCAACCCACGCGTGTGGGGCCTCGGTGGGACCTGCGTCGTCATACGGCGGCGGCGCCGCCGACGATCTCCGAAATTTCCTGGGTGATCGCGGCCTGACGGGCCTTGTTATAGACCAACTCCAGATCATCGATCAGATTGCCGGCATTGTCGGTCGCGTTCTTCATCGCGATCATCCGCGCCGCCTGTTCGCAGGCCGCATTCTCGACCACAGCCTGGTACACCTGGGATTCCACATAGCGCACCAGCAAATGATCGAGCAGGGTCTTGGCGTCCGGCTCATACAGGTAGTCCCAGCTGCCGCTGGCACGTGTCTCTTCTTCGTCGTCATCCGCCTCGCCTACCAAGGGGAGCAACTGACGTACGATCGGCTTTTGCGTCATGGTGTTGACGAATTCGTTATGCACCACGTAAAGCCGATCCAGTTGTCCCTCATCGAAGGCCTTCAGCATGACGCTGACGCTCCCGATCAGGTCATCGACGGCCGGGGCCTCGCCCAGACCGCTCTTGCCTGCCACCAAATTGCCGCCATGGTTGCCAAAGAACACATTGGCCTTGGAGCCGATGGCCGCGTAATCGACCTCGACGTCCTGTTCATGCCAATACTTGGCTTCACGCGTCACGGCCTTGAACACGTTGACGTTCAGGCCGCCGGCCAGACCGCGGTCGCTGGAGACCACGATATACCCCACGCGCTTCACTTCACGCTCGACCATGTACTCATGACGATACTCGGGGTTGGCCTTGGCAATATGGCTCACCACGCGCCGAATCAGCTTGGCATATGGCTGGCTGGCCGTCATGCGCTCCTGAGCCTTGCGCATCTTCGACGCAGCGACCATCTCCATGGCGCTGGTGATCTTCTGCGTGTTCTTGATGCTCCCGATCTGGGTGCGAATCTCTTTTGCAGCTGCCATCTCGATCTCACCCTCTTGCGAGCCGCTCAGCCGGAATGCCGGCCCGGTATGCCACCGGGCCTTGCATCACCAGGTCTGAGTGGACTTGAACGTCTCGAGGCCGGACTTGAGGCCCTGCTTGATGTCGTCGTCGTAATTGCCGGTCTGATTGATCTTGTCCATCAGCTCGGCATGCTCGGATTTCATGTACGCATGCAGCGCCTTTTCGAAATCCAGCACCTTATTGACCTCAACATCTTCCAGGAAACCTTCGTTGGCGGCATACAGCGTTACCGCCATTTCAGCCACCGACAGCGGTGAATACTGATTCTGCTTCATCAGCTCGGTGACGCGCTGTCCATGCTCAAGCTGCTTGCGGGTCGCTTCGTCAAGATCCGAGGCGAACTGCGAGAAGGCCGCCAGTTCACGGTACTGGGCCAAGGCCAGACGCACGGTCCCGCCAAGCTTCTTGATGATTTTGGTCTGCGCCGAGCCACCCACACGCGATACCGACAGACCCGCGTTGATCGCCGGACGTACCCCAGAGTTGAAGAGGTTGGTCTCGAGGAAGATCTGACCGTCGGTGATCGAGATCACGTTGGTCGGAACGAACGCGGAGACGTCGCCACCCTGGGTCTCGATGATCGGCAGCGCGGTCAGCGAGCCGGTCTTGCCCTTGACCTCACCGTTGGTGAGCTTCTCGACATGATCGACGTTGATACGCGCGGCACGTTCGAGCAGGCGCGAGTGAAGATAAAAGACGTCACCCGGATAGGCTTCGCGGCCCGGCGGACGACGCAGCAGCAGCGAGACCTGACGATAGGCCACGGCCTGCTTGGAGAGATCGTCGTAGACGATGAGGGCGTCTTCGCCACGGTCGCGGAAATACTCGCCCATGGTGCAGCCAGAATACGCCGCCAGGAACTGCATCGGCGCCGGGTCAGCCGCGCCGGCGGCGACGACGATGGTGTGTTCCATGGCACCGTGCTCTTCGAGCTTGCGCACCACGTTGGCAATGGTCGACTGCTTCTGGCCGATGGCGACGTAGACGCACGTCACCCCTTTGCCTTTCTGGTTGATGATGGTGTCGATGGCGATCGCCGACTTACCGATCTGACGGTCACCAATGATCAGCTCACGCTGACCGCGACCGATCGGCACCATGGCATCGATGGACTTGAGACCGGTCTGGATCGGCTCGTCGACCGACTGACGAGTGATGACGCCCGGCGCGACCTTTTCCACCGCGTCGGTCATCTTGGTTTCGAGCTCGCCCTTGCCATCGATGGGGTTACCCAGCGCATCGACCACACGGCCGGTCAGTTCCGGGCCCACCGGCACCTCGAGAATGCGACCGGTACACTGCGCGGTCATACCTTCTTCGAGTTGTAGATAGTCACCCAGAACCACGGCACCCACGCTGTCGCGCTCAAGGTTGAGCACCATGCCGAAGATGCTGCCGGGAAATTCGATCATTTCGCCGAACATCGCGTCGGCGAGACCATGGATCTTCACGATACCGTCGGAAACGCTGACCACGGTACCTTCGTTGCGGGCTTCGGATGCGACATCCAGCTTTTCGATACGCTGTTTGATGATGTCGCTGATCTCGGAAGGATTCAGTTGCTGCATGCCATGTCCCTCGAACTCAAGCGGAAAGTGCGTCGCGTAGACGGTTCAATCGACCGCGTACCGAACCGTCGATGACGGTGTCGCCGGCACGCAGGACCACGCCGCCCATCAGCGCACGATCCACCTGAGTGGTAATGGAGATTTCGCGGTTGAGACGCTTCTTCAGCGCAGTCGCGAGCTTGTCCTGCTGTGCGGCATCCAGATCGAAGGCGGAGACGATGGTCACGTCCACCCGCTTTTCTTCTCGAGCGCGCAGTGCATCGAACTGCTCGGCGATCGCCGTGAGGGCGGCGAGCCGCCCTTGTGAGCCAACGCTACGGAGGAAGTTGCGAAGCGACTCGTCGAGTTCGCCGCAGACGTCGAGCAAGAACTCCGTCTTCTGCCCCTGGGACAGTTTCGGGTTGCCCACGACCTTAGCCTTGAACGCGGCGTCAGACACTGCTTGTGCTGCCGACGCCAACTGTCCGGACCAAGCTTCAAGCGCCTTGTGGTCACGCGCATACTCGAACGCCGCCTTGGCGTACGGACGAGCTACGGTAGACGTTTCAGCCATGCCTCACCTCCTCAGAGCTCGGCCGCGAGCTTGTCGACCAGCTCACGATGCCTGGCTTCATCAATGGAGGAGTCGAGGATACGCTCGGCCCCCTGGATGGCGAGTGTCGCCACCTGGGCCCGCAACTCTTCCTTCGCGCGCTGGGTCTCCTGCTCGATCTCGCCGCGAGCGCTTTCGATCATGCGCTCTCCTTCGAGACGGGCATTGTCACGCGCTTCCTCGATCATCTGGTTAGCCCTTTTATGGGCTTGTTCGATGATCTGGGCCGCCTGCTCCTTGCTTTCCTTGAGCTGCTCGGCCGCTTGCTCCTCGGCCAGCTCAAGATCGCGAGTCGCACGGCTGGCCGCATCCAGGCCATCAGCGATCTTCTTCTGCCGTTCCTGCAACGCCTGCATGACCGGTGGCCATACATACTTCATGCAGAACCAGACGAAAACCGCGAAGGCTATGGCCTGACCGATCAGGGTTAGGTTCAGATTCACGCCAGCACCTCTCGCATCACATGTTGGGGGTTAAAGCCACCGTGGCCCTCGGGCCGCATGGTGGTGTTACCCGACAAACGGATTGGCGAAGGTGAAGAACAACGCGATGCCCACACCGATCATGGTCACGGCGTCGAGCAGACCGGCGACGATGAACATCTTCACCTGCAATTGCGGGATCATTTCCGGCTGGCGCGCGGCACCTTCGAGGAACTTGCCGCCGAGAATGCCGAAGCCGATGGCGGTGCCCAATGCACCCAGACCGATCAGCAGAGAGACGGCGATGGCGGTCATGCCCAGAACTTGTGCTTCCATGATTGACTCCAGTTTATTTCAAGGTTTAAGGGGTTGGGGTTGAGAAAACCGGTTAATGCTTTTCCGTCGCCATGCTCAGGTAGACGATCGTCAGCATCATGAAGATGAACGCCTGCAGCGTGATGATCAGAATATGGAAGGTCGCCCATGCGAAATGCAGAGGCAACTGCCACAAGCCGACCATGGCAATCAGGATGAAGATCAGTTCGCCCGCATAGAGGTTGCCGAACAGACGCAGCGCCAGCGACACAGGCTTGGCCAGCAGCGTCACCGCTTCCAGCAGGAAGTTGACGGGAATCAGCAAGGCTTGGACGAACGGATTGGAGGCGTTGAAAGGATGCAGGGTCAGCTCGGCCACGAAGCCGGAGAGGCCCTTGCTGCGGATGCTGTAGAAGATGATCAGGACGAAGACCGACAGTGACATACCCAACGTGGCGTTGATGTCGGTGGTCGGCACGACCTTGAAGTAGACATTATTGGGATCAGCACCGAACAAGGCGCCAATCTTCTGTGCCAGCATCGGCAGGAAGTCCACGGGCACCAGATCCATGAGGTTCATCAAGAATATCCAGCAAAAGATCGTCAGCGACAGCGGCGCGATCAGCTTGCTCTTGCCGTGGAACGTCTCGCGCACCGAGTTATCGACGAACTCGACCATCATCTCGACGAAATTTTGCAAACCGCTCGGCACACCGGTGGTCGCGGTCTTGGCGGCCATTCGGAACACCCACAGGAACAGGATACCCAAGCCGATCGACCACGCCATGGTGTCGACATGAATCGCCCAGAAGCCCATCTCGGTGGCTTGTTCTGCACTAGTGGCGAACGACCAGCCATTTTCCGGATGCAGACCGAAGGTCAGGTTCTGCAGGTGGTGCTGGATGTACGCCGTGGTCGTTAGATTGTCGCCTGTTGCCATTGAGTAAGCCTCGAGTTCAAGTGCGCGACGGTCGATGCAACAGCCAGGGTCCCAGCCAGTGCACCAACTGCGTCACCACATAAGCGCCAAAGAAGAAAGCGGGGTTTGAGGGAGGCACGGCCACGAATACCACGATGAACAATGCCGCCGTCAAACCGAACTTACCGGCCTCGGCTCGATAGAAACTCTTGACGATGTTACGTGCCTGTAATGCTCCTCGATGGCGAAAGGTCAACCAGGCGAAAAGAACGCTGGGCAACCAAGCCACTCCCCCCCCGAGCAATGTCGAGAGTGCCGCACCGAGCGAATGCCCGATAAATACGAGCACCGCCATCCCCAACGCAACCATCAACTGCAACATCAGAAGGGGAAATATTCGTGGGCCTTTGAGCCTGGCCGGTGCCGCTTTATGCATGGCGTCGGTCTCGCCGTCCTGTTCTTTACTGGCGTCATCGCCCAGACAAATCTCGGCGGATTATAGGGGAGGGCCCGATACCCTTCAACCGAGCATGCAGCGATTTAGCGCGATCTGGCTGACCTTTACCACTAAAGGGGCACGAAAAGACGACAAATAACGTTAACGCGCTAAACGTTGACTGCGGCATTTTGTCACACTAACCACGACTCGCGCGACGGCATCCCGTCATTGAATATGTCCCAGAATGCCGTCCAGTTCGTCGAGACTGGTGTAGCGAATGGTGACGCGCCCCTTGCCGGAGGCCCCATGCTGGATCTTGACCGGTGCCCCCAACAATTCGGCGAGACGCGTTTCGAGCCGTGCCACATCGGTATTGTCCGATGCGCGCGGTGTGGACTTGGCGGTCTCCTTGCCGCTGGCGTTTTGCTTGGCCAACGCCTCGGTCTGACGCACGGTCAGATCGCGTTCGACGACCTCGCGCGCGATACTACGCTGGCGCCCAGCAGGCAGGGTCAACAAGGCACGTGCATGCCCCATGTCCAGGTCGCCGCGTTCGAGCAACGTCTGCACTTCCTCGTCGAGGCTCAACAAGCGCAACAGGTTCGCCACTTGCGCGCGCGATTTGCCCACCGCATCCGCGACCTGCTGTTGGGTCAACTCGAAATCATCGAGCAACCGCTTCAGCGCAGAGGCTTCCTCTACCGGGTTAAGATTTTCGCGCTGAATGTTCTCGATAAGCGCCAAAGCGAGGGCGGCCTCGTCGCTGACCTCACGCACCACGGCGGGGATGACATCGAGCTCTGCGAGCTGCGCCGCCCGCCAGCGCCGTTCGCCGGCGATAATCTCATAGCGAGACTCGCCCATGGGGCGCACCACGATGGGCTGCATGACGCCCTGAGCACGAATCGAATCGGCCAGTTCCTCGAGCGACTCGGGCTGAATATCACGCCGTGGCTGATACTTGCCCCGGCTCAGTTGTCCCAGCGGCAAGCGCATCAAGCGCTCCTGCTCCTCGCTGGCAGCCGGGGCCTGAGCGGGTTCCAGCACGACGTCACCGACGATGGCCTCATCGCCGAGCGTGTCGCGTTGACGCGCGCCTGCACCGATCAAGGCATCCAGGCCGCGTCCCAGTGCGCGTTTGCGCGTCATAAGTCTTCCCTCGATTCGTCTCCCACTCGCCAGGGGCGCATCATAGCGCCAGGCGACGGATCAGTTCCTTGGCCAACACCCGATGGGCCTGGCTCCCCCGCGACAGGCGCGCATACTTGGTTACCGGTACGCCGTGACTGGGTGCCTCGGCGACGCGCACGTTGCGCGGAATGGTTGTCTTGAGCAGGGTGTCACCGAAATATTGGCTCAACTGTTTGCTGACATCGCGCGTCAGGCTGTTGCGCGCGTCGTACATGGTGCGCACGATGCCGTAAACGTTCAGCTCGGGGTTCACGCTGGCCTGGATCTGCTCAACGGTATCCAGAAGTGCCGAGAGTCCTTCCAGCGCGTAGAATTCGCACTGCAGGGGAATCAACACTCCGTCCGCGGCGGTCAAGGCGTTAACGGTCAGCATGTTGAGCGAAGGCGGACAATCGATGATCACCACGTCGTAGCTCTCGGCCACGCTTTCCAGGGCATCGCCCAGACAGCGTTCACGTCCATCGCGATCGAGGAGATCGACTTCGGCGGCGGTCAAATCACCATTGCCAGGCAGTAGAGCATAGCCGGCGTCGGGGCAATCGAGAATCACCTCGCTGGCACGGCGCCCGTCGAGCAACACCTCGAGCACACTGCCCTCGAGTTCGTGCTTGTCGACGCCGCTGCCCATGGTGGCGTGGCCCTGGGGATCGAGGTCGACCAACAGAACCCGCCTGTCCAGCGCCGCAAGGCAGGCCGCGAGATTGACCGCAGTGGTGGTCTTGCCAACGCCACCCTTCTGGTTGGTCAAAGCGATTATCTTGGTCACGATCGACTCCCATTATCGACAACGCCCGAAAACGGCAGCGCTGGTGGCATTCAACTACGTCGCAGGCGCACGAGCATACGTTGCGCCTCATCGCCCGGCACCGCCAGCCGGCGGTTTTCGACGAGCGTCACCTCGCTCGGCAAGGTGGCAAGCTCCGTGTCCACATCACGGCCCTTCATCGCCAACCATTCGCCATCCTCGGCCAACAAAGGGCCCGTCAACGTGAGGAAGGTCGCCAGATCAGCAAAGGCCCGCGACACGATCTGGTCGAAACCGCCATGCTCGAAGGTTTCGACTCGCGCTTGCACCGGCGTGACGTTATCCAGCCCCAACTCTAGAACGGCCTGGCGTTGAAAGCGTACTTTCTTGCCATTGCCATCGAGCAGGGTCACCGCCAGGCGAGGATCGAGTATCGCCAATACCAGGCCAGGCAATCCGGCGCCCGCGCCGACATCGAGCAACGTCGGGCCGCGCACGGCGGCCGCGACGCTGGCGCTATCGAGCAAATGGCGGGTGACCATCTGCTCAGGATCGCGTACCGCGGTGAGGTTATAGGCGCGGTTCCACTTGTGCAACAACGCGAGCAACGCTAACAGGCGCTCACGGGCAATAGCATCGACGTTGACCCCGAGCGCGGCAAGGCCGCTATCGAGACGCGCTTCACAAGCTGGTGTCATGCGTTGGCCGCCTGGAGGGACTGCTCATCGATCAGGCGACGCTTCTTGAGATGCACCAGCAGCAGCGACACGGCCGCTGGGGTGACCCCAGAGATACGTCCTGCCTGCGCCAGCGTCTCAGGCCGCGCGGCTTCGAGCTTCTGACGGATCTCGTGGGATAGGCCATCGATGCGTGCGTAGTCCAGATCCTCGGGAAGACGCAGTGTCTCATGGCGACGCAGACGCTCGATCTCGTCTTGCTGGCGCGCAATGTATCCCTGGTACTTGGCCTGGATCTGAACCTGGTCGGCGACGCTGGGATCGAGCGCGGGGGCGTCGTCGTCGAGGTCGGCATGCGTCAGTTCGGGCCGTTTGAGTAGATCCGCCAGGCGGTATTCACGGGCCAAGGGCTTGTCGAGCTTGCTTGACAGGCGCTTGGCCAGATCGCTCTGGGGTTGTACCCAGGTGTCCCGCAAGCGTTCGGATTCTCGGGCGATGGCCTCGCGCTTGGTGGAAAAACGCTGCCAGCGCTCGTCATCGACGAGTCCCAGTTCCCGCCCGATCTCGGTGAGGCGCAAGTCGGCATTGTCCTCGCGCAGCAACAAGCGATGCTCGGCTCGCGAGGTGAACATGCGATATGGCTCCTGGGTCCCCATGGTGATCAGATCATCGACCAGCACCCCGAGATAGGCCTCGTCGCGGCGCGGTGACCAGGCATCCTGTCCCTGGGCGCGACGTGCGGCGTTGAGTCCGGCCAGCAAGCCCTGGGCGGCAGCTTCCTCGTAGCCGGTGGTGCCATTGATCTGACCGGCGAAAAACAGGTTGTGGATAAATTTGGTTTCCAGCGAGTGACGCAGATCGCGCGGATCGAAGAAATCATACTCGATGGCATAACCGGGACGCGTGATGTGCGCGTTCTCGAAACCCTTGATCGAACGTACCACTTGGAACTGCACGTCGAAGGGCAGCGAGGTCGAAATCCCGTTGGGATAGAGCTCGTGGGTATCGAGGCCTTCGGGCTCGACGAAGATCTGGTGACTCGACTTGTCCGCGAAGCGGTTCACCTTGTCTTCGATGGATGGGCAATAGCGCGGTCCGACCCCCCCGATGACGCCGGAATACATCGGCGAGCGATCGAGGTTGGCGTGAATGATCTCGTGGGTACGGGCGTTGGTATGCGCGATATGGCAGTTCATCTGACGCGGATGCTGCTCCCGGCTACCGAGATATGACATCACCGGGGTCGGCGTATCCCCCGGTTGGGTCTCGAGTACCGAGAAATCCACGCTTTTGGCGTCCAGGCGCGGCGGTGTACCGGTCTTGAGACGGTCGACGTTGAACGGCAAAGCACGCAGGCGTTGTGCCAGGGCGTTGGAGGACGGATCCCCGGCACGCCCGCCGGAGTGATTGTCCAATCCGATGTGGATAACACCGCCGAGGAAGGTCCCGGTACACAGCACCACACTTTCGCCGTAGACCCGGATACCCGTCTGCGTGACAACGCCGCGCACCGTGTCGCCGTCGACGATCAGGTCGTCGGCGGCCTGTTGGAAGAGCGTCAGATGCGATTGGTTTTCCAGTTGGCTGCGAATCGCAGCCTTGTAACGGACGCGATCGGCCTGGGCCCGTGTGGCACGCACAGCGGGACCTTTGCGGGCATTGAGTACACGGAACTGAATGCCACCGAGATCGGTGGCATGCGCCATGGCGCCGCCTAAGGCATCGATTTCCTTGACCAGATGGCTCTTGCCGATCCCGCCGATGGCGGGATTGCAGGACATCTGGCCGAGCGTCTCGATGTTATGCGTCAGCAATAGCGTCTGACAGCCCATGCGAGCGGCAGCCAATGCGGCTTCGGTCCCCGCATGGCCCCCGCCGATGACGATGACATCAAAGCGGTCTGGGTAATCCACGTTACACCTCGAATCGCAGCGTATGGCTGCGGTCGTGCATGTCGGCAAGTCTCATCGTCAGGCGATGAAGCTTGGTAAATAGCCGGACAGTATAAACCCCTTGTGAGTAACCGTCAGGGTTTTCCACACATGGATTGCCAGTGGGATGGATCGCCATCGGGGTCTCTTATTAATAACAATATAGAATTTAAAAGAAGTTCTGTTGTTGTTGTTATTACTGGTCTCGGCAAAATCTGGGGATAAGTGGAAAAAACCGAGTATTGATGGCTTGTTACGCTGTTCATCCCTGATCGGAAAAAACGCAAATAGCCTGCGTGGGAGCGGGGGATGGCCTGTGGATGGAAGGGGGGCTTATCCACATGGCAGATCGTGCACCACTTGTCCCCAGCCCCATACCAGGGCCCCGCCCATAGTGGTCAACATTTGTCGGCGTTGCCTCTTAGCCCCTGCATGACGGGGCTGGTGGCGAGAATGAGGGGGGTGTGGCATCAATGTTATGCACAGGCAAAAAATCGCCCTGTGAAGACAGAAAGGAAGCGCGGCGACCCTGGGGGGTCGCCGCGTGATAGTGAGGTGGGAGTGCTACCTGGGCGCTGGGAACGTGAGTATTGAATACTCTGGTACGAGAGAACCTTAGTGCTTGAGAACGCGGGAGAGGAAGGACTGGGTACGTTCATTTTGAGGGTGGTCGAAGACTTCTTGTGGCGTACCTTGTTCGACGATACGGCCGCCGTGCACGAAGATGACGCGGTCGGCGACCTCGCGTGCGAAGCCCATCTCGTGGGTCACGATCATCATCGTCATGCCTTCGTTGGCCAGTTCGCGCATGGCGTCGAGCACTTCGCCGATCATTTCCGGGTCAAGGGCCGAGGTGGGCTCGTCGAACAGCATCAGGCGCGGTTCCATGGCCAATGCGCGTGCCAGGGCGACACGCTGTTGCTGGCCGCCGGAGAGTTGGCTGGGATACTTGTCGGCTTGATCGCTGATACCCACGCGTTCGAGCAGTCGATCGGCGATTTCCCGAGCCTTGGCGCTGTCGAGTCCGCGTACCTTCTCGGGGGCCAGGGTCACGTTGGCATGCACCGACAAGTGGGGAAACAAATTGAATTGCTGGAAAACCATGCCAACTTCAGTGCGGATGGTCTGCAACGATTTCCCGCCCTTGCCGTACGGTGTGAGCTCGTTGCCATCGACCACGATGCGACCCGACTGGAACTCCTCGAGGCCGTTGACGCAGCGGATGAGCGTCGATTTGCCGGAGCCGCTGGCACCGACGATGACGACCACCTCGCCGGTGGTTATCTCGAGATCGATATCCTGCATCACGTGCAGGCTACCGAAATATTTGTTGACCTTCTCCATATAGACGATGGACTGAGCCGTTGCCGGGGACGTCTCATGTTGGGTGTTGTCATTCATGGCATTGGCTCCTCATTGACCGACCAGACCACGGCGCTCGACCATGCGCAGGGCTAAAGAAAGACTCAGAGTGATCACCAGATAGAGCATGGCAACCATGAAATAGACCTCGAGCGCGGTGAAGGTGGTGGCGATATAGATTTGTCCTTGACGAACCAATTCACCCACGCCAATCACCGAGAACAACGAGGTATCCTTGATGCTGACGATGCCTTGATTGCCAAGTGCGGGAATCATGCGGCGCAAGGCTTGTGGCCAAATGATGTAGCGAAAGGTATCGACTCTCGATAATCCCAGGGACAGGCCCGCTTCGCGTTGTCCTCGGTCGATGGATTGCACACCACCGCGCACGATTTCCGAGATATAAGCCCCGGCGTTCAAGGCGATGGCTGCGATACCTGCGGTGACGGCGTCGATGGGACCGCCGATGATTTGTGGCAAGCCGTAGAATATGAACAGCACTTGGACGAGGACCGGCGTACCACGGAATATCTCGATATAAGTCACGGCGGGCCACCGCAGCAGCCTTAAAGGACTGATGCGCAACAAGCCAAAGAAAATGCCGATTAAAAAGCCGATGGCAAGCCCGCCGAACGAAATCAGCAGGGTCCAGGGGATGCCTTCGAGCAAGTAGGGTATGGAGGCGATTGCCGCCTGCCAATCGAACTGGAAAGTGACGTCCACGTCGGAATCTCCGGCGTGGCTCGCCAGCGCCCGGCGAGCCACGTGTCAATGTGAAGAACGCAATAGGGCCGGGCGCGCTATGGCTACCCGGCCCCGACATGTGGCAAAGAGCGATTACTGGCTATCGGGCATTTCACCGAACCACTTCTTGTAGATTTCAGCGTAAGTACCATCTTTCTTCATTGAGGCGAGCGCCTTGTTGGCGGGCTCGACCCACTGACTTCCATCAGTAAAGGCGATGCCGTATTGCTGCCCTTCATAGAGCGGCCCGACGACCTTGGCTTTGCCTTCCCCCTTGGTCTTGGCGAAGTAACCGACGTTGGGCGCGTCGTAGAACACCGCATCGACACTGCCTCCCATCAACGCCAAGTACATGTCAGCGCTGCCAGGATAGGGCTTGATCTCGGCACTGTCGCCGAGGTTTTTCTGGAGATAGTCGTAGCTGGTCGAACCGATCTTGGTACCGATGCGCTTGCCTTCGAGGTCGCTTAGCTCATCGATGCTTTCGTTACCGGCGGGTACCAAGATACGCAGGCCACTATCGTAGTAGGGGTTGCTGAAATCGACGACTTTCTCGCGCTCATCGGTGATGGTGATGCCGGCGATAGCCAGGTCGGCATTGCCGGTCTGCACGGCCGGGATGATGCCATTGAAATCCATCGTCCGCAGATTGAGGTCGAAGCCGGCGCGGTCGGAGATTTCGCGCAAGATATCCATATCGAAACCGACCATCTTACCGGTTTCCTTGTCCATCATCTCGAACGGGACGAAACTCGGATCGGTGACGGCGCTCAAGGTTTCGGCCTGGGTAACGGCAGATGCGCCAAGGCCCAATGTCAGTGCAGAAGCCAGCGAGAGAGATTTTAGAAGTGATTGGTTCATAGCGTTCCCCGATTGGTGTTGTTGATGGGACCGACTCTACATTGACGAGTCCTGCGGGGGGCGTCAAGTGACGGCGAGGGAACGTGAACGGAGTAGAGGGGGCATCCGCGTGGCGGACGCCCGAGGCGCTGCATGACCGCTCAGACGGCGAACGAGGCACCGCAGCCGCAGGTGGACGTGGCGTTGGGATTCTTGATGATGAAGCGTGCCCCGGCGAGGCCTTCCTCGAAATCCACCGTGGAGCCGACCAGGTATTGATACGAGAGTGCGTCAATGATCATCGACGCGCCGCCATGTTCGATGACGGTATCCTCGTCGCCCACATTCTCGGCGAAATCGAAGCCGTATTGGAAGCCAGAGCAACCTCCGCCGGTGACGTAGACACGCAGTTTGAGCCCCGGTTTGCCTTCTTCCTCGACCAGGACGCCCAGACGCTGGGCGGCGGCATCGGTCAAGAACATGGGCGCCGGGACGAACGATTCAGCCCCGCTCATGGGTGGCCCTCCTTAATCCATCGTGTGGCATATAGCTTCCCATTATCGTTAAAACCAAGCAAAACGGTCAACTTTGTATTGGCCTGGGGCGCTGACTACCACCCTTCACTAAGGTGTATGATAAAGCAAGTGCCGCGTCAGATCGCCGTGGTGACGCCGGGGCGTGACCCTATACCGCCCGTCATGTCCCCGGTGGAGGCCATTCGTTCATGGGGAGATATGGTGTGCCTTTGCGTCGGTTTCGACCACCGCTCAAGTGGCTCAGTATGGAAGTTTTTCGTCGTCGCTTGGCGAGTGTCGATGCCTTGCCGCAGTTATGTGTGCTGGGCGTCCTCTCGGGGCTTCTGACAGGCGGTTTGATGGTGGTGTTTCGCGGTGCGCTGGAACTCGGGGCGTTGGCCTTCATGCCGGGTGGCGACCCCGAAGCCTTCGAGCAACTCGCAGTACCGCTCCGCGTGGTATTACCGTTGATCGCTGTGGCGCTGATCGGCTTGTGGCTGTGGCGCATGCCGATGGGTGCCGGCAAGATCGGCATCGGGCACGTCATCGAACGCTTGACCTATCATCAGGGCAAGATGCCGCTACGCAACTGGATCACCCAATGGTGGGTAGGGCTGGTGGCCCTGCTGGGTGGGCTTTCCGCAGGGCGCGAGGGGCCTGCCATTCACCTCGGCGCGGCGGCGTCGAGCTGGATCGGCCAGACCATGCGGTTGCCGCACAACAGCTTGCGCGTGTTGGTGGGGTGCGGCACCGCAGCGGGTATCGCCGCGTCGTTCAATACGCCGATCGCCGGCGTCATCTTCGCCATGGAAGTGGTGATGATGGAATACACCATCATCGGCTTCATGCCGGTCATCCTGGCCTCGACCACCGGTGCGGTGGTTTCGCAACTGGTCTACGGTTCCCAGCCCGCCTTCTCGGTGCCCAGCGTGCAGTTGGCTTCGTTGTTCGACCTGCCCTGGATCGTGGTCACGGCCGTGTTGATCGGACTGGTGGCCGGCGGCTTCGTGCGCCTGGCAAGGCCCGCGACATGGCAAACGCGTCTGCCCGTATGGGGTCGATTCCTGGCGGTGGGCGGCGCGGTGGCGGCACTGGCTTGGTGGTATCCCCAGGTCCAGGGCATGGGCTACGACTCGCTGGAAGACATGCTCGTCGGTCAGCCGGCGCTGGATGTGCTGATCGCCTTGGCGCTTGGCAAGCTGGCGCTGACGGCTCTGGCCATCGCCTTCGGGGTGCCGGTGAGTATCATCGGGCCGATCCTGGTGGCGGGGGCGGCCATGGGCTCGTTGTGCGGACTGTTGTGGGCCACGCTGCTACCGGGGCTGGCTTCTTCGCCGGTGGTGTTCTCGCTATTGGGCATGGCTGCCATGATGGGCGCCGTCCTGCAGGCACCCTTGGCGGCGTTGATGGCACTTCTGGAGTTGACGCACAATTCGAGCATTCTGCTACCTGGCATGCTGGCAGTAGTCATCGCGGTGCTGGTGGAGCGTCAGGGCTATCACTGCTCGGGCTTTTTCATCTCCACGCTCGATAGTCAGGGTCTGCATCCCTTGCAGCGCCCGTTGATGCAAGCCTTGTCACGGGTCGCGGTGCCCGCCGTCATGGAACGTAGCGTGGCGCGGGCGCCGCGCGTGTTATCGCGGGCCCAGGCTCAGGAGCTGCTGGCCGGCAAACCCACCTGGTTGGTGGTCTCGCGCGAGGACGACAAGCCTCCGGTGGGGCTCAAGGCGGCCGGGCTGGCACGGCTCATGCTCGACGAAAACTGGCAGGATGAGGCCCGCTTCGATTTGCTGGAAATTCCCGGGCAGCGTGTCGATCTGGCGCCCATCTCCTTGCAGGCAACGCTCTCGGAAGCCTTCGAGCAACTCAACAAGTATGGCGTCGATGCGCTCTACGTCGAACACACCACGGCGCCGCTGATCCGCAAGATTTCGGGTATCATCACCCGCGACGCCATCGAGAACTACTACCGTAATAAATGAACCCGGTAAGGTTCCGAGGCATTTTTCAGCAAGAACGCAGGCACTAGCATTAAGGAATCGCCATGCATCAATTAATCTTATCGCTGCATCTGGTTGCCGTCATGACCTGGTTCGCGGCGCTTTTCTTTCTCCCCCGATTGTTCGTCTATCATGCCCAGGCGCGTGATCATGGCGATGACCAGGCGATAGGCTACTTTCAGCTCATGGAACGGCGTCTCTACAAGGGCATCATGCTGCCGGCGATGATTGCGGTGATCGTTTTTGGCGGGCTGCTGATCTATCTGGTGCCGAGTGTCATGAGTAATGGCTCGTTTCATTTCAAGCTGCTGCTGGTAGCGTTATTGATCGGTTACCATCATGTGTGTCTGGCCTATCTCAAGCGATTCGCGGCCTCGCAGTGTCATAAGAGCGCGGCATTCTTCAAGGCTTTCAATGGCATTCCCATTGTGCTGCTGCTGGCTATCGTCCTGCTCGTCATGTTCCAGCCGTTTTGATGGCGATGCCAAGATTACCGGCGGTGCTGGTGCTTGCTGGACACGACCCCACTGGCGGAGCGGGATTGATCGCCGATGCTGAAGCCATTCGCGCCTGTGGTGGCTGGCCATTGACCGTGGCCACGGCGCTGACGGTGCAGACCACGCGTGACGTGCAGCGCGTCATGCCGTGTTCGCGCGAGAGCATTGAAAGCGCCTGCGAGGCCTTGTTCACGGATATCGAGATCAGCGCCATCAAGGTGGGGCTGATCGCCGATCGTGAGTCCCTGGAGGCGGTCATCGCCGTGGTGCGTGCACATCCCCATTTGCCGCTGGTCGTTGACCCAGTGATGCGTGCCGGTGGCGGCAGCGCGTTGGTGCCCGATGACAACGTATCGCTGTTCCGCGAATGCCTGTTGCCGTTGGTGGATATCCTGACCCCCAATCGCCACGAACTAGCATGTCTGAGCGCAGTTTCCGGAAGCGAGGTGGACCGGGTGGTGGAGCTGATGTCGCTGGGTGCGCAAGCTATTCTGGTCACCGGAGCCGATGCCTGGGATGGCACAGCGTCGGCGTACGACGAGGTTGTCCACACCCTGCATACCCCCGACAATAGTCGCCAATGGCGCTGGCCGCGCTTGGCGGGCGATTATCATGGCTCGGGATGTACCTTGGCGGCCTCGCTTGCCGCGCGCCTGGCGTGCGATGAATCCTTGATCGAGGCCTGCAGCCAGGCCCAGCGAGTGGCGTGGGACAGCCTGGTGCATGCGCAACGTCCCGGGCGCGGCCAGGCATTACCCGACCGCCTGTGGCGATTGCCGCCCTTCGAGAGCGAGGTCACATGAGGCCAGACTGGACGCGCGGCATTTACGCCATTACCGATGCGACGCTGCTGCCGGATGATGAACGCCTGTTCGCGGCTTGCGAGCGCGCCTTGAGCGCTGCCCCGGCGTTGCTGCAGTACCGTGACAAGTCGGCGGATGCCGACAAGCGTTGGCGTCAGGCCGCGACCTTGGCCGGGTATTGCCACGACGCCGGGGTCCCGCTGATCGTCAACGACGATATCGCCCTGGCGGTGCGGCTGGGCGCGCGTTTCGGCACCACTATCGGGGTGCATCTGGGGCAGGAGGATGGCGCGTTGGGTGCCGCGCGCGAGGCTCTGGGACCGGCGGCTATCATCGGCGCGACCTGCCATGCACGCTTGGATCTTGCCGAGCGCGCGGCGGCCGAGGGCGCCAGTTATCTGGCTTTCGGGCGTTTCTTCGCCTCGCGCACCAAACCCGAAGCACCACCGGCGCCCTTGACGCTGCTCGACGATGCAGCGCGTTTCGGCCTGCCGCGTGTGGCGATCGGAGGGCTCGACGTCCACACTATGCGTTTAGCCCGCGAGGCCGGTGCGGAGCTGCTGGCCACGGTGCATGCGGTCTTTGGCGCCGACGACCCCGCCATCGCTATCTGCAGATTAAAAGCGAGTCTCGGTGACACGCTACAAAGCTGAATTATCCACAGGCTCGAGCGGAGAGTTGTTCGACCTGTCCAGAGAGTTATCCACATTTCTAGTCAGACACAGCCAGAGGAAGTCATGACCACGTCCGCACAACTCTTCGAGCAGGCTTGCCGTCACATCCCCGGCGGTGTGAACTCACCCGTGCGCGCCTTCAAGGGGATGGAGCGTGCACCGGTATTCGTGGAACGCGCCCAGGGTGCCTATCTCTACGATGTCGAAGGTCAGCGCTACATCGATTATGTCGGTTCCTGGGGGCCGTTGATCACCGGCCACGCCGACCCCGATGTGCTGGGCGCAGTGCGTGCGCGACTCGACGATGGGTTGTCCTTCGGCACCCCGACCGCCATCGAAACGCGCATGGCGGAGCTGATTTGCGAGATCATGCCGTCCATCGACATGGTGCGCATGGTCAACTCGGGCACCGAGGCCACCATGTCGGCGATTCGTCTGGCGCGCGGTTATACCGGGCGCGACAAGATCGTCAAGTTCGAAGGCAATTATCACGGCCATTCCGACTCGTTGTTGGTCAAGGCTGGTTCCGGGGCCCTGACGCATGGCGAACCCAGCTCGCCCGGCGTGCCGGCGTCCCTTGCCGAGCATACCGTGACGTTGCCCTATAACGATCTCGAGGCGGTGCGCGACTGCTTCGCGCGTCTGGGGGATGAGATCGCCGGCATCATCGTCGAACCGGTGGCGGGCAACATGAACTGCATCCCGCCGCAGCCCGATTTCCTCAAGGGCTTGCGCGAGGTGTGCGATGCCCATGGCAGCGTGCTGATATTCGATGAGGTGATGACGGGCTTTCGTGTCGCGCTGGGCGGTGCCCAGGCACACTTCGGCGTGACCCCGGACCTGACGTGCCTGGGCAAGATCGTCGGCGGAGGCATGCCGGTCGGCGCCTTCGGCGGAGCACGCGAACTCATGGAGCAGGTTTCGCCTTTAGGGCCGATCTATCAGGCGGGCACGCTGGCCGGCAATCCGTTGGCCATGGCGGCAGGGATCGCGCTGCTCGAAAAAATCCGCGAACCGGGCTTCCATGACGCGCTCGGCGAACGCGTAGCGACGCTGTGCGATGGCCTGGAAGCCCGCGCGGAGGCGGCCGGCGTGGATTTGATCACCCAACGTGTGGGCGGCATGTTCGGGGTCTTCTTCACCGCCCAGCAGCGTGTCGACAACTTCGCTCAGGCCACTGCATGCGATGCCGATATCTTCCGGCGCTTCTTCCTGGGCATGCTCGAGGAGGGTGTGTATCTAGCGCCTTCGCCGTTCGAGGCAGGCTTCATGTCGAGTGCGCACACGACGGCCGATATCCAGACCACTTTGGATGCCGCCGAACGGGTACTGGCGACATTGGGACAGGCCTGACAGGGCAGGTGAACGATGCAATGCAACGACAGGATACGGGAGAACGCTCAGTGAGCCAGGTATTGATCGAGGCATTGCGCCAAGGCAAGGAATTTGGACACTCGGTCGGCGAGATCGAGGTGTTCGAGACTCATATCTCCTGGGTCATCCTCACTGGCGACTATGCCTACAAGATCAAGAAACCGCTGGATTTCGGCAGCTTTCTGGACTTTTCCACCCTCGAAAAGCGGCGTCGGCTCTGCGAGCAGGAAGTGCGTCTCAATCGGCGGCTTGCCCCGGCGCTGTATCTCGAGGCCGTGCCCATCAGTGGTACACCCGAGGCGCCTCGGTTGGACGGCAGCGGCACGCCGTTCGAATATGCCGTCAAGATGCGCCAGTTCAGCAACCGTCACCTGTTCAGCACCCTGCAAGTCAGCGGCGAGCTTTCGGTGGAGTTGCTGGATGACCTCGTCGATCAGCTGGTGGCGTTTCATGAAGACGCGCCGCGTATCAGCGGCGATAGTTCGTTGGGCTCGCCGGATACCGTGCGCCGCACGCTGGACCGTGAGTTTCGCTTGATCGAAGCGCGGCTCGACGATCCCCAGGCACGTGAGCGGCTCTCGCGGCTCGAGACCTGGAGTCTGGACAGCTTCGCGCGGCTCGAACATGAGTTCGAGCGACGCTGGCGCGAGGGCTACGTGCGTGAGATCCATGGCGACATCCATCTTGGTAACGCGGTGCATTTCGAAGGCCGCGCGCTGCTCTTCGATGGGCTGGAGTTCAATGCCGAACTGCGCTGGAACGATGTCGGCTGCGAGCTGGCGTTCTTGTTGATGGATCTCGAGGCGCGCGGTGAACAGGCCTTCGCCAACCATGTGCTCAACCGCTACCTGGAGCTCTCCGGCGATTACGAACTGGTGCGTTTGCTCGCCTATTACAAGTTGTATCGGGCGCTGGTGCGGGCCAAGGTGGCGATGCTGCATTACCAGCAACCGCAATTGACGTCTGACGAACGCCAGGCGGTATACGCGGAGTACCAGCACTACATCGCCTTGGCCGAGCGTTACAGCGAGTTCCGCTTCCCGTATCTGATCGTGGGCGTGGGAGTCTCCGGCAGCGGCAAGAGCCGTTTCACCGGTGAGATGGTGCAGCGGCTGGGCGGTGTGCGGGTGCGTTCCGACATCGAACGCAAGCGGCTGTATGGTTTCGAGGCCCAAGCCAGCACCGCCGACGGTGCCGATATCTATACGTCCCAGGCGACTGCACGTACCTATGAGCGCCTCGCCGAACTGGCAGGGGTCTTGCTGGAGTCAGGGCTGCCGGCCTGTGTCGATGCCACCTGCCTGACGCGCGCCCAGCGCACGTTACTGTGCTTCGAGGCCGAACGTCGTGGGCTGCCGGTGCTACTGGTGAGTTTCGAAGCGGATGAAGCGACCCTGCGCGCGCGCATCGAGAGGCGTGCTCAGCGCGGTGGAGATCCCTCCGAGGCGGGGCTCGAGGTACTCGAGCGCCAACTGGCACGCTTTGAACCCTTCGCCGACGATGAATTGAGCCACCTGGTCCATCTCGATACCACGGCACCGGATGCCAATCGTACCCTGGTGTCGATGATTCAGGAGCGTATTCAGCTCAATTGAGGTGCCGTCATCGTCCTGTCGTGGCGGCGTCATGGGCCTGTCATATGCCCCTTTTATGCTCAAGGGGTGGTTAGGGTCGTCACGTTGCCGCATGGCGTGTGGGTGATGTGAGTCTCGTGATATTGCGCCGCTCCTTCGGGAGCGGCGTTTTTTGTCGGTACCGCCGGAATCATGACGTGCGCGCCTTGCGGGGGCTGCGCAGCGAGACCATGGGCGGCGCACCGAGATTCTGGCGCGCCCAGTTCATGGCCTGAATGCGGTTGTGGACCTTGATCTTGCGGAAGATATTGTAAAGATGCGACTTGACGGTATGTTCGCTGACGAAGAGTTGATCGGCGATTTCGGTGTTGGAAGCGCCGGTGCCCAGCAGGCCGATGATTTCCAGTTCGCGGTGGGTCAACCCGCATACCGGACGATATGCGTTGAGCTGTTGGCGGCGATAGAAGTCGATCAGGCGTGTCATCAGGTTGCGCGACATCCACAGGTCCCCTTCGAGAAGCTTGGCAATGCCCTTGCAGATCAGCAGCAGGTTGTCCTGGCGGTAAAAGACGCCCTGTAGATGCAGACTGATCAGTAACTCCGCCGCATGCTCATCGTCACGCAGGTTGAAGGCCGCGAGGATCATTTCCGGGCTTTCGCTGGCGCGGCTGTTCCATAGATGCATGCAGTTTTCGTCGACGTGGTCGGCATCCAGCAATACCACGACCTTGCAGTCCGTGGGCGGCTCGAAGCTTTCCTGGGTGCTCAGCGCCTCGACCTGGCAATCGAGTTGCTGGCGAATATAATCGATGAATAGCTGCGACTGCGGATTGCAGTCGGTGACCATCAGAACCCTTGTGTTATCCATGCTCATGCGTTCCATTCCCGGTGTTTTGTGACGTTGTCAGTGGCATTTCCCGACTTTCTCATGGCCGGTTTCATGTCGAATTACCTTCAAGCCTTATCCGAGACACGTCCTTTGTAAATAGACAGTAACCCCGACAGCTTAAAACTTAAAAGAATATAACCATGTTTTTTTATAGCATTTAATGATTTTAGAGGCACATCAATTGGTTGGGAGGAGCTAGGAGGCGTCTAGATGAGTACGACGCGGGTGGAGGAAGAGAAATTTCAGTCATACCGCTAATTTATATTAGCCAAATAATGGCTCAAAAGTATGAGAATCATCATTTGCGTCATTAAAATATTGTTTTTAAACACATATTAATTAACGGTCAGAGTGGTTTCCCGACCGTAGAGCGGCCCGTAGAATGAGTGGTCGAGCGATGAGGAGAACGCATGATGACGGATCGCAAGACGCTGGTGCTGGCCAGTGGCAATGCTGGCAAGTTGCGTGAATTCCAGCACCTGCTGAGTCCCTTGGGCCTCGAGGTGCGCCCGCAGCACGATTTCGCTGTGACCGACGTCGAGGAAACCGGCCTGACGTTCGTCGAGAATGCCTTGCTCAAGGCGCGTGAAGCGTCGCGAGTGAGTGGTTGTCCAGCGCTTGCTGACGATTCGGGACTGGATGTCGATGCACTGCAAGGCGCTCCGGGGATTTACTCGGCGCGTTTCGCGGGCAAACCCAAGGATGATGCTGCCAACAATCGCAAGCTCCTGGAAGCGCTCGACGCGGTGCCGGAAGGACAGCGCACGGCGCGGTTCTGGTGCGTGCTGGTGTATTTGCGCCATGCCGAGGACCCGGTGCCGCATATTGTGCAGTGCGCCTGGGAAGGAGAAATCCTGGCCCACCCGCGGGGCGAGGGCGGTTTCGGCTACGATTCACTCTTCTGGGTGCCGGAACGCGGCATGAGCGCGGCGGAGCTGCCCGCTGAGGACAAGAATCGGCTCAGCCATCGAGGCCGTGCCATGGCCGCGTTGCTCGCTCAATTGTCCGCCGACTCATGACGACCCTGCCTCCCTTGTCGCTCTATGTGCACGTGCCCTGGTGCGTGCGCAAATGCCCGTATTGCGATTTCAACTCGCATGGCGTGGGGCATGACCGAACGCTTCCCGAACGCGCCTATGTCGATGCCCTGATCGCCGATCTGGACACGGAACTGGGATTGGCCAGTGGTCGCGAGCTGGTGAGCATCTTCATCGGCGGTGGTACGCCCAGTCTGTTGAGCGGCACGGCGTATCGGCGTCTGTTGCAGGCTATACAGGCTCGCTTGCCGTTCGCCTCGGATATCGAGATCACCCTGGAAGCCAACCCCGGCACCGTGGAACACGACCGCTTCGCAGCGTATCGCGAGGCCGGCATCAACCGCCTGTCGTTGGGGGTGCAGAGTTTTCAGTCGCTCCAGCTCGAGCGTCTGGGGCGCATTCATGGCGGCGATGAAGCCGCCCAGGCGTTACACAATGCACGCGCGGCGGGGTTCGACAACATCAACCTCGATCTGATGCACGGCCTTCCCGAGCAGGGCGTGGAAGACGCCCTGGCGGATATCGAGCAGGCACTGGCATTGGCGCCCGAGCATATCTCCTGGTATCAGCTCACGCTCGAGCCCAATACCCAGTTCTACTCGCAGCCCCCGCGCTTACCTGATGAAGACGTTTTGTGCGATATCCAGGAGGCCGGGCACGCACGGCTCGAGGCCGGCGGGTACCAGCGCTATGAGATTTCCGCCTACACGCGTCCCGATCGCCAGGCACGCCACAACCTCAATTACTGGACGTTCGGCGACTATCTCGGCATCGGGGCCGGGGCGCACGGTAAGGTGAGTGCTTGGCAGCCGGATGGTAGTCTGGCCATCGAACGCCGCTGGAAGGTGCGGCAACCTGAAGCCTATCTGCGGCGTGCGCAGGACCCGCGTGGCTTCGTCGCCGGGCGTCGTGCTCTCGAGACGCAGGAGCTGCCGCTGGAGTTCTTGATGAACGCCCTGCGCCTTACCCAGGGTGTACCGCGACATTTTTGGCGCGAACGGAGCGGCCTGCCTGATACACTGCTCGACGCCCGTCTGGAGGAGGCCCAAGCCAAGGGCTTGCTGCGCGATCCGGCGCAGCGCCTACAGGCATCACCTCACGGGCTGTTATTCTTGAACGACCTGCTCGCGCTGTGCGATGAGCAGTGACGAACGATTCGATAGCAGGAACGCTAGAACGTTTTTCGAAAGGCATTCACAGTAAGGAGAAAGGACGCATGCAACGCTCGATATGGATGGCGGTTCCGTTGGCCCTGGCCATTGGCGTGACGGGCTGTGCGAGCAACACTACGCAGGCTCCCGGACAGCAGAGTGATCATGGCACGACCTTGAGTGGTGCGGGTATTGGTGCCGCCGTAGGGGCGATTGCCGGGGCGCTGACCGGGGATGGCGGCAGCAGCACCCGTGACCGTGCGTTGATCGGCGCGGCTGCCGGGGCGGCCATCGGCGGTGGTGTCGGCGCCTATATGGACGCCCAGGAAAAACAGCTGC
The DNA here is from genome assembly GCF_033052815.1 of Chromohalobacter sp. HP20-39. NCBI lineage: Bacteria > Pseudomonadati > Pseudomonadota > Gammaproteobacteria > Oceanospirillales > Halomonadaceae > Chromohalobacter > Chromohalobacter sp. HP20-39. The sequence continues at coordinate 356,072 of NZ_JAWHTP010000002.1, read as the reverse complement.
GCAAGGATCTCGAGGGGACCGGCATCGGCGTCGATCGCCAGGGCGACAACATCGTCCTCAATATGCCCAGCAGCGTAACCTTCGCGGTCGATTCCAGCGAATTGAGAGCGCCCGCGCGGCAGGCTCTCAACGATGCCACTGCCGTCATGCGCAAGTATCCCAAGACGCGCATCACCGTGGCGGGCTATACCGACAGCACCGGCAGCGCTGCCTACAATCAGCGTCTCTCTGAGCGTCGTGCGCAATCCGTTGCCGATTACCTCAATCAGGGAGGTGTCGCCGCCAGCCGTATCGATACGGTCGGTTACGGGGAAAACCAGCCGGTGGCCAGCAATGAGACCGAAAGTGGCCGTGCCCAGAATCGGCGTGTCGAAATCACCCTGACACCCGTCACCCAGTAGAGCTAAGCGACTACGGCGTCGTGCCAGGCCGGTTAGTGCCGGCCTGGCCTGCCAGGCTCATTAGCGCCCATGACGTGGGCTCCATTCGCGCTTCACGTCGTTTCGGAACCCTCATGCTCGCCTATCAGCACGCCTACCACGCCGGTAATTTCGCCGACGTTCACAAACATCTCGCCGTGTTCGCCGTTCTTCGCCATCTATTACGTAAAGCTTCTCCCGTTACGTATGTAGATACGCATGCCGGACGCGGGCTGTATCCTCTCGATGCCCAAGAAACGCAACGCCTCAAGGAGTATCGCCACGGTGTGGCGAGTCTTTGGGCGGCGCGTGAACGCCTTGCCGACGACCCGCTGCTAGGCCCATGGTGCGAGCGTCTCGGCGCGGTGCAGGGCGCGTCCCAACTGAGCCATTATCCGGGTTCGCCCTGGTGGTTGTCGCAGGCATGTCGAGAGCAGGATCGGCTCGACCTGTACGAGCTTCATCCGGGCGAGGCGAGCCATCTGGAGGACCAGGCGTTGCCCGCTCAGGCGCGACGTCTCCATGCGGATGGGCTGGCTGGTTTACGTGGTTCCTTGCCGCCCGCGACGCCGCGCCTGTGTGTGCTCATCGACCCCAGTTACGAGCTCAAGCAGGAATATGCCGACGTCGCGACGACGTTACAGGCGGTGGCCGCCAAGGTGCGTCACGCCATCGTCTTGATCTGGTATCCGCTATTGCCCAGTGGACGCCATCACGATCTGCTTGAGGCCGTCCGGCGCAGCGGATTGCGCAAGGTCTGGCGCAGCGAGCTGCAACTATATCCGCCCGGCGATGCTACGCATGGCATGTACGGTAGCGGCATGCTGATCTTCAATCCGCCCTGGGGCGTGGATACGCAGCTCGATGACAGCCTGGCCCGCGTCGTGGGGTGCCTGGGTGGCGAAGCGACGCATTCGTCACAGTGGTGGGTACCGGAGTGAGCCTGAAAACAACCACGGCGCCAGCTGGACGCCGGCGCCGATGGGTTATCACGTGGCGGCTATAGGCCCAGCTTGCCACGCAGGGTCGAGAGATCCTCGGCAAGCACGGTCACCGGCCCGACAAAGGCGCGTCGGTCCTCGTCGCTGACCTTCTCGTAGCTGACGAAACCGGCGTCGGGATTGTTGGCTTTCAGTCGGTAGTGGGCGAGCGTGGCCTCGACGGCGGCGAAGTTTTCCTCGACCCGCTTGACGAATGCCGGGTCTTCCTCGGCGACCAGCGGCTTGAATAGCTCGAAGATCTTCTGCGAACCGTCGACATTGCCCTGAAAGTCCCACAGATCGGTGTGGCTATAGCGGTCTTCCTCACCGCTGACCTTGGTCGCGGCGACTTCTTCCATCAGTGCGGCAGCGCCCCCGACGACCTTGGCCGGCGGAAAGGTCAGACCCTGTACACGTGATTCGAGGTCGTTGACGTCCATCATCAGCCGCTTGGCGTAGGGCACGAAGCCCTGGGTGGTCTGCTCTTTGAAGAGGCCGTATTCGAGGCAATGGAAGCCAGTGAAATCGGGATCCTCGACCCCGTGTTCGTAGTCATCCTCGCGGGCGTCGATGCTGGCATCGAGATCGGCGAACAGCTCGGCGATCGGTTCGATGCGTTCGTAGTAGACCCGCGTCGGGGCGTAGAGCGCTTGGGCGCGGTCCAGATCGCCGGCCTCGATGGCCTGGGTAAACTTCTCGGTGTGGCTGACGAACTGGTCGAGATTATCGAGCACGTAAAGCTTGTACTCTGCTACCGGTTCGACCATCGCTTCGGGAGCGACGTCTGCCTGGGCCGGTGTCTGCAGCGCTATGAGCCCGAAGGCGCTGGCGGCGAAAAACAGTGAGCGAAATGACATGCGATGACTCCTTGATGGGGGATCGGGTTGTTCGTGGGGCTAGTTCGGTCATGGCTATCGGCACCTTGGTGCGCCTATCGTTGTGATCAAACATCGGTCGCGGTCGCTTCCAGTAGAGAGCGGCCAAGGAAGTCGCGGTTATCGACGGCGCCCGGCAACGTGAAGAAGTATCCGCCACCCACCGGTTTTATGTACTCCTCCAATGGCTCACCGTTGAGGCGGTTCTGAACGGTGATGAAACCGGCTTCGAGATCGGCCTGGTAGACGATGAACAACAGCCCCATGTCGAGCTGGCCGTTGGCCTCGACGCCGTTGGAATAGTTGAACGGCCGACGCAGAATACGGTGCTTCTCGAAACCTGGGGTACGCGGGTTGGCCAGCCGAATATGTGCGTCCAGCGGGGTGATCTTGCCGTCCGCGTCGTTGGCGTAGTCGGGCTTGTCGTATTCGCTACCGCCAGACAGTGGCGCGCCGCTATCCTTGCGTCGGCCGAAGATCGCCTCCTGTTCGGCCAACGGCGCGCGATCCCAGCGCTCGACGAAGTTGCGGATGAGGCGTACCACCTGGTAACTACCGCCGTGGGCCCAGTCGGGCTCTTCGGGATCGGCGCCGGTCCATACCAAGGCGTTCATCAGGGCATCGTCGTCGGTATTGGGGTTGGCGGTGCCGTCGCGAAAGCCCAGATAATTGCGCGCGCTGGGCGCGGGGGTCTCATGGTCGGGAGGCACCACCGGCACCGTACCTTCCTGTTTCCAGCGCACCATGAGCAGGCCGGGGGTGTGCTTGATGATGTCGCGCATGGCGTGAATGGTCGTATCGTGCGTGTTGGCGCAGATCTGCAACGACAGGTCGCCGTGACAACGTGTCGGCTCCAGGGCATCGTTGGGGAACCCCGTCATGCGTTGCAGATGCCTGGGTTTGGCGCCAGCCAGGCCGAAGCGCTCGTCGAACAGCGAGGCACCCAGCGAGACGGTGACGGTCAACGCGTCCGGGGCGATGGTCGGTCCGAGGATGCCGGAATCCGCCGGTGGATAGCTTGGATCGCGCTTAGGATAGCTACCGCCATGGGTAAGAAAAGCAATACGCTCGGTGAGGGTGCGTAAAAGCCGCTCGAGTCCGGCGCGGTCACGGGCCAGCACGTCGCAGACAACCACCATGCCGGTCGCCGGACGCGGGGTGAGAATGCCCTGCTGGTGACGGCCGTGAAAGGGATGGGACTGCTGGGTAGTGGTACTGACCGGTGCGCCGGTGACGTCGTGAGCACTGGTGGCATCGGTGCGCGATTCAGCCCAGGCCGAACCGCTCAGCCCGGCGGCGGCACTGGCTGCTCCTAGCCCTTGTAGAAAGCGTCGGCGATTCAGCGTGAAGGGGCAGCGTGAGGTGTGGTCGTATTGATCACTCATGTCGATAAACCGTGATGATGCCAAGAAGGACGATGATCAGCCGTTCAAGGCCAACGTGCGATCGAGCCTGTCCAGGGTGTCGGCCAGGGCTTGGGTGTCGGCAAGCAGGGCATTGCGGTCGACATCGCTGCTGTCCTTGGCTCCCGACGCGGTGTTGCTCTGCTCCGGCAAGTCCTGCTGGAGTCTGGCGAGCTGTGCCTGCAAGCCTTCCAGGGCGTCCGGCGCCTGACGCTCGAGGAGTGGCGCGAGTAGCGTGACGATCTTCTCGGTGCCCGCGGTAAGGCCTTGCAGGTCGAGCAATTGGTGTGCGTTCAGCGTCGCACTGTCGATGGCATGAGCGTGCCAGGCCTTGAGTACCCGGGCGCTGCCGTTGGCCAGTTGAGCCGGAGGAATCGCTTGGTGTCTGAAGCGTTCGCCGAGTGTCCGAGCATCCTCGAGCAGTTGTGCGGCGATCGGGGTCAGGCCGTCAGTGCTCCCGACGTCGAACAAGCCTTGGGCCAGGCGGTGAAAACCGACGAATTGCGGATCCTGCTCGCGCTCGGCGAAGTAGTCGGCGCGGGCGTTGAGGCGTTCGTCGAGATCTCTGTAGAGCCCGGTGGCCATCGCCAGGCGTTGATCGATGAGCCGTGCCTCGCGGTAGGCCGCGCGTGCCGCCTCCAGATCGCCGGCGGCAATGGCCTGGTGCATGGTCTCGGCGGCATCGATCAGGCGACGGGTCTGCAGGATCAGATAGACCTTGTATTCAGCCAGCGGGGCGATGAAGGCCTGCCGCGACAAGGCGACCACCGGTGCAGCGTCGTTGGCCGTGACGTGCAATGTTCCATGAGGATTGCTCAAGAGTCCGCAGGTCATGGCGTAGTCGCCCGCCGCCAGGGTGGCGGTCAGCGGCTGGTGCAGGCCGGGGGCGATGTTCTCGCGCTCCTCGAGGACCATCACACCATCGAGAATCTCCCATTCGATGGCGCGCTGGGAGTCGTTGACGATGCTGAAGCGCGTCTTACCGGCGGGCACGCTGAGTTCACGGGGTTCGCAGCCCTGAGCGGTGACCACGAGCCGGACGTCGCCGTCATCATGATCGCGACCGTTCAGCGATAGTGCGAACAGGCCCAAGGCGGCGAGCATCAGCAGGGCCGATGCCAATACGCCGAGCTTGAGCAGCCGTGCGGAGGGAGGGGGCGATACGGACATGGGTGTCTCTCCGATCAGCGAGCGTTGGCGTGTGGGGCGGCCGACCGCGCGGTGCGCGCGGGACGCAAGAACAGCAGCAGCGTCGCCAGCAGATAGCCGATATACACCACCGCCTCGCTCACGGTCGGGGCGGGCTGGTAGCCGAGCACGCCGGCGAAAACGGCGCCGAGCGGCGAGTCCAGCGGCAGTAGGTCGCCGAGATTGAAAAGGACCTGCTGAGCATGGTTCCAGATGCCGGCTTCATGCAGGGCACGCACCGAGCCGGCCAGGAGGCCGGCGGCCACCAGCAGGATGAAGAGTCCGGTCAAGCGGAAGAAATGTGCGAGATTGAGGCGCAGGCTGCCGCGATAGAGGGCAAGGCCCACCACGAGTGCGGCGAGGATGCCCAGCAATGCGCCCAAGGGTGCGGCTTGATCGGTACTCTGCTGGAATACCGCAAGCAGGAAGAATATCGATTCCAGGCCTTCGCGAGCCACCGCGAGAAACACCATGCCGATCAATGCCAGGGTCTGACGACGACCGCTTTCGAAGGCGTCGTCGAGGGCACCGGTCAGCGAGCGGCGAACGCCACGGGCGGCGCGACGCATCCAGAACACCATCCAGGTCAACACACCCACGGCGATCAACCCGACGAGTGCCTCGAACAGCTCCTGCTGACGCTGGGGGAACTCGGCGCTGGCGAACTGCAGGCCTGCGCCGACACCCAAGGCCAGGGCGATGGCAAGGAAGATGCCGATCCAGACGGCGGGCATCCAGGCACCACGCCCGGTCTGGCGAAGATAACTGGCGATGATACCTACGATCAGGGCGGCCTCGAGCCCCTCGCGTAGCATGATGAGAAAGGGGACAAGCATGTCGGAGTCCTGGTGAAGCGGGAGAAGAGGACACGATCTCGAAAGAGAATGAGATTCGTTGTTATCTATAGGTTACGCCTGCCCCTGGCGGGGGGCAAGTAAATTTCCAAATCAATTCGTCTTCACTGATGGAAGAGGTCCCTGGCGAGGGCCGCGCGATGACGATCGCCAGGAAAGGGGCGTGGGGTCTTACTTGCCGATGCAGAAGCTGCCGAATATCTCGCCGAGCAGATCGTCGGCGGTGAATTCGCCGGTGATTTCGGAGAGTGCGTGCTGCGCTTCACGGAGATCCTCGGCGAGGAGTTCGCCGGCGCCGTGTCCTTGTAGCTGGGCGATGCCGTTGTCGAGGGCCTGACCGGCGCGGTCGAGGGCATCGAGATGGCGTCTGCGAGCCGAGAAACGTCCTTCGGTGGTGGCATCGAAACCCATCACCGTCTTGAGATGATCCTTCAAGTTATCCACACCCACTCCGGTAATGGCGGACATCCGCACCAGCGGTGGGTTTGTGGATAAATCGCTTACGGCATCCTCGCCGCTTTCATCGATCTTGTTGCGCACCAGCGTCAGGCGCTCGGGATGGGGAAGGCGCGCGACGAATTCCGGCCAGAGTCGCATGGGGTCGGTCTGGGTCGTGGTTGCCGCGTCGACCAAGAGCAGCACGCGGTCGGCCTTCTCGATCTCTTCCCAGGCGCGGGCGACGCCGATTTTTTCGATGGCATCCGGCGTGTCGCGCAAGCCGGCGGTGTCGATGACGTGCAGCGGCATGCCATCCAGGTGGATATACTCGCGCAGTACGTCGCGCGTGGTGCCCTCGATGTCGGTAACGATGGCGCTGTCACGCTCGGTCAACGCGTTGAGCAGGCTCGATTTGCCGGCATTGGGACGCCCGGCGATGACCACGTTCATGCCTTCGCGCATCAGTGCCCCCTGACCGGCGGCGGCACGCACCTCGCCGAGCATGGTGTACACGTCGTCGAGCATTGCCGCCACCTTGCCGTCGGCGAGGAAGTCGATCTCCTCCTCAGGAAAGTCGATGGCGGCTTCGACGAACATGCGCAACTCGATCAGCTTGTCGACGAGCGCTGCGACGCGTGTCGAAAATTCACCCTGCAGCGAACGCAGGGCATTCTCGGCGGCGGCGCGGGAACTGGCATCGATCAAATCGGCGATGGCCTCGGCCTGTGCCAAGTCGAGCTTGTCATTGAGGAAGGCGCGTTCGGAAAACTCACCGGGGCGCGCTAGGCGGGCGCCCAGCGTGACACAGCGTTCGAGGAGCAGATCCATGATCACCGGCCCGCCATGCCCTTGCAGCTCGAGAACATCCTCGCCGGTGAAGGAATGAGGGCCGGGGAAGAAGAGCGCGATCCCTTCGTCGATGACATCGCCATTGGCATTGCCGAAGGGGCCGTAATGCGCGTGACGCGGGGCCGGGCAATGGCCGAGGATGCCCTCGGCCAGGGCGCGGCTTGCGGGGCCCGAGATACGTACGATGCCGACACCGCCACGTCCGGGAGGCGTGGCGATGGCGGCGATGGTGTCCTGGCGATAGAGAGGCGTGGCAGTCATGTCATTCTCCGACTCGTTGCCGGTATTGTCCGGGGGGTAGGCCCAAAACGCCAGACCCCCGCCGAGGCGGGGGTCTGATCCGGTGGAAATCGGAAAGCGCCGTCAGCTCTTGGCTTTACTGGCTTTTCCCGTTTCACCATCACTTTCGATCTTGCGCGTGATGATCCACTGCTGAAGGATCGAAATGACGTTGTTGCAGATCCAGTAGATCACCAGGCCGGCCGGGAACCACAGGAAGAAGAACGTGAAGATCACGGGCAGCATCTTCATGATCTTGGCCTGCATGGGATCCGGCGGTGTCGGATTCAGCAACTGCTGAACGAACATCGAGGCGCCCATGATGATCGGCAGGATGAAGTAGGGATCCTGGGCCGAAAGGTCATTTATCCACAGCATGAAGGGCGCATGACGCAATTCCACCGATTCCAGCAACATCCAGTACAAGGCGATGAAGACCGGCATCTGCACGACGATGGGCAGACAGCCCCCCAGAGGATTGATCTTCTCCTTCTGGTAGAACTTCATCATCTCCTGCGACATCTTCTGTCGGTCGTCGCCGTACTGCTCCTTGATGCGCTTCATCTCCGGGCCCATCTTGCGCATCTTGGCCATCGACTTGTAGGCCTTGGCGGAGAGCGGGAAGAGCACGATCTTGACGACGACCGTGAGTAGCACGATCGACCAGCCCCAATTGCCGATCAGGCTGTGAATCTTGGCCAGCAACCAGAACAGCGGATTGGCGATGAACCACAGCCAGCCGAAGTCGACGGTCAGTTCCAGGTTCGGCGCAATGGCTTCAAGCCGATCCTGGATTTTCGGGCCGACATAGAGGGTGGCGGCAAGGGTGGCTTGATCACCGGGGGTGATACGCCGCGTCGGACCCGCGAAGGCAGCCACGTTGCGGTCACGCGAGTCGATACTCGTGTAATACAGGTTCTTTTGGTCGTTTCTCGGTACCCATGCCGAGGTGAAGTAATGCTGGATCATGGCGACCCAGCCACCTTCGGAGGTGACGTTCTTGAACCCGTCCTCGCGGATGTCCTCGAAGCTGATCTTCTCGTAGTTGCTTTCTTGCGTGGAGAAGGTCGCACCGAGGAATGACTTCATGCTCATCGGGCCGCCACCCTGACTGGGGTCGGGGCTGTTATCACGAGCCAGTTGCCCAATGAAGCGCGCAGAGACCGGCGTCTGACTCTGGTTGGCAACCAGGTACTGGACCTTGACGGCATATCGACCGCGATCGAAGGTAAAGCGCTTGATGATATCGACACCGTCGATATTGGCCTTTAGATCGACGGTCAATACATCCTGCCCTTTATCGAGCGAGTATTGCGTTTTCGAGGGCGTATAGGTGATGCGCCCGTCATGGCTCCCGAGTTGCAAGCCGGACTTGGCGACATAGCTGCGACGCTGATTGTCACTGAGAAGTACAAAGGGCTGTTCGCTGTTCAAGGCGGCCTTGTACTTGGGTAACGCCGCATAGATGACGTCGCCACCCTGAGCGTCGATATGCAGGTCAAGCACGTCGGTCCGTACCCGCACCATATGCTCGGAGCTGGTCTGTGCCTTCTTGCCCGGCATATTGGCAGCGCCTTGCGATACGCTACCGTTCCCGGCACTACTCGGTGCCGAGAGTCCTTCCTCGGCGGCATCATTGCTGGAGCCGTTCTGGGAGGCGCTAGTGGGGGCGCGTTGAGCGACGTTGTTTTGCCCATAATCCGCGTTCCACTGAATGACCAGTAGATAGGCGAGTACCGCGAGCGGGATGACGAGTAGGAGTCGTTTTACGTCCATAAAAATTCTGCCCGGTGATACATTCTGAGGTCACGTCCCGATCGGCATACGCCCACGGTGTAACGTGGCGGAAAAATGCCGATCAAAGGGATGGCGTGGACGGGACCGACTGCTTGCGTACGTCTTTTTCCAAGCGTCGCCACATGCCATGCAATTGGCGATGCAAGGTATCGTTTTCCAGCTCATGAGCTCCGCGCCGAGCGAGAACGACGATATCCACGGCGGGGAGACGCTGCTGCTGAAGACGAAAGGATTCACGGACGAGGCGTTTCAGACGGTTACGGTCGACGGCACGACGCACGTTCTTCTTGCTGAATACGAGTCCCACTCGCGGCGTGCCGAGAGTATTGGGGCGCGCAAGCATCAAGAGGCCCTTGCCGTGCACCTTGAAGGACGCATGAGCGAAGACGTGCTGATAGTCCCCGGCGGTCAGCAGTCTTGACCGCCGGGAAAAGCCCTGATTGGACATTCGTTGTCCAGTCAGGCGCTCAGACGCTTGCGACCTTTGGCGCGACGACGCGCCAGCACCTGGCGGCCGTTCTGGGTGGCCATGCGAGCACGGAAGCCGTGCACGCGCTTGCGCTTTAGGACGCTCGGTTGAAAAGTGCGCTTCATAGCTGCGAATTCTCACGTGGTTGTTTGGAAACGATTTGAAACTGAAGAGCCCGGTGCGCTTGCACCAGGCGGTATTCGGCTCAAGACCGGCAATTCTAGTGAATCCCTAGGGCGGGTGCAATTTTTCCGGCGCTTTTATCCACACCTGTTTTGTTACGGCGGCGGGGGGCTCGGCATGTGCCGGGGCTGTCGGCCCGAGCGGATGTCGTTTGGATGCTTGTCGTGTGTCGTGCCGACCTTGTGTGAACGATAGCGCTATTATCATTATTGAAATTGTACTGACTGATGTTGTTATTAATGGCAAAGGCATTATTTGTGGATAACTCATTTTTAACCTGTACAAACAACGATGTGGCATGTTCTTGAACATGTGGGAAAAAGGCGAGAAAGCGGTGGGTAAACTGTCGGTAGCCTTGTGGGCAAGTCATTGTTTTTCCACAACCCGCAAGTGCTCCACGTTTCACGGACATGTTGTGCGTTGAGTTATGTAGAATGTTTTCCACAGGAAAAGAGAGCCGGCATCCATGTGGATAACCCGGGCGTCGAGCGCTACAATAGCCGGCCATTCATCAACGCTAGGTGAGGTCGTGTGTCGGTCGCTCTCTGGCAGCAATGCCTCAACTTTCTTCAGGATGAGCTGAGCTCGCAGCAGTTCAACACCTGGATTCGCCCCTTGCAGGCGGAGAACGGTGACGCCAACGAGCTGTGTCTGTTGGCGCCCAACCGCTTCGTGCGTGACTGGGTCAACGATAAATACCTGAAGCGTATCAATGAATTGCTGAGGGAGCTTGCGTCCGGAAAGCCGCCCAAGGTGCAGCTGACGGTTGGTAGCCGCCGCAATGTATCGGTTTCATCACCACGTGATCTGGGGGCGCCGGTGTCGGCGTCGTCGATGAACACCTCGCGGCCGCCCGAAACGCCGCCTGCGGTACATACGCCAAGGGCCCGAGGCGATTATGCGGACGAGCAGGAAATCGACCGCATGCGTGAACGAGAGCGAGAAGAGCCCCCGCGCCGGGGGAGTGGCGAGCGCCAGGTCCAGGTAGAAGGCAGTCTCAAGCACCAGAGCGGACTCAATCCCAACTTTACGTTTGAAACCTTCGTCGAGGGCAAGTCGAACCAGCTCGCGCGTGCCGCGTCACGCCAGGTGGCCGAAAATCCTGGTGGTGCCTATAACCCGCTGTTCCTGTACGGTGGTGTCGGCTTGGGTAAGACGCACCTCATGCATGCGGTAGGCAATCATCTTGCTACGCAGCGTGAGAATGCCACTGTGGTCTACTTGCATTCGGAGCGTTTCGTCGCCGATATGGTCAAGGCGCTGCAGCTCAACGCTATCAATGACTTCAAGCGTTTCTACCGAAGTGTGGATGCACTGCTGATCGATGACATCCAGTTCTTTGCCGGTAAGGAGCGTTCGCAGGAAGAATTTTTCCATACGTTCAATGCGTTGCTCGAGGGTGGCCAGCAGATGATCCTTACCTCGGATCGCTACCCCAAGGAAATCAGCGGGGTGGAGGAACGCCTCAAGTCGCGCTTCGGATGGGGACTGACGGTAGCCATCGAACCGCCCGAGCTGGAAACCCGCGTGGCGATCCTGATGAAGAAGGCCGACCAGGCCAAGGTCGATCTGCCGCACGATGCAGCGTTCTTCATCGCACAGAAGATCCGCTCCAACGTGCGCGAGCTGGAAGGGGCATTGAAAAAGGTCATCGCCGACTCGCACTTCATGGGCAAGCCGATCACCCAGGATTTCATTCGCGAGTCACTCAAGGACCTGCTGGCTTTGCAGGACAAGCAGGTCGGCGTCGACAACATCCAACGCACGGTGGCGGAGTACTACAAGATCAAGCTGGCGGATCTACTCTCCAAGCGCCGTTCGCGTTCAGTGGCGCGCCCACGTCAGGTTGCCATGGCCCTGGCCAAGGAACTGACCAACCACAGCTTGCCCGAGATCGGCGACGCCTTCGGGGGGCGCGATCACACCACGGTGCTGCATGCCTGCCGAAAGGTGCAGACACTCAAGGAAGAAAGCGCGGACATCCGCGAGGACTACAAGAATCTGTTGCGGCTGCTGACCAGTTGAGCATGGCGGCCAGAATATTCCCTTGGACCCCAGGACGAGAGTGGAGCCCATGAGATTTACCATCACCCGCGAAGACCTTTTGCGCCCGCTGTCGCTGGTCGCCGGCGTTGTCGAGCGTCGCCAGACTCTGCCAGTGCTGTCCAATGTGCTGCTCGAGGTACAGGATACGCAACTGGCGCTGACCGGTACGGACCTCGAAGTCGAGTTGGTCGGTCGTACGGTACCGCACCATGTCGACGAGCCGGGGTCGGCAACGGTACCGGCGCGCAAGCTAATGGACATCTGCAAGTCGTTGCCCGAGAAGACGGATATCACCTTCACGCTCGAAGAGGGACGGGCGGTGCTGCGTGCGGGGCGTTCACGCTTCACCTTGTCGACGCTGCCGGTGGCGGAGTTCCCGAATATTGAAGGAAGTCAAAGCGATACGACTTTGACCTTGTCTCGCAGCACGCTCAAGCACTTGATCGATGCGACCTCTTTCGCCATGGCGCAGCAGGATGTGCGTTATTACCTGAACGGTATGCTGCTCGAGTTCGGCCACCATCTGGTGCGTACGGTGGCGACTGATGGCCACCGCCTGGCAGTGTGCGCACGTAGCGCCGATGTCGACATCGAGCCGTCACAGAAGCTCATCGTGCCGCGTAAGGGCATTCTAGAGCTGGCGCGCCTGCTGGATGGCAGCGACGAGCCCGTCGAACTCACCATCGGGGGCACCCATCTGCGAGCGCAGACTGGAGATTTCACCTTTACGTCCAAACTCGTCGATGGCAAGTTCCCGGATTACGACCGCGTCATCCCGCGGGGCGGCGACAAGGTCGTCATCGCCGAGCGCGGCGAATTGCGCCAAGTGTTGTCGCGTACCGCGATCCTTTCCAATGAGAAATATCGCGGGGTGCGGCTCAATCTCGAAGAGCACAACCTGCGTGTGACGGCCAACAACCCCGAACAGGAAGAAGCCGAGGAAAACGTGGCCGTCGAGTACGAGGGCGATACCTTGGAAGTGGGGTTCAATGTGGGCTATCTCGTGGATGTGCTCGGTGTGCTCGATACCGATCGCGTTCAGGTGACGCTTTCCGACCCCAACAGCAGTGCACTGCTTGAAGAGCCGGGCGGTGGCGATGCCATGTACGTGGTCATGCCGATGCGCCTCTGAGCGCCTGCACTGCTTTTTCACTCCTGCATGCCTCGGGTGTGGTGGCCGGTTTGCCGGTATCATCAATCGCGCCTGAGGCAGCGTGCTGCCTCCGATTCCCTCTATGCCCCTCGAACGACTCAATTTCCTAGGTCTGCGTAACCTGGCGGCACTCGATATGCGTCCCGCGCCGGGGATCAACCTGATCACCGGTGCCAACGGTAGCGGCAAGACGAGCCTGCTGGAGGGGATACATATGCTGGGCATGGCACGCTCGTTCCGCACTCAGAAGCTCAAGCACGCGATTGCCCACGACGCCGATGCCGTTACCTTATACGGTCGCCTGGCAGGTGACCCACCGGTATCATTGGGTGTTCGCCGGGCGCGGGATGCCGCCGAGTTGGAAATTCGCCTCGACGGCGAGCGGGGTATCCGTGTGGCGCGCCTGGCTGAAGCGCTTCCCGTACAGCTGATCAACCCCGATGCGTTCCGCCTGCTGGAAGGGGCGCCAGCAGCTCGACGCGAGTTCTTGGATTGGGGTGTGTTTCACGTGAAACATGAGTTTTTCGAAGCGTGGCGTCGGGTGCGCCGCGCCCTGAAACATCGGAATGCACTGCTCAGGCATGATAGAATCGACTTACGATCGATGCGTGTCTGGGAGCAAGAGTTGGCGCACTGGAGCGAGCAACTCGACTTCTTGCGCAGCGAGTACATGGCACAATTCGCCAAGGCATTCGAAGCTACATTGCATGAGTTGTTGCCGCTTTCCGGCTTGTCGCTTCGCTATTCTCGCGGATGGGACAAGCAGCGCGGGTTGCTGGATGTGCTCGAAAACGGTCGGGATACCGACCGCCAGATGGGCTTTACCCAGCAAGGGCCACAGCGGGCCGACTTGCGCTTGCGCATTGGCAAACGTGCTGCCGTGGAAGAGCTATCGCGCGGGCAGCAAAAGTTGGTGGTGAGTGCTCTGAAACTGGCCCAGGGGCATTTGCTGGAGAAACTGACGGGGCGTACCTGCGTTTACCTGATCGATGACCTGGCTGCCGAATTGGATGTATCGCATCGGCGGATCTTTTGTCATTGGCTGGCGCGCTTGCACTGCCAGGTCTTTATTACCGGAGTCGAGCGCGGTGCGCTCGAGAATGCATGGCAGTCGGAAACGGATGTCACGATGTTTCACGTGGAACACGGGCGACTGCTCACGGAATGACTTCACGACGGAGTAGGCAATGAGCGAACAAGCTTACGACTCATCGAGCATCAAGGTCCTAAAGGGTCTGGATGCGGTACGCAAGCGCCCCGGCATGTATATCGGCGACACCGATGACGGCACGGGCCTGCATCATATGGTCTTCGAACTGGTGGATAACTCCATCGATGAAGCGCTCGCGGGACACTGCAGCGAGATTCGCGTGGTGATCCACCCCGATGAGTCCGTCACCGTCAGCGACAATGGGCGCGGCATTCCGACTGATCTCCATACAGGGGAAAACGTCTCGGCGGCAGAAGTCATCATGACGGTGCTGCATGCCGGCGGCAAGTTCGATGACAACTCCTACAAGGTGTCGGGCGGACTCCATGGCGTCGGTGTATCCGTCGTCAATGCGCTTTCCGAAGAGCTCAAGCTGACGGTGTGGAGGGCTGGCCAAGTCTACGAGCAAATTTATCATCACGGTGTGCCTGACTCACCTCTCAGCGTGGTAGGTAAAACCGAGCAGAGTGGCACCCAGGTCAATTTCAAGCCGTCGACCGAAACCTTCGCTAATATCGAGTTCCACTACGATATTCTGGCCAAGCGTCTGCGTGAGCTTTCGTTCCTCAACTCCGGTGTCGCGATCCGCTTGCTCGACGAGCGCTCGGGCGCGGAAGAACTGTTTCACTATGAAGGTGGGCTACGCGCCTTCGTCGATCATCTTAATACCAATAAGACGACGCTGAACCCGGTTTTCCACTTCGAAACGCAACGCGAAGACGGTATCGGCGTCGAAATGGCGATGCAGTGGAACGATACCTTCTCCGAAAATATCTTCTGCTACACCAACAACATTCCGCAGAGCGATGGTGGGACACACCTGGCCGGTTTTCGTGCGGCCTTGACGCGTACGCTCAATCATTACATCGAGACCGAAGGGCTGCTGAAAAAAGCCAAGGTAAATACGGCCGGTGACGATGCGCGGGAAGGGTTGACGGCCATCGTCTCGGTTAAGGTGCCCGATCCCAAGTTCTCGTCCCAGACCAAGGATAAGTTGGTGTCGTCCGAGGTCAAGACAGCGGTCGAGCAGGAGATGGGACGTCAGTTGGGGGATTATCTCGTAGAGCGGCCCAACGAAGCCAAGGCCATCGTCAACAAGATGCTTGAGGCAGCTCGTGCTCGCGAGGCAGCACGCAAGGCGCGGGATATGACACGCCGCAAGGGTGCGCTGGATATCGCCGGGCTACCAGGTAAGCTGGCTGACTGCCAGGAAAAGGATCCTAGCCTGTCGGAACTTTACCTGGTCGAGGGTGATTCGGCCGGTGGCAGCGCTAAGCAGGGCCGCGATCGTCGCACCCAGGCGATTCTGCCGCTCAAGGGCAAGATTCTGAACGTCGAGAAGGCGCGCTTTGACAAGATGCTGTCTTCGGTGGAGGTTGGTACGCTGATCACAGCGCTGGGGTGCGGCATCGGGCGCGAAGAGTTCAATCCTGATAAGTTGCGCTACCATTCGATCATCATCATGACCGATGCCGACGTCGACGGCTCGCACATCCGCACGTTGTTGTTGACGTTCTTCTTCCGGCAGATGCCGGAGTTGATCGAACGCGGCCATGTGTTCATCGCTCAGCCGCCGCTTTACAAGATCAAGCGCGGCAAGCAGGAAACCTATCTCAAGGATGAACAGGCGCTGACGGACTATTTGACCACAACGGCGCTGGATGGCGCTCGGCTATACGTCAATGCCGATGCACCGGGTATCGCCAACGAAAATCTCGAGGCCCTGGTCAACGAATATCGTGATGTCATGCGGCGTATCGATCGCCTGTCTCGGGTCTATCCCAATCTGGTGCTGCGCAAGATCGTGCATACCGCGAAACTCGAGAGCGAGAGCCTCAAGGATCGTGTCACCATGCAGAACTGGATCGACCATCTGCAAAAGGAAATGGACGATCTCATCGTCTATGAGGGTGGCCCGCGTTATACCTTCCACCTCCAGGAAGATACCGAGCGCGATGTTTTTCTACCCTGCGTAGCACTGACGGCGCATGGGGTGACGACCGACTACGTGTGGGGCGTCGATTTCTTCCGCAGTGCCGACTACCGCGCAATGACCGCATTGGGCGAGACGTTGGACGGCCTGCTCGAAGAAGGGTCCTATGTGGCTCGCGGTGAGCGTCAGCGTTCTGTGGATACCTTCTACGAGGCGCTCGAGTGGCTGATGAGCGAAGCTCAGCGTGGCTTGAGTGTGCAGCGCTACAAGGGCTTGGGCGAGATGAATCCCGAGCAGCTATGGGAAACCACCATGGACCCCTCTTCTCGCCGTATGTTGCGTGTTTCCATCGAGGATGCCGTGGCCTCCGACATGATGTTCAACACCCTGATGGGTGATGAGGTTGAGCCGCGCCGTGACTTTATCGAGCGCAACGCACTGGTCGCCAATCTGGATATATAGCAAAGGCATCGGGCAAGAGAATGTTTCACGTGGAACATTCACAATGAAGTGCCCCTAGCATTCGATGATCAGGTGCTTACGCACAAGAGGAGAGCTGGCAGCGTCACCAAGATGTTGCCAGCTTTTTTTGTGGGCAGAGGGAGCGGTGTGCGCGAGCGCGTCGTCAGGGTGAATGGCTAGGCGCCTTTTGCTCGCTAGAGAGAAGCCAATCGGTGAAGGTGGCAAGGTCGTCAAAGATGCGTACATGATCGAGGCCTGCGCCCTTTAACTCGGTGCGCCTTCCCTTGCCTGTACGCACCAGCGCACTTTGGCAGCTCACAGCATTGCCGGCTTGTAGGTCACGCAGGCTGTCGCCCACCATCCAGCTGCCTTCAAGCGTTTCCAGCCCGGCTGCATCGCGTATGCGTTCCAGCAGCCCTGTCAAAGGCTTGCGGCAAGAGCAATCATCATCCGGCCCATGCGGGCAGTAGGTAATATAGGCGATGTTGCCGCCGGCAGCGCTCACCAGTTCTTGCATCCTGGCATGCATCGCCTCGAGGGTGGCTACATCGAAATAGCCGCGGGCGATGCCCGATTGATTGGTGGCCACTGCTACTGTCCAACCGGCTTGCGATAGGCGCGCAATGGCCTCGATGGCCTGAGGGTAGGGGATAAACTCATCGAGCGATTTCACATAGTCATCGGAATCCTGATTGATGACGCCGTCTCGGTCGAGGATGACGAGTTGAGTCATGGGGTCTCGGCTAGCAAAAAAACTGACGCCAATTATCGTGGCTAAAGGCACCGACTGCAAAAGCACGCCATGTTTCACGTGGAACAATCTTTGAACTACGAGCTACGAGCTACGAGCTACGAGCTACGAGCTACGAGCTACGAGGGAGAGAGCCCTTGGCGCCAAATCTGGACGCTGTGTTCCACGTGAAACAAGTACCTGGGCCGAGTCTCCTGGAGGACACATTCAAGCATCGGGAAGCGACTCGGCTAGAAAGTCCACCAGTGCCTTGACGCGTGCAGGCACCTCTCGGGATGGCGTCACAGCATATACCCCTATTTCCGGCAGCGACCATTCGTTCAGTACTTCACACAACCTGCCGTTGGTCAGCGCCAAGCCATAGTCAGCGCGTAGATTGCCATCGACAGCAATCGACAGATTCTCCTCACCGCGTTGGAAGCGCCAGCGCTGAGGGCTGCGGAAGCGAGTATAGTGTAGGCAATTGTGGTGTAGAAGGTCGGTGGGGTGGGCCGGTAAGCCGTATCTATCTAGATAGCCGGTGGATGCTACCAATACGCGACTGTCGGTGGCTATGCGTCGGGCGACTAGTCGTGAATCTTCCAGCTGGCCGATGCGAATCGCCAGGTCGAGACTTTCGCCAGAAATATCATTGAAGCTGTCATCGAAAATCGCTTCCAGTCGAACGTGCGGATGACGCCGGAGGAACTCGGCAAGATGGGGCGCGATATACAGGCGACCGTAGTTGACCGGGAAAACGGCGCGGATATCGCCACGTATCAGTTGTCTACCCTCCACCAGTCGATCTCCCGCCATTGCTAGGGAATCGAGCGCCGGCAGTATCTCGCTTAGATACTGACTGCCTTCCGCCGTCAGCGCGACAAGGCGAGTGGAGCGGTGTAGCAGACGTACGTCAAGACGCTGTTCCAGACTGTCGATACGTCGGCTGATGGCGCTGGTCGAGAGGTGCAAATGACGAGCGGCCTGGCTGGATGGCGCCTTCCAGTCCTTTTTCCATGACAGCAAGATTGGCGGGCCTGTGGATGGCTGGCTGGCGGAGGAGATCATCATGCCGGCCAGTGCATTACTTCCGGTGCCGTATGGGTGGAGCATGAAGGAGGCAGCTAGTCTGGCGATTTCCGGAGTGACGGCGTGGCATGCACTGGGCGATATTTTAGCACTCGAGGGTCAATTCGTACTGATCGAAGGTACTGGCAATGTCTCATTGATGGCGCTGGAGTTGGCTGCTCACGCGGGTGCGCGTCCTATTGTGCTGACGTCACGGCAGCATTTGGCGACAGAGTTGCAACAGCGCGGGGCCGACGTTGTGATCGGGCCCGGTGATAGCGCCACTCGTCTGGAAAGCATAATGCGGTTTACCCGGGGGAGGGGCGTCGACCTCGCGGTTGATGTTGCCGGGGGCGATACCCTGATGTCACTGGTGTTGCCGTCGATGGCCACTGGTGGTCGCGTGGCTGTTGTTGGTTTTCTTGATGATAACCATGTACAAGGTGATTTGGTGGGCCCATTGTTGAAGGGGCTGCTGCGTCTGGAAGGTGTCAGTGTGGGCAGTCGGCGCCAATTCGAGGAATTGTTGGCATTCATGCAAGCACACGAAATGAGGCCGAGCATTGCTGAGACCTTTTCTCCTGGAGACATCCAGCAGGCGCTGGTACATCGACCTAAGAATCTCGGTAAGGTCGTGGTGGCGATGGATGAGTGTTGTGATGATGGAGGAGGGTTTCACGTGAAACAATCTTTGAGCTATGAGCTATGAGGGAAGAGAATCCTTGGCGCCAAATCTGGACGCTGTGTTTCACGTGAAACATTTCTAGTCGGTGAATGCAGGGGAAGGGCTGATGTATAAGAACGAAATACCGGTGGTCATTTGTTCCACGTGAAACAAAAAAGGGTGGCTGGTAGGGCCACCCTTTTCGATTGCAACGCGTGCCGGTTGGTTATTGCTGCAACTGAGCGATATCCGCGACTTCCAGGAACAGGGCCTGGAGGCTGGCTAGCAAGGCAAGGCGGTTGCGGCGCACGGCATCGTCCTCGGCCATGACCATGACATCGTCGAAGAACGCGTCGACGGGGCCGCGCAGGCGCGCCAGAACATCCAGTGCTTCACTGTAGCGAGCAGCATCGAGCAACGGACGCACCGCTTGATGGCACTGTTCGAGTGCTTCGCTCAGCGTCTTCTCAGCTATGGCTTGCAGCAGAGAAGCATCCACGGAGGTAGTACCGTCGTGCTGTTGCTTGGCGAGTATATTCGAGACACGCTTGTTGGCCGCAGCCAGTGCTGCGGCCTCCTCCCGTTGGCTGAAGGCATGCACGGCTCGGACCCGGCGAGCGAAATCGAGCGGCCGCGTGACCGGGCGAGAGCGCACCGCCAGGTAAACCTCAACGGCGATGCCTTCGTCCTGGGTCCAGGCGCGGAAGCGATCGAGCATGTAGTCGAGCACATCGTCGATCAGGCCGTCAGGCTTGGGTAGCTCGATATGCTGAGCGGCAGCGAGTTCGAGTAACTCGCGTAAATCGAGGTCGAGCTCACCCTTGATCAGGATGTTGAGCACACCGATGGCGGCACGGCGCAGGGCGAAGGGGTCCTTGGTGCCCGTGGGCCGCTGGCCGATACCGAAGATGCCGGTCAACGTATCCAGGCGGTCGGCCAGTGCCAAGGCCAAGCCGGTCTGCGTCTTGGGCACGTCGTCGCTGGCGAAACGCGGCAGATACTGCTCGTGAAGTGCTTGTGCGACCTCTCCAGGCTCGCCGTCCTGACGAGCGTAGTAGGTGCCCATGATGCCCTGGAGTTCGGGGAATTCCAGCACCATCTCGGTGACCAGGTCGCACTTGGCGAGCTGTGCGGCACGCATTGCATGGTCGACGTCGCCGCCTATCCGACCGGCAATGAATGCGGCGATAGTCTCCATGCGCCGCGCCTTGTCGCCCAGTGTGCCCAGCGCCTTCTGGAAAACCACGCTATTCAACGCGTCGCGCCGTGAGGCCAATGTCTGCTTGCGGTCGGTATCGTAGAAGAAAGCGGCATCGGCCAGGCGCGGGCGGATGACTTTCTCGTTGCCTTCGATGACCTGCTGCGGATCGCGGCTCTCGATATTGGAGACGGTGATGAAGGCCGGCTTGAGTTGGCCCTCGGCGTCGAGCAGGTGGAAGTACTTCTGGTTGGCCTTCATCGATGAGACCAGGCACTCGGCGGGCACTTCAAGGAAGCGTTCGTCGAAGCTACCAGTCAGCGCCACCGGCCATTCGACCAGGCCGTTGACCTCGTCGAGGAGGTCGTCGTCGATCACCGCCGTGGCATCGTTGACCTCGGCCTCGGCAAGCACTTGCTCGCGGATGCGCTCACGCCGGCGGTCGTTATCGGCCAGTACGAAGGCATTTTCGAGCACGTTGAGGTAGTCGTCGGCGTGCGCCAGCTCGATGGCCTGCGGGGCATGGAAGCGATGCCCTCGGGTGATGCGGCCGGTCTCGAGGCCGAGTACCTCGGCGGGTACCACATCCTGGCCGTAGAGCATGACTAGCCAGTGCACGGGGCGAGAAAACTCGAGCCGAGAGGCGCCCCAGCGCATGTTCTTGGGCACCGGCAGGGCGTTGACGGCACGCTCGAGGATAGCTGGCAGCAATGCCGTGGTGGATTCCCCCGATTCCTGGTAGCGATAGCCGAGCCATGTGCCCTTGTCGGTTTCCAGATGGATCAGGTCCGTGACCTCGACGCCGCAGGAGCGCGCGAAGCCTTCCGCGGCCTTGGTGGGCTCGCCATCCTTGAAGGCGGCGGCCAGGGCGGGGCCTCGGCGTTCGATCTCGCGATCCGGCTGCTTATCGCCAAGCGCCTGGATGCTGACCGCCAGACGGCGTGGCGTGGCGTGGGCACGCGCCGCTTCGAAGGGAACCTCGGCCTCGGCGAGGCCATTTGCGATGCCGTCGCGCAGGGCATGGGCGAGGGATTCGATGGCGCCTGGCGGAAGCTCCTCGACGCCGAGTTCGACCAGTAGGGTGTTGGATGCCATTCTTACGCGTCTCCCTCGTTGCTTTCTCGGCTCAGCAGCTCCTGGCGGATGGTCTCGGGGGCCATGGGGAACCCGGCTGCCTTGCGCGATTCGAAGTAGGCGTGGGCGACGTCACGGGCCATGGTGCGCACACGCAGGATGTAGCGCTGACGCTCGGTGACCGAGATGGCGTGCCGGGCGTCGAGCAGGTTGAAAGTATGCGATGCCTTGAGCACGTGCTCGTAGGCGGGCAGGGGCAAACCCGCGTCGAGCAGCTTTTGGCATTCGCCTTCGCTGTGGTCGAAGGCGGAGAACTGATAGTCGACATCGGCGTGTTCGAAATTGTAAGCCGACTGTTCGCGTTCGTTCTGCAGGTAGACATCGCCGTAGGTGACGGATGAACCATCGGGGGCGTAGGTCCATACTAGGTCGTAGACGCTATCGACATCCTGCAGGTACATGGCGATGCGTTCCAGGCCGTAGGTAAGCTCGCCGGTGACCGGATAGCATTCGATACCGCCGGCCTGCTGGAAGTAGGTGAACTGGGTCACTTCCATACCGTTGAGCCAGACTTCCCAACCCAGGCCCCAGGCACCTAGGGTAGGCGATTCCCAGTTGTCTTCGACGAAGCGAATGTCGTGGACCTGCGGGTCGATGCCGAGACGCTCGAGCGAGCCCAGGTACAGTGCCTGCAGTTCCAGGGGAGAGGGCTTCATCACCACCTGGAACTGATAGTAGTGCTGCAAGCGATTGGGGTTTTCGCCGTAGCGCCCGTCGGTGGGACGGCGCGATGGCTGCACGTAGGCGGCATTCCAGGTCTCGGGGCCGATGGAGCGCAGGAAGGTCGCGGGATGAAAAGTGCCGGCTCCGACTTCCATGTCCAGGGGTTGCATGATTACGCAGCCCTGTTCGGCCCAGTACTGTTGCAGGGCAAGGATCAGGCCCTGGAAGGTTTTCACGTCTGGCGTCGACTGTGTCATTGGTGAAGTACCGTTGGCCCATGAATTCACGAACTGCCAAGTATACAATTAGCGGTTAATCGGTTATAGGCACCGTGACGAAAAGCACGCTTCCCGCGTGGGTGCACGACTTGAAGGAATCGACGACATGATCGTAGTGACGGGCGGTGCCGGGTTCATCGGCGCCAATCTAGTGAAGGCTCTCAATGCACGCGGCCACGAGGATGTGCTCGTGGTCGACGACCTCTCCGACGGCACCAAGTTCGTCAATCTCGCCGACTGCACGCTGGGTGATTATCTCGACAAGGATGACTTCCTGGCGCGTGTGAAGGCCGAACTGCGTGGTGAGCCGAGCGCCTTGCCGCCGATCGAGGCCATCTTCCACGAAGGGGCCTGTTCGGATACCACCGAGTGGGACGGCAAGTTCATGCTCGAGAACAACTTCGAGTACTCCAAGGTGCTGCTGCACTTCTGCCAGCACAAGCGTATTCCCTTTCTGTATGCGTCATCGGCGGCGACCTACGGCGGTAGCGAGGTGTTCGTGGAGGCGCCGGAGCATGAGAAGCCGCTCAACGTGTACGGCTATTCCAAGCTGCTGTTCGATCAGTACGTGCGCGTCCACTGGGAGGAGTTCGAGGCTCAGGTGGTGGGTTTCCGCTACTTCAACGTCTATGGTCCGCGCGAGCAGCACAAGGGCAAGATGGCCAGCGTCGCCTATCACCATCACAACCAGGTGAAACGTGGCGAGAACCCCCGGCTGTTCGGTGCCTGGGAAGGCTATGAAGCCGGCATGCAAAGCCGCGACTTCATCTATGTCGGTGACGTGGTCGACGTCAATCTATGGTGCCTCGACAATCCCGAAGTGTCGGGTATCTTCAATCTGGGCACCGGCCGCGCCGAACCGTTCAAGGCCATCGCCGAGACGGTGATCGATTATTATCAGACTGGCAAGATCGACTACATCGCCTTTCCCGAGGAGCTCAAGGGGCGCTATCAGAGCTACACCCGTGCGGATATCTCGCGCCTGCGTGAGGCGGGTTATCCGGCGGAATTCAAGACCGTGCGTGAAGGCGTCAGCGCCTACCTGGATTGGTTGAATGGCTGACGACATCGTTACCGCTGCTCCACGGCTACTCGTCGTCGGTCCTTCCTGGGTCGGCGACATGGTCATGGCGCAGAGCCTGTTCATGACGCTCAAGGCGCGCTATCCGGATGCCTACCTCGGGGTGCTGGCCCCGGGCTGGTCGTTGCCGATCCTGGCGCGCATGCCCGAGGTCGACGAAACCGTCGCGTTAGACGTCAAGCACGGCGAATTCGGCTGGACCACGCGGCGCGACGTGGCGCGCATGCTGAAGGGCCGCTTCGACCGGGCGATCGTGTTGCCGCGTTCCTGGAAATCGGCACTGGTGCCGTTCCTGGCCCGCATCCCTGAGCGCCTGGGGTTCCATGGTGAGCAGCGCTACGTGGTGCTCAACGCGCGCCGTCAACTCGACAAGAGCGTGCTGAATCAAACCGTTAAGCGTTTTGTTTCGCTGGGCCTGCCCGAAGACGAGGCCCAGGGTGGGGGCTTTGCGATACCCGCACCGCGCCTCGAGGTGGATGCCGACAAGCAGCAGCATCTGCGCGAGACCTTGGGGCTCTCGGATAGGCCCGCCATTGGCATGATGCCCGGCGCCGAGTTTGGACCGTCCAAGCAGTGGCCGCTGGCGCATTTCCGCACCCTGGCGGAACGTCTGGTGGCCGAGGGCTTCGAAGTACGGGTGATGGGTGGCCCCAAAGACGCCGAGGCGGGCGAGACGATCAGCCAGGCGCTGGAGGGCGTGCATAATCTCTGCGGGCGTACCAAGCTCACCGAGGTGGTGGATTTGCTCGCCGATTGCAAGCAAGTGGTCACCAACGACTCGGGACTGATGCACGTGGCAGCGGCGGTGGGCACGCGGGTGCAAGCCATATACGGGTCATCCTCGCCAGCCTACACGCCGCCTCTGACCGAGAATGCCGAGATTCACGATCTCGAGCTGTCTTGCTCGCCATGCTTCGCGCGTGACTGTCCATTGGGACACACTAACTGTCTGCGTCATCTCGAGCCGGCACGGCTGCTGGCGGCGATCCGTCAATCGGCGCTCAATTGACGCCCTTCCACATGTAGGATTGCAGGGCGTCTTCCTCCGCCATGTGATCGTTGATGGTTTCGAGGCCGTATTTTTCGACCAGCGTAGGGGCCTCGGCGAAGAGCGAGCGCCCCAGACCGGCGGCGCGTGAATCCAGCTTGAATCCCATGGCTTCAAGCACCGTCGGGTAGACATCCACCATCGAGGCTCGACGTCGGATGCGCTTCCCGGCAGGAATGCCCTTGCCGAGCATCATGAAGGTGTTTTCGCGCTTGGCGTCGACCAGCTGCGGCCATTGCGAATTCTTCATGCTCAGGTGGTCGCTGGAGATGATCACCAGGGTATTGTCGAGCAGGCCCTCGCGGTCGAGCCGTTTCAGGAAGCGGCGTACCAGCCAGCCGGTGCATTTCACCGAATACAGGATGTCGACACCGTCGAATTCACCCTGATTCTTACGGCAGGCCCGGGCCGGGTTACCGAAGGGCGGGTGCGCGGCCAGGGTCAGGGCGAACATGGCATAGGGCTGATGATTGTCATCCTCGGCGAGCTTGCGGATGCGCTCGGTGACCATGTTGAGCAGGGTGTCGTCGTAGAGCCCCCAGTCATTGAGGTAGTCGGGCGGGGTGACGTCATCCTCCAGCTCATCGCGGCCCAGAACGGTATCGAAGCCGTGCCCCTCATAGAAGACTTTCTTGCCCGCGAAGCGGGTGCTGGCACCGCCCATGTAGGTGAGATGGTACCCTTGAGCGGAAAGCAAGTCGCCCATGCACTGAGTGTGTGGCAAGACCGCATCGAGCGGTTCGAACTGATTGTCATGCATCAAGCCAGCGGGGATGAGCGGCACGCCGCATTGCGTGGCGACCATGCCAGCAGTCGTCCAACCGGTATTGTCGAGTTGCTTGAGCCCCTCGAAGACGATGCCGCGCTTACCCAGCGCAGTGAGATCCTCGTAGGCGTCGCCGAACTTGTCGCGGTCGGCGTAGGTGCGCTCGGTGCTCTCCAGATAGAGATAGATGAGGTTGGGGCGTGTTTCCGGGGTGGCAACGATCTCCGGCGACCGATAGTGATCACGCAACCAGTGCCCCTCGGTGACGACCGAGGCCCCGCGTTGCGACAGGCCGAATAACAACGGATTGAAGGCCAACAGGAAGATTGTCGCGACCCGTTCCCAGAGCCGCCAGCGATGATCATGACGCACCAGATAGGTCACGGCGGCTAGCATGAGAAGTCCGCAGAAAGTGAAGACGAATGCCGCAAATACCCGGCGTTGACCGCCATGCTCGGCCATGCCGGCCTGCAGGTGGAAAATCACCGCGCCAAGGTCGAGCTTGCCGAAACTGTCATCGAGATACAGGTATACCCACCACAAGGCGAGTGGAATGAGTGACCACGGCCAGATGCGTCTCGTGCTCGAACGTTGATCGGGGTGCCCCCAGCGGAAACGCCAGGCGATGGTGACCCACAAGGCCGCCACGGGGAGCATGAACCAGTGGCTGACAACGGCCAGCGTGGAGAAGGTATAACCCAGGCACAAGCCTATGTAAGTGAGCGCTGACCATCTTGTGGAGACGCTAGGTATCTTCATCGTTGGTCGTCCCTGCTCGCGTTGGCATGAGCCATTATGACAAGTGTATGGCAATGCCGTGTCTAATGCGTGAGACCTTCCTGGTCCACGTATCGTGTTCGTTATGCGTTGCGTTCGAGTTCGTGGAGCTCGTTGAGTTTGGCGTACTTCATATAGGCATGAAACGCCGTGGTCACAGCGACCGTCATGCCATCCATTCCCTGGAACATGCCACCCTTGAAGACCAGCTTGCGCAGCATGGCGTTGGCGGCATGTAGCGTTGGCTGCAGTCGCGAAGGGCGCACCCCACGTTCCTTCATCGCCCAGGCATCGCGGCTGGAGAGCGCATCGATACGCTGAATCCAGTGCGACATGTTCGCATAGGTGAAATGCTGCAGGTGTGCGGTGGTGGCCTCGACGTTGGGCGCCTCGACCGAGGAATGCGCCTTCTTGGGCAGGTAGCCGGCGGTGGTGCGGTTGTATAGGCGTACCACCGAGTCTGGATAGAACCCCGCAGCGCGAATCCAGTGGCGGGCCACGTAGTTCTTGCGTCGGAAACTATAGGCAGTCTGTGGATCGTCGAGGGTGAGCGACTCGATCAGGGTCACGGCATCGTCGTCGAGGCGTTCGTCGGCGTCCAGGGCCAAGATCCAGTCATTCTTGGCGAACGGCACGCCGTGTGCCTTCTGAGGCCCATCGCCGAGATAGGCTTGCGAGATCACCCGCGCACCCTCGGCCTCGGCGATGGCCACGGTGTCATCGCTACTCAGCGAATCGACGACGATGACCTCGTCGCAGACGCGTGACAGAGAACGCACGCAGTCGGCGATGTTGGCTTGCTCATTGAGGGTAATGACGATTCCAGTCAGTGGTTGCATGGCGTTTCCTCGGTGGCCGTTGGTGTTGGCCAGGTGTCGGCGATTTGGCGTGCCACCATCGCGATGTCGATACGCGACATATCGCTGGCGGAGGCATCGTCGGCAGGGGGGCTGAAGGCCAGGCGGCGTGTCTCGGCATTGCAGGTTTGCCAGCGCAGCGGCGTGGCCGAACGCTTGGCGGGGTAGAAGCCGATCGTGGGTCGGTTGAGCGCCCCGGCGATGTGCAAGGGCCCCGTCGAACCGGCGACGAAGACATCGGCGGCGGCCAGGGTCTTGGCGAAATCGGTCAGGCTGGCGCGCGGTGGCATGAGTACCGCATCGACCTCGCGTGCATTGAGTGTGTCCACCAGGTGTTGGGCGACGGCCTCCTCGTTGGGGCCGTAAGTAAGCACCCACTTCGGTGGAGTGGAGAGGCGGGCACTCAGTGCCTGAGCCAAGTCCGCGTATTGTGCCACGCTGAGATTGACCGCTGATCCACCATTGCCAGGATGCAGGAACCACCACGGACGTGATGGAGGAAGGCTCAATTCATCGCTCAGACGTTGACGCTGCGCGTCGCGCGTTGCATCGGGCAGCGGCCAGTAAGGCGGCGTCAGCGTCGGCACGTCCTGACCAAGGGTCTGCAGTAGAGCGGCGGACAGGTCCTGATTGTAGATGTATTCGGGTTTTTGCGATCGTGACCTACGCTGTTTAATGCGGAAGTTGTAAAATATTTGAGCCCACTTGGTGGCGGGCGCCATGCGCAAGGAAATACCGGCACGCCACCCTAGCCAGCCGATGCGTGGCGTGGAGAATAGCGTCAGTAAGGCGTCGAACTTCCCGGCGCGAAGCTGCCTGAGCACGTCTTTCTGCTGGTGGCGCGGCGCGACGCCGCCCGGGTCGAGAATCACCTCATCGACCCACGGGCAGGCATGCGCCAAGGGCGCCGTATAGGTGGGCACCAGCACGGCAACATGGTTGCCGGGATGGGCACTCTTCAGGCAGGCCAGGGCCGGCCAGGCGAGCATGAAGTCGCCGAGCTTGTCGTTGCGTACCACGAGGATGCGCTTTGGGCGCGACTGGGTCATCGAGTCTCCTGTGCCCGGTGGCGTCGACGCGTGAGTCGAACATTGTCCGAGGAGCTTGCCTTGCAGCACAAGGTCTTGCATATCTGTTTATCCCGCGGCTGGGGCGGGCTGGAAATGTATCCTGCGCGCATTATACCCGAGCTGGCTCGTCAGGGGTGGCATGCCTACGCCCTGGCGCTCGAGGGAACGCGAGTGGCCCACACGCTG
Organism: Chromohalobacter sp. HP20-39; assembly: GCF_033052815.1. Lineage (NCBI taxonomy): Bacteria > Pseudomonadati > Pseudomonadota > Gammaproteobacteria > Oceanospirillales > Halomonadaceae > Chromohalobacter > Chromohalobacter sp. HP20-39. Next base: position 328,014 of record NZ_JAWHTP010000002.1, on the reverse strand, counting down.
GCTGAGAGTGGCGCGCTCGAAGTGCGTAGTGTGCGCTCACCCACGCGCGCGCTGTGGCAACTTCCGATGCTGGTGCGCTGGCTGCGCCGCCGTGGCATCCGCGTCGTGCATTGCCACAAGTCGAGTGATCTACGTCTCGGGGCATTGCTCAAGTGTCTATGCCCTGAACTACGCTTGATCTTCACCGATCACATGGGGGCCACGCGGTCCAAGCATGATCCTTACCATCGCTGGGTCTACCGGCATGTCGATCGTGTGCTGTCGATTAGCGAGGCAACGCTTTTGCGCAATCGCCAGGCCTTTCCGCTGCCCGCGTCGCGGATCACCCGACTGTATCTGGGCATCGACACAGCGGAGTTTGTTCCCCAGCTTGACGCTACTGAGCGCCAGGCGCTACGTGACGCCTTGGGCATTCCGCGCGAGGTGGTGGCGATGGCCCTGCCCGGCCGCTTGACCCCCGGCAAGGGTCAGCAAGTTCTGCTGGATGCCTTTACTCGCCTGTGCGACGCCGGCGATACGCAATCGCATCTGGTGCTGATCGGCGGTCTGGAGGCGGACGAGGGCGGCAACCCGACGTTCATTGCTTCCCTGCGTCAGCAGGTCAGTGAGAGGGGATTGGACACACGTGTCACGTTCACCGGGTTTCGGCGTGACCTGGCGCGGCTCTTCGAGGTGGTGGATATCGTCTGCGTGCCGTCGCGCAACGAGGCCTTCGGGTTGACGGTGATCGAGGCGATGGCGGCGAGCAAGGCCGTAGTAGGTGCTGACAGCGGCGCGATTCCGGAACTGGTTGGCACCGAGAACGGCCGGCTCGCCGATCCGCAGGATCCGTCGGACTGGGCGATGAGGCTCGGCGAGCTACGTGATGCTCCCGTACTGCGTGAACGCCTCGGCGCCAACGCTTGTCGCTTCGTCAACGCGCGCTTCACGCTGGCCCGGCATGTGACCGGACTGTGCGAGATTTACGCGGATGCCGCGTAGCCGAGGCGAACCGAGGCCATGGCGTCGGGAGCGCCGAACTTGATCAGCGAGCGCTCGAGCCGCGCCAGGTTCCCCTCTTGCCAGCGCCCCGGGGAGCGCAACCGGCAACGGTCGAAGTCGATCAACCAGACGCGATCGTGGGCGTCGACGAGCAGATTGCGGGCGTTGAGGTCGACATGGTCGAGCCCGGCGTCGTGAAAACGGCGCACGGTATGCCCGACTCGCTTCAGCAGGTCGGGCGTCGCCGTCGGTAGGCGCTCGGCCAGGGCAGTGACATCGGGGATCAGCCGTGTGATCAGCGTGGCCGTATAGCTCGGGCCGTGTCGCCACACGCCGGCGGCCACCGGCGAGGGTACCGGCAGGCCACGCTGTTTGAGTTCGGCGGTCAGGCGCATCTCGCGAAAGGCGCGGGTGCGCTCGAGCCCAGTCCACACATAGCGTGCGTCGCTGAGCCGGGCGATCAGACCGCCGCGCCGATAGGGGCGCAGCGCCCAGCGCTCCTCGCCGCAAGCGACGAACAGGCTCGCCCCGCGCCCCGGCGCTTCGCCGAGCACCGCATCGCGCTCGCGCCAGAAGGCCGGAGTCAACCATTGCGGGTCGATTTGTGGCCTGTGGCCGGCGTCACATAGAATATCGGCATCATATAGAATGAATGCCTGTCCCGTTTGGAATGTTGCCAACCGCATGAAGCATCCTCTGCCCGTCCGCCCTGCGCATATTGGTGTGCTACGACTGTCCGCGCTGGGCGATGTCTGCAACCTTGTCCCGACCATTCGTGTGTTGCAGCGCCTATGGCCCGATGCCCGAATCACCTGGATCATCGGCAAGGGCGAGCACAGTCTACTGGCCGGCCTCTCGGGGGTCGAGTTCATCGTCTACGACAAGGACACCGGTTGGGCCGGCGTGCGCCAGATCTGGCGCCAACTGAGTGATACGCGCTTCGATGTATTGCTGCACATGCAGCAGGCACTGCGCGCTAGTGTTCTCTCCCTGGGGCTCAAGACGGACCTGCGCATCGGTTACGACAAGGCGCGCGTCAAAGACTGGCAGCACTGGTTCACGCATCATCAGTTGGCACCACACCCCCATGCGCACGTATTGGAGTCGTTTCTCGACTTTGCACGTTTGCTGGGCGGCGAGGAACGTGTCGATGCCGAGCCCTTGCGCTGGGACCTGGCGATTCCCGAATCCGCCTACCAAGAGGCGGCGCGCGTCACCGGCGAGGCGCCTTACGTGGTGATCAGCCCCTGTGCTAATCCGCGCTTGCGCAATTTCCGCAACTGGTCCGCCGAGGGCTATGCGGCGGTGATCGCGTATGCCTGGCAAGAACACGGCCTGCGCACGGTAATGACCGGAGGCGGCAGCGTCCAGGAGCAGGAGATGGGCGCGCGCATTCGCGCCCTGTGCACGGAAGAGGCGGTCATCGATGCCATCGGCGGCACCTCGCTCAAGGGGCTGCTTGCCATGCTCGATCGCGCGCGCATGGTGATCGCGCCCGATTCCGGCCCCGTGCACATGGCCAACGCCTTACGCACGCCGACGCTGGGGCTTTATGCCACTACTAATCCCGATCGCGCGGCGCCTTATTGTTGGCGGCGTTTCGTGGTCGACCGTTATCCCGATGCCGTGCGTCGTTATCTGCACAAGTCACCGGAGGCGATTCCGTGGGGGACGCGTGTGCGTCACCCCGACGCCATGAGCCTGATCCGTGCCGACGACGTCATCGTCCAATTCGATGCCTTGCTGGATGCCACGTCGTCCGCTTCGCCCCGCTCGGAGTCTGACCATGAAGCTTGATCTGACCGTTCTCGAACAGGCCCGCCTGCTGGTGGTGGGTGACGTCATGCTCGACCGCTACTGGCATGGCGGCACCTCGCGCATCTCGCCGGAAGCGCCGGTGCCGGTGGTCAAGGTCGGTGAATCGGAAGACCGTCCCGGCGGCGCCGCCAACGTGGCGCTCAATATCGCCGCACTAGGGGCACACGCCGCGCTGGCCGGCGTGGTCGGCGAGGATGACAACGCCGCTTTGCTCAAGGCGAGTCTCGATGCCTCGAATGTAAGCACTCACTTCCATCATAGCCCCGATATTCCCACGATCACCAAACTGCGCGTGATGAGCCGCAATCAGCAATTGTTGCGCCTCGACTTCGAGGAATCGCTGTGGGAGATCGACACCCAAGGCCTGACCGAGCGCGTCGAGGCGGCGTTGCCCGATGCCGACGTGATGATCCTCTCCGACTACGGCAAGGGCAGCCTCAACCGCGTCGAAACGCTGATCGCCATCGCGCGTCAGGCAGGTAAGCGTGTGCTGGTCGATCCCAAGGGACATGCCTTCGACAAGTATCGCGGGGCGAGCATCATCACCCCCAATCTGGGCGAGTTCGAAGCGGTCGTCGGGCCGTGTCCCGACGATGCCACGCTCGCCGAGAAGGGCGAGCAGCTTCGCGCCGAGTTGCAGCTCGAGGCGCTGCTGGTCACGCGCAGCGAGAAGGGCATGACATTGATCCGCGAGGGCCACGCGCCGCTGCACCTGCCGACGCATGCCCGCGAGGTGTATGACGTCACCGGCGCCGGGGATACCGTCATCGGCGTGCTGGGGCTGGCGTTGGCGGCGGGCCACGGCTATCCCGAAGCGATCATGCTCGCCAACCTGGCAGCAGGGCTGGTGGTCGCCAAGCCGGGCACCGCGACGCTGTCCATCGCCGAGCTCTACACGGCGCTGCATGGCGACAAGCTCGCCGAATTCGGCCCCATCGAGGAAAGCGCGTTGGTCGATGCGGTGCGCGCGGCCAAGCTGCGCGGCGAGCGCGTGGTGATGACCAACGGTTGCTTCGATATCCTGCATGCCGGCCACGTGGCCTATCTCGAGCAGGCCAAGCGGCTGGGCGATCGGCTGATCGTGGCCGTCAACGACGACGCTTCCGTGGCGCGCCTCAAGGGCCCCAAGCGCCCGATCAACGCCCTCGAACGCCGCATGCAGGTGTTGGCGGGCTTGAGTGCGGTGGATTGGGTAGTGCCCTTCGCCGAGGAAACCCCGGCACGCTTGATCGCCGAGGTGTTGCCCGACGTGCTGGTCAAGGGCGGCGACTACCGCCCCGAAGACATCGCCGGCGGTGAGGCGGTCATCGCCGATGGCGGCGAGGTCCGGGTGCTCAACTTCGAGGATGGTGTCTCCACCACCGCGATGATCGGCACCATTCTCGATCGTGAAGGCTAAGGCACAATGATGGCACCGGGTGTCGCACGCGGTCTCTACAGCGCGCTGTTGTATCTGCTCTCGCCACTGATCTGGTGGCGGGTGTGGCGTGAGCATGCGCTTACTAACAAACGCGCGGAACGCTTGGGTTTGATCGCCGACGCGGCGGATGGCCCGCCGACGATCTGGCTACATGCCGCCTCGGTTGGCGAGGTGCTGGCGGCACGGCCCTTGATCGAAGCCTTGGCCGAACGCCACGCCGATCATCGCTTGGTGGTCACCACCATGACCGCCACCGGCGCCGAGCGTGTACGGGCGCTGTTTCCCGCCGAGCGGTACGCGCTCACGCATTACTTCCTGCCGCTGGACTTTCCGGGCGCGGCGCGGCGTTTCATCGCCCGTTTGCGCCCGCGCCTGGCGATCATCGTCGAGACTGAGCTATGGCCCAACCTGCTGGCAGCGTGTGAACGCCAGCACGTGCCCGTGGTAGTCGCCAACGCCCGGCTCTCGGGCAAGGCCTTCCAGGGCTATCGTAAGGTGGCGCCATTGCTGCGTGGCGCACTGGGCGCGGTCAGTTGGCTGGCGGCCAAATCGTCGGCGGATCTCGAACGCTTCACGGCGCTGGGATTACCCGACGCGTGCGGCGAGGTGGTGGGCTCGATCAAGTTCGATCTGCCCATCAATGCCGAGCTGCGCGATGAAGGTGAGCGCTTACATACCCTATGGGGCGTGCGGTTCGTGTGGGTGGCAGGCTCGACCCATGAGGGCGAAGACGAGCAAGTACTGGCCGCGCATGCCCGCCTGCGACGCACGCATCCTCAGGCGCTGCTGGTGCTGGTGCCGCGCCATCCGCAGCGCTTTTCGGCGGTGGCCGAACTTTGCGAAGCACGCGGCGAGCGCCTCGCGCGGCGCTCGCAAGATGAGACGGTGGAAGCCGAGACGAGCGTCCTGCTGGGCGACACCATGGGCGAACTGATGCGCTTCTACGCCGCGGCGGACGCTGCCTTCGTGGGCGGCAGCCTGGTGCCCATCGGTGGACACAACCTGCTCGAACCCGCCGCGCTCGGCGTGCCGGTGCTCACTGGGCCGCATCTGGCGAACTTTCAGGATATCGCCGAGACCCTGCGCGAGGCCAAGGCACTGTGCGAGATCGACACAGCCGAGGCCCTGGGAGAGGCCTTGGCGACCCTTGCCAACGATCCCGACCAGCGCCGCCGACTGGGCGCCGCGGGCGAAGCCGTGGTAGCCACCAATCGCGGCGCGCTGGAAAAGACGCTGGCAGGCATTGCGGCGCGCCTGCCGGCGGACGTATACGCTTAGGGCGTGTGACGCTCGACGCCCTCATCCGTCCCCAATAGCAACACATCGGCGCCGCGCTGGGCGAAGAGCCCGTTGGTGACCACGCCGACGATATTGTTGAGGTGTTCTTCCATGGCCTTGGGGTCCTCAAACAGGCAATCGTAACCGTCGAGGATCTGGTTGCCGTTGTCGGTGACCACGCCGTCGCGGTAGACCGGGGTGATGCCCAGCTTGACCAGTTCGCGCGCCACGTAGGAGCGCGCCATGGGGATCACCTCGATGGGCAGCGGAAAGCCGCCGAGCACATCGACGTGTTTGGAAACATCGGCGATGCACACGAAACGCTCGGCGCAGGCCGCGACGACCTTCTCGCGCGTCAGCGCCGCGCCGCCGCCCTTGATCATATTGAAGTGCGCATCGATCTCGTCGGCGCCGTCGACATAAACCGGCACCGTGCCCACGTGGTTGAGCTCGAAAACATCGATGCCGTGGCCGCGCAGACGCTCGGTGGTGGCGTCCGAGCTTGCCACCGCGCCTTGAAAGTCGTGCTTGAGCTTGGCCAGCAGGTCCACGAAGAAGTTGGCGGTGGAGCCGGTGCCCACGCCGATGATGGTGTCGCGGCCGAGCAAGGGCTTGATGTCCTCGATGGCGGCGGCAGCCACTGCGCGCTTGAGTTCGTCTTGGGTCATGGTGCGTCCGTATGGGCGTTCGTATAAACGTTCTTGTGAAGACGTATCGGCGAAATCCGTGCCTATTATAGAGCTTATCGGCGTCGCATAAGAGACATGATGGCACGCGTGGGACTGGACGCTGTGCCGCGCCCTCTGCTAACAATGGAAGTTTGCTACCGGTTGGCCGCCCCTGGCGCGCCGGTTTCACAATGAGACGCGCGAATTCGCAGGACACACCAGAATGCTAGAAGAGACCGTCAAGAAAATCCTCCAGGCACGCGTATACGAAGCTGCCCGGGAAACACCGATATCCCCTGCTCCCTTCCTTTCCCGCCGTCTCAACAACACGATTCTGATCAAGCGTGAGGACCTGCAGCCGGTCTACTCCTTCAAGATTCGCGGCGCCTACAACAAGATGGCCCAGCTAAGCGAAGAGCAGAAGGCCAAGGGCGTGATTGCCGCTTCCGCCGGCAACCATGCTCAGGGCCTGGCGATGGCCGCCAAGCAGATGGGCGTCAAGGCGACCATCGTCATGCCGCGCATCACGCCGGACATCAAGGTGCAGGCGGTACGCGCCCGAGGCGCCAAGGTCGTGCTCAGGGGCGATGCCTTCGGCGAGGCACTGGCGCATGCACGTGAACTGATCGATGAGCATGGCTATACCTATATTCCGCCTTTCGACGACGACGATGTGATCGCCGGCCAGGGCACGGTGGGCATGGAAATCCTGCGTCAGCATAGCGGGCCGCTGGATGCGATCTTCGTGCCCGTGGGTGGTGGCGGCCTGCTCGCCGGCGTGGTGGCTTATATCAAGTACCTGCGCCCCGAGATCAAGGTCTATGGCGTGGAGGCGGAAGACTCGGCCTGCCTCAAGGCGGCCATGGAGGCCGGCGAGCGCGTCACCCTCGACCAGGTCGGCGTGTTCGCCGAAGGCGTCGCCGTGGCACAAATTGGCGAGGCGCCGTTCGAGATCCTGCGGCACTGGATCGATGGTGTGGTCACCGTCACCACCGACGAGATATGCGCGGCGGTCAAAGATATCTTCGAGGACACGCGCGCCGTCGCCGAGACCTCCGGCGCGCTGTCGCTGGCCGGACTCAAGAAGTACATCCAGCAAGAGCGCGTCGATGGCCAGACGCTGTTGTGCATCAACTCGGGCGCCAATACCAATTTCGACCGTCTGCAGCACATCGCCGAGCGTACCGAGCTGGGCGAGCAGCGCGAGGCGATCCTGGCGGTGACGATTCCCGAACGCCCGGGTAGCTTCAAGAAATTCTGCAAGACCATCGGCAAGCGCATGGTCACCGAGTTCAACTACCGCTACGCCGATCCCGAGCAGGCGCATATCTTCGTCGGCGTGCAAGTCAAGCCGGGTGGCGACGACCGCCAGGCGGTCATCGACAAGCTGCGCGAGGCCGACTATCCGGTGGAGGACCTCACCGATAACGAGCTGGCCAAGTTGCACATTCGCCATCTCGGCGGCGGACGCCCCAAGGAACACTTCAGCGAAGAAGTCTATCGCTTCGAGTTTCCCGAGCGCCCCGGCGCGCTGATGAACTTCCTGACGCATCTGCCCGCCGACTGGAACATCTCGTTGTTTCATTATCGCAATCACGGGGCGGCGTATGGCCGGGTCTTGGTGGGCATGCAGATTCCCAATGGCGCCCGCGCGCATGTCGAGGAGCACTTCGAGCGCATCGGCTATCGTTACTGGAAAGAGTCCGACAATCCCGCCTATCGGCTTTTCATGGCGTGAACCGCTCGGCGCCATGCCATGGCGCCTTCATAGTCGCCGATTATGAGGATCTATATTCTCATAGGTTCTCATGTCGGTGGTATGACGAAAATCAGATAAAACGTTGTTCGTTAACCAAACGTTTCATTCTTGTGCCCGAGGCCAGTTGTCAACCCATATGCCTGGCCCTATAGTCGTAAGCGTTATTTGGGGTGCTATAAGAAACAGTCCTTTACGGAGCAGGAAATGAAACGCAAGCCTGATTTGGTCATGGCTTTAGTAATGTTGTTTGGCTTGGGTGTAGTGGCGACGGGTTACGCACAGACATTGATGGGCACTTGATGAGCGCCCCGGTATCTGGGCGTATTCGCCGGTCGTCTTGAACGCCTGAGTGCTTGCATGGCCCGCCGAGCGGCCGACGATGGGAAACCATCGTCGGCCGCTTGCGTTACGGACGTACGGTGCGGGCATCGCTGACGATGGCATCGAGGGGTACGTCCCAGTCCGCGACGGGTAATCGTTCGACGTACTGACAGTCGTGGGCAAGCCCGATCAGGCGCGGATGCGGGCGGCGCAGGCGTCGAAAGGCAAAAGTACGGTCGTAGAAGCCGCCGCCCATGCCCAACCGATTGCCCTGGGCATCGAAACCGACCAGCGGCATGAGCACCAGATCCAGCGCCCAGGCCGGCAGGCGCCGTGCGCGATGCGCGCCGTGCCGCGTGCTCGGCTCCGAGATGGCAAAGCGATTGGTACGCATGGGGGTCTTTGCGTGGTAATGCACGAACCACAGGCGGTTGTCGGACAACGGGCGCAGCACGGGGAGATATATCCGGACGCCGCGGCGTCGGAACCACGCGATCAGCGGTGTCGGGTCGATCTCGCCGTCGTTGGGCAGATAGAGCGCGACGCGGCGGGCGCGCTTGACCTCCGGCAATCGGCGTAGGCGACGACATAGCGCATAGGCGGCCTGGCGACGTTGCGATGCGGAAAGTCGACGGCGACGCCGGCGCAATTCGCGGCGCAGGCTGCGTCGGTCGGATAGCTCGAGAGGGGGTTCGTGCGTCATGTTCGGTGAGGTTCCCCAAAGTGCCGCTGTCGTTCTGGCCCTGAACCTAAAGGTTCAAGGTGGGTGGCCGCAGACGAGTCATCAGGCTTTCCGTCGCACGGACATGCACACAGACCCGTCTAGCAATTGGCCCCCTGGTAATGCGCATAGGCTCGAGGGACTATAACGACTGGCGAACACCTCAGGGAACGCCTCCATCCTAGCAGAGACCGGGGCGCGGCCAAAGCGCCAGCCTCTTTTCGTATAGAGCCTTGTCTCGTGTAGCCCCTTTCTCGTATACCACCTTTACCCGTATAGAGCCTTTTCGTAACGAACCTAAGCGTTTGTCGGACAAGGGTTGAACGTCAGCTCGAGGGTTTGCCATCGTCCGGAGATGGCGTATCGGCCAGGGCTTTTTCCAGACGCTCGCTAAGGCGTGACAGGCTAGACTCGCTCTCACGCTGGGTGTCGAGTGCTTCGAGAAGTTCATGGGTGATGTTCAGCGCCGCCATGATGGCGATTTTTTCGGCGCCCTGCACCTTGCCCTGGGAATGAATGCCATTCATGGCGCGATCCAGATAGCGCGCCGCGCGCTTTAGCTCGTCTTCCTGATCAGGCGGGCAAGCAATCACGTAGGGGCGTCCCAGCAACGTGATCTCGATCGTCTGCCGCGAGGCGTCGTTCATGGATCGCTCCAGAGCGGGCCAAGGTCGGGCCCGATGCGGTAAGATGGAACCAAGTTTCCGCGTCTTGCGCGGTGGAGGGAACGGCCTCGACGATATCGGCATCCTGCCGTCGCGAGCCCACGTTCGCCGCCATGTAAGCCATTGATCACTATAAAGAGCCGCCCGGGCGCGGTCAACGCGGCCCGGCGGCCTGCAGCACAGGACCGCATCATGTCCCTCATCGACGAACAGCTCGATTTTTCAGGTGTCGCCGACACCTTTCTCGCCCACGGCAGCATGCAGTCACCGGCGTTTCTCGACGGCCGCTTGTGCGCACGTCTGGCGCTGGCCGACATCAGCGCCGATACCTGGCTCGAGGAAGTCTGCGCGACCTTAGGTGTCGACCAACCCAATAGCCGCGAAGACGGCGAGGTCCTGCTCGCCTGGCGGCGGCAGACGCTGGACGCTCTAGCCGCGCCGGAACTCAACTTCGAGCCGCTGCTGCCCGATGATTTGTTCTCCCTCGCCGAGCGCGCACACGGCCTCCAGGAATGGACCCAGGGCTTCCTGGAGGCCATCGTCGAGGCCGGCGGTCAGAGTGACGACTGGTCACCGGCTCTGCGCGAAGTGCTCGAAGACCTTGGCTCGCTCGTCAACCTGGAGGTCGAGCTCGAGGATAACGCCGAGAACGAGAACGACCTCTTCGCCTTGACCGAGCATGCACGTATGGCTGCCATGCTGCTCTACACCGAGCAGCATCCCGGCCAGCCCCAAGTCGAGCGCGTCGAAAACTCCGAGGATGACGACGCCACCACGCCGCCGTCACAGACTCACTGACAAGTCTCTTGGGCCGGGTCGTGTGCCCGGCCACTCTCCCACCTTTCTCCTGCCATTCGAGGAGCGCCCATGCCTCGCACAGCCTTGCCGCGTCCGGCGGCGATTTCTTCCGCTGAATACCGTGCCCGCCGCCAGGCGTTGATGGCGGCCTTGCCCGCGCACAGTGCCGTATTGATCTCTGCGGCCTCGCTGGTTACGCGCAACCGCGACAGCGAATACGCCTTTCGCCAGGATAGCGACTTCCACTACCTGAGCGGCTTCCCTGAACCCGACGCGCTGCTGGTGCTGCTGCCTGGCCGCGACGCCGGCGAAAGCGTGCTGTTCTGCCAGGAAAAAGATGCTTTCAAGGAAGCCTGGACCGGCATGCGTATCGGTGCCGAAGCCGCCGTGACGGCGTATGGCGTCGATGAGGCTTACGAGAACGACGACCGCGATGCCCTGCTTCCCGAGCTGCTCGAGGGGCGTGAAACGCTGTACCTGCCCCTCGATAATGGCGACATGTTGGCCCTGGCCGAGTCGCTGCGTGCCGAACTGGCGCCCCAGGCCCGGCGTGGCGAACGCACACCCAGTGCCTTCGCCGATGTCGCGCCGCTGATCCACGAACGGCGCCTGATCAAGAGCGACGCGGAGCTGGACCTGATGCGCCACGCTGCGCGTATCTCGGCGCAGGCGCACCGCCGGGCCATGCAAAACGTGTCTCCGGGGCTTCTCGAGTATCAGCTCCAGGCGGAGCTCGAGCATGAGTTCGTCTGGCACGGTGCCCGCGCACCGGCCTATGCCACGATTGTCGGAGGCGGCGAAAACGCCTGTGTGCTGCACTATATCGAGAACACTGCCGCGCTTCGCGATGGCGACCTTGTGTTGATCGACGCTGGCGGTGAGTTCGACCTCTACGCTGGTGACATTACGCGCACCTTCCCGGTCAACGGTCGCTTCACGTCCGCGCAGCGCGAGCTCTATGAGGTCGTCCTCGAGGCGCAATGCCGCGCGGTGGCCGCTGTCGCGCCGGACACGACCCTGCGTGCGATCCACGACGGCGTAGTACGCGATCTGACCGCCGGCCTCATTCGCCTGGGGCTGCTCGAAGGGACACTCGAGGCGCGAATCACCGATGACAGCTACCGGCGCTTCTTCCTGCACGCCACCTCGCACTGGCTGGGGCTCGACGTGCATGACGTCGGCACCTATCGACTGGACGGCGAACCGCGTGTGCTGGCACCGGGCATGGTGCTGACTGTCGAGCCCGGACTCTATATCCCCAACGTCGAAGATATTCCCGAGGTGTATCGCGGCATGGGCATTCGTATCGAGGATGATGTCGCGGTGACCGCGACGGGGCATGAGGTGTTGACGGCGGATGTGCCCAAGGAAGTGGTGGAAATCGAGGCGCTCATGCGTGAGAGTTGATTATTTTTTGATCGCGCGGTATATATTTACGTAATTACGTTATGGATACGTAAAAATCCATAACGGCTGTCACCACGACTGCCGTCGATGTCCTTAACGTGGTACAAAACAGCGTGTCTCGCCATCGCGGATGGCAAGACCTTCGAAGCCGACAGGGAGAGTGTTCGATGCCGCCTAACCGGGTCGATATCGCCATCGTGGGAGGCGGACTGGTCGGCGCCAGCCTGGCATGTGCCCTGGCGCCGCTGATCGAGCGCCACGGGCTGCGCGTGGCGGTGATCGAGGCCGCGCCGTTGAACGCGACGCAGCCGACGACCTTCCAGCCCAGTTTCGATGCCCGCGCCAGCGCCATTGCGCAAGGCTCGCGCCGGCATTTCGAACGGCTCGGGGTGTGGGCGTCGATGGCCGAGCGCGCCACGCCGATTCGCCAGATCCATGTCAGCGAACGTGGGCGTTTCGGGGCGACGCGGTTGACGGCTGACGAGTTCCATCTCGATGCTCTGGGGTATGTGATTCCCAACGCCTGGATGGGGCGCGTGCTGCACGCCGGCCTCGAAGCGTTACCGTTGACCTGGCACTGCCCGGCGCGGGTCGAGGACATCGTGCCCCTCGCCGACGGCCACCGCCTGACGCTCAGCGACGGGGCCTGCCTCGAGGCCGGTCTGACGGTACTCGCCGATGGTGGTCGCTCGGGGCTCAAGGAGCGTCTGGGTATTGATAGCCAAGCACAGTCCTATGAACAGCACGCCTTGATCGCCAACGTCGAGATCGGTCGCGACCACGCCGGCGTGGCGTTTGAGCGCTTCTCGACCCTGGGCCCGATGGCGTTGCTGCCCCTGGCCGGGCGTCGCATGGCGCTGGTCTGGACCCATGCCAAGGCGCCACGCGAGGAAACGCTGGGCTGGAGCGACGCTGAATGCCTGCGGCGGCTGCAAGAGGCTTTCGGCGACCGTCTGGGGCGCTTTCGGCGCATCGGCCAGCGTGACGCCTATCCGCTGTCGCTGGTCACCGCCAACGAGCCGGTGCGCCCGCATCTGGCGATCATGGGCAATGCGGCTCACTCGCTGCACCCGGTCGCCGGGCAGGGGTTCAATCTTGCCTTGCGCGGCGTCATGGATTTGGTCACGTCGCTGGAGGATGGGCTGGCGCGTGGCCAGGCCATCGGTGGCGCGAGCCTGCTGGGCGATTTCGAGGCCCGCCGCGCCGCCGACCGGCGTAACGTCATCCGCTTCAGCGATGGCCTGATTCGTCTGTTCGGCATTGAGCATGCCGCGTTTTCCCACTTGCGTGCCGCGGGCCTGGTGGGACTCAATATCGTGAGTCCGCTGCGACGCACCCTGGCGCGCCGCGCCATGGGGCTGGAGCGATGAAGGCCGACGAGGAAACCAGCATGGATGAGACAACACACGATGACGTGATCGTCGTCGGTGGCGGTATGGTGGGCAGCGCCCTGGCGGCGCTACTCGGCGAGGCCGGCATCTCGGTGACGGTGCTCGACGCCCGCTCGACGCCGCTGACGCGTGAAAACGTCGGCCATGGCCTGCCCGCGCCACGGGTCAGCGCCCTGACGCCGGTATCGCAACGCCTGTTGACGCATCTTGGTGCCTGGCCGTGGATCGCCGAGCGGCGCGTGTCGCCCTATCAAGGCATGCGCGTCTGGGATGGCGAAGGCAGTGGCGAGATCGCCTTCGCGGCGGCGGATATCGGCCTGCGCGAGCTCGGCCACATCGTCGAGAACGACGTCATCCTGGCCGCCCTGGAAGCGCGCCTCGAGGCCTTGCCCAGCGTCACTCAGCGCTTCGGCGCACGCGTGACGGGGCTCGCCCGTGCGGCAGACGCGCAGGAAGTCACCCTCGACGATGGCAGCCGCTGGACGGCGCCGCTGGTGGTTGCCGCCGACGGCGCACGCTCGCCGCTTCGCCACCTGGCGGGCATCGACGTCAGCGAGCGTGATACCGGTCATGTGGCGCTGGTCACCACGCTACGCTGCGAGCATGGCCATGGCGGCGTGGCGCGCCAGGTCTTCCTGCCGGACGGGCCGCTGGCCTTTCTGCCGCTGCGCGTCGAGGAAGACGACCGGCACTGCTCGATCGTCTGGTCGACTCGCCCCGAGCATGCCGAGCGCCTGCTGGCGTTATCGTCGGAGGCGTTCGCCCAAGCCCTGGGGGACGCCATGGAAGGCCGACTGGGCAAGATCGAGGTGCTCGACGACGTACACCACTTCCCTTTGACTCAGCGCCACGCCCGCGAATACACCGCGCCGGGCCTGGCCCTGATCGGCGACGCCGCGCACAGCATCCATCCGCTCGCTGGCCAGGGCGTCAATCTCGGCTTTCTGGATGCGGCGGTGCTGGCGGAAGAAATCATCCACGCCCACCAACGCGGCGTGGCACTCGGCGACGCCCGCACACTGGCGCGTTACGCCCGTCGTCGGCGCGGCGACAACGCCGCCATGCTGGCACTGATGGACGGCTTCCGCCTGTTGTTCGGTGCCAAGCACCCCGCGTTACGATTGATACGTAACGTCGGCCTCTCCAGTACCGACAAACTCATGCCTCTCAAGCGCACCATGATTCGTCAAGCCGCCGGCGAACGCGGCGAACTGCCCGCCGTGTGTCGTTAAGATGATCGTTGGGCCGGTTACATACCCGGCCCAGCTATTCTAAAGGGGCGTGCTAACGGTGCTTTGTCAGTATGAGCTATGGCATGCCGAGCAGCACCGCAAGGACCTGCGGGTCAAGAAGCTTGTTGCGGCATAGGAATGGCGCATAGCCAGGCTTGCTAGGGAGCGCGGCGAACTGCTTATCCCGTAACGTTCGTCTTGACGTACGTTCGAAATGGCGTACACTCTAGTTAGCCAAGCAACCGGAGGTGTGCCATGACTGGAATTACTGCAACAGAGGCGCGCAGCAATCTATACCGATTGATTGATGAAACAGCCGAGTCTCATCAGCCGATTATCATCATGGGTAAACGAAACAAGGCCGTGCTGGTCTCTGAGGAGGACTGGGCTGCTGTTCAGGAAACGCTTTACCTGCTTTCTGTACCGGGTATGCGTGACTCGATTCGTGAGGGGATGGCTGCCTCTGTCGATGAGTGCGACGAGGAGCTAGACTGGTGAGATGGAAGCTGGTTTACACCAAACAAGCCCAGAAAGATGCAAAGAAATTATCCTCAAGTGGCCTGAAACCTAAAGCTCAAGAACTTTTGACGCTGGTCTCAGAAGATCCATATCGAAAGCCTCCCCCATTTGAAAAGCTTGTCGGTGATCTTGCCGGGGCTTATTCACGCAGAATCAATATCCAGCACCGTCTTGTTTACCAAGTGCTTGATGACGAGAAAGTGGTGAAAATTCTTAGGCTCTGGAGCCATTATGAATAGTGCTCCATTTCTTTTGCAGCAGCACCGCAAGGATCTGCGGGTCAAGAAGCTTGTGGCGGTGTGAAGTCGCACCTAACCTTCCTGGTATCTCCAAAGAAAAAGTGTCATTCGCGAAGGTCCTTCCTTCGCTCATGAACCGTGCGTGTAGACAACGGATCAGATACCCATGGAGGTAAATTCATGACGAAACGCAATCTTCAGGGCGTGACGCTTGAGTGCGTGCAAGGTGATATCGCGCGCCAGCCGGATATGGACGCCATCGTGAACGCGGCGAATGCGGAGTTGCGTATTGGCGGCGGTGTGGCCGGTGCGATTCACCGTGGCGCCGGGCCGGAACTGGAACGGGAATGCCAGCCGCTGGCGCCCATTCAGCCGGGGCAAGCGGTGATCACCGGCGCTCATCACTTGCCCAACCGTTCGGTGGTGCATTGCCTGGGGCCAGTGTACGGCGTGGACGAGCCCGCCGAGCCGTTGCTGGCGGCCTGTTATCGCAACGCGCTCGAACTGGCCGAGCAAAACGAACTTACCTCCATCGCCTTTCCGGCGATCTCGACCGGGGCCTTCGGATATCCGCTAGAAGCGGCGACGCAGGTGGCGTTCAACACGGTGCTCGAGACGCTGCCCCGGCTATCCTCGGTCAAGCATATCCGCTTCGTGCTGTTCCAGGAGGCGGACGTTCGGGTTCATGAAGAGGTTCTCGAGCGCTTACTCGATTGAAACCACGCCATTAATTGAAACGCTGTCATTGTCGGGCGCCGGACGGTCCCGCTTTCGGCGCCCCCCTGCCTTTCTCCCCCAAGACACACTCGCTTCGGACGACGAATCTGTCTGCCGGCGCTGCTCTGTACGGCCCTGTCTAGAAAGGTGGCTACCCACTTTTTGTTGTTTAGATACGGGCGCCTAACCGATACCGAGTGCGTGGCGCGAAAGAGACTTTGTGGCATTTTGTTGT
The DNA here is from genome assembly GCF_033052815.1 of Chromohalobacter sp. HP20-39. Taxonomy (NCBI): domain Bacteria; kingdom Pseudomonadati; phylum Pseudomonadota; class Gammaproteobacteria; order Oceanospirillales; family Halomonadaceae; genus Chromohalobacter; species Chromohalobacter sp. HP20-39. The sequence goes on along the minus strand of NZ_JAWHTP010000002.1, from coordinate 311,845 downwards.
ACGAAGGTTTATTTCTTGTACAAGGTTTGTATACTTACGCCTTGTTCGCTGAACGAAAGATCGTTTTCGGTACATGTGCTTTCTCCGATTCGCCAGATAGGAATAACATCGTGAAAACCATATTTTCATGGCTCCAGGGAACGTCGATTCGTGCCCGAATGACGGCCGGCTTTGCCAGTGTTCTTTTGCTGATGGTCATTCTGACCGCCGAAGGGATACGTGAGGTCAATTTGATCGACCACAGCATGAAGGTCATCAACGACGTGAATAGCGTCAAACAACAGTATGCGGTCGATTTTCGCGGCAGTGTGCACGACCGCGCCATCGCCGTGCGCGATGCGGTACTGGTCGAGAACAATGCTCAGCTCGAGCCGATCCTGGCGGATATCGAACGCCTCGAAGGCGACTACCGCGAGGCTGCGACCGGCATGCGGGAGATCTTCTCGGAGGGCAATGTCACCGCTGAAGAGCGTAACGCCCTGGCCGCTATCCGGGAGATCCAGGCCACGACCATGCCGCTGATCGAGGAAGTGCTCGAGCGGCGTCAGGCAGGTGATATCACCGGCGCCAAGCAATTGCTGCTCGACGAAGCGGCGCCAGCCTTCCGTACTTGGCTAAGCGACATCAATGCCTTCATCACGCTGCAAGAGGAGCTCAACGCGGCTGAAACCGGCTTTGCGCGCAATATCGCCGAAAACTTCCAGATCACCATGCTGGTGCTTTGCCTGGTGGCTCTGGTGATCGGGGCCTTGGTGGCGACGGTGCTGACCCGGTTGCTGTTGCGCGAACTCGGCGCGGAACCCTATGAGGTCAAAGCCTTCGCCGAGGCGGTGGGCAATGGCGACCTGACCCGCAAGGTGTCGCTGAAACCGCAGTATCGCAACAGCATCATGGCCTCCCAGGTAGCGATGGCAGAGCAATTGAAAGCGACGGTAATGCAGGTGCGCGGTTCGGCGGAATCGGTAGCGACCAATAGCGAACAGATCGCCGAGGGAAACAACGAACTGGCCTCACGCACTGAGCAGCAAGCGAGCTCTCTGGCTGAGACCGCCTCCGCGATGGAAGAACTGGGCAGCACCGTTCAGCAAAACGCCGACAACGCCGTCGAAGCACGCAAGCAGGCCGCGAATGCCTCGCAAATCGCCGAAGAGGGTGGCGAGGTCGTCACGCAGGTGGTGCAGACCATGCATGACATCGATGGCAGCTCTAGAGAAGTAGCCGAGATCATTTCGATGATCGACGGCATCGCCTTCCAGACCAATATCCTGGCGCTCAACGCCTCCGTCGAGGCGGCACGTGCCGGTGAGCACGGCCGAGGCTTTGCCGTGGTCGCTCAGGAAGTGCGCGAGCTGGCCAGCCGCTCCGCATCATCGGCCAAGGAGATCAACGCCTTGATCACCGCCAATCGCAAGCGTGTCGAGCAGGGGACGGAACTGGCCACCCAAGCCGGCAAGACCACCGAAGACGTGGTGGCCTCCGTGAAGCGCGTGACCGAACTGATGGAAGAAATCAGTAACGCGACCGCTGAACAGCGCGATGGAGTGCAGCAGGCCGGTGATGCCGTTACCCAGATGGATCAGGTCACGCAGCAGAACGCGACCTTGGTCGAGCAGAGCGCCAGCGCCTCCAACAGTCTCAAGGAGCGCGCGCACAAGCTGATGGAACTGATGTCGGCCTTCCAGCTTGGCGATGTTTCGTCACAGGCCACGCGCCAGGCAACCGATCGGTCCCAAGGGACCTCGCACAGCGCAGGTCATCAGTGGGCACCGGCATCCTCGTCTCGCCTGCCGAGCACCCGCAGCACGGCGCGCCATACGCCCGAGGAAGAGTGGGAAGAATTCTAAGCGCTGCCTGAAAATCGACGGCCGTTCGCCTGGAACGGCATGCCACAACGACCGCCGGCGGCGGTCGTTGTGCGTCGAGGGGCCGCTCGCCTCGATATGGCGCCACTCGACTCATCCCCTACCCAAGACACACCCGCTTGAAACCCGGATAATGGCGAGCAATTCGCCTGTGGGCGCACCCCGACACCAACCCGGTTTTTGTACATGGAAATCAAGGTCAACTTTCTCGAAAATCTGCGGCTGGCGGCCAAGTTCGACGATTTCACCGTCGAGACCGATCAGCCCATTCGCTACAAGGGCGATGGCTCGGCGCCGAGTCCGTTCGATTACTTCCTGGCCTCGTCGGCGTTGTGTGCGGCGTATTTCGTGCGCTTGTACTGCAACGCGCGTGACATCCCCACCGAGAACATCCGGCTGTCGCAGAACAACATCGTCGACCCGGAGAACCGCTACAACCAGATCTTCAAGATCCAGGTGGAGCTGCCGGAGGACCTTTCCGAGAAGGACCGCACCGGCATCCTGCGCGCGGCGGAGCGGTGCAGCGTCAAGCGCGTGATCCAGAACGCCCCCGAATTTCAGATCGAGACGGTCGAGAACATCGACGAAGACGCCCAGGCGCTGTTGATGGGCACGAGCGCCAAGGACGGCAGCGAAGGCAACGAAACCTGGATCGAGGGCAAGGACCTGCCGCTGGAGCGCACCATCGCCAACATGACCCAGATCCTCGAGGACCTGGGCATGAAGATCGAGATCGCCTCGTGGCGCAACATCGTGCCCAATGTCTGGTCGCTGCATCTGCGCGACGCGGCCTCGCCGATGTGCTTCACCAACGGCAAGGGCGCGACCAAGGAAGCCGCACTCTGCTCGGCGCTGGGCGAGTTCATCGAGCGCCTCTCCTGCAACTTCTTCTACAACGATCAGTTCTTCGGCGAGGAAATCGCCGATAGTGCCTTCGTCCACTACCCCAGCGAGCGCTGGTTTCCGTTGGAAGACGATGACGCCCTGCCTGCAGGCATTCTCGACGACCATTGCCGGGCGATCTTCGACCCGGATGGCGAGCTGCGTGGCTCGCACCTGATCGACACCAACTCCGGGCGCGCGGATCGCGGCATCGTCGCGCTGCCGTTCAAACGCCGCTCCGATGGCGCGACGGTGTACTTCCCCTCCAACCTGATCGAGAACCTCTACCTTAGCAACGGCATGAGCGCCGGCAACACGCTCGCCGAGGCCGAGGTGCAGTGCCTCTCCGAGATCTTCGAACGCGCGGTGAAGAAGGAGATCATCGAGCAGGAAATCGTCCTGCCCGACGTGCCGGACGAGGTGCTGGCTAAGTACCCCGGCATTCAGGAAGGCATCGCCGCGCTGGAGGCCCAGGGCTTCCCGGTGCTGGTCAAGGACGCCTCGCTCGGCGGCCGCTACCCGGTGATGTGCGTGACGCTGATGAACCCGCGCACCGGCGGCGTGTTCGCTTCCTTCGGCGCCCACCCGAGCTTCCAGGTGGCGCTGGAGCGCAGCCTCACCGAGCTGCTCCAGGGGCGCAGCTTCGAGGGCCTGAACGACCTGCCGCAGCCGACCTTCAGCTCGCTGGCGGTCTCCGAGCCCAATAACTTCGTCGAGCACTTCATCGACTCCTCCGGGGTGATCTCCTGGCGCTTCTTCAGCGACCGCACGGATATCGACTTCCATGAATGGGACTTCGCCGGCACCACCGCGGAAGAGGCCGAGCGCCTTTATGGACTGCTCGCCGACCAGGGGCTGGAAGCCTACGTGATGGAGCACGAGGACCTGGGCGCGCCGGTGTGCCGCATTCTGGTGCCGGGCTATTCCGAGGTGTACCCGGTCGAGGACCTGGTGTGGGACAACACCAACATGGCGCTGGCATTCCGCGCCGACATCCTCAACCTGCATTCGCTCGAGGATGAGCGCCTCGCCGACCTGCTCGAGCGTCTGGAGGAAAGCCAGCTCGACGACCACATCAAGGTCGGCACGCTGATCGGCATCGAATTCGACGACAACACCGTGTGGAGCGAGCTGACCATCCTCGAGCTCAAGCTGTTGATCGAGCTCGCTTTAGGCGAGTACGACGCCGCGCTGGAGCACGTCCAGATGTTCCTGCAGTTCAACGACAACACCGTGCAGCGCGGCCTGTTTCACCAGGCCATGCAAGCGGTGCTGGAGATCGCCCTGGACGACGACCTCGACTTCGACGACTACCACCGCAACCTCACGCGGATGTTCGGCGAAGAGACCATGCGCCAAGTGATCGGCGCGGTGAACGACGAGATACGCTTCCCTGGGCTGACACCCACCAGCATGGGGCTGGAAGGCATCGACCGCCATCAGCGCCTGATCGAAAGCTACAAGAAACTGCACGCCGCGCGCGCCGCCAAAGCCGGCATCGCCACCTCGTAACCGCGCCTCCCCACCCTCTCCGTCACCGCCACTCACGGCGCGCCCCGACGGAGAGGGCATTCAGCCCCGCCTAATGCGTTAATACCAGAACCCCCACCTCTACGACCAACCGCCGCTTTGCATCCATCATCACACTTGAATACTCTGAATCACTAAAGCTGCTTAGGCGGCCAGACTGAAGAATGACAACAACACAACGCAGAGGGACTACCGCATGGATGGCAAGGGCGCATCACCGCTTGCAGGTAGGTGGCGGTAGCGTGCCTGGAATTCATGACCCGCCGCTGTTTTTCATTCCGCATGTTGGTTCCGATAAAACGCGCAAGCACGCGAATTCTGCATAACGCGCCGAACTATGCTTAGCGTGGTTTAAAATCAATGACTTAGGTGCGAAATAGCGGGCTAGATAAGATTTGTTGAACGCGCGCGCTCGTTTAAGTGAGAAAACGAGCGCGCTATCTAATACCTGTTATGTATATTGAATCGATAATTTTAATCTAAGGAAGCCAAATGACTGAAAATATTGAGGATAAAACCCTAAACCTCTATCCGATCGACTACCCATTTGAGACGCTTGTAAACAGGATTCAGTCAAACCCACCGAAGTTAAAGTTGGATCCAGACTTTCAAAGGAAGTACAAGTGGGACAAAGATGGCTGGGTACGGTCTTCAAGGTTCATAGAGTCATGCCTCATGAGGATACCGCTCCCATCATGCTATTTCGCAGAAGATGAAGATGGACGCCATATGGTAATTGATGGTGTGCAGCGACTCACAACAATAGCCCGGTTTTTCAATGATGAATTTGCATTGGAGGGCATGACTACCTTCAAAGAATTAGAAGGTAAAAAGTTCTCTGAATTAGGTGCACTGCAGACAGAGTTAGAAACTACAACAATACGATGCATCATTCTAAGAAAAGAGAATCCAAAGAGCCTTGTCCGGGAAATATTTTCAAGACTAAACCAGGGGGCCGTAGAACTTTCAGATCAAGAAATTCGACATGCTCTATATCCAGGCACTCTCGATGAGCTTTTGGTCGAACTCGGTGAAAATCCCTTTATCGCAAGGTTCGGTCTAGCCGAAAACTCTGATGTTGACAGGAATAGTTTAGAGTCGGAGGAGCAGGTTCTGCGCTTCTTTGCCTTTTCTGACGACCCTGAACTAACTGGTTTTAATACTAACCTTAAAGATTTCCTGGATGACTATATGGAACGAAATTCAGAGCTCGATGACGATGCACTAGGTGAGTATCGAGAGAGTTTCAACAAGGCCCTTGAAAATTGCATAGAAGTTTTCGGCGATAACGTTTTTACCAACCCTGCAGCAGAACGAAAAAGGAAGGGCCTGGTTCACTATGACCTTCTAATGCCAACCGTAGGACGATTGGATTTTGAAGTTGCGAAAGAAAATAAAGAAAACATAAGAGGCGCTTATTTAGCCCTTTGTGAAAGTGACGATTTCAAAAGAACACTTTCTGGCGGACTACAAAATAGATCATCTATTCTTAGGAGAAAACAGAGCTGGTCCGAGCTTTTGGAGGCTGCGATTAATGGAGGATAAAGTTGATGAGCTTTTCGGAAGATACAAAAGCCTATATGACAATTTATTCGAGATTATAGAGTTATCTGAAGATCGTGTTTTATCTGAAAATCCAGATGAGCTTTTTTCAGATAACGTCAACTTTTTCGTGAAATCATACATGATAAATATTTGTTCATACCTGGAGGCTTATCTTCAAGATTTGGCTTATGAGTATGCAAAAGAAATTAATCGCAGGATAAGGCTTGCCAGAATTCCTCACAACTTCATTTATTGGAAAGCATCCAGGGATCCAAAAGAGAAGGATCTGAGGTTTGAAGAGGCTAATTATCCCTCGAATAAGAAAGATATCTCCGATGGGCTGTCTGCGAATCCATACAAGACGCTAAAAGCTTATCGGCTTTTAGGGATTGATCTTTCGGCAGAAGATGAGTTTAATAAAAATAAAGATCTCATCAACGCTGTAGTTAACAAACGGAATAGCATTGTTCATCATAACGACAATGCTATGGATGTTTCTTTTTCTGATCTTTCCTCAAATATTAAAGTATTTAAGGTATATATGGGTGCCGTAAGAAATGCCGTCTTATGTGCTTCAGGAAATACATAACCAGTCGCTGTTGTCGGACAATTTCTCCACCGCTTCGCGGTTCCAAAATTGCCGCAAAGCTCTGCGTTATACGTCCCCCTAAGGAATTAAGTAGCAATGTCTACCTACAGCAATGAGTACGAAGAATTCTTGTTTCATCGGATTGATGATTCAGATTTGCTGACAGGATTTCTTATTGGGCACTTGGTTATAGAGCACCTACTTGAAGAAATAGTCCTAAGTTATGACAGCAAGCTCATGGTGCATTTTCTGTCATTAACCCATAGTAGAAAAATTACCCTTATCAACTCTTTGGGCTTGGTACCAGATGATGTGGCGAATTGCCTACAAAGTATTAATAAGATGAGAAATAATTTTGCTCACAAACTTGGCTATGCACCAAATAAAGGTGAATTGCTAAATCTAATAACTAAATGCAGGGCTAGCTTTAACGACATGACTGACGGCCTTGAGCAGCTTCACGGAGCTCTAACAGAATCCGGCAGTCTACTTGAAGCTCAAGAGAATCATGGAGTCGGTCTGGCCGACCTATTTATTCAAGTGGTTTACGATCTGGAGGCATACGCAAATAAAGATGTCTAGGCAGAAAACGTATAACAAGCCGCTCAAATTCGTTCCGGCCACAAAAAGCGTGGCCTCCACCGGACTCGCTAACGCTCGCCGTTTAGCGGAGCGTTATATGTACAGGGAGAGGGCGTGAATCGGGATATTTTGAATGTTGCTGTAGAGGATGACGTTGATCAGGAGGCTGCTTCCCAGCTTAGGGAGGCTATTGCATTTTTCGGCGGTGATGCAGACTTTCATGCCGTTCCAGATAGAGGGCCGCAAGCTTCTATATTGCTTCTAGGGTTTACCTCGGTGGCTCTTATATTTGGCGGTTCTTTTATAAAGAAGCTGGGCGATAAAGCTGCTGAAGACTGTTACCCGCACATCAAGCGGGCGCTTTTGGGAGTTTATAAAAAATACTTTGGCCCTAACGCGAGTTATCAGGTCAAGGTGATTTCATCGTCAGAAAATAAGGCGCCGGAAACTCCATAATCTCTCATCTTGGCGCTATATTGTGTAGGCAGGAACAATGAGAAAGTTAAGTTTTTGTATAGAACGGACTGGTCCCAAGACGAGTTTGAAGAAGCAACTGAGAGATATCTAGAATCAATGGTCGAGTTTGTTGGTAAAGGCCAAGGTGTTGTCGCTGAGCTAGTACAGGAGGAGCCCGTAATCGTGCAGCCATACCTAATAGCGATGGATGCGAGTTCTGGTAGGTTGGTTCGTGTAAATGCTCATCCAGAGGGCGTCGGCATATAACAAGCCCAGGCAGGGCGACGGGTTTTCCGTTCCGCCTGCGGCTTCACTCCAAACCCGCGCCTGCTGGGTGCGTTATACACAAGAGAGAATATCGTAGATGGAATTTCCCACTCAGATTAATATAAATCTTAGGCATTCAAATATTCAAAATGTGCAACCTAAGTCAATTCATGTTTATAGTGGAATCACTACCTTTCTTGGTCCAAACGGTTCGGGTAAAACACAGCTATTAAGAGGGCTAAAACAGGATATTGTCCAGCATTCATCTGGAAAGAAGGTTCGCTATGTTTCGGCGGGAAGATTAGGTCCTTTAGAAAACTTTAGGTCTGATTTCGATGGTCAGCGTGGCGGGAACCCAAATTATGAGAATGCACAATATGGAGATAAAGGCTCCATGCAGCGTAGGCATGCAAATGAAACTGTAACTGGTGACTTTGCGACACTTAGCGAACGACCAGATATTTTAATTAAAGTTCAGGAAAGGCTAAGGAAACTTTTCAATAGAGATGTTCATGTTGACTGGGATGGTGGTCGGCTAAAGATATATTTTACCCGAGTCGATATGGAATCAAATGAATATTCGTCTGCTCGCGAGGCAAGTGGATTACTTCATTTGGTTTCCATCCTCGCAGGCTTGTATGACGATGAAGTTGGAGTGGTTTTAATCGATGAGCCCGAAGTTTCCCTCCACCCCCAGCTACAATCTTTTTTGTATCAAGAAATAGCAAAGGTGGCCGGCTCACCAGATGAGCAAGGGAAAAAATTAGTATTTCTATCCACTCACTCAACTGAGTTCGTGCACCTTCAATCAGTAGATGATCTAGCTTCAATAGTTTTTTGCAGCGATGTTCTTAAGGAACCCGTACAAATTGATCCAGCAATTGACGAATTTCGAAGTCGAAAAATTCAAGCCCTGCTCGCCAAGATGGGACAAGAGCATAAGTTAGCACTTTTCTGTGACCGGCCTTTATTGGTGGAGGGGCCTAGTGATCAAATTATTTGTTCTGGCATAAGCCGAGCACTTGATTTAAATACCGAAGCAGCTGGATCACAAATATTGCCTGTAACCGGAAAAGGCCAAATGCCTGTAGTTACAAAACTGATGCGTCTAATTGGTAAAACGCCCAGCGTTTTAGCGGATGCCGACGCATTAGCAGACGGAGTTGATCTTATTAGTTCATTTGTTAATCAACAAGCCGCAGATGACATAGCTATGAGATTTGGACATCGGAACGCTTCTCAATTTGCTAGAGATATATATCGAGACTTTTCTCAGCAAGTAGACGAAAACTGGGATGATATAAGTGATCTATCAATGACCCATTCATACTGGTTAAACCGTGATGTCCAAAAAGACGAGATCATTGCAAAGAGACGTGCAGTATTTTGCTCCTTGCTTGAAGCAGACGAAAATATGCTCAGCCAGTTAAATAATTACCCCCAATGGTGCGGACTAAAAGCAAGACTAATATCTCTTATCGGTTTATTAAGAAGCCAAGGGTGTTTCATTCTTAAGAAAGGAACTATCGAGGCTTATTATCAGTACGCAGATCAGTTAACTAGTGACGAAAAACCAAATGCTGCGGCGCATGAGGTTTCTTATATGAGTGATGCGGGAGAGGAAGATATAGCAGAAAATTTCAGTGATGTAGTTGAGGCAATTAAATTTGCATCCCAATCTAAAAACATTGATGAAGGTGCGGCAATTAGAGATATGGTTTTAGCAATAGTGGCGCCGGCACTAGCAACCCTATCCGAGGCAACTACCGAAGTTGAGCTAAACACTAACTGCAGAGATCTATTTGGGAACAAGTCTAGTTTATTTCGGCTGTCTATTGAGACTGCGGACCGATTATATCTAGTTGTTGATCTCGCAACATCAATTTTAGATGTGAAAGGTTTTCCGCTTAAAATTGAAGCTGGTACAAACCCTATTATAAATGTTAACGAGCAAATGGGGCTTGGGTAAATGTATAACAAGGCGCTGCACTCGGATAAATTACTCACTTCGCTCCTAACTTACCGGTGAGCGCGGCGTTATACGTCACAAGATAGGTACGCATAGCACTATGAAAATTAGAAAGATATCTCAAGCTGACCTCATGGACATTTCGCGCATTCAGCGCGAGTGCTATAGCGAGGATCTCCTTGAATCCATTGATTCATATTCTGCAAAGCTGTCTGCTAATTCGGATTTCAGTTTTATCGCGATACAGAACGAAATGGTAGTAGGGTATGTGGTGGCTTTGCCATGGGTATATGGTGAACTGCTTGACTTGGATGGTGTTGATTATTCTGTTCCGGTAGATGCGGATAGCCTTTGTATCCACGACATCGCGGTGAGTCGTGAAGCACGCAATGGCGGTACTGCGAAATATTTGCTGAACTCAGTATTGGAGTCCGCAAAATCAAGGGGATATAAGCGGCTATTCCTAGTAGCTATCCAGGGAGCGTCATCTTACTGGAAGCGCCAAGGGTTTGAGGCTGTGCAAGTGAATGAGGAGTTAAAGGGTCGTCTTTCCGCCTATGGGGAGGATGCAGAATATATGACTAGAACCTATGAATAGGTATAACCAAGCCATTCACGCGGCGTTGGGCGGCGAGACAGATGAGGACGTAAGTCAAATGCATATTCAAACGATGGCGCGATATAATCGCTGGATGAATCAGAAAATCTACGAGTGCTGCTCTGGATTGTCAGATGAGAAGCGGAAGCGCGATATGGGGGCTTTTTTTAAATCAATTCATGGCACTCTTAACCACTTGTTACTTACTGATCGGGTCTGGATGGGACGGTTTACGGGTAAGCCATTCTATATCACGTCACTAGATCATGAGCTCTACGCGAACTTCGACGTTCTTCGAAGCGAGCGCGAGGCTGAGGACAATCGCATAATCGAATGGGTAGCCTCGCTTTCCACGCAAGATGTGAACGAAGACTTGATCTATACCAGTATCGTAAACCCTGAGCCTCGGCGGTACCCGCTTTGGTTTGCCCTTTCACATTTCTTTAACCATCAGACACACCATCGTGGCCAAGTCACGACCCTTCTTACCCAACTGGGCATTGATGTCGGAGTTACAGACCTGATCGGGCTACCAGGTGATGAGACGTAAACAGTGCTTATGTAGCTATCGCTGATCAATAAGGCGTTCCGGCCGACCACTCACTCGCTATGTGCGTGTGAATTGGCTGTGTTTTGGCCTTGAACCAACAGGTCCTCACTGAAGGAATCACTGATGATCGTTCCTTTATTCCTTGATACAAATGATGGTCGGTATTTTTCAAAGGATGCTCGTCGGGCTGTTGAGGAGGTGTGTGCCGATGCTGAACCGGAGATTCGTTCTTTCCTCGGCGACTTAAATGAAGATATTGATTTGGCCTGTCAGACGGGGCCTTTCGTTATCCCGGAAACGGGAGAGATGGGCATGGCAGTCTCGCCAGGTCGCGTGAGGTGGACCGTTGATGCGAGATTGCCGGGCGGCGTGGCCGCTGTTGCTCGTGCCCAGCTGCGTTTCACGTTGTTTCATGAGCTTCATCATTTGGTAAGAGGATGGGTCATGTATGGCGGGGCGGCGCGCACCTCCTTTATGGAGGGGGTCGTCAGCGAGGGCCTTGCGACCGTATTTGAGCGAGATTTTGGGGGCCGTGAGACGCCTTGGGGGCAATATCCTGCCGAGGTCGAGCAATGGGTTGCTGAGTTGCTAGAGCTTCCGGTTTCGGCGTCTTACGATCATTGGATGTTCCAGCACCCGGATGGGCGGCGTTGGATTGGTTATCGTGCGGGAACCTACATTGTAGACCAAGCTATCCTAACGTCTGGGTTATCGGCTGCCGACTTGGCTCTCGTTCCAAGCGACGAGATATTACGGATGTCTGGTATCCGCTAGCATTGAGGCATGAGAACCTAATGATGACATGCACGCGTTAAGTGCGTGATGGCTGATGTCAGATATCGATATGACCTACGAAGCACAGATCAAGGATTGGCTGGCGTGCGACCCCATGCGTATGGAGGCGCTTGCCATCGCTTCTGAGGAGAAGCTGCCGGAGTGGTGCATCGCTGCGGGGTTCGTTAGGAACTTGGTTTGGGATAATATTCATGGGCTTTCATCGGCTACCGATCTGAACGACGTTGACTTGATTTACTTCGATCCACGCGATTGTAGTGAATCTCGTGACCGAGAAATTGAGGATGATTTAAAAAGCATTTCGAAGCTTCCATGGTCGGTGAAGAATCAGGCCAGAATGCACGAGCGGAATTCGGACAGTCCGTACATTTCAACTGAAGATGCCATGAGTTTCTGGGTAGAGGTGGAAACTGCCGTGGGGGCCAGGTTGGATGAGAGAGGCGAGGTAGCGATTGTGGCCCCTTTCGGTGTTGAGCGGCTATTCGGCTTCACCATCACCTTGAACTCAAAACGGCCAAAGCGAACGGATTTCGAAGCCAGGATAAGCTCTAAAAGATGGCTGGAAATGTGGCCAAAACTGGTGGTGAACGCCTGACGAATCGCTGCCGCCGTAGTGCAGGCCAACACCATCATGGCGATCTGAATACTCCAGCTTTTGCAGAGAATCACTGCCCCTAAGCGCTACACAGGCTTCCACCATGGTTTGATGGAGACGTAGCCAGGAGCCGCTAATAGCTACCGACGCTTAACCGCCCTAATACCTGCAATTTATCATCGGTAGGACGCACTACGATCATCTCGCCGGCGCCAATGACACTGCCCACCAGCGCCGAGATATTTACTTGATGGGTAACCAACAGCAAATTGCCTGGCCCTTGCCAGTCCAGGATGTGCTCGCGCGCCTTTCGGGTACGCGATTCTTTGTCACTACGCTCACGGAAGAAAGAGTCTAGCCACGGTGCTGGTTTGACGTCGCCGATGTCCATGAGTCTTGCGGTGTCCAATGCGCGGCACCACTGCGAGGCATACACCGCTGCAACCGAAATGTTCCGCTCGCGGAGATCACGGCCAATCGCTCTCGCCTGAGCGCGTCCTCGCTCAGAGAGGTTGCGCTGCGTCTCGCAGCGACCGCGCTCAAATTCGGCAGGATCACCTATTCCCGGAGCCACTGCATGGCGCATCAAAATCACCGCGCCGCCTTTCTGCAAGGCCCTCCAGGTGGTTTCGTTTGCCTGGGCGCTGATTGGAAACGCATCCAGTACACCGAGCAGCAGCGCTAGGGCGAGGTAGCCTAGGAGCTTCATGATAAGACCCCGTTGATCATCATGGTGGCTTACGGCATCAGGAGGATGTTTCCATACACCATCGCCCAATTTCTATAGCGCCGTAAAACGTTGCGTGATCCTATTTAAACCCCACCTCACTTCTTGGGACTAGAGTAGACGCTCAGCGCGGTCACCGTGGCGAGGATCAGCACCATCCCGACGATCTGGATGCTCACCAGGCTTTCGCCGAGAACCATGACGCCGAAGAGCGAGGCGGTGACGGGTTCCACCATGGCGACGATGGAGGCGACGGCGGGGGCGGTGTGTTTCAGGCCGGCGATGTAGAAGATGAACGAGAGCCCGGCGCCGAGTATCCCCAGCGTGACGAACAGCGGCCAGTCCGGCGTGTGTAACACGTCCAAGGTTTGGCTGGTGTCGCCAAGGCCGGCCAGGAGCACGGCGAGGACCGCGAAGGCGATCACGAGAATGGCCTGTGGGCTGCCGTGCGGTGCGGCATACTTGAACCCGAAGATGAACACAGCGTAGGAGACCCCGGCCAGCAGCCCGGCACCCACGCCGAGTAGCGTGACGCCCCCTGAGCTCACATCGTATATGCGTGTTAGCAGTACGATACCGAGCATCACCACCACGATGGCGGCCCATTTTATCGGCGTGGGCTGTTCGAGCTTCAGTACGAACGAGAGCAGATAGACGAAGATCGGCGCCGAGTACATCAATGTCGCCGCCACCGCGACGCTGCCCTGCGAGATGCTGAGGAAGTAGAACGCGAAGTTGCCGGCGACGCCCAGGCCGGCCACCGCCGACCAGCCCCACAGGCGGCGATTGCGCAACCCGCTGTGGCGCGGGCGGATCGCCAACCACCCGAGAACGAACAGCAGACCGATGGCGCCCCGGTAGAACGAGACGACGAACGCATCCCAGTCGTCCGCCATGAGCAGGCCGCCGATGCCGCCGGATAAACCCCAGCAAAGTGAGGCGAGAACCACGAGTGCCGTTGCACCTGCCATTTATGTCTCCTGATGACGGGATGAAGTGGAAAGAGGCTGGAAAGCCGCGCGCTCGGCGGTCCTGTAGCCGATGAAGGCCGTAGCCACCGCGATCAGCGCGAAGGCGATGAAGCAGATGAGATACCCTCGGCTGCCGATCAGGTAGCCCGCGAGGGGCGAGCCGACGATCTGGCCAACGGCGATCATCAGGAAGGGCAGTCCCAGCCCGATGGCGGGGCGGTCCGCATACAGCCGGATGCCCCAGACGAGGTAGACGCCGGTCAGCATGATGTAGGCCGCGCCGAAGAGTGCGGCCGCGACCAGCACCGCTACCAGATTCGAGGCGCTGAGTACCAGCAAGCCGAGCGCGCCGGCCATGGCCGCGAGACTGCCGCGATGCACGATGTTGAGGCCGAAGCGTGCGATCAGGTCGCCCGCCGCGCCGCCCACCAGCCCCGCGACGCCGATCAAAATCCAGACGATGTTGGCCGTCGCCTGCTCGAAATGTCCCAGCGTGATGACCACATCGCTCGAGAAGGTCCAGAAGGCGGCGCTGGCCGTGCCCATCCCGGCGGCTGCCACCACGAGCGTCAACGCGCGAGGGCGCCATAGCCCACCAAGGCGGTCGGTGTCTTGGCGGCTGTCGGTTGAGGCGTCGTCATTGGTGCCCGCGCGAGGCATGCTGATCAGCAACAACAGCGCATTGAGCAACGCGGCAATGGCAAAGGCGGCGTAGGCGAGCCGCCACTGGCCGGTGGCGATGAAAGCGACCGGTCCGGAAACCGCGACGCCCAGGCTGGTACCGGCGTTGATGACGGTGTTGGCCCGCCCTTGCCGGGGCGCGGTGATCGCGCGGGACACTGCCTGCGCCATGGGCGGCGATGCCAGCCCGGTGCTCGTCCCCGCGAGCAGAATGGCGCCGGCCAGCCACAATGGCTGCGTGCTGAGGGCGACACCTGCCATGCCGGCCGCTGCGATCAGGGCGGCGGCGACAGCAATCCGGCGCGGCCCGAAGCGCTCCACTAGCAGCGCGCTGAGCACGATGGCGAGGCAGTAACCGACATAAGCGCCGCTACCGATGACGCCGGCCAGGGTCGGGCTCAAGCCGACATCGTCGCGCATGCCGGGCAGGAAGAGCCCATAGGCGAAGCGTGCCAAGCCGTAGGTGGTGCCGATCAGCATGGTGCCGGCGACGATCAGGCGGAATTCGATACGCGTCATGCGGTGTACTCCCCTCGGCCTGTGGCCGGCATCGTGTTAATGGAATGTAAAACGATCGTTTTCACTATGGACGTAATGTAGCCGCCGGCCCGAGCCCGGTTAACGTTACTAGTCGTTGGCTATGCTGCGTGTCGAAGCGGCAAGCGTGTCGCTGAACTCGGCGCTGCTATGATGCCCGCGCGGCGTTTGCCAAACGCTGCGCCGCCCGGCGCGCGACATCGACGGCCGCGACGCCGCGATACGCCGCCATGTGGGTCGCGCCCTCGAACAGTAGTTGCATCGTCTCGACGAGTTCGTCGTCGTGCCGGCCGATCTCGGCGACGACGATGTCGCCAATCCGGTCCCGCAGGCGCTGCTTGTGGCGTTCCATCGCCTCGGCGATTTCCGGCACGTCGCCGCCGGTTTCCCCCCAGGCGCGCAGGAACAGGCAGCCCCGCACGGCCTCCTGGGCCAACCAGGTCTCCAGTGCACCGAACAAGGCATCGATGCTGTCCTCTTCCACCAAGCGATGGAAGCGGCGATCCCGTTCGTTCAGAACGGCCGCGATCAGGCCGTTCTTGTTGCCGACGTGCTTGTAGAGCGTGCGGCTCGAGATCCCCGCGCCCTCCGTCAGCCTGTCCATGCCGGTGGCGTTAAAACCGTGACGGTCGAAGAGCTGCTCGGCGGTCTCGAGCAATCGTGTGCGAATATCCATATCCGCAGTGTAAAACGATCACTTTACACGTGCAAGCCGAGGCCCAAACAAAACGCCCCGCGTCGTTTATTTGTTAAATTGATGCACCAGTTCACTTTTGCCACCTATAACGCCGATATTCCGGTCTTCGGGAGCGCGGAGTGGTTTGTCGTATTGAGTGTTGAAGAGAATCAGGGCCGACTCGTCAAAAAAGGAGCGAAATGGCATTGCCATGACACAAAGTGACCTTCAAGAAGTCATCGCACGCGGCGAAGACAGCCGCCACCAGTTCAAGCGCGACGTTACCAATGCGGATGGTCTTGCCGCCGAGCTGGCGGCCTTTGCCAACAGTGGCGGTGGCTGGCTGTTTCTGGGCGTGAACGACGATGGCTCGATTGCGGGGCTGGATGGTGTGGCGGTTCGGCGGTTGAACCAGTTGCTGGGCAACGCCGCCTCTCAGCATGTGCGCCCGCCGGTGCATCCGCTGACCGAGAATGTGCAGACGGAGCAGGGGCTTGTGGTGGTGGTTGAAGTGCCTGATGGATTGGCCAAGCCTTATTTGGACAATCAAGGCCGCATCTGGGTCAAGCAGGGCTCGGACAAGCGGCATGTAACTTCCCGGGAGGAAATGCAGCGCATGTTCCAACGATCCGGGCTGGTTTACGCCGATGTGGTGCCGGTGGCGGGTACTTCCATCGAAGATATCGATGACAAGGCCTTTACGGCCTATTTCGATCGTCGCTACGGAGAAAGCGATGAGTTCTCGGGCCTGACTCGGGAGCAGTTGCTGCAGAACCTGGGCTTGGGCGATGGCAGCGAGCTGAACCTGTCGGGGCTAATGCTGTTTGCCCGCACCCCCCAGCGCTGGCGCTCGGCATTTGAAGTCAAGGCGGTGGCCTTCCCCGGCACCGCGCTGCACGATACCCGCTACCTGGATAGTGAGGACATCAAGGGCACTTTGCTGGAGCAGTTCCGGGGCGCTTTCGCTTTTATCAAGCGCAACCTGCACCATGTGCAGCATGGGCGCAGCTTCAATACGTTGGGTGAGCTTGAGATCCCCGAAACAGCGTTGGAAGAACTGCTGGTCAACGCCCTGATCCACCGGGATTATTTCACCAGCGCCTCTGTACGCCTGATGGTCTTTGCCGACCGGGTGGAGATCGTTAGCCCTGGCCACTTGTCGGATAGCTTGAGCCCGGCAGATATTCGCCGAGGCAAGACCATTCGCCGCAATCCTACGCTCACCGAGCATGCCTCTCATATCCTGCCTTATCGAGGCATGGGCAGCGGCATACCCCGAGCACTTCAGGCATGGCCGCGGATTGATTTGGTGGACGACGCGTCGGGCAATCAGTTCAGCGCAGTGGTATGGCGGCCAGAAGCAGAATGGCGCTCTGACGCAGAGGCCCCACCAGTCACCGGGGAAGTCACCGGGGAAGTCACCGGGGAAGTCACCGGGGAAGTGATGCGACTACTCTCGGTCTTGCAGGGCGAAATGAAGCGCTCGGAGATGCAGGCAGCGCTTGGGCTGAAACATGAAGATCACTTCCGGGAAGCCTATTTGCGTCCGGCGCTGAAGGCAGGCGCCATTGAAATGACGATTCCGGACAAGCCCAATAGCCGTTTGCAGAGGTACCGGCTAACGGCCGCTGGCAAAACCTGGCTGCAGCGCCGCAGCGATAATAACGAGTAGCTTGCTGAATCTGACAAAACGCCCCCGCGCCGTTTATTTCAACATCACGGCGCGGGGGCGTTTTGTCAGTGGTTAGTGCGGGGCGTCAGTTGCTGGACTGCGTGCGCGGCAGAACGTTGAGGGCCTTGAGCAGGTTGAGCGCTTCGCCTAGCTGGTAGTCGCTTTCGGCGAGTGAGGCGCCTTGTGGTTCGTTTTCGGCCTGGCCGTTGATGTTGCGCAGGTGATTCTCGAGATCCGATTCGCGGATGTTGAAGCCATTGCCTTCAGCGACTTCGAGGCGACCACGCACCACTTCGATATCCGGCGCGATGCCCTGGGCCTGGATCGAGCGGCCATCCGGCGTGTAGTAGAGCGCGGTGGTCAACTTCAGGCCGTCGCCGTTGGGGAGCGGCAGTACCTGCTGCACGGAGCCCTTGCCGAAGCTTTCGGTGCCCATCAGCACGGCGCGCTGTTGATCCTGCAGGGCACCGGCGACGATCTCCGCCGCCGAGGCGCTGCCGCCGTTGATCAGCACGACCATGGGGACATCCGGGGCGATGGTCTGGGAGGAGGCCGAGAAGCGCATGTCGCTGTCCGGCAGACGGCCTTCGGTGTAGACGATCAGGCCGCTGTCGAGGAACAGATCGGCGACGTCGACGGCGCTGTCGAGCACGCCGCCGGGGTTGTTGCGCAGATCGAGCACCAGGCCTTTGAGCTTGCCCTCTTCGCGCAGCGCGGCGATGGCGTCGCGGGCTTGCTCGCCGGTGCGGCTCTGGAATTGACTGATGCGCAGGTAGCCATAGCCCGGGGCGAGCATTTCGTGCTTGACGCTCTCGGTCTGGATGGTCTCACGCGTCAGCGTGACCTCGCGTGGCGCATCCTCGCCCTGGCGCAGGATGGTCAGTTGCAGTTCTGTGCCCTCTTTGCCGCGCATCATGTCCACGGCCTCCTGCAGCGACAGGCTCTCGGTGGGCGTATCGTTGATGAGCAATATGCGGTCTTGGGCTTGGAGGCCAGCGCGAGCCGCTGGTGTTCCGTCAAGTGGGGAGATGATGGTCAGCTGCCCATCTTGTATGCCCACTTCGATGCCGACGCCGCTGAATTCACCTTCAGTGGTCTCACGCAGGGCCTGGAAGGCCTCCTTGTCGAGATAGGCGGAATGCGGGTCGAGCTCGCCGAGCATGCCGCGCATGGCGTTGCGCATCAGGGTGGTGTCGTCGACTTCATCGACATAGGCGCGCTTGATGCGCTCGAAGACCTCGGCGAAGGTCTGCACGTCTTCCACGGGCAGGGCGTCGTTGTCGGCCGACGGCTGAGTGCTCTGTTGGGTACTGGGCTGGGTGCTCTGAGATTGAGTACTTTGCTGGGCATGCGCCGGCAGGGCTAGCGCACCGATCACCAGGGCCATGCCCATTGCTAGAACGTGACGAACGATGAAACGCGGACGGGATTGGCTTGCGGTCATGCTGTCTCCACAACGCGGCGGAACGGGCTCGTGTTGGCTGGCCCCAAGGGGGGCAACCGGGGCGGGGCGAAGGCGAACCCACGCGCGCCGAAGGCCCAGCATAGCCTTTATGGGTCGGCGCAATCCAGCGTGACACATGTTCAGCGTCGGGCGATCCAACTGCTGGGGTCGATGGGGTCACCGTTCTCGCGGACCGCGAAATACAGCGCTGGCGATTCGCGGCCACCGCTGTCGCCAACGGCGGCGATGGTGGTACCGCGCTCCACGTGTGCGCCGACCCTGACATCGAAGCGTTGCAGGTGCGCGTAAAGCGTCATGATTTTATCACCGTGGTCGATGATCACGAGGTTGCCGAAGCCACGCATCCAGTTGGCGAAGACGACGCGGCCGGCATGTACGGCAGTGACTGGGGTGCCGGCCTCGGCGCCGATGACAATGCCGTTGCGGTCGACGCCGCTACCATTGCCGTAACTGGCGAGGATGTCACCCTGCACGGGCCAGGGCAGCTCGCCCTGTGTCTGTTCGATATCCGTGGAGGGCGGCGCCTGGTCGAGTCGCTCGAGCCTGTCACGCATTTGGTCGAGCAGTTGCTCGGCATCCTCGCGATTATCGTTGAGCGCGGCCAGCTTGGCTTGCTGGTTGGCATAGCGCTGTTTGTACTTCGAGAGGATGGCCTCGCGCTTGCTGCGCTGGGCGGCCAGCGTCTTGCGGCGTTCGGCCAACTCGCTGGCCAGGCTGTTCAGGCGCTTCTGGTGGGACTGCAGTGCGCTTTGCGTTTTGTCGAGCTGGTCCTCGAGCTTGGCCAGGTCATCGAGACGCTGTTGACGCGCCTGATTGAGATGATTGAGGTACTGCTGAAGGCGATCCAGCCGCGCGGGGTCGGTCTGGTTGAGCAGCAGCTTGAGCTGTGGCGTAGGGCCGAGTCGGTATAGCGCGTTGAGCTGCGTGGCCAGGGCGGCGCGTTGCTGGCGGCGCTCCTCCTCGAGGGTCTGGCGTTGCTGCTTGAGCTCGGCGACCTCCTGGTCGAGCTGGTCCTGCTCACGCTGCAGACTGGTTAGCCGCTGTTGGGTCTTGGCCAGTTGGGTTTCCACCTCGCGCAATGCGCGCTGGGCTTCGTCGCGTGAGTCGCGCGTGCCTTCGAGGCGCGATTGGGCCTGCTGGATGTTCTCCCCCAGCGCTTCGAGTTGACGGCGTACTTCCTCGGGGGAGTTCTGTGCCCAGGCGCCGGGCGTGCCCAGCGACAGCCACCCACACGAGATCGCCATGGCACATGCCATGGCGATTCGCTTGCTGGACGTGGGCGCGTTCATACGCCGACTCCGCAATATACGCACACCTATCAGGGGGTATCCACCAGCACGCGGCCGGTCATTTCCTTTGGAATCGGCTCGTGCATCATGGTCAGCAGGGTCGGTGCCAGATCGCATAGGCTGCCGTCGTCCGCAAGGGTGGCGTCGGCGCGCGGCGTGACGTAAACCAGCGGCACCTGAAAGGTCGTATGCGCCGTCTGCGGGTTGCCCGTTTCGGGATGCACCATCTGCTCGGCATTGCCGTGGTCGGCGGTGACCAGGCATTCGCCGCCCGCGCGTTCGATGGCGTCGATCACCCGGCCTAGGCAGATATCCACCGCCTCGATGGCCTTGACGGCAGCATCGAAGTCGCCGCTATGGCCGACCATGTCGCCGTTGGCGTAGTTGCACACCACCAGATCGAACGTGCCCGCGTCGATGGCTGCGACCAGCTTGTCGGTGAGCTCATAAGCGCTCATCTCCGGCTTCTCGTCGTAGGTCTTGACGTCCTGCGGCGAGGGGATCAGCTCACGAGTCTCACCGTCGAACTCATCCTCACGGCCGCCGGAGAAGAAGAAAGTGACGTGGGCATACTTCTCGGTCTCGGCGATGCGTAGCTGTTTCAGGCCGCGCTTGGCGACGGTCTCGCCCAGCGTGTTGACCAGGTCGGTGGGCGGAAAGGCCACCGGCGCCGGAATGTTCGCGGCGTACTCGGTGAGCATCACCAGCCCTTCGTGGGCCAGCTTGGGCCGTGCCTGGCGGGTGAAGCCGCTGAAGTCGTCTTCGGCGAAGGCGCGGGTCAGCTCGCGGGCGCGGTCGGCGCGGAAGTTGAGGAACAGCGCGGCGTCGCCATCGGTCATGCGCACTGGCTCGCCGTGCGGGCGAATGCTGGTGGCGGCGACGAATTCGTCGGTTTCGTCACGCTCGTAGGCGGCGTCCAGTCCGGCCTCGGCGCTGGTGGCGACCTGCTTGCCTTCACCCTCGACAATGACGCGATAGGCTTGCTCGACACGGTCCCAGCGATTGTCGCGGTCCATGGCGTAGTAACGGCCGACGATCGAAGCGACGTAGGCGTTGTCGGCGCCGAACAGCTCGGCGAGCCGCGCGTTGGCACGTTCCAGCGAGGCGCGGGCGCTCTTGGGTGCGGTGTCGCGACCATCGAGGAAGGCGTGCAAATAGACGTGCTTGGCGCCGCGCTCGGCGGCCAACGCGGCCACGGCGAGGATGTGATCCTCGTGGCTGTGCACACCACCGGGCGAGAGCAAGCCCAGCAGGTGCACGGCGCGGCCGGCGGCCACGGCGGCGTCGATGGGCGCGGTCAATGCGGTGTTGGCAGCCAGCTCGCCGTCTTCGATGGCCTTGGTGATACGCGTGAAGTCCTGGTAGACGATGCGCCCGGCGCCGAGGTTCATGTGGCCGACTTCGGAATTGCCCATCTGGCCGTCGGGTAGCCCGACGTACTTGCCATCGGTGTGCAGCAAGGCGGAGGGGTAGCGTTGTTTCAGCGCGTCCATGACCGGCGTCTTGGCCGAGTAAACGGCGTTATGCCGAGTGTCATCGTTCTGGCCGTAGCCATCGAGGATCAACAGCGCAACGGGCCGGGGACGTTGGGTGTGGGTATCTGCCATAACATGCCTCGCGGGAATCTGATGGGCGTCGCATCGGCGCATCCGGCCGATGACCCCATGAAGCGGCAGTGCCGCTGGGGGTTCGCGACTCACGTCTCCTTGCGGCATCATAACGCAGTCACGGCAGAGCGTCAGCCGCGTCGGCGGGGCCGGACGCTCGCGCATGGCTCATGTATACTAAGGCGCCCGCCGGGGCATGCGGCGTGCGCCGAGCGCACACGACGCCGACAGACACACAACGAGAGTTATCCGCACTCATGATCGATCAGTTATTCGAATTCGTGCAAAACCATCTGCTACTGTCAGGCGCTTTTCTGGTGGTACTGGTGGCATGGATCGCCTACGAGCTGAAAGGCTCGAACAGCGGCGTCTCGACGTCCGAAGCCACCTCGCTGATTAATCACGAGGACGGGCTGTTTCTGGATATTCGCGAGGTCAAGGACTTCAAGGCGGGACATATCGCCGGCGCGCGCAATATTCCCCAGGGCCGTTTGGGAGATCGCCTCAAGGAACTCGAGGACTACAAGGAAAAGCCGGTGGTAGTGGTGTGCAAGCACGGCCAGAGTTCCGGTGCCGCCGTGGGGCAGTTGACCCAGGCTGGCTTCACTCGTGCGACCAAGCTCAAGGGCGGTATGACCCAGTGGCAGTCCGATGAGTTGCCGGTGGTACGCAAGTAAGCACAATACAATGGCGGGGCGGCGCACGCCGGGCCCCGCGTCTCATGCATAGATAAGTCAAAGGAAGTGCAACATGGCGGAAGACAACAATCAGGCCGCTCAAGGTGGCAACGACACGCAGAACCAGCTGCAATTTTCCATGCAGCGCATTTACGTCAAGGACGTCTCCTTCGAGTCGCCCAACTCGCCGAGCGTGTTCCAGAATGCGTTCAAGCCCAAGGTGGGGCTCGACCTCAACACCACCAGCGAGCAGGTCGGTGAAAACCTCTACGAGGTGGTGGTCAAGGTAACGGCGCAGGTCACCAACAACGAAGACGACGCTACCGCATTCCTTGCCGAGGTAGAGCAGGCGGGTCTGTTCCACATCGCCGGTTTGAGCGCCGATCAGCTCGATCACACCCTGGGCGCTTTCTGCCCCAACATGCTGTTCCCCTATGCGCGCGAGTGCATCGACAACCTGGTCAATCGCGGCAGCTTCCCGCCGCTGATGCTGTCACCGGTCAACTTCGAGGCGATGTACGCCCAGAAGAAGAAGCGCGAAAGCGAAGCCGCCGAGAACGTGCAGTAAACGATGGCCGGACCGCGCATTCATGTGGCGGCCACGCTGGTCGCCGCAGCGGAAGTCACCTTGCCCGAAGGTGCCTCACGCCATGTGGCGGGCGCGTTGAGGCTGCGTGAAGGCGCGGCGCTGCGCTTGTTCGATGGCGAGGGGCTCGAAGCCGAGGCCGACATCGTCAGCGTGGGGCGCCGCGAGGTATGTGTGCGGGTCACCGCCGTGACCGAGGGCGGCGCCGAATCGCCGCTGGCGGTGCACCTCGGCCAGGCGATCTCCAAGGGCGATCGCATGGATTATGCGATCCAGAAGGCGACCGAGCTGGGCGTCGCGGCCATCACCCCGCTTTATACCGAGCACGGCGACGTGCGCCTCAAGGGTGAGCG
Source organism: Chromohalobacter sp. HP20-39 (assembly GCF_033052815.1). NCBI lineage: Bacteria > Pseudomonadati > Pseudomonadota > Gammaproteobacteria > Oceanospirillales > Halomonadaceae > Chromohalobacter > Chromohalobacter sp. HP20-39. The sequence continues at coordinate 288,384 of NZ_JAWHTP010000002.1, read as the reverse complement.
CGAAGCCAAGAAACTCGCCCACTGGCAAGCCGTCGCAATCAGCGCCTGCGAGCAATGCGGGCGCAGCCGCGTGCCCACCGTGCACCCCCCACAAACGCTCAGCGCTTGGCTGGCGGCACGCGACGAAGCGCTACGCCTCGTCCTGCATCCCGCCACCGACACCGCCTGGCAACACGCCAGCGACATTACCCGCGCCGCACTCCTCGTCGGCCCCGAAGGCGGTTTATCCCCCACCGAAATCGACGCCGCCTACACCGCCGATTTCACCGCCCTCACCCTCGGCCCCCGCATCCTGCGCACCGAGACCGCCCCCGTCGTCGCCCTTACGCTGTTGCAGCATTATTTTGGGGATTTGGGGTAAGCGCCGCAATTTAATTGGATGCTATTTTCCACGGAATCGGTGGCGGCATGATCCGTTCGCCATCGAATTCTGGCACATCGCCAAAGCGGTCGCTGCCGAATTCCCATTCCTTTTGGGCTTCGGCGATCTCGGCTTTGCTATGGCCGACGAAGTTCCACCAGATGAAGATGTCTTCATGCAGCGGTTCGCCGCCGAGCAGTAGCACGCGTGTGCCGCTTTCCAACGCGAGTGTGATCTCGTCGAGTCCGCTGCCGAGGTAGGCCATCTCGTTGGCGGTGAAATGGTCGCGCTCTATGGTGAGGCTGCCTTCAAGCACGAGTACGCCATATTCGAAATCAGGGCGGGCCGGGAGGTGGAGCCGGAGGGTGTCGGTGCTGACGAGGTCGAGGCCGAGAAGCGATGAGAAGGTGAGCGTCGGCGCCTTGTGGTCTTGGAACTCGCCCACCAGCAACGTGGCGTCTGCGCCCTGTTCGGACCAACGCGGCAATGCGGGGTAATGATCGAAGCGTGGCGGAGTATGGCGCTCGGCGTGGGGCAGGGCAATCCACAGCTGGGCGGCGTGCAATTGACCGGATTCGGGAATGGATTCCTCTGTGTGGGCGATACCCCGGCCTGCCGTCATCAGGTTGAGTTGGCCTGGCCGAATGCGCTGCGTGTTACCCAAGCTGTCGCGATGCATGACCTCGCCAGCCAGCATCCAGGTAAAGGTTTGCAGGCCGGTGTGCGGATGCGGGCCGACACGCATGCCCTGATCGCCGATAGAAAAAGTTGCCGGACCGGCATGGTCGAGAAAGCACCAGGCGCCGATCAGCCGGCGACCTTTCTGGGGTATCACGCGGTTGACTGGGATGCCGCCAACATCCGCCGTGCGTGCATTCAGGTGCTGGATCAGCCGGTGGCCGTCTACCACGGGGCACTCACGTGAGTCGTAGAGTCGGGGGCGGTTCTCTGTGGTGCTCATGGCGGAATCTCCTGCGTATGCTAGCGGAGGTTGCCGCCACTGCGCGTAGCGGTGGCGGCAGGGTCGGCGTGGGTAAGGTTCAGCCTTTCAGGGCCGCATCGCGGCTTTGAATCAGGTTCGAGTAGTGGGGCAGGTGTTTGGCCAGAATGCCGCCAAAGCCCTCGATGTCGTTGCGCCAGTCGCGATGCAGTTCACAGGCCGCCGAGAACCAGTTCATCAACTGTACGCCGGCCTGGGACATGCGATCCCATGCAGCCTCGCGCACGGTCGAGTTGAAGGTGCCCGAGGCATCGGTGACCACGAAGACCTCGTAGCCCGCTTCACGCGCGGCCAGCGCCGGAAAGGCGACGCACACGTCCGTCACCACGCCGGCGATGAGCAGCTGCTTTTTGCCGGTGTCCTTGATCGCCTGGACGAAGTCCTCGTTGTCCCAGGCGTTGATCTGACCGGGGCGAGCTATGTAGGGCGCGTCGGGGAATTTTTCCTTCAACTCCGGCACCAGCGGGCCATTGGGGCCGTCCTCAAAGCTGGTGGTGAGGATCGTCGGCAGATCGAAGAACTCGGCGATGTCGGCCAGGGCCAGCACGTTGTTCTTGAACTCGTCCGGCGTGAAGTCGCGGACTAGCGACAACAGGCCCGCTTGATGATCGATCATCAGCAGGGCGACATCGTTCTTGTCGAGTCGTTGGTAGGAATAAGCCATTGTGCACCTCTCTATCGTGGAAAAGGGCGAGGCGCCCGCTTGGGGTGTCCCGCCGGCCATTGGGCGGTCCCGTGACCGCCCAAACCCTTTACGAGGCCGTACCGAGCTGCCCGGTCTGGAATTGGCGAAGGGAGTCTTCAATCTCGGCGCTCGAGCTCATGACGAAGGGGCCGTAACATCGTGGTGTGCCCCTCGGGGATCGTGAGAGTGGCCGCGCCGTCTCGCTTCAAGCGTAGATCCCAAACGTTGATTGGGCTGTATGTGTGCCGAATCGGTGTTGTAAGGGAATCGCCGATTTATACGCCAAACCCCGCCACGGCCTTTGCTCGCGTTGCCGGGCGGCGTCATAATGAGGACATATCTCTCGTCAGTGGTCGCCATCATGTCCCGTTCCCAAGATCCTTCTCCACGTTCATCCGCCACCGGGCAGCGTGCGTCGAGTGCGACGCGGCCACCCTTGGGGCGTATTGGCGAGGTGGCGTATCTCAAGGTCGTGGCGGTCAATACGACCGGTGCCTTTCTCGATTGGGGCCAGCCCAAGGATGTGTTGCTGCCGTTCGCCGAGCAGCGCTTCCGCCCCGAGGTCGGCAAGCGGGTGTTGGTGATGCTCTACGAGGACGCTCAGGGCCGGCCGGTTGCGTCGATGCGTCTGGATCGCTTCCTGGCCGATGAGGCGCCGAAGATGACGGCCGGTGACCGCGTTGCGCTGGTGGTCGCCGAGCGTACCGACCTGGGCTTCAAGGCGGTGGTCGATCATCGCTATTGGGGCTTGCTGTACGCCGATGACATCATCCATCCGCCTCGGCGCGGCCAGCGGCTGACCGGTTATATCAAGCGCGTGCGCGAAGACGGGCGTCTCGATCTGGCCATGCTGCCGCCTGGCGAGGCGGGGCTCGATGTGGTCGGCGACAAGGTGCTGGAGCTGCTGCGCTGCCACGGCGGGTATGTGGCGCTGGGCGACAAGACACCCGCCGCCGAGATCAAGGCACGCATGGGCGTGAGCAAGAGCGCCTTCAAGCAGGCGGTGGGGCGGCTCTACAAGAAGCGGCTGATCACCATCGAGGAAGAAGGCATCCGGCTGACGCGCGAGGCGATAGACGCACATCAGTCCAACTGACGCGCCGGTGGCGCCTTGGTCTTCCGCTGGTCGCTGCGGCATACTGCGCGCATTCATTCCTAGCCTGGAAGACCGATCATGAGCGAGCGCGCCTTGAAGCTCGGCGTGGTGATGGACCCCATCGCCGATATCGCCTACAAGAAAGACACCACCCTGGCCATGCTGTGGGCCGCTCAGGAACGCGGCTGGTCGCTTTATTATCTCGAGCCGGAAGACCTGTACCTGGAAGGCGGGCGCGCTATGGGCCGTATGCGCGCATTAGAAGCATATCGTGACCCCGAGGCGTGGTATCGGCTCGAGGAGGTGCAGGCCGCGCCGCTGGCGGAGCTCGACGTGATCCTGATGCGCCAGGACCCGCCGGTGGATGACCACTTCCTCAACGCCGTGCATCTGCTGGGCTTCGCCGAGCGCGAGGGCGTGCTGGTGGTCAATCCCACCCAGGCGCTTTTGACCAGCAATGAGAAACTCTTCGCCCAGCAGTTCCCGCACTGCATTCCGCCCTCCGTGGTCTCTTGCCACGATGCCGTCTTGCGTGACTTTCATGCCCAGCACGGCGATGTGATCTTCAAGCCGCTGGACGGCATGGGCGGTAACGGCATCTTTCATATCACGCCGGAGGGCCGCAACCTGGGCTCGGTCATCGAGCAGCTCACCGAGCGCGGAACGCGCCAGATCATGGCGCAGCGTTATCTGCCCGAGATCAAGGCCGGCGATACGCGGATCCTGCTTATCGACGGCGAACCCGTGCCCTATGGTCTGGCGCGGATTCCCAGCGCCGGCGAGACACGTGGCAACCTGGCGGCCGGCGGGCGTGGCGAGGCCCGCGAGCTCACCGACCGCGATTACTGGCTCATCGAGCAGGTCAAACCGGCGATCCTCGACAAGGGCCTGATCTTCGTCGGGCTCGACGTAATCGGCGATTACATCACCGAGATCAACGTCACCAGCCCCACCTGCGTGCGCGAGATCGACGCTCAACGCGGCACCGATATCGGTGGACTATTGATGGACGCCATTGCTCGGCGCTTCTGAGCGCCGCTTGTCATCCCGCGATGGCGAGGTTCGGCAAGGGCAGTGATACAATCGCTGCGAAAAGCACCAATTTCGGCGTAAGCGAGAGGCGGGACGCGCCTCGACGCCCGGGAGGCTCATGCAAAGCTTGAAGCACCATTTTTTGCTGGCGATGCCACATCTCGATGACCCCAATTTCAAGGGGACGTTGACCTATATCTGTGACCATGATGACAACGGCACCATGGGCGTGGTCGTCAATCGTCCCATGGAGTTGACGCTGGACGCCCTGCTCGAGCAGCTCGAGTTGGATGCCTCGGAGTGCCCCTGTCGCGACACCCCGGTCTACTACGGTGGGCCGGTCCATAAGGATCGCGGTTTCATCCTGCACCGCGGCTCGAACTTGCCCTGGGATTCCAGCCTGCAGGTCGCTGACGACCTCGCCCTGACGACCTCCATGGATATGCTCAAGGCCATCGCCGAGGGCCGGGGCCCTGACGACTTCATCGTCTGCCTGGGCTGCACCGCGTGGCAGGAAGGCCAGCTCGAGGACGAGCTCAAGCAGAATACCTGGCTGACGGTAGAAGGCGACGCCTCGATCCTCTTCGATGTCCACTCGGAGCAGCGCCTGAACGCGGCGGCGGGTATCTTGGGTGTCGATTTGAATCTGATGACGCGCGAGGCGGGGCATTCCTGATGGCCGAGGCAGGGCAGCGGCTGGTACTGGCCTTCGATTACGGCACGCGGCGCATCGGCGTGGCGGTAGGTAACGAAATGCTGGGCAGTGCCACGGCCCTGGCGCCGCTGCCCGCGCGTAACGGAATTCCCGATTGGCAGCAGATCGGCCAAATGCTCAAAGAATGGCAGCCGGATCTTTTGGTCGTGGGGCTGCCGCTCAACATGGACGGCACCGAGTCGGACATGAGCCGGCGCGCGCGCAAGTTCGGTAATCGCTTGCATGGGCGCTTCGGCAAGCCAGTGGAGGTGTTCGACGAGCGCGGTTCGACGCGCGCCGCCAAGCGTATCGCCCGCGACGCCGGGCATCGGGGCAACTATCGCGATGACGGCGTGGATGGCATCGCCGCGCAGTTGATCCTGCAAAGCTTCTTCGCCGATGACACCTTCCTGCACCGCATGCCGTAAACGCCCGCGACCGGCCAGGGCCGGTCGCGGGGTGCGTTAGCGATGCATTCTTGCTGATTAACTCTCCAGATTCAGCTCCGGCGTGGGGCGGCTGAAGCCACGCGTCAGCCAGGTCAACCACGCCAGGCCGCACAACAGCCACGCACTGCCCAGCATGATCGCCAGGTGATCCAGGCTCATCATCAGCCACAGGATCGCGCCCAGACCGATCAACGGGCAGATCAGGAACCACAGCGTATCCATCCCGCTGCGGCGGCGTTCCTTCAGGTAGTAATGGAAGATCACCGAGAGGTTGACCAGGGCGAAGGCCAGGAAGGCACCGAAGTTGATGAAGGACGCCGCCGAGAGCACATCCATGGTCAGCGCCAGCAAGGCGACCAGGCCGCTGAATATCAGTCCGCCCAGCGGCGTTCCGAAGCGGCTCAGCTTGCCCAGCCAGCGCTTGGGCAGCACGTCGTCGCGGCCCATGGCGTAGAGCAGGCGCGCACCGCTGGCTTGCGCCGCGATGCCCGAGGCGAACTGGCCGACCACCAGCCCGATCAGGAAGATCGAGACGAAGATATCGCCGCCGATGTTGCGTGCGATCTCATAGGCGGCGGCATCAGGGTTGGCGAAGTCATACCCCGGTGCGGCGAGCTGCACGAAATACGACACCACGACGAAGATCAGCCCCCCGATCAGCGTGATCAAGAGGATGGCTCGCGGCAAGGTGCGCTGCGGGTCCTTGGTTTCCTCGGTCAGCGTGGTGACGGCATCGAACCCCAAGAAGGAGTAGCACGCCACGGCGGCGCCCGCCATCAGCACCGGCAGGGTCGCGGCGGAGTCGGCGCCCAGGAACGGCGTCAGGCTCCAGAAGGGTTGGGTGGGATCGCCCAGTACGTAATGCATGCTCAGCCCCACGAAGGCGATCAACACCAGGATCTGCACCAGCATCATTACGCTGTTGACCGCGCTGGCCAGCTTGAGGCCGAGGATGTTGATCGTGGTGGTGACGGCAATGAAGGCCAGCAGCCACAGCGGCGTGGGAATCGCCGGGAAGGCTGAGTGCAGATAGGCGGCGCCGATCAGCCAGATCACCATGGGCAGGAACAGGTAATCGAGCAGGATCGCCCAGCCAGCGATGAAACCCAGGCGGTCGTCGATGGCATTGCGCACGTAGGCATAGGCCGAACCGGCCACCGGAAAGGCGCTGGCCATGCGCCCGTAGCTGTGCGCTGTGAACAGCATGGCGATCAGTGCTGCCAGGTAGGCGCCCGAGACGGCGCCCTGCGTGGTGACGGCGAGCACCCCGAAGGTGCCCAGCACGATGATGGGCGTCATGTAGGCCAAGCCGAACAGCACGACCTGACTCAGGGAGAGGGTCTTCTTCATTTGGTTCATCGTCGCCTCCTGTTGTGGTTGTTGCGACTGTTTAATGGTTGTTGCGACTTTCGTGATTATTGCGACGGCCACTTGGTGGCCGGTAGCCGGCCGGAATTCGGGTTTAGAAGTGCCAGTAGCGGCCTCGTTCGGTGTCCTCGCGCCGGCCTTGCAGGCCGATACGGCAGTCTTTCAGGTAGTCGTAATCGCGCCGTGCGTCCGGCAAGCGCTGGGGATCGAGTTGCAATGTGGTGACGCTTTCCTCGCGACCGGCGCGAAACAGCGTCTCGCCGTCCGGGGCGACCAGCGAACTCTCGCCGGCGAAGGTCAGTCCCGCGCCTTCGCCAGCGCGGTTGGTCATGGCGACGAAGTAATGATTGTCCTGGGCACGTGCCTGGGCGGCGCGGGCATGCATGGGGCCGTAAGGGTCCATGTTGCCGTTGGTGACCAACAGCAGGTCGCAGCCGAGTTGTCCCAGTGCGCGTGCGGGCTCGGGAAACTCCAGGTCGTAGCAGATCAACAAGCCGACCTGCAGGCCGCGCCATTCGACGCAACCCACGCGATCGCCGGGGGCGACGAGGTCGCGTTCATCGGGCCATAAATGCGCCTTGCGGTAGCGCAGCGCGATGCCGTCCTCCGGGGTGATCAAGACGGTGGTGTTGAAGACCTGTTCGCCATCGCGCTCGAGAAAGCCCAGGGCGAGCGCGGTGTCGTGCTCGCGGCTGGCGGTGATGAGCGTGGCGAGCTCATTGCCGTCGAGGGTCAGCGTGCGGTCGTCGACGTGGCCGGGTTCGGCAAAGCCGGTGAGGTGGGTCTCGGGAAATACGATCAGCGACGTCTCGGGGGCGGCGTCGCGTAGACAAGCCAGGGTGCGCGAAAGGTTGTAGGCGATGTCGCCCTCGCGGCCGGCCAGTTGTGCCAAGGCTATCTGCATGCAAGACTCCGAAGCGTCATTGTGGCTGTGCGGTCATTCGGATGCCCCTTCAGTATCCGCGATCACACAGGCATGACCATTCCCCGGTGGGGTTACCCCTTGGGGGTGAGCGAGGAGAGCGAGATGACGAGCGACGCGGACGATAGCGGGCAAGCGCCGGCACCGAGCGCCCTGGAAAGCGTGGCCTGGCACCGTGCCTTCGGAGCCCTGACGGACAAGCTGGATGGCGCTAATTTCTGGCTGGCCACGGTGCGTACCCTGGGGCGCTACGTCGACTTCGATACTTGGGTGGCGCTGATCTTCCACCATCGCCAGCCGCCGCGCATCCTCGCGGAAAGCGACGAGGACGACGGCGCCGACGAGGCGCTGTTTCAGGATTATCAGCGCGGTCTGTATCTGCTCGACCCGTTCTATATCGATGCCCGCGACCACGCGCGTGCCGGGTTGTACACGCTGGCCGACGTGGCGCCGCAGTGCTTTCAGAATACCGAGTACTACCAGCGTTATTTCCAGCGCAACATCGTCGCCGACGAGGTGCAGTTCAACTGCCCCCTCGATGGCGAACGCTCGCTGTGTCTATCGCTGGGGTCGACGCGGCCTTACTCGTCCCAGGCGCTCGGCCTGCTGAGTCTGGTACAGCCGTGGGTGCTGGCACTGATGCGCCAGCGCATGCATTTCGAATTCGAGCACGAAGAGAGCTCGCCGCCGGGGCCGCACCCATGGCATCCCTCGCCCCAGGCGCCGCGCGAGCTGGAGTCCCATCAGACGCTAACCGAACGTGAGCGCGAGGTCAGCCAACTCATGCTGGGCGGCAGCTCGACCAAGGAAATCGCCCGGCGGCTGGTGATCTCGGTGGAAACCGTTCGTGCCCACAAGAAACATCTTTACGCCAAGCTGGGCATCAACTCCCAGTCCGAGTTGTTTGCGTTGTTCTGGCAGGCGCGCCGCTAACCTAAGCACGTATCAGGCTGACGCCCCCAGTCTTAGAGGGTGCGATCATCCACCCCATAGGCCGGCGGCACGAACCAGCGCACGTCCTGAGCATCACGCTCGATGTAATCCTCGACCTGCAGCAGGTTGGCGAAGATCGCCATGCGCACAGGGATGCCGTTGTCGGCCTGGCGGAAGATGGCCAGGCGCGGGTCCCCGTTGAGATCGACATTGAGGTCGTTGGCGCCGGGGCGGCTGTCGCGCGGCAGAGGATGCATGACCACCGTGGTCGGCGAGCAGCGCTGGTCGAGGAAGGTGCGGTCAACGATGAAATCCTGGGACATCCCCGCGAAGGCTTCCGACATCTCCTCGGTGAAGCGTTCCTTCTGAATACGCGTGGTGTAGATCACGTCGAGATCGCCGAAGTCGTTGGCCAGGCTTTCGCGCTGTTCGACGCGATGCCCCCGCGAGGTGACCAGGTCGATCAAATGACGCGGCATCTCAAGACCCGGCGGCGAGACCAGCGTGATGCGCAGCGGCCCGAACAGCGATAGCAGCTTGATCAACGAATGCACGGTGCGGCCATGCTTGAGATCCCCGGTGAGCAGGAAGTGCGCGCCTTCCAGGCGTTTGCCCAGGCGCGCGAATTCCTTCTCGATGGTGTACAGATCGAGCAGCGCCTGGCTGGGATGCTCGCCGGGGCCGTCACCGCCGTTGATCACTGGTACTTGGGTCGCCTCCGCGAACTTCGCCACCGCGCCCTGGTCAGGATGGCGCAACACGACGGCGTCGACATAACCGCCCATCACGCGGCTGGTGTCGTAGAGAGACTCGCCCTTGGCCATCGAGGAAAAGGTGAAACCGGTGGTGTCGCAGACGCTGCCGCCGAGACGCGAAAAAGCCGCGTGAAAGCTGATGCGGGTACGCGTACTGGCTTCGAAGAATAGATTGCCGAGTACCGCGCCTTCGAGCACACGGGTTACCTTGCGCCGCTGGGCGAAGGGTTCCATGCGGCCGGCGAGTTGCATCAGGTGCTCGACGTAATCGCGTGACAGGGAATCGACGGAAAGCAGGTGGGAACTCATCGGTAGCCTCGCAAGTGGCGCAGGGGATCGCTGCGCGTAGTGTACGCATACGCGCCGCTGGCTTCATCCGCTGCGTGTGTCGATCGGTGCGCTTCGCTTGGCCTGGGCGGGAACGACTTCTATGGTAATGAATGCCATATCCCACCATTCAAGGAGCGAATGTCATGGGTGAGCAACATTTCCCCGCGCAGGAACAAGCCGATCAACCTGGTGATGAACACGCCATGCGACCCGAGCCCGAGTACATCCGCGATAGCTATCGCGGCACCGGCAAGCTCGACGGCAAGGTTGCCATCATCACCGGGGGCGATAGCGGCATCGGCCGCGCCGTGGCGGTGCATTTTGCCCGCGAGGGCGCGGATTGCGTCGTCGTCTACCTCAATGAAACGCATGATGCTGAAGACACCCGCTCACTGGTCGAAGCCGAGGGACGTGAGTGCGTCCTGATACAAGGCGATGTCGGTGACCCTGTGCTGTGTCGGCATGTGGTCGACACGACGCTGGCGAGCTTCGGTGCGCTCAATATTCTGGTCAACAACGCCGCCGAGCAATACGACTGGGATGACGTCACGCAGATTCCTGACGACCAGTTGCAGCGGACCTTCCAGACCAACGTGTTCAGCCATTTCTACATGGCCAAGCATGCGTTGCCGCACATGCACGAGGGCGACACCATCATCGCTACCTCGTCGGTCAATGCCTTCAAGGGCAACGACACGCTGATCGATTACACGGCGACCAAGGGCGCCATTCAAGGTTTGGTTCGCTCGCTGGCGATGTCACTGGTCGACCGCGGCATTCGCGTCAATGCCGTGGCTCCCGGCCCGGTATGGACGCCGCTGATCCCCGCCAGTTTCGATGAGGACAAGGTCGCCGGTTTCGGTGGGCAGGTTCCCATGGACCGCGCCGGTCAGCCCAGCGAAATAGGCCCTGCCTACGTCTACCTCGCCAGCGAGGAATCCTCCTATATGAATGGCCAGACGCTGCATCTCAATGGCGGGGTGATTCTTAATACCTAACGGTATGAACGCCCAGAGTAGCGTGGGCGCTCATGAGTCAGCGGCTGGGCGCCATGACCTGCTTCAATTCTTGATAGGCGGATAGGCCTTCCGGGCCGAGTTCACGGCCAATCCCGCTTTTCTTTCCACCGCCCCAAGCCGCTTGGGGCGGTGCCAGTTGGTCCATGTTGGTCCAGATCGACCCTGCGGAGAGTTGGCGGGCAATATCGGCCGCCTTTTCATGGCTTCCGCTGACGATGCTGGCCGCTAGCCCGAAGTCGCTGTCATTGGCGATGGCAATAGCCTCGTCGTCGCTGGCGAACTGGCGCGCGCAGAGGACCGGGCCGAATATTTCTTCCTTCCAGAGGCGGCTTTCGACAGGGACATCGCGAAACACCGTGGGTGCCACGAAAAAGCCCTGGCGAGGAACCTTACGATGTGACGCCTCGCGCACGGGGATCAGTCCCTCATCTTTCGCAAATGCCAGGTAGCGGCTGACTGCGTCGCGCTGCTTGTCGCTGACGAGGGGGCCTAGCGTGGTGGCTTCGTCGAGGGGGTCCCCCATGACGAGGGCGTCGATATGCTGGTTCAATGCGGCGTACAGGTCCTCGGCTAGGGCCTGGTGGACCAACAGCCGCGAGGTGGCTGAACATATCTGCCCCGCGTTGGCGAAAATACCGTTCATGACGAGATATGCCGCCTGCGCGATGTCCGCGTCCTCGGTCACGATGATGGGGGACTTGCCGCCCAGCTCGAGCGAGACATTGCGAACGCCGGTGGCCGCAGCGCGCATGACCGATTCGCCGGTCGGGTTGCTGCCGGTGAACGATATTTTGTCGACCCCTGTGTGTTGGGTCAGCGCCTCGCCAATGCCGGGTCCGTCGCCGTTGATTAGATTGAGGACGCCGGGCGGCAAGTCGATGGTTTGAGCAATGTCAGCAATCGCTTGCTCCGGAATCGGCACGACTTCCGAAGGCTTGAAAACCACGGTGCAGCCGGCCGCCAGGGCAGGCGCGATTTTCCAGGCCGCCGTCACCAGAGGAAAGTTCCAAGGGGTGATCAAGCCCACCACACCGACGGGGTCGAAATAGCGCCGGACCTCGACGCCCGCGATCGATTGCGCGCTCGGCTCGCCCTGGCGGGCGTCCAGTTGCCTGGCGAGATTGGCGTAGTATCGGTAGCAAGCGATCGCATCGTCGACATCCAGTTGGCTCTCTGCCAGCGGCTTGCCGCCGTTGAGACTGATCGTTTGGCACAACGCGGTATGTTGATCGGCCAAGCCATCGGCCAGTCCCTCCAGATAGTGCCCGCGGGTCTCGCCCGATAGTCGTCGCCAAGCGGGCAGTGCTTGCCTGGCGGCGCGCACTGACGCGTCGACGTCACGAGCGTCGCCCGCAGTCAGCTTGGCGATGACCGTTTCCCGGTAGGGATCGATCACATCCAAGCAACGTCCGCCGTAACTCGAACGCCAGTGGCCGTCGATGAACTGTTGGCAAATGTCTCGCATACGAACTCCTCAGGATCGATAATCTGGCCGCTATTGAAATATTTTTCAATAGCGGCCAGTATAAAACCATCGACGCGTTTTTTGCTACTCGGCCATGACTGAGTCATTAACGTAAAAAATCATAATATTCAGCTTTCTAGCGAATGGAGCACCCATGTCCTCAGGTTTTTCTTCACGCGATCATGTCGAATGGGAAATTTCCTACCGTGTCGAATCGGGGCCTGGGGCCATTGCTGCTTTAAATGCTTTTTTTACTCAGCATCAGATAAAGCGGCCACTGATCGTGACCGACCCAGGCTTTGCAAAGCTCGATCACTTGAGTCGCTTGAAAGCGCAGTTGGCCGAAGCAGACATTCTCTGCTCGCAGTACGATGCGATTCACGCCAATCCATCCGACGAAGATGCTCTTGCGGCCGCAAATAGCTACCGTGAACATGGTGCCGACGCTATCATCGCCATCGGTGGCGGAAGTGCCATGGACGGCGCCAAGGGTGCGGCATTGATTGCCAAGCAGAGCCGCTATTCGCTGTGGGATTTTGATTACAATCATGCAGCGCCGACGGACCTGACACGTGACGATTTCCCGCCGTTGATCACCGTGCCGACCACGGCGGGTACGGGCGCCGAGGGCGATAGCACCGCCATGCTCATCGATGCCCGACGTGGTACCAAAGAGTGCGTTCATCATCCCCTGGCACGCCCGCAAAAGATCATTCTCGACCCTAATTTCACGCTTGGATTGCCTGCGAATCTGACGGCATGGACGGGTCTGGATGCTCTGACACATGCGCTGGAATCTTACCTCGTGCCGATGTTCCACCCGATGTGCGATGGTGCAGCGCTTCAAGGGTTGGGATTGGTCTGGGAAAACCTCGAGGAGAGCGTTGAGAACGGTAGGAACCTAGAAGCTCGCAGTAATATGTTAACGGGCTCTTTTTTGGCTGGAGTCGGTTTTCTAAAAGGGCTGGGATTGGTGCATGCCATCAGCCATATGGTCGGTGCCGCTTGCCATACGCATCATGGAATGACCAATGCCATCCTGCTGCCTATCGTCATGCGCTTCAACCGGCCTGCCCTCGAGCAAAAGTTACCTTCGATCGCTCATGCGATGAAGCTCCGAGATTGCCAATTCGAGACCTTTCACGCAGCCATCTGTTCGATGCTGGATAGGCTGGACATCCCCAAAGGCCTTTCCGGTATCGGGGTGTCGCACGAGATCGTCGACACCATCTTGGATTCGGTCGAGGGCGATCCCGCTTACGCGACCAATCCTGTGCCTTGCCCAAGAGAAACATTGGCGGCGCTGATTCACGAGGCCATTGATGCCGCACGCTGACGGCATGGGTTTTATCAACCACGATCCGAGAGGAATCATTATGACAAAAATCGTCAAGATACTTTGCACAGCGCTGCTGGGTTTGAGTCTGCCCATGTTGGCCCAGGCGCAATCGGCACCGATTCGCATGGTGGTGCCGCCCTGGCCTGGCGTGACAGTTAAAACGGAAATACTGTCACAGCTTCTGGATACCCTTGGCTACTCATCAAAGCAGATCGAGATGGGCGCCACCGTCGGCTACAAGACGATGGAAACAGGAGATAGTGACATCATGCTGGCGGGGTGGATGCCGGCGCAGAAAGAGAGCTACGACGCAGCCATGAAAGCCGGCGCCATCGTCGATGTTGTGAATAATGTCTCAGGTGCAAGAATGGGGTTTGCGGTGCCGGGTTATGTCTATGATGCGGGTATTACCAGTGCCGAGCAGTTGGACCAACCCGAAAATCGCGAACGCTTTGGTGCGGAATACTACTCCATAGAGAGTGGCGCCCAGGCGAGCATTATGGTCCACGATGCGGCGGACGCCGATACCTATGGCCTCAAAGATTGGGAGATTCTCGACTCATCGACTCCCGGCATGCTGTCCGAGGTCGATGCGGCCTATAATGATAAGCAGTGGATCGCTTTCTACGGCTGGACGCCGCACTGGATGGCGATCAAGTACGACATGCATATCCTGGACGACCCCGAAGAAGTTTACGGTGAGAATCAGGGGCGTAGCGAAGTGCGCACGATCGTGCGTACGGGGTATGCCGAAGAAAACGCCAACATCATGCAATTGCTGAAACAGTTTAAGTTGACCGCTGATGAGCAGAGCCAATTCATTAGCGCTTATAGCCTCAATGAACGCCCCAAAACTGAAGTGGCACATGAGTGGCTCGTTCAGCATCCTCAGCGCGTCGCGGAATTCCTCAAAGGAATAAAAACACGCGATGGTAAGTCCGCTCAGAAAGCTTATGAAGAGAGCTTCCGCTAAATAATGGCCTAATCTCGAAGTAGGCGCTCAGCGATGTGCAAGGAATCCTGCAGCGCCTCTTCGACTTTGAAAGCCTCGGGGTCAAGTGCCCACTCCAACCAATAACCGTCCACCAGTGCTGTCAGAATTCGAGCGACTCCCTTGGAGTCGATAACACGCCCTTCTTCGATGGCGATGGCCTCGACGAGAGATTGCATCTCCTCCCGATACTCTTCGTAAAGCTTACGGTTGAGCCTCGCTAGACTGGGCGTTGCTACCGCTGCGCTCCAGAAGCCTACCCAGGACGCCAGTACCTGCCGGTTGAAGATCTCGCTCTTGAAGGCTGAACGAATCATGAGCGTCAGCCGCTCACGTGCGGAGCACTCCAATGCGGCATCGCGCTGGTCGCTCTCCCGGCGCAGTTGCTCGGTGAGCTCCTGGTAGGCCGCCAGCATGAGCGATTCCTTGGATTGAAAGTAGTGACTCACCAAGCCTATGGAGGCGCTGGCCTCACGTGCGACGCGGGTCATCGTTGTACCGGCATGGCCGTAGCGCGTCACACATTTGAGTGTCGCTTCTATGATCGTCCGCTTGCGTGTTTCGGGTTCAATACGCTGGCGCTGCTTGCTAATTTTCTCGATTCCCACTGTTGGTTTGCAGAGAGGGCATTATACAGCATGCGATTTCCCTTGATCGTGGGCGGCGGCAAGGTCGCTTCGTCAGTCGGCATCGCTCGGCAGCCGCCCACCCAGTTGCGCCGTGATCTCGCGGGCGGCGCGGCTGACCAGGCCGCCGAGTTCGACGAGGCGGGCTTCGGGAATGCGCGCGGCGGGTCCGGAGACCGAGATGGCGGCGAGCGGCAGGCCGTTTTCGTCGTGCAGCGTCGCCGCCACGCAGTTGAGGCCGATGGCATGTTCCTCGCGGTCGCAGGCGTAGCCCTGACGGCGGATCTCGCCGAGGGCGTCGCGCAGGCGGGCCGGGGTGTCGAGGGTGTTGGGCGTGACCTTGTCGAGCCCGCGCGTGTGGAGGATGCGCTCGACCTCGTCGCGCGGCAGCCAGGCGAGCAGCGCCTTGCCGACGCCCGAGGCATGCAGCGGCGCGCGCGACCCTAGCCGCGTGATCATGCGCATCATCTGCGGCGACTCGCTCTGCGCGAGGAACACCGCCATGCCGTGATCGCGAATGCCCAGGTTGGCGGTTTCCTCGGTCTCCGCCGTCAGCTGATGCAGGAAGGGCCGGGCGGTGGCGACGAAATCGCGCGCCTCGAGGAAGGCGTTACCCACGCGGAATGTCTTGGCGTCGATGTGCCACACGCCCATCTCTGCATCTTGGGCGATGAAGCCCTGCTGATGCAGCGCCTGCAGCAGGCGGTGCGTGGTCGACGGCGCCAGGCCCACGACTTGGGCGATATCGGAAAGAGCCAGCCCGCCGGGCGCGGCGGCGAGGCCTTCGAGAATACTCAGGCCCCGCACCAACGATTGACTGTGGCCGCTGGTGGCTTTGCCGTTACCCGCGGGGCGTCCGACCGACTTACGTTTGCTTTCCGTCACGCCAGGCTCTCTCTCAAGGAACATTCATGGAAAATTCTTCCATGAATGCCGAGGTCTCGCCAGCCCACCAAAGGCGCACGCCTTTGCTTACCACAGACGCATGCCTTAACTCAGGCGGTATGGGCGTCCAGGCGTAGCCGGGCGATACGGTGGATCTGCGCAATGGCGGTACGGCGTTCCTCTTCTGGGGTATGCGCGAGCCGGGCCTCGAAGGCATCGAGAATCTCGCGGCGATGGTAGCCTTTGACGGCCATGACGAAGGGAAAACCGAAACGCGCCTTGTAGGCGGCATTCAAACGCTCGAAACGGGCGAGTTCCTCCGGCGAGCACTGATCGAGCCCCGCGCCGGCCTGCTCATGGGTCGAGGCATCGGTCAGGCCGCCATCCAGCGCGACCTTGCCGGCCAGGTCGGGGTGCGCGCGAATGACCTCGAGCTGGTCCTCGGGCGGTGCCGCGTCGAGCATTGCCGCCATGGCCTCGGCAAGACCCTCAGGAGTGTCGTGATGGGACGCGAGGCCACTGTCCCACACCGCCTCGGCGATCCACGGGGAATGTTCGTAAATACCGCCGTACGCTTCCACGAAGGCTGCGCGATCGAGCGTCGTGGGGCGCGGCGAGAGCAAGGGTTGGCGCATGCGCGTCTCCTGATGCTATGTTGGTCGCAGTCGTTGTATACAAAATCAGGGTAAGGTGTGACGATGCGCGCGTCCATTCCATCTCATTGCCCGTTCCACCGTGTCATGCCGACCGCAAGGAGCCATCATGGGTTATCTCACCACGCACGTACTGGATACCGCGCGGGGCTGTCCCGCCAATGGCGTGCGTCTGACGCTTTACCGACTCGATGCCGATGCCCGCCAGACGCTGGGCGAGTTCGTGACCAATGATGATGGCCGCTGCGAAGGTCCGCTTCTCGAAGGCGAGGCATTTCGCGTCGGCGAATACGAGCTGGTCTTCGAGGCCGGTGCGTACCTCGACCGCCTGGAGGGCGCCGCATCAGGTCCGCGCTTCCTGGGTAGTATCCCGATACGTTTCGGCATCGACGATGCGGATGCTCACTACCATGTGCCGCTGCTGTTATCACCGTTTGGCTATTCCACCTACCGTGGTAGCTGAAGCGTGGCCGGCAATGCGATGATCAGCGCAAACGTATTCGGGAGCCGTGAATGAGCGAGTCACGTCGGGCGCATGCCGCCAAGCAAACGCGTCGCAACGAGGGCAAGGCCGGCGACGGGGCGCAGCGTCATGACGCCATCTACCGCGCGATCAGCGACGCCATCATCGAGCACCGCCTGCAGCCCGGCGCGCGGCTGCGTGAGGACGCCTTGTCGGAGGTTTTCGGCGTGAGCCGCACCGGTATCCGCAAGATCCTGCAACGCCTGGCGCTGGAGCATCTCGTCACCCTGACGCCACGACGTGGCGCGAGCGTCTCCCGGCCCACCGCCGAGGAGGCACGCGATGTCTTCGCCGCCCGCCAACTGGTGGAATGCGAACTGATGGCGCAGATAGCGTCGCGTGTCACCGAGCATGATCTTAAGGCGCTGCGCGACTGCGCCAAACGTGAGCGCCAGGCGCTCAAGGCCGGCAAACAGAGTGAGGCGATCAAGCTCTCGGCGGCCTTCCATAATCAATTGGCCGAGCTGGCGGGCAACGCCACGCTCAGCGAGTTCGTAGGCCGCCTGTGTTCGCGCTCGTCGCTGATTCTCGCCGTCTACGGCAACACCGGCCATCTCGGCTGCGAATCCCACGATCACGACGAACTGATCCGACACCTGGAAAGCGGCAACGCCGAACGTGCCCGCGCCTTCATGCAGCGCCACCTCAAGGCCATCGAAGCTTCGCTCTCCATCGCCGAGGCCCCTGAAGAAACGCCGGACCTGTACGCCATCTTCGATGGCACTCCGGCGTAAGCCCCCGTCGTCTCGACGGGGGCTTCGTAGCAGTGCTTTCTTAGTGCGCTACTTGGGCGGGGGGCGAGACCTGCCCGCGCATCAGCACGTAGTAGCACGCCCCACCCAGGCTGGCGCCGAGTAGCCATGCGAAGCCTTCCAGCGCGGCGAGGGCTGGCACCCATACCGAGGCTAGCGAGAACAGCGCACCGATGGCGAAGGCCGCCAAGCCGCGACGGTTCCAGCCGTTGGTGTAGTAGTAAGTACTGCCGGGCGCAGCCGAGAACAGCGCCTGCACGTCCAACTGGCCACGGCGGACGACGTAGTAGTCGATCACGATGATGCCGTAGAACGGCGCGATGACGGCGCCGATGGCGTTGACGAAGCCGGGAATGCCGAGCTGGCTGATCACGCTGACCCACAATGCGCCGATGAAGAAGGCGATGATCGCCGTGATCAACCCGCCGAGGCGGAAGCTGATGCGCCGCGGAAACAGGTTGGCGAGGTCATAGGCGGGTGGAATGAAGTTGGCCACCAGGTTGATGCCCACGGTAGCGGCGAAGAAGGTCAGCGCGGCGACGATCGTCAGCGGCAGGCTATCGACGCGCTCGACAATGTCCGAGGGATTGGTCAGCGCCTCGCCGAACAGCGCCAGCGTGCCGGCGGTGATGATCAATGCGATGAACGAGAACACCGCCACGTTGAGCGGTAACCCGAGCCAGTTGCCGAGCCGCATGGCACGTTCGTTCTTCACGAAGCGCGCAAAGTCGCCGAAGTTGATCACCACGGCGGCGAAGTACGCGATCATGGTGCCAAGCACGGTGAAGAAGGCGCCGACGGCGCTACCGGCGGCGGCGCTACCGCCGCTGAAGATGTCGTCCACTGCGGGCAGTAGCGAGGCCCCGGCCTGCCACCAGACCACGCCCATCAGCACGATCATCACCGCGTAGACCAAAGGCCCCGCCCAGTTGAGGAAGCGTTTGATGCGCTCGATCCCCGCCCAGAACATCGCCAGTTGAAAAAACCAGACGATGACGAAGGCCAACCAGGCCACGCTCGATAGCCCCAGGAACTGGCCGCTCTCTGGTACGCCCAGCGCGGTCAACAGCAGTGTGACGGCGGTGGAGGCGAAGTAGGTCTGCACGCCGTACCAGAAAATACCAATCACTGCGCGCAGCATGGCCGGTAAATTGGCGCCGTGCACGCCGAGGCTGGCGCGCACCACCACCGGAAACGGAATGCCGTATTTGACGCTGGGCCGTCCGGTCAGGTTGACCAGTACCATGACCACCAGGCCGGCGAGGATGATGGCGGCCATCACTGCCCAGCCGTTGAGGCCGTAACTCAGAAACAGCGAGGCGGCCAGGGTGTAGCCGAAAAGGCTCTGAATGTCGTTGGCCCAGACATTGAAGATTTCGAAGGCGCCCCAGCGTCGCTGATGATAGGGCAGTGGCGCCAGGTCGGCGTTGTAGAGACTCGCGTCGGGCGCCGTGAGGCGCAGATCGTTATCGTTCATGGAAACGCTCTATGTCGGTACGCAGATGCATGGAAGACGACGTCATTGGCGAAAGCGTTGGCAGGCCGGCCAGTAGCGCATCATCAGGTAATACGCCAGACCGGCGGGCACGAGGCTCGCGTACCACGAGATCGCCGAGATATTGAGCGCCACCAGCGCCCCGATCAGCGTGGCGATGAAGGCGGCGTAATTGATGCCGCGATAGGGACCCTGCGTGTCATAGAGTTTGTCGATATCCAGCGTGCGCCGGCGGATGAGGTAATAATCCACCGCCATGATCGCGAAGATCGGGCCCAGGAACGCCGAGTAGGTCTGCACGAACAGCTGCAGCCCTGCGGCGGAGTCGTCCTTGACCAGTTCCCAGGGGAAGGTGGCGAAGGCCAGCAACCCGACGATCACCGTGGCGCTGCGGAATTTCAGCTTGAACACATCCATCAGCACATAGGTCGGTGGCACCACATTGTTGAGCACGTTGGTGGTGACCTGGGCGAAGGCGATGAACAGCAGGGTGGTGATCAGAAGCGGCGGGTTGTCGACGGCATTGGCGAAGACATCGATGGGATCGGCGACGCCGGTGGCGCCGGAGACCATCAGCCCGATCAACCCCATGAACAGCGTGCAAGGCAGGATCGACATGGCGTAGAGCGTGGCCAGAAGTCCCGGCCCGCTGCCGTGCTTGAGTTCGCGCGAG
The DNA here is from genome assembly GCF_033052815.1 of Chromohalobacter sp. HP20-39. Lineage (NCBI taxonomy): Bacteria > Pseudomonadati > Pseudomonadota > Gammaproteobacteria > Oceanospirillales > Halomonadaceae > Chromohalobacter > Chromohalobacter sp. HP20-39. The sequence continues at coordinate 268,338 of NZ_JAWHTP010000002.1, read as the reverse complement.
TAGTCGCTGGCGTTGAGGATCATGGTGCTGTAGATGCCCAGAAACAGCATCGTCGCGCCCCAGAAGGGCAGCCCCCAAGTGCCGTCGATATCGATCAGCTGTTCGCCGATCACATCGCCGTACTTGTCGAGCACGCTGAAGAACATGTAGACCAGCGAAGCCAGAATGAAGCCGCTGCCGATGTTTTCTAGCCACTTGATGCCTTGGAAGCCGAACACCGATAGAGCAATCTGTAAGAACTGGAAGGTGATGAAGTAAAGCACCAGGTTGTCGAAGCCGAACAGCGTCGCCGATACGGCGTTGAGGGCGCCAGCACCGATCCAGCTCTGGAAGCCGTACCAGACGATGGCCGGCACCGCGCGTATGAGGCCCGGTAGCCGAGTGCCGGTAAAGCCGAAGGCACTGCGTGCCTGCACCATGAAAGGAATACCGTATTTATAGCCGGCGGCGCCGTTGACCGTCAGTGCGATGCCGATCACGACGCAGCCGATGGCGATGGCCAGCGACGCTTGCAGCAGGTTGAGCGTACCGACGATGCTCGAGCCCATGGCGAAGGTGCCGATCGACACGCAGCCACCGAACCAGGCCAATAAATATGAGACGCGTCCCATGATGCGGTTGCGCTGTGGGGCCAGGGACTCTTGTCCCGGTGCCTTGCCGGCAGGGCGTGGCCCTTCCGACGTGGCGGAGTCGCTTGTCATGACGCTTTCCTCGGGCGGGAGCGGATCCCGCGGTTTGTTGTTGTGCGTCCCGGTGTGGGGACGTCCGAGTGGCGTAGCGTGCTGCTGTTTATCTATCCGTCGGGCGACTTGGTGTTGTGCTTATCGGCAAGACGACGCCGGCGACGGTTGAGTATCTATAACGAGCGAACGTTGGTTGCGATGCTGAAAACTGGCTCCCCCCGTTTGCGGGATTAGCGTGATAAATGCGCGAAGTGGCCGGTGAACGCCTTGGGGCGTGGAAAATCCAGATCACCATGCTTGCTGGTGCCGAGCCCGAGACCGACTAGGGCCTCGGCTAGTTTCACGGCGGCGGTGACGCCTTCGACGATGGGAATGCCCACCGCCTCCTCGATGGTGCCACGTAGGTCGGCCATGCCGCCGCAACCGAGCACGATGGCGCCGATGCCGTCTTCATCGCGGGCACGGCGACAGGTCTCGATCACGCGGGTCAGCGCTGCATCGCCGTCGTCTTCCAGGTCGAGCACGGGGATCTCCGCCGCGCGCACGCGGCGGCAGTGATGCGCAAAGCCGTAGGCCTGCAGCAGATGCTCGGCAATGATGCCGGTGCGACTCAGCGTCGTGACGATGGAAAAGCGCGTGCTGATCAGGCTGGCCACGTGAAAGCCGGCCTCGGCGATCCCCAGCACCGGGGCGCGAGTCAGCTCGCGGGCCGCCATCAAGCCGGGGTCGCCGAAGCAGGCGATGATGTAGGCGTCGCTGCCGTCGCGCTCGCCCTTGGCGATTTCCTCGGTCACCCCCACGGCGCTGATCGCCTCGTCGAAGTGACCCTCGATGGATACCGGGCCGCTTTCCGGCTGCGTGGCGACGATCCGTGTGCCCGGCGCGGCGATGCGACTGGCGGATTCGCCGATGCGCGTGGTCATGCCGGTACTGGTGTTGGGGTTGATGAGATGCAGGCGCATGAAAGTCCTTGAGCGCGAGGTTTCGCCTCGGGTGCAGTATTTTTTGTCTACAAAATTTCTAGTATTGAATACAAAATAAGTCAATACCTGATCGTCGTCGCGCCAGGCATACACTAAGCCACCAACGCCTTGTGTCGCCGTTAGCTTGGTACAGGGATCCGTCGTATGCCGGCACACGAGGCGATGGCGAGCCTAGGCACTCGGCCAAGGGATTGATTTTTTGTATACATCAACGCACGCTAAGGTAATCGACTTATAGAACAAGAACCGGGAGTATTTATGGGCATGGCATCATCCTCCGATTCGTCCGCCGTTTATCCCCGCGACCTCGTCGGCTACGGCCGCACACCGCCTCAGGCCGATTGGCCGGGCGGGGCGCGCATCGCCGTGCAGTTCGTCCTCAATTACGAAGAGGGCAGCGAGAACAGCGTGCTGCACGGCGACAGCCACTCCGAGCAGTTCCTCTCCGAAATCGCCGGCGCCGAAGCCTATCCGGATCGCCACCTGAGCATGGAGTCGATCTATGAGTACGGCTCGCGGGCGGGAGTGTGGCGCGTGCTGCGCGAGTTCGAGCGACGCGGCTTGCCGCTGACCGTGTTCGGCGTCGCCATGGCGCTGGAACGTCATCCCGAGGCGGCACACGCCTTCAAGGAACTCGGCCACGAGGTCGCCTGCCACGGCTATCGCTGGATTCATTATCAAAACGTGCCGGAAACCGTCGAGCGTGAGCATATGCAGCGCGCCGTCGAGATATTCCGCACGCTCTACGGCGAAGCCCCGCTGGGTTGGTATACCGGCCGCGACAGCCCCAACACCCGGCGCCTGCTGCTCGACCAGGGCGGCTTTCTCTATGACAGCGACTACTACGGCGATGACCTGCCGTTGTGGAGCGACGTTCAGGACAGTCAGGGCCAGACGCACCGCCACCTGATCGTGCCGTATACGCTGGATACCAACGACATGCGCTTCGCCTCGCCCACCGGTTTCGATCACGGCGAACCGTTCTTCCAGTATCTGCGCGACGCCTTCGACGTGCTCTACGCAGAAGGCGCGGAAACCCCCAAGATGCTCTCCATCGGCCTGCACTGCCGACTGATTGGTCGCCCCGGACGCTTCCGCGCGCTGCAGCGCTTCCTGGATTATCTCGAGGCCCACGACCGGGTGTGGATAACCCGGCGTGTGGATATCGCCCGCCACTGGGCGGCGGAGCATCCGGCTTGAACAAGGAGAGACGAGGCATGCCACAGCGTACCGAGACATCTCAGAACGCCTACTACGCCCCCCATGGCGGGTTGCCGCCGCAGAGCCAACTGATTCATGGTCGAGCGGTGTTCACCGAGGCGTATGCGGTGATCCCGAAAGGCGTGATGAGCGATATCGTCACCAGTTTCCTGCCGCATTGGGAAAAGACGCGGCTGTGGATACTTTCGCGGCCGCTTTCCGGCTTCGCCGAGACCTTTTCGCAGTACATCATGGAGGTTTCCCCCGGTGGCGGCAGCGAGCGACCAGAGCCGGATAGCGGCGCCGAGGGCGTGCTGTTCGTGGTCGAGGGCGAGATGACGTTGAGCCTCGACGGCCAGGCACATGCGATGGTGCCGGGTGGTTACGCCTTTCTACCGCCGGGCGCTGACTGGCAATTGCGCAACGAGAGTGACGCACCGGTGCGCTTCCACTGGATTCGCAAGGCTTACGAGCATGTTGAAGGGTTGGACGTGCCCGAGGCGTTCGTCACCAACGAGAACGATATCGCGCCGATCGCCATGCCGGACACCGATGGCAAATGGGCCACGACCCGGTTCGTTGACCCGCAGGACGTGCGCCACGACATGCACGTCAATATCGTCACCTTCCAGCCGGGTGGGGTGATCCCCTTCGACGAGACTCACGTCATGGAGCACGGCCTCTACGTATTGGAGGGCCGCGCGATCTACCATCTCAATCAGGACTGGGTCGAGGTCGAGGCCGGCGATTACATGTGGCTGCGCGCGTTCTGCCCGCAGTCATGCTATGCCGCCGGACCGGGGCCGTTTCGGTACCTGCTTTACAAGGACGTCAACCGGCACATGAAACTGCGCTTGAGCTGAGGAAAACCATGATCGAACTTGCCGCCCAACCGCTGACCGACGAGGCTTTCGCGTCGTTCGGCGAGATCATCGAGCGTCGTGATGCCGATAGCTTTCCCATCAATAATGGCCGCACGCAGCGTTATCACGATCTGGCGCGGATCGAGACGCTCGGCGAGGGCGCACGGCCGATCATCAGCCTTTTCGTCAGCCAACCCGTGGCGCTGCCGTTGACTCTCACGATGCTGGAGCGTCACCCGCTCGGCAGTCAGGCGTTCATGCCGCTGCACGGCGAGCGCTTCATCGTCGTCGTCGCACCACCGGGGGAGCGCATTGACCCCGACGATGTGCGTGCGTTCGTTACCAATGGTCGCCAGGGCGTGAACTATCGCGCCGGGACCTGGCACGCCATTCACTCGGTGCTCGACGTGGAAGGCGAGTTCCTGGTGGTGGACCGCGCCGGCGAGGGCAATAACTGCGCGGAGTACTCGCTGGAGATTCAAGTGAGTCTATAACGAAGCGTCCACGCCATGGTGGTGTTCAACGGTTTGGCCATGCACGTTGAGTGCTCGTTCGCCTTGCAAGGTTTGATCAGGAGTCCTCCCGATGTCTGATGCGCGCCGTTCCATTGAGCATCTCAAGGAAGTCTTTTCCGCCTTTCTGATACTGGGCCTGACGTCCTTCGGCGGGCCGATTGCCCATTTGGGTTATTTCCGTGCCGAGTTCGTCACGCGGCGCCGTTGGTTGTCGGAGGAGGACTACGCGGATCTGGTGGCGCTGTGTCAGTTTCTCCCGGGCCCGGCCAGCAGCCAGGTCGGTTTTGCCTTGGGATTGCTGCGTGGCGGAGGTTGGGGAGCCGCCGCTGCCTGGACGGCCTTTACGCTGCCTTCGGCCATCGTGCTGGTGCTTTTCGCATCAGGTGCTGCAGTTTTCGATGGCCCGGTCAGCCAAGGCATCCTGCATGGGCTCAAGGTGGCGGCCGTGGCGATCGTCGCTCATGCCGTCTGGGGCATGGCGCGCAAGCTTTGCCCCGACCAGCGGCGCGCCGGCATCGCCTTGGCGGCTGTTCTATTGGTGGTGCTGATCGGCGGACCGGTAGGGATGGTCACGGCCATCGTGATCGGTGCGGTGGCCGGTATGCTGTTGTGCCGAGACCAGGGTGGTCCGGTGTCGCATGAATTGTATTTTCCGGTGTCGCGGCGCGTCGGCCAAGTCGCTGCCGCATGTTTCATCGCGTTGCTGATCGGACTGCCCTGGCTTGCCTGGGTGTCGTCGTCAATGGTGGTATCGATGATCGATGCCTTCTACCGCGCTGGCGCTTTGGTGTTCGGGGGCGGGCATGTGGTGCTCCCGCTGCTGGAAAGCGAGGTCGTTCAGTCAGGCTGGGTGACACCCGATAGCTTTCTCGCGGGCTACGGCGCTGCCCAAGCGATTCCAGGACCGCTGTTCACTTTTGCGGCGTATCTTGGCGCCGAGATGGGGGCTTTGTCAGTGCCGTTTGGCGCGGCGCTAGCGCTCATCATGATCTTCTTGCCAGGGCTGTTATTGCTGGTGGCCGTGCTGCCTTACTGGAGCCGCTTCCGGCGCTTGGAGCGCGCGCAATCACTGATGCGCGGCGCGAATGCCGCGGTGGTGGGCATCCTGGGCGCTGCTCTCTACCAGCCTGTCTGGACCAGTGTGATTGTCGGCTCTTCCGAGTTTGCACTGGCATTGACGGGCTTTCTGCTCTTGAGCGTCTGGAAGCTGCCGGCCTGGGCGGTGGTTGTGATCTTGGCGGCCGGGGGCATCGTCATCACGCTTTAGTGGGAGTGAGAGGCAGCGCGAGCCGACGGGGCCGTCGGCTCGCGTATCGTTCACGGCAGGGTGGGCGTTACGCCTCGTGACTCGCCTTGTCTCGACGCGGATCGCGACCCAGTGGATGCGGTTCGCCGCGTTGCTTGGCAAGCTCGATCTGGCGTTGACGCTCGCGGGCACTGGCCCGGGTTTTCTCCGGCAGGTTATCCCAGCAGTGCGGGCAGCTCACGCCGGGTTCGTATTTCGCGGAGGCCATGTCGTCTTCGGAGATCGGCCGGCGACAGGCGTGGCACTGTTCGAAATCGCCCTCGGCGAGGTCGTGGCGTACGGTCACGCGGTTGTCGAACACGAAGCATTCGCCCTGCCAGCGTGACTGTTCTTCGGGGACCTTTTCCAGGTAGCTCAGTATCCCGCCCTTGAGGTGATACACCTCCTCGAAGCCTTCATTGAGCATGAAGCTAGAGGCCTTCTCGCAACGGATACCACCAGTGCAGAACATCGCCACCTTTTTGTGCTTGGTGGGGTCGTAATGCGCTTTGACGTAATCTGGAAACTCGCGGAACGTCTTGGTCTGCGGGTCGACGGCGCCCTCGAACGAGCCGATTTCCACTTCGTAATCGTTGCGCGTGTCGATGACCAGCACTTCCGGGTCGGCGATGACATCGTTCCAGTCCTCGGGCTCGACATAGGTGCCGACCGTCTGGTTGGGATCCACGCCGTCGACGCCGAGGGTCACGATCTCGCGCTTGAGCTTGACCTTGGTGCGGTAGAACGGATGCGCGTCGCAGTAGGATTCCTTGTGGTCGACCGCGGCCAGGCGCGGGTCGGCCCTTAGCCAGGCCAACAAGGCGTCGATGTCCTCGCGAGTGCCGGAGACGGTACCGTTGATGCCCTCTTGAGCGAGCAGCAACGTGCCTTTTACATCATGGGCGCGCATCGTCTCGAGCAACGGTTCGCGCAGGGCTTCGTAGTCGTCGAGGGTGACGAACTGATAGAGCGCTGCGACCACGATGGCCGGCGCGTCGTGCGGTTGGGTCATGTCTGTCTCCTGGTAATCGTCCCCGTAAAGGACGGACCGGGTGAATCGCTGGCGAGTGCCAAGGGAGACGTATTTTACGCAATGCCACGCGGTGATGCATCTGCGGCAGGATGCCGCTCCTGATCACCACTGCAACCAATACGACACGCCATGTTGTGAGGAAGATACGATGTCAGACCCCGTGCAATGGGAAATGGAAAAAGGCGCCCCCCTCGGGCATTCGGCACATTTGCTACATGATATTCCGCTGCCGGCGGCGGTGGTTTTCGAGGCGCCACTGACCAACAACTTGACCTGGATGCAGCGCTTTGCCGATGACCACGGTGCCAAGTTGGCACCGCATGGCAAGACCACCATGGCGCCAGAGTTGTTCAAGCGACAGCTCGAGGCGGGGGCCTGGGGCATCACGCTGGCGACGGCGGTGCAGAGCGTGGCGGCGTATGCGCATGGCGTCGAGCGCGTGTTGATGGCCAATCAATTGGTCGGGCGCCCCAATATGGCCTTGGTGGCAGATGCCATCGAGCGTGGGCTCGAGTATTACTGCGTGGTGGATGGTGTCGCTAATGTTCGCGATCTTGGGGCGTTCTTTGCCGAGCGTGGCCTTACGCTCAACGTGCTGATCGAGCTGGGCATCGACGGTGGCCGCTGCGGATGTCGCAATGCCGAGCAGGTCAAGACGCTGGTCACGGCGATTGGCGAAGAATCCGCCCTGGCGCTGGTGGGCATCGAGGGATACGAGGGCATGATCGCTGGCGGTGATGAAGTCGCGTCCGTGCGTGCCTACGGTGAGCGCCTGGTAGAGACCGTGCGCACGCTGCACGCCAGCGGCGTGCTGGACTGCGAGGCGCCGCTGGTCACCGCCTCCGGCTCCAAGTGGTTCGATCTGATCGCCGAGGCATTCGATCGGGCGTTCTTCAAGACTGAGTCGCGCGAGCACTACACGCCGGTGCTGCGCCCTGGTTGCTATGTGGTACACGATCACAAGCTCTATGCCGGGGCGATGGCCAATGTGCAGACGCGCCACCCTGAGCTTGAGGGTGCGCTGCAGCCGGCGCTGGAGGTCTTCGCCCATGTGCAGTCGCTGCCCGAGCCCGGTTTGGCCATCGTCGCGCTGGGTAAGCGTGATATTGGCCATGAGCCGGACCTGCCATTACCACTTCGACTATATTCCCTGCATGACGAGAACGTGGCGCCGATCGATATCAGCGACTGGCGGACGACGCATATCATGGATCAGCATGTGTTCCTCGCGCTTCCCGAGAACGCCGATATCGCCGTGGGGGATGTGATCGCCTTCGGGACGTCGCACCCATGCCTGACGTTCGACAAATGGCGTCGCGTATTGTGTGTCGATGAGTCGCTGGCAGTGACGGAGGTGATGACGACGCACTTTTGAATGGCACTAAGCATGTGGTGCGCAAAATCGCGATTAGACTTAAGGCGGGTGTGCGTGTGATATGCTAATATGCGCCCTCGCTTAATGAATCCGTCCGCCGGCGGCGCCTCGTCATCCGGCAGACCCGACCTGTCGATATCGCCATGATCCATCGTTATCTCAACACCTCCTTGTTGCTGGGCGCCTTGAGCGTTTCCGGCGTTGCCCTCGCCCAATCCTCCGCGCCTGAGGTAATGGAAATCACGGCCCCGCGCCTCGACCGCGAGCTCTATGCCACGCCCGCCGCGGTCTCTGTGATCGATCGTGAAGAAATAGCGCAAGGCCAGCAGCGCGTACGTCTCGATGAATCGCTGGTGACCGTGCCGGGCGTGTACCTGCAGAACCGCTATAACTTCGCGCAGGGCGAACGCATTTCCATTCGTGGCTTCGGGGCGCGTACGCCTTGGGGGGTACGCGGTATTACGCTGATGGTCGACGGCATTCCCTACACCTTGCCGGATGGGCAGGCGCAAACCGATGCCATCGATCTCGACAGTGCCCAGCGCATTGAGGTGATTCGTGGCCCTGCGTCGGTTCAGTACGGCAACGCGGCGGGCGGCGTGATCAGCGTGACCACGGCGACGGGGCGCGATGATCCGGGCAGCAGCGTGCGTCTCGGAGTGGGTAGTAACGGCTATCGAAAGGCCTCGGTCAGCAATGGCGGCGTCGAAGGCCCCTGGTCGCACCATGTGAGCTTCTCGGCACTGAAAACCGACGGTTACCGCGAGCATAGCGCCGCCGAGAAATACTTGTTCAACGGCAAGCTGCGTCGTGAGCTGGGTGACGACCGCGCGCTTACCGCTATCGTCAATCTAATGGATAGCCCCTACGCAGAAGATCCGGGCGGCATGACGCGGGAACTGGTCAATGAGGACCGTGAAGGAACGATCGATAGCCGAGGATACTATGATTACTCACCCGAGCGGATCGACTCGGGGCAGGAGGTCGATCAACAGGTGATCGGTCTGCAATACGAGGATCTCTCGGCGGGGCCGGGTGAACTGTATCTCAAAGGCTTCTATATGCACCGTGACTATCAGCAACAGTTGGCCTTTGCGGGTGGCAGCCGTTCAATTGAGAATGTGCAAAACTACATCGCCTATGACCGTAACTATTATGGCGGCAGTGCTGAATATCATCAGTCACTTTCGCTCGGGCATATGCCGCTGACATATGTGGCGGGCATCGATGTGGCGCGCCAGGTCGATGATCGCCATAGTGACGACGTATTGATCGATGGCGAGCATGTGCGTCGCTCTCAGGATGAAACGCAAAAGGCGACTTCTCTGGGGGTGTTCGTACAGGGCGATCTGGATTTGACCGAGCGCTGGGTGCTATCGCTGGGCACGCGTTATGACCGGGTGACATTTGATATTGACGATCATTTCCTGAGCGATGACGACGACAGTGGCGAGCGGACGTTCCATCAATGGAGCGGCAGTACGGGACTAAGCTTCCGTTATCTCCCTACGCATCAGTTCTATCTGTCCACGGGTACGTCCTTCGAGACGCCGACGTTCTCCGAATTCGCCAACCCGGGCGTGGGAGGCGGCTTCAATCCCGATATCGAGCCGCAAAAGGCGTGGAATCGTGAAATCGGTCTGCGTGGCAATTTCGATAATGGCCTGAGTTACGACCTGGCCGTGTTTTCGACGCGCGTGCGGGACTCCCTGGTGGCATACGAGAACGCGGCTGGCAAGACGTATTACCGCAATGCGGGTAATAGCCGACAGGAGGGGATCGAAACCTCATTGGGATGGCAACTGACGCCGAGCTGGCGGATTGATAGTGCGCTGACCTTGGCGCGTTATGAATACGACGATTATGTCGTCGATGGGAACAATTACGACGGTAATCGCATCCCTGGGTTGCCGGAGCAGACCTGGATCAATCAGTTGACCTGGCAGGGGCTCGACGAGCGCTTTGCGACCCTCGAGACGCAGTACATCGGCGATATGGTGGCGGATGACGCCAACGATGTGCAGGTCGACGACTACTGGCTGGTTAATCTACGCGCCGGTGATGGCTGGCACTTGGGCGGCGATACCTTGCTCAAGGGCTACGTGGGTATCCGCAACCTCTTCGCCCGTGAGCACTTCGCCAACGTGATCATCAATGCGACCAATGAGCGCTATTTTGATACGGCGCCGGGACGGACCGTCTACGCTGGAGTGGAGGTCGCATTCTAGGTATATCGATCAATAACCAGAGAAGAGGGAACGCATGCGCTATCTATTTTTGACGATGGGGACCGCGTTGCTGCTGGCCGCGCTAGCCGGCTGTACGGTTAACACCTATGGCGGCGGTCAACGTGAGGTCAAGGCGGGCGTGCCGCAAAGCGGGCCGACCAGTAACCCAGCGGATGTCTCGCGTGCCGACGAGACGCCTTGACACCTGAAACAGGCCCCGCACGCGAAAACGGCCCCTCCTAGGAGGGGCCATGTTGCGCTGAGGCAGGCGGTGCTCAAGAATATTGAGCAGATATGCTGCCTTTATCGTTGATATCTTTGTTTACGTTAGCGTTCGTAGCCTAAAGAAGAGTTACTAGTTTCTTGAGAGGTTGAATGGCCCGATTCAGCTACTTTCTGATAGGCAATTTTGAAGCCGGTAAGCGCCATGGCAATAGAGATCAACGGGACGCAGTAGTTCAGCACGGCGTAAGGAGCGTACGACCAGGCGCTAACACCAAGTGCGCTATAAACGAAGATGGCATCGGTGCTCCATGGTACTAAGGGAGAGGTGATTGTACCGCCGTCTTCTAGGGCACGGGAAAGGTTCTTGGGGTGCAGATTCTTGTCGCGAAAAGACTGAGCGTACATTCTCCCCGGAATAATGATAGAAATATACTGTTCGGCAGTGACTACGTTGGTCAAAAAAGACGAGCCGACTGTAACGGCGCACAATGATCGGCCGCTTCTTGCCAGCCTCACGACTTTGCCTACCAACGCGTTCAGCATTCCAGTGCTTTCCATGATGCCGCCAAATATCATCGCGATCATCGCTAGTGACACGGTATACATCATGGAGTCTAGGCCACCCTGACTGAGTAGGCTGTCGACGGTTTCGTTACCTGTATCCGATACATAGCCGCCTTGTAGTACAGAAAACAGCGTTTGCATATCACCGCCCTGAATCCAAAGATAGGATAGGCTACCCAACATGATGCCGATGATCAGGGTCGGTATGGCCGGCACCTTGCTGGTCGCCAATACTGGAATCAATAAGGGAATAATGAACAGCCAAGGGGAGATGACGTAATTCGCCTGGAGACTATACACGACGGTGCTGATCGATTGGGATAGTTCGCCAGCGTCAGTGGAATGGGCCATGAACATGAACATGATTAAGGCGATGATAAGCCCGGGAATGGTGGTGTAGAGCATGTGGCGGATATGCGCGAAGATATTCGCCCCCGCGATGCCCGAGGCAAGAATGGTGGTGTCGGATAGTGGTGACATCTTGTCGCCGAAGAAGGCGCCGGAAACGATCGCCCCAGCGATCGCCGCTGGTGGTAGTCCCATGCTGGTGCCGGCCGCCATGCCCGCGACGCCCAGGGTACCGATAGTCGACCAGGAACTGCCCATCATCAGCGTACTAAATGCGCAGATCAGCAGCAGTGCAGGCAGGAAATAGCCGGGTGACAAGAACTCCAGGCCGTAATAGGTCATCGCGCCGACGACGCCGCCAGCGACCCAAGAACTGATCAACAACCCCACCAGTATCAGGATAACGACGGCAGGTAGCACCTTCTTGATGCCATCGTAGATATAACCTTCAAGCGCCTCCCATGAATAGCCGTTGAACCAGGCGACGATGCCCGCCGTCACGGCGCCGATCAACAAAGGAATGTGTGGGCTGCCTTCGTAGACCATAATGGTTGTCATCATCGTGACGATCATCACGATGAAAGGCAGCATGGCGGCAAAAAAAGGAATGTCTTGTGATTGTTTGGACATGATTTTCCTTCATTGTAATGATGGCTTTAGGTAATTTAGGCCCGCGATACATGGGGATCGCGGGTGATTTCTCAGTAGCTGGGCAGCAGGTTGTCCGGTACCAGCTTGCTGAGTGCACGTGCGAGCAATAGCTCGGTGGTCGCTTCAATGTCCGGGGCGAAGAAACGGTCTTTGTCGTAGTAATCCACGCGTTCACGCAATGCGCTGCGGGCCTGCTCCAGAAGGGAGGTAGTAGCGAGGCCGTCGCGGAAGTCGAGCCCCTGACAGGCGGCCAGCCACTCGATGGCCACGATGCCACGCACATTGGCGGCCATTTCCCACAGGCGTTTACCGGCGGCAGGCGCCATAGATACGTGGTCTTCTTGGTTGGCGGATGTCGGCAGACTGTCGACGCTGTGCGGATGGGCCAGGGCCTTATTTTCGCTGGCCAGCGCTGCGGCGGTGACCTGGGCGATCATGAAACCGGAGTTGACGCCACCTTTTTCTACCAGGAACGGGGGCAACTGAGACATGTTCTTGTCCATCATTAGCGAGATACGCCGCTCGGTGAGCGAGCCGATCTCGGAGATCGCCAACGCCAGATTGTCGGCTGCCATGGCTACCGGTTCGGCATGGAAGTTGCCGCCGGAGATGATGTCACCTTCCGCAGCGAATACCAGAGGGTTATCGGAGACCGCATTGGCTTCGACTTCCAAGATTTCGGCGACTTGGCGCATCTGACGCAGGCAGGCACCCATCACCTGCGGTTGGCAGCGTAACGAGTAGGGATCCTGTACCTTGCCGCAATCAACATGTGAGTCACTGATCCTGCTATGCTCACCCAGCAGGTGGCGATAGGCGCTAGCGGCATCGATTTGGCCCTGCTGGCCACGTACGTTGTGAATGCGAGCATCGAAGGGCGCGCGTGAACTGAGCGTCGCTTCGACGGTGAGGGCGCCACAGACCGTCGCGGCTGCATATAGGTCCTCGGCCTCGAACAGCCCACGTAAGGTGTATGCGGTGGAGACCTGAGTGCCATTGAGCAGTGCGAGCCCTTCTTTGGGTGCCAGTGCCAATGGCTCTAGTCCGGCAATACTCAGCGCCTGTCGCGCGGGCAACCACTCGCCCCGATAGCGTGCCTGGCCCTCACCCAGCAACAGGGCACTCATGTGGGCCAATGGGGCCAAGTCGCCGGAAGCCCCCACCGAGCCCTTGAGCGGGATGCGTGGGTAGATCTCGGCATTGATCAACGTGATCAGGGCATCCAGTACCTGGCGTCGAATACCCGAGAAGCCCCGTGCCAGAGCATTGATCTTGAGCACCATGATCAGCCGCACCAAAGAGTCGTCCATGGGCTCGCCGACGCCAGTAGCATGCGATAGCACCAGTGATCGCTGTAAATCTTCGAGATGGTCCTTTTCGATACGGGTCTGGGCCAGCAGGCCGAAACCGGTATTGATGCCGTAGACGGTGCGGTCTTCCGACAGCACCTGGTTGACGCAATCTACGCCGCGTTGGATGGCTGCGTTTGCGCTATCCGGTAATCTGACTTGGATCGGGGCTTCGAACACCCGGCGCATTTGTGCCAGGGTCATCTTTCCGGGGGAAATCTTGAGATGGCTCATCACTTGCTCTCCTGTGCGTCGATCATTGGCAGATCAAGGCCGTTCTCTCTAGCGCTCTCTTTAGCGATCTCGTAACCGGCATCGGCATGGCGCATCACCCCGGTGCCGGGGTCATTGCGCAGCACTCGGCCTAGCCGCGCGTGAGCGTCATCCGTGCCATCGGCGACGATCACCACCCCGGCGTGCTGTGAGTAGCCCATGCCTACGCCACCGCCGTGATGCAGCGAGACCCAAGTGGCGCCGCCAGCGGTATTCAGCAGGGCGTTGAGCAGTGGCCAGTCGGACACAGCGTCACTGCCGTCCAGCATTGCTTCGGTCTCGCGGTTGGGGCTGGCCACCGAGCCAGAATCCAGGTGGTCGCGACCGATGACCACCGGCGCCTTGAGCTCGCCGTTCTTGACCATTTCGTTGAAAGCTTGTCCCAAGCGGGCACGATCCTTGAGGCCGATCCAGCAGATGCGTGCGGGAAGGCCCTGAAAGCTTATGCGTTCGCGGGCCATGTCGAGCCAGTTGTGCAGGTGTGGATCGTTGGGGATCAGTTCCTTGACCTTGGCGTCGGTCTTGTAGATGTCCTCCGGGTCGCCGGACAGCGCCGCCCAGCGGAACGGGCCGATGCCCTGACAGAATAGCGGGCGAATATAGGCCGGTACGAAGCCGGGGAAATCGAAGGCCTTCGTCACGCCTTCATCTTTTGCCATCTGTCGAATGTTGTTGCCATAGTCGAAGGTCGGAATGCCCATCGTTTGGAAGTCGAGCATGGCCTGGACGTGCACTGCCATGGACCGCTTGGCGGCCTTGACCACTGCCTCGGACTCGCGCTTGCCGCGAGCCACATAATCTTCCCAGACCCAACCTGAGGGCAGGTAGCCATGCAACGGATCGTGAGCACTGGTCTGGTCGGTGACCATGTCCGGACGTACACCACGCTTGACTAGTTCCGGCAGTACATCGGCGGCGTTGGCGCACAGGCCGATGGAGATCGCCTGGGCTGACTGGGTGTACTTCTCGAGTCGAGCCAGAGCGTCGTCGAGATCGTCAGCTTGCTCGTCGAGATAGCGCGTGCGCAGACGAAAATCGATGCGTGACTGCTGGCACTCTATGTTCAGTGAGCAGGCGCCAGCCATGCTCGCGGCCAGCGGCTGGGCGCCGCCCATGCCCCCCAGGCCGGCAGTGAGGATCCAGCGACCGGCGAGTTTGCCATCATAGTGCTGGCGCCCCGCCTCGACGAAGGTCTCGTAGGTACCCTGGACGATGCCCTGGGAAGCGATGTAGATCCACGAGCCAGCGGTCATCTGGCCGTACATCATCAGGCCTTTCCTATCCAACTCGTTGAAGTGCTCCCAGTCGGCCCAGGCTGGTACCAGGTTGGAGTTGGCGATCAGTACCCGAGGGGCATCCTTGTGAGTCTCGAACACGCCCACTGGCTTGCCGGACTGGATCAGCAACGTTTGATGGTCTTCCAGGCGTTGGAGCGTCTCGACAATCTTGTCGTAGCACTGCCAGTCGCGGGCGGCGCGGCCGATGCCGCCATAGACGACCAGATCCTCCGGGCGTTCGGCGACATCGGGGTGCAAGTTGTTCATCAACATGCGCAGCGGGGCTTCGGTCAGCCAGCTCTTGCAGGAGAGCTCGGTTTCGGTGGGAGCGGCGATCCGGCGACTGGGGTCGTGACGCTTGTCGGTGTTGGACATATTTGAGGTCTCTCTTTGCTCTTTTAGACAAACATTAGGGCTGGTTTAGACAAATCTGCGGCTAGTAGTCCGTGGCCGATTAGCCGGTCAGGGTCAGTTGATGAACGAGACGCGCCGCGACCTTGGCGGTGCGGCCATCGATATCGTGATCGGGGTTGAGTTCGGCGATATCGGCGAGCCGCAGCTTGCCACTATCGCGGATAATCTCGATCAGCGGTTCGAGCAACGCCAACGACACGCCACGCGCGGCTGGCGCACTGACACCTGGTGCTTCGGCGGCGGGCAGTACGTCGAGGTCGATGGTCAGATAGAGGTGCTCGCAGCGAGCGATGAAACGCTCGACGTCGCGCACGATAGCGTCGAGTCGTGCTGCGTTGATTTCACGGTCCTCGCGTACCAGGACACCGAGCTCCTCGGCACGCTGAAACAGGGCGCGAGTGTTACTTGCGCGGCTGACGCCCAGGCAGGCATAGCGGAACGGCCAGTCACGTGTCTCGCACTGGTCAAAGATCTGGGCGAAGGGCGTGCCGGACGAGCGTATATGGGCGGGGTCGCGGAGATCGAAATGTGCATCGAGATTGATAATGCCGACCCTGGGCACTTGGCTGCCTTGCGCTTCTAGATGTCCGGCGAGGCCCTGCCAGCTACCATAGGCCACTTCATGACCACCGCCTAGCACGATGGGCAACTGCCCGGCATTTAGGAGGTCGGCGACGCGCTCGGCGAGGCATTGCTGAGCCGCTTCCAGTGCATCGCCATCACATTCGACAGTGCCGGCATCATAAATCGGCGCTTGGCGATGCCAGGCCAGGTTGGCCAATGCCCGGCGGATCGCTAGCGGTCCGTCGGCGGCGCCCGGCCGGCCTTGGTTGCGTTTGACGCCAGCATCCGAGGCAAAGCCCAGCAGGGCGGCGCCGGGAGTCGCGCCCACTTTCCAGGGGTGCATGCACTGGTGCCAGCGTGGGCTGTCTGGCTCGGGGTCGACGCGCCCCTGCCACATCGACATATCGATAGGAGGCATCTCGTGAGTATCGGTATCAGCGCTCATGGGTCATCACTCCCTGGAACACCCGTTGACGTAACCGGCCGGGCTGCACGGCATAGGCTAGCTCGGCAGGGCGTTGGATATCCCACACGCATAGGTCGGCGAGCGCACCCACCTCGAGTCGCCCGAACTCTTTGGCGCCGAGTGCCTGGGCGCCGTTCGCGGTCATGCCGGCTAATGCTTCACGCGGCGTCAGGCGGAACAGCGTGCAGGCCAGATTGAGCATCAGTGTCGGCTGGAACAGCGGCGAGCTGCCCGGATTGGCGTCGGTGGCGATAGCCATGGGCACGCCGGTTTCGCGTAGCGCCGCGATGGGTGGTAGCTGGGTCTCGCGCAACGTGTGGAAAGCACCCGGCAGGATGACGGCCACGCTGCCGGCCTCGGCCATGGCCTCGATGCCGGCCTCGTCGAGGTATTCGATATGATCCGCCGACAGCGCGCCATGGTGTGCGGCCATCGCCGTGCCGCCTAGGTTGGAGAGTTGCTCGGCGTGCGCCTTGATCGGCAAGCCGTGTGTCTCAGCGGCCTGGAAGACGCGCTCACATTGAGCGACGGAAAAGGCGATTTTCTCGCAAAACACGTCGATGGCGTCGGCGAGTCCCTCGGCTACCGCAGCGGGAATCATCTCGTCACAAACTAGGTCGATGTAGGCTTTACTGGCGTCCTGATATTCCGGTGGTAGAGCGTGAGCGCCGAGCAAGGTCGTCACCACCCGCACCGGAAGCCGCTCACCGAGGCGACGCGCGACGCGCAGCATCTTGAGTTCGTCGGCGACGTTCAGGCCATAGCCGGACTTGATTTCCACCGTGGTCGCGCCGTCGTCGATTAGGGCCTGGAGCCGGGGCAGGGCGAGCTCGAGGAGTTCCGCCTCACTGGCTTCACGGGTGGCACGTACCGTGCTGAGGATGCCGCCGCCGGCCTTGGCGATCTCCGCATAGCTGGCACCTTCCAGGCGCCGCTCGAACTCGTTGGCGCGGTTGCCACCGAACACTAGGTGGGTATGACAATCGACGAGCCCCGGTGTCATCACCTTGCCTCGGCCAGCGTCATGAGCATCCTGGATAAGCGCCGTATCGAAGTCGCGCATCGGGCACAGCGTGTCGATGCGATCGCCTTGGGTGATCACCGCCATGGGCTCGGTCAATTCCTGCACACCGTTGAATACCGTCATGTCTCGCCATAGCAGTCGCGTCGTCTCGGGCATGAGCTTTCTCCTTGGGCAGCGTTTCGCTAGTAATTGTATATACAATTATCGAAACACATCTACGGCGTCAAGCCTATCCCCCATCAAATCTGGATAAGCAGCACCGAATTCCCTTGGGAAGGAGGTTGTGTGGTGTTAGACATTGGTCGGATGTTCGTTGCCTGAGCAAGACGTGACAAGCAAGGTTTTAGTATTGTATATACAAATAATGGATCATAACGACAAACCGCGAGGCCTTTATGTCACATCAAGACAAGATTCTCGATTCGACCGGGGCCCCAGGGCGGCGGTATTCCCTGAAAACTGTGTTGCGTCTGTTCGTTCCCAGCGTGCTGGGCATCCTGATCTTTTTCGTGCCCTTGACCCTGGCGGGGCGAACCACCATCCCCCTCGATCACATGGTGAGTGGAGCGCGATATCTGTTAGGCGGACTGGATGGCTGGTACGCGTTGGTGTTGATCGTCGCCGGGGCGGTCTATCCATTGGCGACCGGGCGCTGGCGGCGTAGTGTCACCGAGCGAATATTCACCGTGCTCAAGTTGCTGGGGGTCGTGGCTGCCGTGATGGCGCTCAGCGGTTGGGGCCCAGCACTATTGCATACCCCAGATATGTTGCCGTTCCTGTTCGACAAGCTGGTGATTCCGGTGGGCCTGATCGTGCCGATTGGGGCTATTTTCCTGGCGCTGCTGATCAGCTATGGCCTGCTCGAGTTGATCGGCATTCTGCTGCAACCGGTGATGCGACCCATCTGGCGCACGCCCGGGAAGTCGGCGATCGACGCTGTGGCGTCCTTCGTCGGCAGTTACTCGATTGGTCTGTTGATCACCAATCGTGTCTATAAGGCGGGGCAGTATTCGGCACGTGAAGCGGCGATCATTGCAACCGGCTTTTCAACGGTATCGGTAACTTTCATGGTCATCGTCGCCAAGACGCTGGATTTAATGGCGGTATGGAACCTTTATTTCTGGCTGACTTTGTTGATCACCTTCGTGGTGACCGCGATTACCGTGCGCTTGCCACCGTTGGCGAGAATGGACGACGAAAAGCCCGGCAACGAGCCTGAAGTAGCGCGTGGACGCCGACTGACGACCGCTTGGTACACCGGCCTCGACGCCGCAAGAGAAGCTCCTAGCCTGGCTCGCAGTGTGGCATTGAACTTCAAGGAAGGGCTGCTGATGGCGATCAGTATCCTGCCATCGATCATGTCGGTGGGGTTGATTGGTTTGCTGTTGGCCAAGTACACGCCGTTATTCGATTGGTTGGGGTTGGTGTTTTATCCGGTGACGGCCTTGTGGGGGCTGGATGAAGCGATGCAGCTGGCCCAGGCAGCCTCTACCGGTTTTGCCGAGATGTTCCTGCCGGCCCTGCTGATGGGCGATACTGGTTTTGTTGCCCGTTTCACTACAGGCGTTGTGTCGGTGTCGGAAGTGTTGTTCTTCTCGGCCTCGATCCCTTGCATTCTCTCCACCACTATTCCGATTAGCATTGGGCGTATTGTGGTGATCTGGTTTTTGAGAGTGGCTTTAAGCTTGCTTTTGGCTATTCCGACAGGCTATGCCGTGATGGCGCTAGCTGTTAATGGGTGAGGACATGGTAATTTTTTCTTCAGTTTTGGCGCTGTATCATCAGGTGTTTCGGTGTACTGAAGAACGTAGCTTGTAACGTTCCCCTGGATGTATCAGTCGTGCATAACTGATTAAGTGATCGCCGGACCATGTGCGGCGCGTCATGCATAAGCAGGGTCGCGCAGTATCGATCTCTAGATGGAGAGCAGTTTGCTCATCGACTAAGACGGCTTCTACGACATGCTCGACATCGTTGATGGGGCAGGCGGTCACTAGTATTTCGTTGGGGGTATGTAGCGTGAAATCAGTGCTGAGATAATCTGGTACCCAGCGTGGGTTGACGAAGCGATCTTCCAACTGAATGGGAGTGCCGTTTTCTCGGTGTACTATTAGCGTATGAAAGACTTGTGTACCCAGTCGTACGCCCAAGCGCAATGCCACCTCGTCATCAGCCTCCATGACTCCGCTCGATAGTACATTGCAGCTATACAAGTGGCCGCGTTCCCGAACCTCTTCAGCGATGTTGTGAACCTCAACGAGGGATGACTCTGATTTAAGGTCGGTGACGAAGGTTCCTAGTCCTGGTTGCCGGGAAAGATAGCCTTGCTGTACTAGATCGCGAATCGCTTTATTGGCTGTCATTCGGCTAACGTTAAAATCCTTGGCGAGCTGTTCTTCAGGGGGGATCTGATGGTGAGCTTTCCAAGTGCCATTTTGGATATTTTCTAGTAAATGTTTTTGTATTTGTAAATACAGTGGCTGTGCTCGTCCCATAGTGAAAAGGTCCTTTTAGTATGCGGTAGCGACTTTTAGGTTATGCAAATAATGAAGGTTTGATTGCCAAGCGCTAAGCCCCGAACCATGGGAAATCATGTTGAATCCTATGTTAGCGTATAATTACAAAAGCCCCTCGCATGAGGGGCCGTGTTGCGTTGAAGCGATCAGTGCGCCGTGGCGTCAAGCTTCGAAGTTGCTCTCGGAGTAGAGTACGCGTAGGCGCAGCGTATGATTGACGCGCTTGAGCGCTTCCAGCGCCTTGGGGCCGTAGGCCTTGTCGACGTCGATGACCACATAGCCGACGCCGCTGTTGGTCTGCAGGTACTGCGCCGAGATGTTGATGCCTTCGTCGCCGAGCACCTTGTTGATCTCGGACATCACGCCCGGCACGTTCTCATGAATGTGCAACAGGCGATGCTTGTCCGGATGGGCGGGCAGCGCGACCTCGGGGAAGTTGACCGAGGTGATGGTGGTGCCGTTGTCGGAATAGGTGATCAGCTTCTCGGAGACCTCGATGCCGATGTTCTCCTGGGCCTCCAAGGTCGAGCCGCCGATGTGCGGGGTGAGGATGACGTTGTCCTTGCCGCGCAACGGCGAGACGAATTCCTCGTTGGTGCCCTTGGGCTCGACGGGGAAGACGTCGATGGCTGCGCCGAGCAGCTTGCCGCTCTCGAGCACTTCGGCCAGCGCTTCGATGTCCACCACGGTGCCGCGCGAGGCGTTGATGAAGATGGCGCTCTGCTTCATCAGCGCCAACTGGTCGTGACCGATCATCCAGCGCGTGGACGGCACGTCGGGCACGTGCAGGCTAACGACGTCGGCTCGCGCCAGCAGCTCCTCGAGAGACCCTACCTGACGCGCGTTGCCCATCGCCAGCTTGGTGATCACGTCGTAATAGAGGACATCGAAGCCCAGTGATTCGGCGAGCACCGAAAGCTGAGCGCCGATGCTGCCGTAACCGATGATGCCCAGCGTCTTGCCGCGCGCCTCGTGGGCGTTCTTGGCCGACTTCAACCAGCCGCCCTGATGGGCGCGGGTGGATTTCTCCGGGATGCCGCGCAGCAGCATGATGGCTTCGGCGAGGACCAACTCGGCCACCGAGCGGGTATTGGAATACGGTGCGTTAAAGACCGGTATGCCGCGTTCGAGCGCTGCGTTGAGATCGACCTGATTGGTGCCGATGCAGAAGCAGCCCACGGCGGTGAGCCGCTCGGCGGCGGCGAACACGCGCTCGGTGAGCTGCGTGCGCGAGCGCAGGCCGATGAAGTGAACGTCGCGGATCTTCTCGACCAGCTCGTCCTCGGACAAGGAAGTGGA
The DNA here is from genome assembly GCF_033052815.1 of Chromohalobacter sp. HP20-39. Classification (NCBI taxonomy): domain Bacteria; kingdom Pseudomonadati; phylum Pseudomonadota; class Gammaproteobacteria; order Oceanospirillales; family Halomonadaceae; genus Chromohalobacter; species Chromohalobacter sp. HP20-39. The sequence continues at coordinate 247,203 of NZ_JAWHTP010000002.1, read as the reverse complement.
GAGCGTTTCGATGTTGGTGTAACCGGCATTCAGGAGGTTGTCCACGGCGGACTGGTGAATGCCCTCGAGCAGCAGGATCTTGATCTTGCTCTTGTCCAGAGACGTCTTGGCCATTGTCGGTTCAACCCTTTCGTCGACTGATGCGACGTGTATCTATCGGTATGGTGGTGGCCTGTCCAAGCGGGCGATCCGAGGCCCCGAGGCAAGAAAAAGGGGAGGAGACCGCCCAGCGACAGGGGCCATATCGTAGCACAGGCGGCCTGTTTGAGGATGAATTCGCTGCACCTTGTGCATGAATGCGTTTGCACCGGCGACGCTTGCGGCTACGCCGGGGCAGACGCATCCCCGGGGCTTGGGTGTATACTGTGGGGCCAACTCTTGGCAAGCCGGGCCGTGGCATCGGTCCGCACGGATGAGCGAGAAGCGCCATGGTGGAAAAGGATGCATCGGTTGGCGGTGTCGCCCAGCCCGACGAAACGGATGTTCAGGACGCCGCTCCGGAGGATTTCGCGGCCACGCTGACACGTCTGGAATCGCTGGTGGCTCAACTGGAGTCGGGCGAGCTGTCTCTGGAAGCCTCTTTGGTGGCGTTCGAGCGTGGCGTGCACCTGACCCGCGACGCCCAGCAACGCCTGGAAAACGCCGAGTTGCGCGTCAAGGCATTGCTGGAGCAGCCCGACGGCAGCTTCCACGAGACGCCCTTCGATACCGGGGAGGCCGATGGTGAGCGTTGAATCCCTGGCCGAGCGCGATATCATCACGACGGCGCGGGCGCGTACCGAGCAAGTGCTGGCGCAGGTCTTCGAGCGCGCGACGCCGGTCGCTGGCGAGCTCGATGCTGCCATGCGCTATGGCGTACTAGGCGGCGGTAAACGCCTGCGTCCGGTGCTGGTGTATGCCGCCGGACGCGCCCTGGGTGCCGAGGCCACTGCGCTGGATGCCCCCGCGGCCGCCATCGAGCTGATCCATGCTTACTCGTTGATCCACGATGACCTGCCTGCCATGGACGACGACGATATGCGTCGCGGACGTCCCACCGTGCATCGTGTCTATAACGAGGCGATGGCCATCCTGACCGGCGATGCACTGCAAACGCTGGCCTTCGAGGTGCTTGCCGAGGCACGCCCGCCGCGTCTGGGGGCGATGGTGCGCGTGCTGGCCAATGCCTCGGGGCGAGAGGGCATGGCCGCTGGGCAAGCCCTGGATCTTTCCGCCGTGGGCGGACGCCTGGACGTCGACGCTCTGGCCACCATGCACGGCTATAAGACCGGTGCCTTGATTCGTGCCGCCGTGCGGCTCGGCGCCCTGACGATCGTCGACGAAGACGACCCCCGCGTGGCGGCGCTGGATGCCTACGCTGCGGCCATCGGCTTGGCGTTCCAGATTCAGGATGACATCCTCGATGTCGCTGGCGACGCCGCGACCCTGGGCAAGGCCACCGGCGCCGATGCGGCGCGTTCCAAACCCACTTATCCGGCTTTGCTCGGCCTGGAAGGCGCCCGTGCCAAGGCGCACGGCCTGCTCGACGAGGCGCTGGACGCTCTGGCGCCCCTGGGCGAGCAAGCCTTTCCTCTGGCCGACTTGGCCCGCCATATGATCGACCGCGATCACTGATCGGTTGTAGAAGACGCTTATGAAGCTGTTCGACGAGATTCCTGCCGAACGTCCGGCCACGCCGTTGCTCGACACCCTCGAGTCTCCGGCGGCGTTACACGATTTCAAGGCGGCGCAGTTGCGAGAACTGGCCGACGAGCTGCGTGCCTACCTGCTCTATAGTGTCGGCTGTACCGGCGGCCACTTCGGCGCGGGGCTGGGCGTGGTCGAGTTGACCGTCGCCTTGCACCATATTCTCGACACACCGCATGACCGCCTGGTCTGGGATGTCGGTCATCAGGCCTATCCGCACAAGATTCTCACTGGGCGTCGCGAGCAGATGTCGACCATCCGTCAGTTCGGCGGGCTGGCGGCGTTTCCCAAGCGCGATGAGTCGCCCTACGACACCTTCGGTGTCGGCCACTCGAGCACCTCGATTTCGGCGGCGCTGGGCATGGCCCTGGCGGCGCGCACCAAAGGCGAGAAGCGCCGTGTCTGCGCGGTGATCGGCGACGGCGCCTTGAGCGCCGGCATGTCGTTCGAAGCGCTGGCGCATGCCGGGCATGTCGATGCCAATATGCTGGTGATTCTCAACGACAACGAGATGTCGATCTCCGAGAACGTCGGTGGCATGGCCAGTTATCTGGCACGCATCCTGGTCAGCAAGCCGTATACGGTGATGCGCGAGAACAGCAAACGCGTGCTTTCGCATCTACCGGGCGCGCTGGAATTGGCGCGCCGCACCGAAGAGCACGTCAAGGGCATGGTCAGCCCGGCGACCTTGTTCGAGGAGATGGGCTTCAATTACATCGGCCCCATCGACGGCCACGACTTGCCGACCCTGGTGCAGACGCTCGGCAGCATGGCGAACCTCGAGGGGCCGCAATTCCTGCATATCAAGACCTGCAAGGGACGTGGTTTTCGCCCCGCCGAGGCTGACCCCATCGGCTATCATGCCATCACCAAGCTCGAGAAGACCGCCAGCGAGCCGCCGCCCAAGGTGGAGCCGCGCTCGCCCAACGAGACTACGCCCGAGCCTGAAGCCAAACCTAAACCACGCAAGTATTGTAATGTCTTCGGCGAGTGGCTCTGCGACATGGCTGCGGAGGATGCGCGCTTGATCGGTATCACGCCGGCGATGCGCGAAGGCTCCGACCTGATTCGCTTCTCGCGCGAGTATCCCGAGCGTTACTACGACGTGGCGATCGCCGAGCAGCACGCGGTGACGCTGGCGGCGGGCATGGCGTGCGAGGGCATGAAGCCCGTGGTGGCGATCTATTCGACCTTCCTGCAGCGTGGCTATGATCAGTTGATCCATGACGTGTCGGTGCAGGCGCTCGATGTCACCTTCGCCATCGACCGCGCGGGCGTGGTCGGCGAAGACGGTCCTACGCACCATGGGGCGCTGGATCTCGCCTACCTACGCTGCATCCCGGGCATGGTAGTGCTGGCGCCTGCCGATGAAGCCGAGTGCCGCGCCATGCTGAGTGCCGCCTATCATCACGAAGGGCCGGCGGCGGTGCGGTATCCGCGCGGCACCGGGCCGGGGACGACACTCGCGCCCGGCCTCGAGGTGCTGCCCATCGGCGAGGCCGAGACCCGGCGCAGCGGTCGCGATGGCGGCGTGGCGTTGCTGGCGTTCGGCAGCATGAATGGCCCCGCCGCCGAGGTCGCCGAGCGTCTCGACGCTACGCACCTCAACATGCGCAGCGTGAAACCGCTGGATCGTGACGCGATACTCGCGGCGGCGAACCAGCACCGGCTGCTGGTGACGCTCGAAGAGAACGTCGTCGCCGGCGGCGCGGGGAGCGGCGTCAATGAACTCCTGGCTGTTGAGGGTGTCCAGGTCGAGGTACTCAATCTCGGCTTGCCGGATGCCTTCGTCGAGCACGGCAAGCCCGCCGAATTGCTGACGGCGTGCGGCCTCGACGCCGAGGGCATCGAGGCCGCGGTACGCCGGCGCTGGGACGCGGCGCAGCGCGATGACTAACATTTAGCGACAAGACGGAAAGCTCATGCTGATCGCCATTTTGATTGGGGCCGGGCTCGGCTTCATGTTCGGTAAATTGCCGGGACTGATTATCGGTGCCATGTTGGGGTATTGGGTCGCGCGGCGTCTGATACGCCGTGTGGTCGTCTCCAAGCTATCGCAAATGCAGGGGCAGTTCCTCGACTCGACGTTCGCGGTCATGGGGTGCGTCTGCAAGGCGGACGGCCATGTCAGCGGCGACGAGCTGCGTGTCGTCGAGGCGCTTTTTGAGCGTTTACGCTTGAACGAGGCGCAGCGTGAGCGCGCCAAGGCGGCTTTCGAGCGTGGCAAGGCCGATGACTTCGACCTCGACGCCGAGTTGGCCACGGTGCGGCGAGTGACCGGCGGGCAACGTGCGCTGTTACAGGTATTCCTGCAAGTCCAGCTTTCTGCGATCGCCGCTGACGGCGAGTTGCATCCCGACGAGCATGACATGCTGCTGCGCGTGGCGCGCGGTCTGGGCTGCAGTGAGGCCGAAATCGAACAGATCGAGGCCATGCTGCGTGGCGGTCAACAGCAGGCGAATGGTGCGCCATCGCAGCAGGCGTTAACCGATGCCTACCGGGTCCTGGGCGTCGAAGCAGATGCCAGCGATGCCGAGCTCAAGCGAGCCTACCGTCGCCTGATGAGCCAGAACCACCCCGACAAGCTGGCGGGTAAAGGCCTGCCCGAAAGCATGCGCGAAATGGCCGAAACGCGTACCCAAGAAATCTCCAACGCCTACGACCTGATCAAGAAGTCCCGCGAGGCGAGTGCCTAGATTTTGTACAAACGCAGGTGACTGGGCAGCTCCTTCGCCTCGGCCGCGTTGACAGCTGCCCTGTGCGTCGGCAACGCTAAAGGCGCTAGCGCCCCACGTGGCGCGACACCGGGAGACGCGGATGCCCGCGAGACTGCAAGCGTATCGCGCCATGGCACGTGTGCTGGGCGTACTCGACACCCTGGGATGGCGCGTGGGCTATCGCTATGGTGATCGCCAGTTGCTGGAGAAAGTGATTCTCCCGGCACTGGCCACGGAAGTCGGCGGCGGCCATGTGTTGCTCGTCGGCTGTGCTTGGTACACGCGTAATTATCCCGAGCTCTTCCCCACAAGTCGCGTGACCACTCTGGACGTCGACCCGGCCAAGTCGCCTTTCGGCGCTGAGCGCCATATCGTGGCTGACATGGTCGCGTTGGCAGCGCATTTACCGCCCGAAAGCCTGGATGCCGTGGTCTGTAACGGTGTACTGGGTTGGGGGCTGGACTCCCCCGGCGATATCGACACCGCCTTTGCCTCGACAGTGGCCTGCCTACGGCCCGGCGGACAACTCCTGCTGGGCTGGAACGATATTCCGCCTTATAACGCCGTGCCGCCGGATGCCGTGACCGCGCTCGATGACCTGCATCCGCGTGCGATTCCAGGTCTCGATCAGCACAGCCTGATCGCGCTGGAGCGCAATCAACACTGCTACCAGGCTTTTCGGAAGGCGGAGGCGAGACCGTGAACTGCGTCATCGTGTGGCCATGATGTTGATCATGATCTGGTTCATGTTCCTCTGTGTGCTGTTTGGCGCGGCGTGCCTTTGGGGGCTGCGACGCATGACGCGCGACCTGGCCCGTCAGGCCGAAGCGCAGTTACCGCCGCGTGGTAGCTTCATCGACACCTCCGCCGGGCGCCTGCATTACGTCGATGTCGGCCAGGGGCCGGCGCTGGTCATGATTCATGGCCTGGGCGGCCAGCTGCAGCACTTTACCTATGCCTTGACCGAGGCACTGGGCAATGATTTCCGCGTCATTGCCATCGACCGGCCGGGGTCGGGATATTCTGCTCCCACCGATGATCGGCATGCTCGCTTGCCTTGCCAGGCGCAGGCCCTGCACGAGGCGTGGCGGGCCTTGGGCGTCGAGCGTCCGCTCGTGGTGGGGCACTCGATGGGCGGCGCGGTGGCCTTGACGCTGGCGCTTGAATATCCCGATGAGGTCGCGGGGCTGGCATTGCTCGCGCCTTTGGTGGCACAGGTATCCGATGTGCCGCCGGCGATGCGTCTGCTGGCGATTCGCTCGCCACGCCGGCGGCGCTGGATGGCCGAGACGCTCGCCATTCCCCTGACGCGTGTGACCTCGCGGCAGGCGTTGGCGCAGGTATTTGCCCCGGAGGCGGTGCCTGCGGATTACGCCACTCGTGGTGGCGGGCTTCTGGCATTGCGTCCCCAAGCCTTCCATGCGGCCTCCACCGACATGGCCATGCTTGAGCATGAATTGCCCCGGCAGGTATCTCGCTATACGGCGCTGGGAGTGCCGCTGGGCGTCATGTTCGGTGCGGATGACCGGATTCTCGAGCCGGCGTTGCATATCGAGACGTTGCAGCGCCCGCGTCCCGATATGCTCGTGCATGTGGAGCCCGAGGCGGGGCACATGCTGCCCATCACGCGGCCGGAGGCCACGGCGGCCTTCATTCGTCACATGGCGGCGCGGACCTGGCCTTCTTCCTTGATCTCCTGACCCAGCCGCTCAGGTTTCCAGCCCCGCCCAAAAGACGGCCCAGGCCCCCTCCAGGCGCCGTTCGAACGTATCGGCGTCGTAGTAGAAATTCTCGGCGAACAGACCATCCATCAGGCAGTAGAAGGCGGCGGTGAACTGTGCCTCAGGCAGCGCGCGCAGCTCGCCAGCGTGGCGGCCCTCCTCGAAGAGTGTGTGCAGATGGGCGTTGATGCGCCGCTCGTTGTCATTCGAAATGGCGGCGACCTGGGTGGCCACGTCTGTGGGTGGAAAAAGCAGATAGCGCTTGTAGAACACGCCTTGATGCTCGCGGCGTATGAAGGTGGCGCATGCGCGGATGAGCCGCTCGAGGCGCTCTCGCGTGGGCAAGTCGTGGGAACGTGTCAGGCTGTCGTCGATGAGCGTGACGATGCCGCTTTCGACCTCTTCGAAGATCGCCAGGAACAACGCCGCCTTGTTGGGAAAATGATTGTAGATCGACGGCTTCTTGATGCCGATCTCGGCAGCTATTTGCGCAAGCGAGGTGCCTTCGTAGCCATGCTGAGCGAAAAGGGCGAGACCGGTGTGTTTGAGTTTGTCGCGGGTATGCACTGAACGTCCCTGGGCCTGCGTGAATCTGCTCATGATCGCGGCTTGCGTGCATGATTGCCAAGTCGTGTTGCCAACTCTATACTAACGACCGTTAGTTAGTGTGGGCGCTCCTGGCGTGATGAGCACTCTTACGAAAAGCGCGCGGCGCAGGTGAACGAGGAGGGCATGATGGCGATGCGTTGGCTGATTCTACCGCTGGCGGCGGTGGCCGAGGTCGGTTGGGCGACCGGCTTGAAACTCGCCGATGGCCTCGGCGACTGGGTGGCGACATTGGTCATGGCGACGTTGAGCTTGCTGCTGGCGGTGCGCGCCGTGCGCTTCTTGCCGGCGAGCACTGTGTACACGGTCTTCGTGGGGCTCGGTGCGGCGGGCACGGTGGCGGCCGATGCCTGGCTGTTCGGCACGCATTTCTCGTGGCCATCGCTGGCGTGTATCGGGTTGATCCTGATCGGCGTCATCGGTTTGCAGCAGTTTGCCGGCGAGCCCACGGCCATTCGGACCTCTCACGACGCTGATCGGCAGCGCGGAGGAGTGTCCTCATGACCTGGCATTGGTTGGCGTTACTTGGGGCAGGTGTCTTCGAGGTGCTTGGCGTGGTGGGTTTCGCCCGCGTCAGCCAGGGGCGCGCGTTGGCCGGCGGTGTGCTGATGGCGCTGGGATTCGGCACGGCGCTTGGCTTTCTGGCGCTGGCCATGCGCGGCATCGACTTGGGCGTTGCCTATGCCGTGTTCACGGGCATCGGCACCGTATGCGGCACCCTGTTGGGCATGCTGTTCTGGGGCGAGTCGCGTCATCCGCTGCGGATCGGCTTTACCGCGTTGATCGTGATCGGCGTGCTGGGACTCAAGCTATTGAACTGACAAATTCAGCAGGCTTGGAGCCTGTCTCTACCTGGTCGGTGGTGAAGCGCTATGAAAGCGTGTGCATGACTTTAGTTGAATAACGTTTAGCGAGCTAATAGAATGTCTCGTATTCGTTCACGCGTCAGGAGATATGCCCTATGACACGCTCATTAGCCGCCACTGCACTACTGTTTGCTGCCTTGCCACTCGCCGCACAGGCTAGCGATGCTTCCCAACAAGCCGCCGCCGTCAATCACGAGTCGCTGCACATGGCATCTCAATCGAATGCACCGACAGCGACTGCCTTCGACAACGATGCCTTCCGCTATTCCGGCATGAGCGTTGCCATGGTCGACAGCCAGCGCGGCATCAATGCCGACGACACTGTTGCCAATGCCGACCAAGCCGATGATGAACGCAGTTGGCTGGAGATCCTTTCCGACAACAATCGCCATCTTGGGGCGCCCGCCGGCTGGTAAACGTGCGGTGCCGTCACGCTGAGATGCAGGCGTCAGGTCATTGCAGGAATCGCCGAACACTCGGCGCGCTGGGGTGGTGCCGGCAGGGGGAACGTGTCCGCCGGGACGGCGGACACGCAAGCGGGTCAGAACTTGTAGTTGATGCTGAAGTAATGGCCGGGGCCTGACGTGTCCTGTTGCACGCCGGAGGCATCGGTATCGTCGCGGTAGAAGGCCATGTTGTTGTAGATCTTCAGGCCGTAGCCGATGGCAAAGCGGTTGGTGTGGTAGTAAAGGCCGTTGAACCACTCTAGGCTGTTGTTGCTGCGTCCCGCCTCTTCGGCGACGGTATTGGCACCGAATTTATAATCGATATACCCCTGGTAGGAAAGATAGCCGCCGTTGGAGAAGGTGTAGAACGGCTTGAACCAGTTGGTGGAGGCCATGAAGCCATCCCACGAGCTCTCATCCGGGCCGCCATAGTTCTCGCGCACGTAGCGTGCGGTGAGATTGAGGCCGATCTCGCCAAACCAGGGCACTTCCACGTCCGAGCCCAGCCCGACGTAATGCTCCCATAGACCGCCGGCCGGGCCGTTGTCGCCGATCGTCGTGACGGTGGCGATGTACCATTCCTTGACCGGGCCCACCGAGAGATCTCGGCCAGTCATGGCATCCAGCGAGAAGCGCGGCGCGAGCTTGATGAACACGTTGTCCCCGCCATGCTGGTCGGAGTTACCACTGTCAAGGGCATCGAACATGTCGACATAGCCGTAGAGGTCGACGATGCCCGAGCGGCCGCCGAACTCCATTTCCACGTAGGTATCCTGAGCATTGCGGAACGGTAGACGATTGTCCTCGCTATGCATCAGATTGAAGGTCAACCAGAGGTTGTCGTCTTCGTGAATGCCGCCCGAGTAATCCGCCGCCAGGGCAGGACTACTGCAGACCATGGTGGCCAAGAACGTGGCCCCAGCCCACTTGCTTGTTGTGATCTTGTTCATGGTCATTTTCCCATCTTTACGTTTTTTATGTTGCAGTCGAAATACACCCCAGGCGCAGAGATTTACCCGGAGCGCGATTCCCGCCGACCCCTGGTCGAGTGTCGGCGGCGTTATGCCAAGCTAATGAAAAACCCTGCAATGGTGGCCGACATCAGGTTGGAAAGTGTCCCTGCGAGTACGGCCTTGAGGCCGTAACGGGCGATTTCCTGACGGCGATTGGGCGCCATGAGGCCGAGCCCGCCGAGCAGAATGGCGATCGAGGAGAGGTTGGCGAAACCGCATAGCGCGAAGGACAAGACGGCAGCGGTGTGTTTGGACATGACTTCGCCGGTGGCGGCGACGACAGTCTCGCCGGAGATGTACGGCGCCAGGTTGATGAAGGCGACGAACTCGTTGACGACGATCTTCTGGCCGATGAATGAGCCGGCCAGCGTGGCCTCGCTCCAGGGGATGCCCAGCAGAAAGGCCAGCGGTGCGAAGAGCCAGCCGAGGATCATTTCCAGGCTCAGCGACGCCATGCCGAACCATCCGCCGACGCCGCCGAGGATGCCGTTGAGCAGTGCGATCAAGCCGATGAATGCCAGCAGCATGGCGCCGACGTTGGCCGCCAGCATCATGCCCGAGGTGGCCCCGGTGGCGGCGGCATCGAGCACGTTGGCGGGTTTGTCGTCCGCTTCGATCTTTTCCTCGGCGTGCGAAATACTGTCATCGGGCGTTTCGGTTTCCGGCATCAACAGCTTGGCGAAGAGCAGTCCACCCGGCGCCGCCATGAAGGAGGCCGCGATCAGGTATTCCATCGGGATACCCAGGCTGGCGTACCCCGCAAGGACCGAGCCTGCCACCGAGGCCAACCCACCGCACATGACCGCAAATAGCTCTGAGCGCGTCATGGAAGCGATGAAGGGGCGTACGACCAGCGGCGCTTCGGTCTGGCCCACGAAGATGTTCGCCGTGGCCGACATGGACTCGCTGCGTGAGGTGCCCAGCACGCGCTGGAGTGCGCCACCCAGCAGGCGGATAACCCATTGCATGACCTTGAGGTGATAGAGCACGGCAATCAATGACGAGAAGAAGATAATGACCGGCAATACCTTGAAAGCGAAGACAAACCCTACTTTGTCGGGATTGGCGAGGCCGCCGAAGAGGAAGTCGATGCCATCGTTGGCATAGACGATGACCTGGCTGACAGCTTCCGAGATCGTCTCGAGGACGGCTTGGCCGAAAGGGGTGTAAAGAACGAAGGCACCGATGGAGGCTTGGATGGCGAAGGCGCCGCCGACCGTGCGTAGGCGAATCGACTTGCGATTGGAGGAGAACAGCACGGCGATAAGGATCAGCGTCGCCATTCCTACCAGGCTCATGATAGCGGTCATATCAGCATCCTGATGACATTCGATTGTGGATTGTTATACAGGGAACGGCATACGCCAGCATGTGGCTTGTCGTTTTGTTATTAGAGTCACAGTGTCGTGCTATTAAAGTAACACACGCTAGGTGATGTCAACTCTTCACCATGAGGTTGTGACTCAAAATGCAGAAATCATTTGCCATGTACTTGTCCCAACAAGTAAATGTTCGCGATCGATCACTAAATGGCATGGTGGCCATCGGGGGCACGGCATCGGTGTCGAGAGGCAAATGAAGGCTCAGGGTGCCTCGGGTATCGCCATTTCGCTTTCCAGAAAGCCGCCGGACTGGCGCCGCCAAAGGCGCGCGTAGAGCCCGTCGCGGGCGATCAGTTCGGCATGGCTGCCCTGCTCGACGATGCGTCCACCCTCCATGACCACCAGGCGATCCATGGCGGCGATGGTGGAGAGGCGGTGGGCGATGGCGATCACTGTCTTGCCCTGCATCAGTTGGTCGAGGTTTTCTTGAATCGCGGCTTCGACGTCGGAGTCCAGCGCCGAGGTGGCTTCATCGAGGATCAGGATCGGTGCATCCTTGAGCATCACCCGAGCGATGGCGAGGCGTTGGCGCTGTCCGCCGGAGAGTTTCACGCCACGCTCGCCGACATGCGCGTCGAAGCCGCTGCGGCCCTGAATGTCGTGCAGTGACTCGATGAAGTCCGCGACATGGGCCCCGCGGGCCGCTTGCCAGGCCATCTCGTCGGTGGCATCCGGGCGTCCGTAAAGCAGGTTGTCGCGTACCGAGCGGTGCAGCAGCGAGGTGTCCTGGGTGACCATGCCGATCTGCGCACGCAGGCTCTCTTGGCTCACCTCGGCGATGTTCTGACCATCGATACGGATCGCGCCGCCTTCCAGCTCGAAGAAACGCAACAACAGATTGACCAGTGTCGACTTGCCGGCGCCGGAGGGACCGATCAGGCCAATCTTTTCCCCCGATTGAATGGCAAGCGACAACTCGTCGATGACGCCGCTGCCCTTGCCGTAGTGGAAACGGATCCGGTCGAAGGCGATTTCACCCCGGTCGACGCGCAGCGGCGGGGCGTCTTGCCGGTCCTCGATGTGGCGCGGCAGCGAGAGCGTCGCCATGCCGTCCTGGACCGTGCCGATATTCTCGAACAGCGCCGAGACTTCCCACATGATCCACTGCGACATGCCCCATAGGCGCATCACCAGCCCCAGCGCCACGGCCACCGCACCGACGCTCACCGCTTCCACCAACCACAGGTGGATCGACAGCCAGCCGATGCCGAACAGCAACAGCGCATTGAGCAGATAGAGCAGACCGTAGAGCCCCGTGACCAGGCGCATCTGGCGATGCACGGTGACCAGGAACCCTTCCATGCCGTCCTTGGCGAACGCCGCCTCCCGCTGGGCGTGGGAGAACAGCTTCACCGTCTGGATGTTGCTGTAGCTGTCGACGATGCGCCCGGTCATGCGCGAACGGGCGTCGGCCTGGGATTTCGACACGCGGCCCATGATGGGCACGAAAATGCGCAGCAGTACGAGATAGCCGGCAAGCCAGGCCACCAGCGGCATTGCCAGGCGCCAGTCGGCGTTGCCCACCAGGATCAGCGTACCCAGGAAGTAGACGCTGACGTAGTTGAGTACCTCGAACAGCTTGATGATGCACTCGCGCACGGCCAGCGAGGTTTGCATCACCTTGGTGGCGATACGCCCCGCGAACTCGTCCTGGTAGAAGGCCATCGATTGTTGCAGCAGATAGCGGTGCGCCTGCCAGCGGATGCGCATGGGAAAGTTGCCCATGAGGGTCTGCTGCTGAAACAGTGAATGCAGCCCCACCAGGCCAGGTAACAAGACCAGCACGATCAGCGCCATGCCGGCCAGCTTCCACCCCTGCTCGGCGAGAAAGGTCTCGCGGTCCTGGGCCGCCAGCCAGTCGACGATGTTGCCGAGAAAGCCGAACATCCACACCTCGATGCCGGCGATCAGTGCCATCAGTATCGTGGCGACCAGCAGATACGGCCAGGCGCCACGCGTGTAGTGCAGGCAGAAGGCGACCAGCGTGTCCGGCGGGCGCTGTGGCTCTTGAGGCGGAAACGGAGCGAGACGCTTTTCGAACCAGTGGAACATGCGAATTTCCTGGCAGGGCGACGCCGCCGTGCTTTACGCCTGAAACGGCAGCACGGCGGTGTAGACGGCGAAGTAGTGGCACACGCTGCCACCCAAGACGAACAGGTGCCAGATGGCGTGATGGTACGGGATCGCGGGAATCGCGTAGAACACCACTCCCAACGTGTAGATGATACCGCCTGCAACCAGCAGGGCGAGGCCGGGGGTGTTGAGGCGGGCGTCGAGTTCACCGGCAGCCAGCACGATCATCCAACCCATCAACAGGTAGACGCCCACGCGCAGCATGCCAAAGCGATGCGGCCAGACGATCTTGAGTGCGATGCCGCCCAGCGCCAGGCTCCAGATCGCCGCGAACAGTGTCCACCCCAAGGGGCCGCGCAGGTTGACCAGCAAGAACGGCGTATAGGTGCCGGCGATCAGCAGATAGATCGCGCAGTGGTCGAAGACCTGGAAAAGGCGCTTGAGGCGCGCGCTGCGTAGGCCGTGGTAGAGCGTCGAGGCCGTATACAGCAACAACAGACAGACGCCATAGAGGCTGATGCTGGCGATCTTCCACGGATCGACCTCGGCCGCCAGGCTGGCTGCAACGATGAGCGCCACCACGCCGACGAGGCTCAGCACGGCGCCGATTCCATGGCTGATGCTATGCAGTGCTTCTTCGAGGCCGGAAAAAGGAGCGTCTTGGTCGGGCGAGACGGGTGGGGACTCATGTGACATGGCGAACTCCTGCGTGATAGCGACGGGCTGACATCAAGACAACATGCGCATCAGTATAGTTCGTCAAAGGGCAGCGTCAGCGTTCCCGATCGCCCTTGCGGGTGGGGGAAAAGTCGTCCAGTGCCATCATGTGCCCGAGCTTGCCGACCTTGGTGGCCAGATACTGCTCGTTGTGGGGGTTGCGCCCTGCGGTGATCGCCAGGCGCTCGGCGACGCGCACGCCATCGCGCGTCAAGGCGTCGACCTTGCGCGGATTGTTGGTCATCAACTTGAGCGCTTGCACGCCCAGGTGGTCGAGCATGGGCACGCAGAGATCGTAACGGCGCATGTCGGCGCCGAAACCAAGATGCTCGTTGGCTTCCACGGTGTCGAAGCCCTGATCCTGCAGATGATAGGCGCGGATCTTGTTGAGCAGGCCGATGCCACGGCCTTCCTGACGCATATAGAGCAGCACGCCGCGCCCTTCATCGGCGATGCGTTTGAGCGCTTCCTGCAATTGGTAGCCGCAGTCGCAGCGCATCGAGAACAGGGCGTCTCCGGTCAGGCACTCCGAGTGCACGCGCCCTAGCACGGGCTCGGACGTCGAGACATCACCCAGCGTCAAGGCAATGTGTTCCTTGCCAGTGGCCTCGTCCTCGAAACCATGCATGGTAAAGGTTGCCCACGGTGTGGGTAATTGAGAGGCGGCGATGAAGCGAATCGTCACGATGAACCTCAGTGGTGCACAGCACGGTGCGGAAAGCGAAAGCGTCGGGGCGAGCATTCTAGCAGGCCGTAGCGTGAGGCTCACCCTGTAAGTGCCGCGCGTGCGCTTAGTGCGGCGGGGTATGTTACTAGCAATTTGCTAGATGGGGATGCGTCACCGTGAATCAAGTCGCCGCGCGCCGCATTCGTTACAATGGAGGACAAAATCGACGTCTGGAGTTCTCATGCCATTGCAAAACGACCGCCTATTGCGTGCCCTGGCACGCCAACCGGTAGATCGCACACCCGTGTGGATGATGCGCCAGGCGGGCCGCTATCTCCCCGAGTATCGCGAAACGCGCGGCCAAGCTGGCAGCTTTATGGACCTGTGCCGCAACGCCGAGTTGGCGTGCGAGGTGACCATGCAGCCGCTGGAGCGTTACTCGCTCGACGCGGCGATCCTGTTTTCCGATATCCTCACGATCCCGGATGCCATGGACCTGGGGCTTTACTTCGAGACTGGAGAAGGCCCCAAGTTTCGCAAGACAGTGCGCAGCGCCGAGGATGTTGCCGCGCTGCGCGTGCCCGACGCCGAGCGCGACCTCGACTACGTGATGAACGCGGTGCGCACCATTCGCCACGAACTGGCGGGCAGCGTGCCGCTGATCGGTTTCACGGGAAGTCCCTGGACGCTGGCCACCTATATGATTGAAGGCGGCTCGAGCAAGGATTTCCGGCACGCCAAGGCGCTGATGTATGGCGACCCGGCGGCGATGCATGCGTTGCTCGACAAGCTGGCGCGCTCGGTGACCGACTATCTCAACGCCCAGATCCGTGCCGGTGCCCAGGTCGTGCAGATCTTCGACACCTGGGGTGGAGTACTGTCGACGCCTGCATATCGCGAATTCTCGCTGGCCTATATGACGCGCATCGTCGAGGGACTGATCCGCGAGCACGAGGGGCGGCGCGTACCGGTGATCCTGTTCACCAAGCAGGGCGGCCAGTGGCTGGAAAGCATCGCCGATAGCGGCGCCGATGCCGTAGGCCTGGACTGGACCACCGAACTGAGCGATGCGCGGGCCCGCGTGGGCGATCGCGTGGCGTTGCAGGGCAATCTCGACCCCAATGTGCTGTTCGCCTCGCCCCAGGCGATTCGCGATGAAGTGGCGCGGATCCTGGCCAGCTACGGCAGTGGGCCGGGTCACATCTTCAACCTGGGCCACGGCGTTAGCCAATTCACTGATCCTGATCATGTCGCCGCGTTCATCGAGGCGCTGCATGAGTTCAGTCCGCGTTATCATGGCTGATATGGCTGAACGTGCCATGCTGCTCGTGCTCGACGCCGAGTGCCCATTGTGTCGGCGCGCGGCGCATTTCGTGTTGCGCCATGCACGGGCGCCGGTGTACCTGGCAAGCCTGCACGAGGCGTCGGCGCAGCGCTTGGGCGAGTACTTCGGGGCCGATCCTAACCAGCTCGATAGCATCTGGTTGGTGCGCGGGGGCGAGCTGCATCGCGACAGCTCGGCATTGTGGCGTCTGGCTCAGGGGCTGCAGTGGCCTTGGCGCGGCCTGGCGGCGCTGCGTTGGTGTCCGCGTGCTTGGCGCGATGGTGTCTATCATGTCGTCGGGCGTTGGCGCCATCGGTTGGCACCGGCGACTGAGTGGTCGCCACAAGCGCGTGCGAGCTGGGTATCGTATCTGGATGAAACGACCTGCCGGCGGCTCGGACTGCCGCTCGTCTTGATGGGCGCCGACGTGGACATTGCCGATCATATCTATCCGTCACAAGGAGAGTGAGCCATGTCTGTTTCCCTTCGCCCTCTTCGCTGGTCGTGCCTGGTGCTGGCCGGCATCAGCGCCGCCGTGATCGCCTGGGGCAGCCTGACGCCCGGTGCGGAGATGTCCCAAGATCTGCCTTGGGACAAGTTCAATCATTTTATTGCCTATGCGGGCCTGGCGGCACTGTTGCGGCTGGGGGGCTTTCGTACGCTGACGGCGCTTAGTCTGGCTATCGGCTACGGCGTTCTCATCGAGGGCCTGCAGTTGGGCGTGCCTGGCCGTAGCGGCGCCGATTGGGCCGATGCGCTGGCCAATACGCTAGGGGCGCTTGTCGCCGTTAGAGTCTGCCATTGGCTGCTGCCCAGGCGCTTTCTTGTCGCGCGCGGATAGGCTATGTTGCGCGGCTATTCCATGAATGCGATTCCAGCCTCTCGAAGGGGCTTTGACGATAGTGATTACGAGGGTTCCCATGACCGAGCGTCTCGACCAGGGCTGGTTCACGGAAGTGTTCGACAGCCACGGCAGTGCCTTCTCACTCATGATCAAGGACAAGCTGCACGAGGTACAAAGCCCCTATCAGCATCTGGAAGTCTACGCCACCGAGACCTACGGCAACTTGATGGTACTCGACGGCTGCGTGATGCTCAGCACGCGCGACAACTTCCTCTACCACGAGATGATCGCGCATCCGGCGCTGTTTTCGCACGCCGCGCCCAAGCGTGTGGTGATCATCGGCGGTGGTGATTGCGGTACGTTGTGTGAGGTGCTCAAGCATCCCGGCGTCGAAGACGTCGTACAGATCGACATCGACGAAGAGGTCACCCGAGCCTCTCAGCGCTACTTCCCCGAGCTGACGGCGTCCAACGATGACCCGCGCGCCACGCTCAAGTTCGAGGATGGCGTCAAGTGGGTCGAGAACGCACCGGAAGGCAGCGTCGACGTCATGATCATCGACTCCACCGATCCCGTGGGGCCGGCGGAAGGACTGTTCGAGGCCGACTTCCTGGCGCGTTGTCATCGCCTGCTCGCCGACGGCGGTGTGTTGGTGCAACAGAGCGAGTCACCGCTTTATCACACCGGCTCGATCATTCGCGAGCTACGCGCCGATATGCAACGCGCCGGCTTCGATAGCGTCGCCACGCTGCCATTTCCGCAGCCAGTCTATCCTTCGGGGTGGTGGAGCGTGACGCTGGCCGGCAAGGGCAAAGACGTGACGCGCTTTCGTGAAAACGATGCCGCGGCGGTGGAATTCCCGCTCGAGTACTACAGCGTCGAGACCCATCGTGGTGCATTGGCGCTGCCACCGTTCATGCGTCGTGCACTGTCGATGTGATGTGCAACGTGTGAAAAACGTTAAAGGTACGTGACTTAGGTATATTGGTCGGAGTGGCAAGCTCTTTGCTAATGTGGTTAGTGGCTCGCGAATAAGCCACCACAATAACGCAAGGAGCTTCTGCATGTTATACAAGAACAAGTTCATGATGGCCGTTCCGGCCGCCCTGTTGCTGAGTGGTCTGGCGACCGCCTCCCAAGCGGCGACGCTCGACGATGTCAAGGAGCGTGGCAACCTCAATTGCGGGGTCAATGTCGGCCTGACCGGCTTCTCGGCACCTGACGAGGACGGCCACTGGCAAGGGCTGGATGTAGAAATCTGTCGAGGCGTTGCCGCTGCGGTGTTCGGCGATGCCAGCAAGGTGGCCTTCACGCCACTGACCGCCAAAGAGCGATTTACCGCCTTGCAGTCTGGTGAAATCGACGTACTTTCGCGCAACACCACCTGGACCGCCACGCGTGACAACTCGTTGGGACTCGATTTTACCGGTGTGGCTTTCTACGATGGTCAAGGCTTCATGTTGCGAAAGGATCTAGGCATCGATAACCTGAAGCAGCTCGACGGCGCCTCGATCTGTATCCAGGCCGGCACGACCCACGAACTCAACCTCGCCGATTATTTCCCCTCCCGTGACATCAATATCCAGACGGTGACCTTCGACACACCCGATCAGACTGCGGGTGGATTTGCCAATGGACGTTGTGATGTGCTGACCTCCGACACCTCGCAGTTGGCGGCGTTGCGCCTGCAACTGCCTGATCCGAGTAGTGTCGAAATCCTGCCCCAACTGATCTCCAAGGAGCCGCTGGGCCCGGTGGTTCGCCAGGGCGACGATCAGTGGTTCGACATCGTCAAGTGGACGTTGTTCGCCATGATCAATGCCGAAGAGCTGGGCGTGACCAGCGAGAACGTCGACGACATGAAGGCCAATCCGCCCAATCCCAAGGTGGCCCGCCTGCTGGGCGTTGAGGGCAGCTACGGCGAGCAACTCGGCCTGCCCAAAGACTGGGCCTATCAGATCGTCAAGGATGTCGGTAACTACGGCGAGGTCTTTGCCGACAACGTAGGCAAGAACTCCCCGTTGGGTATCGAGCGCGGCCTCAACGCGCTGTGGACCGAAGGCGGCTTGATGTACGCACCGCCGGTGCGCTGAAACGTATTACGCCAACCTCTCGCGCCGGAACGACCCGGCGCGAGTCCTGACATTCATTGAAGCAACTCCGGGCCCCTGTGTCGTAACGGCATGGGTAGCCTGTGAGGTTGCTTTCTGATCGAGCATTCACCGATGTGGCGTAGCGTTCAACGTTCGCGAGAAAAGGGCGCCCTGTGGCGAGATCCCAGCTTTCGAGCTCTGGTCGTCCAGGCCGTATTGCTCATCGCCCTGGCGGCAGTGATCGCCGTGTTGGTTTCCAACACGATGAGCAACCTGGAAGAACGAGGTATCACGACGGGGTTTGGCTTCTTCAGCGAGAGGGCCGGCTTTTCGATTCCACAGACCCTGGTCGAGTACAGCGGCAACAGCACCTATGCGATGACATTCGTGGTGGGCCTGCTCAACACCCTGCTGGTGTCTGCCATGGGTGTGGTGACGGCGACCCTGATCGGTTTCCTGGTCGGTATCGCGCGGCTGTCCCCCAATTGGCTGCTGGCCAAGGCGGCAATGGTCTATGTCGAGATCTTTCGCAACGTACCGCTGCTCCTGCAGATTCTCTTCTGGTACTTTGCCGTTTTGCAGGCCTTGCCCTCGCCGCGTGACAGCCTGTCGTTTTTCGAAGTCATCTTTCTGAACATACGTGGGCTGATCATGCCGGCGCCGCTGCCGCAGCCCGGTTTTTCGGCGGTTCTCTGGGCGCTGTTACTGGCCGTCGTTGCCAGTTTCTTTTTGGTGCGCTTCGCGCGCCGCCGTCAGGATCGCACGGGGCAGCGGCTACCCGCCGGCTGGCTCAGCCTTGCGTTGATCGTGGGCCTGCCGTTGGCGGTCTATGCGATCAACGGTTTCCCGCTGAACTGGGAGGTGCCGGCCCTTGCCGGCTTCAACTTCCGCGGCGGCATTACCATCCTGCCTGAGCTGGCGGCACTGTGGCTGGCACTGTCGATCTATACCGCCTCCTTCATTGCCGAGATCGTTCGTTCGGGCATTCAGTCGGTCGCTCATGGCCAAATCGAGGCGGCGCGTTCGCTGGGACTGGCGCCGGGCGTCACGCTGCGCAAGATCGTGATCCCCCAGGCCATGCGCTTGATCATTCCTCAGTTGACCAGTCAGCACCTCAACTTGATCAAGAACTCCTCGCTGGCCACAGCCATTGGCTATCCTGACCTGGTCGCGGTGTTCGCGGGAACGGCCCTCAATCAGACCGGGCAGGCACTCGAGATCATCGCCATCACCATGGCGGTCTACCTGACGATAAGTCTGGTCGTGTCGTTTTTGATGAATCTCTACAACGCCCGTGTGCAGATAAAGGAGCGTTGACATGACGACCTCTTCGCCATCGCCCGAAACGACGTCAACACCCATGATCCCCGAGCGAGAGCCCCCCGACCCGCGTCGTGGTGTGACCGGTTGGCTACGCAAGAATCTTTTCTCCTCGCCGCTGAACAGCATCGTCAGCCTGGTGATGCTGGTGCTTGCCGTCCTCATCGTCTGGCCTTTACTGCAATGGGCGATCGTCCAGGCCGACTGGCTGGGCGAGACGCGTGAGGCCTGCACGGGGGAGGGAGCATGCTGGGTATTCATTTCGGCACGCCTGGAGAGCATCGTTTACGGCTTTTACCCTGAAAGCGAGATCTGGCGGGTGAATATCGTCTTCGCCATGCTGGCGGGATTGATCGCCTGGCTGGTGCTGCCGCGCCTGCCCTCCAAGGGATGGGTGGCCCTGTTCGCCCTGACCGGCTTTCCGCTCATCGCCTTCTTCCTGCTGGCTGGCGGTGTCTTCGGGCTCATGCCCGTGCCGACCCGTGATTGGGGCGGGTTGATGCTGACCTTGACGATTGCCGTCGTGGGTATCGTCGGTTCGCTGCCCATCGGCATCCTGCTCGCCCTTGGGCGGCGCTCATCCATGCCCCTGGTACGGGGCGTCAGTGTCGTATTCATCGAGTTCTGGCGTGGCGTACCGCTGATCACCGTGCTGTTCATGGCGTCGGTGATGCTGCCGCTGTTCGTGCCCTCGGAGGTCGAGTTCGACAAGCTCCTGCGCGCCCTGGTCGGCATCATGCTGTTCTGGAGCGCCTACATGGCGGAAGTGGTACGCGGTGGACTGCAGGCCATCGACAAGGGGCAGGACGAGGCCGGCATGTCACTGGGCCTGGGGTACTGGCAACGGATGGGCTTGATCGTCCTGCCGCAGGCGCTGAAGCTGGTGATCCCGGGGATCGTCAATACCTTCATCGCGCTGTTCAAGGATACCTCGCTGGTGCTGATCATCGGCCTGCTCGATCTATTGTCGATCATCCAGGCCGGGCTCACCGACCCCGAGTGGCTGGGTTATGCCATGGAAGGGTATGTGTTCGCGGCACTGGTCTATTGGGTCTTCTGTTTCAGCATGTCGCGCTACAGCCAGCGTATCGAACGCAAGCTGCACACAGGGCATTAGCACTCGGCAGCCGGTAACTGTTAGGCGTTGCAGTGGCAAGGCGGCGTGTGCCGGCATACAACAAGACAATTCATTTCAGGAAGCACCTGCATGAGCGAAGCAACTGCCTCACGGGACAACGGCACCGAGCCGATGATCGAGATGACCGGCCTCAACAAATGGTATGGCGACTTCCATGTGCTGCGCGATATCGATCTTACCGTCCAGCGCGGTGAGCGTATCGTCATCTGCGGGCCCTCGGGGTCCGGCAAGTCGACGTTGATCCGTTGCATCAACCGCCTGGAAGCGCACCAGCAGGGTGGCATCGTGGTCGGCGGTATCACCATGACCGAAGACATCAAGCGAATCGAACAGATCCGTCGCCAGGTCGGCATGGTGTTCCAGCATTTCAACCTGTTTCCGCATCTCAGCGTGCTGGAGAACTGCTGCCTGTCACAGATATGGGTACAGAAGAAGCCCCGCCACGAAGCCGAGAAATTGGCCATGGAATACCTGGAGCGGGTGCAAATTGCCGAACAGGCCAAGAAGTACCCGGGGCAATTATCGGGCGGTCAGCAGCAGCGCGTGGCGATCGCACGGGCGCTGTGCATGCGCCCCGAGGTGATGCTGTTCGACGAGCCGACCTCGGCGCTCGACCCGGAAATGATCAAGGAAGTGCTCGATGTCATGGTCGAACTGGCACGCGAAGGCATGACCATGCTCTGCGTGACCCACGAGATGGGCTTTGCCAAGACCGTGGCCGACCGCGTCATCTTCATGGATCAGGGGCAGATCATCGAAGAAGCGCCGCCGGAAACGTTCTTCAATAACCCGCGCTCCGAGCGTACCCAGCTGTTTCTCAGCCAGATTCTCGGCCACTGAGCGACAAGTCACCCGTCGCCGGTTAGAGGCTGGGTTCCTGGCGCTGGGGGGAAGTGGCCGGTTCCCGTTTCGCGGTGGCCGGCTGGCGGGGCCTTGTCACGCGCGCTTGGCCCACCACGCCTTCCTCCGGGTCGAGCGGCTTCGCCGTGCTGATCCAGGCCTGTTCCGGGTCGTGCATGGCCGGGCGCCGATCGATGGCGCGCGTCATGACGTCGCTCGGGGCAAAGCCCTCGCGCCGCGCCAGCATATGGTGCGGTGCCATCCATAACTCGGCGAACAGGCGCACCAACGCCATGGCAAGCAGCAGTACGCCGCCGCCGAGGGCCAACATCGGCCAATTTTCCTGCCATGATAGTCCGCTCGCTGCCGGTGAATGGCGCCATAGCCAAGCGCCGCCGGCCAACAGCAGGCCAATTTGCAGGACACAATGAGAAAAGATCAACGTCCGTCGCGGTAGTGGGCGACGCATCAAGATAAAGTCGCGCATGTCGCTCTCCCTGGCAGATAGCGCTCGTAGCCGGTGATTCCTGTCCAGCGATGCGATGTTAGCAGGTTTGCGTCAAGCGTGAACCTGTCGTTGTCATGCCACGCGAATGTCGCGGCGTGCTGACGCCTACCGCGAGGTTGACAGAAATACGCTGGGTTTCGATGCTTGAAGGGCCGCCGTTCGCGCGAAGAGGCGGTGGGATATCAACGGCGCAGGAAGCGCCGCTGTCCCGAGATGCCGGTCATCCCCCGATCAAGGAGTCAGACATGAACAAGCGTTATATCGTGACCGCCAATGCCTCGCGTGCGCGTGTCTTCGCGCATCAAGCCGGTGTAGTGAGTGAAGTCGATACGCTGATTCATCCCGAGGGCCGTTTGCATACCGGCGATCTGCGTACGGGCGGCAAAGGCGAGGCCGACGATGCGGCATCGCATTCGCCGCGTCAGTCCGGTAATGACGATGCCACGATGGAAAAACACGCCGCGTTCTTCGCCAAGGAGGTCGCTGATTATCTCCGTCAGGCGCGTACCCAGGGGAAAGCCGGTGAGTTTATCATCGCCGCCGCGCCGCACTTTTTGGGATTGATTCGCCAGAAACTCGACAAGCCGACCCAGGCCTGCGTCATCCATACCTTGGATAAAGACCTATCGAGTGCCGACGAGGAAGAGTTGGCCGAGAAATTTCGCCCGCCCCTCAGTTGATGTGACAATTCGAATCAACATGAATAAGCGTCTTGCTTAAAGTTTTTTCCATGAGTGCCGTTAATCAGAGGAGGTTTCCTCCAACGATAGGCACTCATTAATGTTCACATCGCTTCGCACCCGGATCATGGTGGCTTGTGTCGCCATGATTCTGGTCGCCTTGGCCGCCACCGGTGGCGTCAACTACTGGCTGGTGAGCCAGCACCAGCGCACCATCAATGCCGATATGCTCGACGGCGTGGCACGCGGTCATGTCGAGTCCATCGAAAATTGGGCCGTGAGCAAGAAGCGCCTGATTGAAGCGCTGCCTCCCGCCCTCGGGAGCGATAGGCTCGTTCCTGCGCTGCAACAAGCCGCGACGGCCGGGGGCTTCAGCCAGGTCTACGTAGGACTGCCGGACAAGCGCCTGATCACCAACGACAACTGGCAACCGCCGGAAGATTACGACCCCACGCAGCGCCCTTGGTACCGCTCGGCCGTCGAGGCCGGCGAGAGCATTGCCAGCCCGCCCTATCTAGATATGGTCACCGACAGCCTGGTGGTATCTTTCGCTACACCGGTGATCGAGGACGGTGAGACCCAGGCCGTGATCGGCGCCGATGTCAGCCTGGCCGATGTCAACGCGAACGTGACCTCGGTCCGTCCGACTCAAAGCAGCTTCGCGTTCCTCGTCAATCAGGACAGCAAGCTCGTCGCCTATCGTGACGCCAGCCTGGCATTGAAGCCATCGACGGCACTGGACGAAAGCCTGACCCCTGCGCGGCTCAACGCGTTGAGCCAGCAGAGTCGCCCGCAAGAAGCGACCGTCAATGGTCGGGATGTGCTGTTGTATGCCGTGCCTGTGCCGGAAACCGACTGGCGCCTGGTCATCGCGCTGGACCTCGCCGAAGCCAACGCCGGCGTGCAAGGCATGTTGCACGCCACGTTGATCGCGATGGTCTTGTCCGGCCTGATTGCCGCCTTGCTGCTGTGGGCGCTGTTGTCGCCGATCTTCCGCCGTCTGCGCTTGGCGCGCGATGCCATGTTCGATATCGCCTCTGGTGAAGGTGATCTGACACGCCGGCTCGAGATCGATGGTCGCGACGAGGTGGCGCAAATCGCCCAGGGTTTCAATGGCTTCGCCGATGCCGTCAACCAGGTGCTCCTCGAAGTCCGTGCCAGTAGTACCTCGGTGAGCGAGGCCTCCAGCGAAATCGCCCACGGCAGCCAGGATCTCTCACGGCGCACCGAGCAGGCCGCTTCCAGCTTGCAGGAAACGTCTACCGCCATGGAGCAGATCGCCAGCACGGTGGAAAATACCGCGCAGTCTGCCAGTCAGGCCGACCAGCTCTCCCGGGAGGCGACCACGGCGGCCAATCATGGCGGCGATATTGCGCGCAAGGCGGTCAACACCATGGAAGAGGTCAATGCCCAGACGACGCAGATCTCCGACATCGTGCGCTTGATCGACGAAATCGCCTTCCAGACCAATCTTCTGGCGCTCAATGCCTCGGTCGAGGCGGCACGCGCCGGCGAGCAAGGTCGCGGTTTCGCGGTGGTCGCCAATGAAGTGCGTCAACTGGCGAGTCGCTCGGCCTCGGCGGCCGATGACATCAAAAAGTTGATCGACGCCTCGGTGACCCAGACCCGCGAGGGGACCGACATGGTGCGCATGGCAGGTGACAGCATGCAGGAAATCGTCACCGCCGTGGCGCGGGTCTCCGACGTCCTCGCCGAGATCAACGCCGCCACGCAGGAGCAAAGCCAAGGCGTGACCCAGGTCAACCAGGCCGTCAACGACCTGGATCAAATGACCCAGCACAACGCCTCGATGGTCGAGGAATCCACCGTCGCCGCCGAGCAAATGCGCGACCAAGCCTCGCGTCTAGCCGAGGTCGTGGGCCGTTTCAGCCTGCGCGAAGACGGGTACACGCAAACGCGTCCGGCGTTGACCAAGACCTGACCGGCATCCCCCGCGCCATCAAAAGCCCACCGGCATGCGCCGGTGGGCTTTTTTGATTGAGCCGTTTCTACAAGGGCGATCCTAGGGAACGGCCGGCAGGTCGATGTCGTCGCTGCGCTGGACCCCAGCGGTCATCTCGCGGCATAGGCGCAGGAATTCGCGCATGGCGGTGGTCAGGTATTTGTGTCGATGCCAGATGAAGGCGAACTGGCGTGTCAGGTCGAGCGCCGGGGTGGCGATGGGTACCAGGCTGCCGCGCCGGAAGGCGTCGCGCAGGGCCAAATGCGAGACGCAGCCGATGCCCAGTCCCGATTCCACCGCGCGCTTGATGGCTTCGGTGTGCTCCAGCTCGAGCAGCACATTGAGCCGTCCACGCCGGTGGCGCATCGCTTGGTCCAGCGTACGGCGCGTGCCCGAGCCCTCCTCGCGCATGATCCAGTCCTCACGCATCAGCGCTTCCAGATCCGCCTCACCGGCGCTGGCCAATGGGTGCCGTGGCGAGCAGAAGACCGTGAGTTCGTCCTCGACCCAGGGTTGCATGACGATATCCTCGTGCTGACAGTCCCCCTCGATCAGACCGAGATCCAACTCATGATGGGCGATGCGCTCGACGATGGAGGCCGTGTTGCGCACATGCAGACGCACGCGACTGCCCGGGTGGTGACGCATGAAGTCGCTGATCAGCAGCGTCGCCAGATAGTTGCCGATAGTCAGCGTCGCACCGACATCCAGTGACCCGATGCCGCGCTGGCCCTTGAGCAGCTCCTCGATTTCCTCGCCGCGGTCGAGCAGCGCCACGGCCTTGGGCAGCAACTGAAAGCCCAGCGCATTGAGCTTGAGCCGCTTACCGATGCGGTCGAGCAACTGGCAGTCGAACTGTCGCTCAAGCTCCGCGAGGGCGGTGCTAGTAGCGGATTGCGACATCGCCAGGCGCTGTGCCGCGCGGGACACGCTTTCATGCTGCGCGATGGCGACGAAGACTTCGAGCTGGCGCAGTGTGTAACGCATGTCGACCTCCTGGCGATTTCATCGACCGTTCTATATCGGCTAGATAGATAACCGATATCCATACAATTCATTTAACAGATATATTGGTTCAGTCTTATAATTAGTGCAACTTCAATTTCAGCAGTTAATGCTTTCCGGTTATAAGTTAAGGAGCGTCTCGTGAGTAAACTGGCACTTGAAGAAGTTCTCAGCGTTCATCACTGGAACGACACCCTGTTCAGCTTCCGCACCACGCGCGAGCGTAGCCTGCGCTTCAAGAACGGCCAGTTCGTGATGATCGGTCTGGAAGCCGACAGTAAGCCGCTGCTGCGGGCCTACTCGGTGGCCAGTCCCAACTACGAGGATCATCTTGAGTTCTTCAGCATCAAGGTGCCGGATGGCCCGCTGACCTCACGGCTGCAGCATCTCAAGGTTGGCGATCAGATCATGGTCAGCCGCAAACCGACCGGTACGCTGGTCGTCGATGACCTGCTGCCGGGTCGCAATCTTTATCTGCTGTCCACCGGTACGGGCCTGGCGCCGTTCCTGAGCCTGATCCAGGATCCGGAAGTCTACGAACGTTTCGAGAAGATCGTACTGATCCATGGTGTACGCACGGTCAGCGAGTTGGCCTATGCCGACTTCATTACCCAGGAACTGCCGGCTCACGAGTACCTGGGCGAGGAGATCAGCGAGAAGCTGGTTTACTACCCCACCGTGACGCGTGAAGAATTCCACACCATGGGGCGCCTGACCGATCATATCCGTAGCGGCAAGCTCTTCGCCGATACCGGCCTCCCCGAGCTCGACCCCAAGCAGGACCGCGCGATGATCTGCGGCAGCCCGGCGATGCTCGACGACACCAGCGCCATGCTCGACGAGCTGGGCTTCAATATTTCCCCGCGCATGGGCGAACCCGGCGACTACGTCATCGAGCGCGCTTTCGTCGAGAAGTAAGCGGCGAGATCATACCGATGTGACGCTAGAGGCCCCTGACATTGTCACAACCACGTGGGCATGGCGTTGTCGGCACGCGCTTTGACGTCGTCATCGATGTAGACCGACACCGCGATTAGTGCCGCGCCGAGGACACTGGCGTCGTCGACATAACCGCCTGCGGGGATCAGGTCGGGGATGGCATCCAGCGGCGAGATGAAATACCCCAGTGCGCCGAAGATCGTGGTCTTCGCCCATACCGGAACATCGGGTCGCTGCAGCACAAAGTACAGTTGCAGCGCCCGTCGAGTGACTTCACGACCTGCCCGACGTCCGTAGCGGGTGATCTTGTGCCAGAAACGCTGCTCCTGGAACGTGTCTGCGTAATCGACCGTTTCTCCTGGCACGCTATCGCCAGCGTCGATCAGGGGGGGCTCTTCGATGGGGTCATGGCGCGGTGTCATACATGCTCCTCGCGACAGGCGGTATCGACTCGAATGTATCAAGAAGTATGAACAACGGGGCAGGGAAAGAGCATGATAGCGCAGAGATAAGTGTCATGGGAGCGCCTGCCCCCATGCTGCCATAGCAGTTGGCATATACCCGCCGAATTACGACTTGGCGCCGCCCTGAAAAGCGATATCCAACGAGATTGCGGTGTCCTTGGGCACGTTGACGACACTCAAGGCGTGCTGCGTCATGTCACGACGCAGCGCCTCGTATTCCTCGCCGCCCGCCATGCGCAATTCCTCGAGCTGGTGCTCGGTGACTTCATGGCTACCAAGGTAGTTCTTGGCAGTCTTGCGTAAGGCATCGCCCATCTCGCCGCCCGCGATCATGTGGAACTCGTCGGTTTCCATGCCGGCGTTCTCGATGATGATTTCCATTCGTCATCTCCTCGTCGTGAGTAAAGCACGGCACCTCTATGTGCCGTGTTCCTTCAAGGTAGGTGCCATGTCGGGACGAGCTCAAGGACGATTAGACAACCGATAGGGCGTATGTCGTGGTCATATACGCCAACGCAAGGGGTGCTCGTCCACGGTTTGGCCCTGTTCGTCCCAGTCTTGCCAGCCGGTGAAGGGGATCGCTTTCTCCGTTTGCCAGTGGCGCAGACGTGTTTCCCATTGGTGTTTGGCCTGTTCCAGGTGATCGTGGAAGGCCGGTTCGTCTTTATAGCTCAAACCACCACCCTGCACGCCGTATGTGATGTGCGGGGAAAGTACCTCGAAACCGACGTAATAGAGGGAGCAGAGGATCGGCCACATCAGTGTGGCGATATCGCCGCTTCGGCCGCCGGGAGTAAACGTCGATGCTGGCGCCCCCGTGGTAACCGAACACATGGCCCGCTTGCCCTTTAGCGGCCCCCGGTCGTAGCGGTGTGTACCCGAATAAAGCCCGCCATAGACGAATACACGATCGAACCACCCTTTGAGCATGGCGGGCTGAGCGTGCCACCAAAGCGGGAATTGCAAGATCACGAGATCGGCGTGTCGCAGTCGGTCGATCTCTCGCTGGATGTCGCCAGGTAGCGTGTTTGATTGAACATGGTGACGTTGCTCGGTCAGCGCCGAGAAGTAGTGGGGATCTGCACGACCGACGAAGTGCTCGGCACGTTCCACGGGGTCGAAACCTTCGACGTATAGATCTGAAACACAGACGTCATGCCCCTCACGTGTCAATGCAGTCACGGCGAGGTTGCTTAATGCCGCATTGAATGAGTGTGGCTCAGGGTGGCAATGCACGATCAAAATATTCATGGGAAAGCCTTGTAACGACATGAGACTAATTACGCTAGGCTTTGCATAGAAGAAATGACATCCCCCATGAATGAAAGTGAGGTTTGCATGAATGAACAGGTCATGCCTTGGGATGACCTACGGATCGTACTGGCCATCGTGCGGCAGGGGTCTCTAGCCGGGGCCGGTCGAGAATTAGGAATCAGTCATGCGACGGTATTTCGCCGCTTAGGAGCGCTTGAATCCCACTTGGGGGTACGGTTATTCGAGCGTCACCGCACGGGCTATGTGCCGACGCTGGCGGGTGACGATCTAGCGACGACCGCAGCACGTGTCACGACAGATATCGATGCCGTGGAAAGGCGTCTCATGGGGCAGGACGCCAGGTTGTCCGGTACGTTGCGTGTCACCACGACTGACACCTTGCTCATGGGGCTACTGAGTGATGTCCTCGCAGGTTTCCAGCATGAATATCCCCATATTGTATTGGAAGTGGAAGTCTCTAATCGTGAATACAATTTATCGCAACGAGACGCGGATATCGCGATTCGGCCAACGAAATCACCGCCGGAAACACTAGTGGGCCGCCAAGTGGGGCAAATCGCTCAGGCTGTTTATGTCCATCAGTACCACCTTGAGACAAGTGCTTGGGTAGGGCCTGATTCACACTTGGGATATCCCGCCCTGGAAAGATGGATGGCGCATGAAGGGATAGAGGCTGACTGCCGTTATCGTGTCGATAGCATGTTGGGAATGCTGGCGGGAGTGCGGAGTGGCATAGGGCGTGGTGTCCTGCCGTGTTATCTCGCCGATAGGGACGATAGCCTCATGAAAGTCGGTGAGTCGCTGGCCTCATTGGAGACGCCGTTGTGGCTGTTGACGCACCCCGATTTGCGGCATACCGCCCGGGTGATGGCTTTTTTCTCCTATCTGTCGGAAGTGCTGAGCACACGCCAAGCATGCTTGAAAGGCGAAACCCTAAATTCCAAGCCTACTTCACCACGCGACGAGCGCCAGTCCCCCGAGCATGACGGCGATGGCGCCGAGTCGTAACGGGGTGAGACGTTCTCTAAACCAGTAACCGGCGGCGAGCACGCCGAGGGGGATCGAGAGCTGGCGCAGGGCGACGACGTGGCTGACGTCGGCACTGGTGGACATGGCAATCAGCACCAGCCCGTAGGTACCTAGGATCATGGTGCCTGCCAGCCAGGCACGACGCGCGGCGGGGGAGCGGTGCAGTCGTCGTGCTGCATGACGCTCGTTGGGCAATGCTCGTACGAGTGGCCACATCCATAACCAGGTGGTCATGGCTTGCAGCACCATGTAGTGCAGTCCGGCTTGTAGCGGGGTGTAGCCATGCGTGGTCATCAAGCCCAGGGCGTGCTTGTCGATCAGTGAATACCCGGTGGTGCCGACTGCGGCGAGCAAGACGAAGCCCAGCGCAGGAGTGAGGTAACGCGACAGGCGCAAGGCGCGCCAATGGGGCAGGGGCATGACGAGGGCGCTCGCGGCGATCAATGCCATGCCGAGGATGTCTCCGCTATTAAGCGCGCTTGTGGCAAGCCATGGGAGCGCGACGGCGGGCACGAGCAGTACCGGGAGGGCGCGTGCCAGGGGGTAGAGAAGACTCACTTCGCCGCGTGCATAAGCCCAGGCGAGCCCGCCCATATAGAGCGCCTGGCACGCTCCCGTGGCGATGAGCCAGACCCAGAAGACGTCGGGTAGCCGCAATGGCGAAGGCCCCCAGAGCAGGAGCGGCGCATACAGCACACTGCCGGTTGCCATGGCACGGGCGAAAAACGCCAGCGATGGTTCACCGCGCTTACCGAGCAGGTTCCAGCCGGCATGGAGTACTGCGGACACGACGATCAAGGCGATGGCAAGTGTGCTCAGCGTGTGCCTCCGGGCAGGTTCAAAGGGCGTTAAGTGGGATGGCTTCTTTCTGGTATATACCAGATGGATGGTGACATCTTCCACTACGCCTGGCGTGATCGCAACCGAGCGTTCGCGTCGCCATTGGCCCCATCATCGCGTGACAAATGTTTGCGCAATGTCACGAAGGGTGCCCAAAATGCCGATATGGGCTGTACAGAGCGTGTCTCTCGCTCATAATCCTTATGTCATTGCACTTTGTGGCGTCGCCATAACAAAAATGTCGCGGCAAATGTTACGAGTGGACCCTCCTTCAAGGACATAACAAATGACGTCCTCGTTTCCTCATCGATCGCGTACGGTGCCTACGCTGTTCATTTTGATCGCCTTCGTGATGGCGTTGTGCATGCTCCCTGCAGCCCAGGCGGCACCCAATCCACGTTATGCCTCCATTGTCATCGATGCCGAGAGCGGTGCGGTACTGTACTCGGCAAACGCCGATGCAACGCGCTACCCCGCGTCGTTAACCAAGATGATGACGCTTTACTTGCTGTTCGAGGCGCTCGAGGACGATACGCTGAGCATGGGTTCGCGCCTGCCGGTCTCGCAGCATGCTGCCGCGAAACCGCCGTCCAAGATGGGGGTGAGGCCTGGGGAGACGGTGAAGGTGGAAGATGCCATCAATATCCTGGTGGTCAAATCCGCCAACGATGTGGCGGCGGTGGTGGCCGAGGGGCTGGCCGGTAGCGAGTCCACCTTTGCCGGCCAGATGACCGACAAGGCACGCGCCTTGGGCATGGTACACACAACTTTTCGCAATGCCTCGGGGCTGCCCGATGACCGCCAAGTCACCACCGCCCGCGACATGGCGATTCTCGCGCTGCGCCTGATGCAGGACTTCCCGAGTTATTATCCGGTGTTCGCCAAGACCGAGTTCACGTGGCAGGGGCGGCGCTACAAAGGACACAACCGACTGCTCGACAACTATGCCGGCACCGATGGCCTCAAGACCGGTTACATTCGTGCCTCGGGATTCAATGTGGCGACCTCCGCCGTCCATGATGGGCGTCGCCTGCTGTCCGTGGTCATGGGCGGTTTTACCGCCCAGTCACGCGACGCCCACATGAGCGAACTGCTCGATCGTGGGTTCGTGCGTGCCGAAGCGATCGCAGAGGGGGATTGGATCGCGAAGGCAGACATTTACGGTGACCGCTTGCAGGCCACCCCAACGAGTGCCCCTGCGCCCACGCCTGACGATGATCCCATTCGTGACGTGATCGCCCAAGCGGAATACGAGCACGGTGATGCCAGGACAGCGGCCGGAAATGTCGGCGCCTGGGCCGTGCAGGTGGGCGCGTTCAGCGATCGTACCCGGGCGCGTCGGCAGGCTGACCAAGCCGCCGAATTCCTGCCAGCCGAGCTCGACGGTCGCGTGGCCGTGTCATCGGTGCAAGGCGATGGGGGCATCTTTCGGGCACAGTTGGTGGATCTCGAGGAAACCCAGGCGCGCCGTGGGTGTCGGCAGCTGGCACGCGAGGGCGTGGACTGCGTCGTGGTCGCCATGGGCTCCGGCCAGTGAGGCGTCCCGGTGGGCCTCACGGCATCGCCACCTCCACGCGCAGACAGATGGCATCGTGTAGCCAGTAATCCTCGTCATACTCGAGGGCGCGCCCCCCACGGTCATGCGTGACGCGTGTCACGCAAAGGCCCGCGCAGCCGCTGTGCACGCCGAGTGTCTCGGCTTCGTCGCCGGTCAGTGCGGTGGGGTAGAGCCGCAGCGATTTGCGCGCCAACACCAGGCCGTACTCGTCCCATAGGCGCTGCCACAGCGATGTCGAGAAATTGCCCTCGGCGAGGCCTGGCAAAAGGTCGTCGCGCAACCAGATACGCTCCAACAATACCGCCCGGCCATCGATGTAACGACGCCGTTTTACATGCAAAATGGCTTGCCCGCAGCTAATGCCGAGTGCTTGTGCCGCTTCAGCAGAGGCCGGTAGACACCCCACGTCCAACACCTCGGTATGCGGTTGCCGCCCTTGCGCACTCACGTACTGGGTAAAACTTTGATCGTGATTCGGCGAATATTCCACGCGTCTGGGCGAGACGAACCAGCCGCGCCGGTTGCGACGATGTATTCGCCCCTCGCTTTCCAACTGGGTCAGCGCCTGGCGCAGCGTGACACGCGTCGTCGCGAAGCGCTCGGCCAGACGGCGCTCGCCGGGTAATCGGCTAGCGGGCGGCAACTCGCCCGTCTCGATCAGCTTCACCAGGCGGTCGCGAAGCTGTATATAGAAGGGATTTTCGGGCATTGATGTTCCCAGGCCGACGTAAACATAGGCCGATGATAAGCGTTGGCGCGAAGCGTGCCCATGGTTCTCGATCGCGTGGAAGCTGCATCGATATGAAGCGTCGCGTTGCCCTGCCGAGGGTGTCGCGTCTAGCCTAGGGAAGACAAGCCAATGAACGTCATTCACCAAACAAGGATGTGAGGGTGTTATGCAAGAAACTGACCTGGGCATGATGGATGCCGGGCAACTCACGGCGCTGTTTCAGTCGGGTGAGGCCTCGCCGCTGGAAGCCACGCGTGCCTCGCTTGCGCGTATCGAGCGCTTCAACGACGCAGTCAACGCCTATGTTTACGTGGATCATGAAGGTGCCGAGCAGGCCGCCAAGGCCTCGGCGCGCCGCTGGGGGCAAGGTAAGCCGCTGAGTCCCATCGACGGCGTACCGGTGTCGATGAAGGACTTGACCGAAGTGGCCGGCATGCCGGCTCGCGACGGTTCGTTGACCACGTCGGATGCGCCCTGCGAAAGCGATGCGCCGCCGGCGCGCATGCTGCGTGAGGCGGGCGCAATCTTCCTGGGCAAGACCAATACGCCGGAGTTCGGCTGGAAGGCCGTCACCGATAATCGCGTGTTCGGGGCCACCTACAATCCCTGGGATACACGCCTCACGCCGGGCGGTTCGTCAGGTGGCGCGGCGGCCGCAGCCGCGCTCAACATGGGCGTGTTGCATCAGGGCGGTGATTCGGGTGGCTCGATCCGTATTCCCGCCGCGTTTACCGGCGTGTTCGGCTTCAAGCCGACCTTTGGCTGGACGCCGCAATGGCCGCCCGCCACGGAGCCTACGCTGTCGCATATCGGCCCGTTGACGCGCAACGTGCCTGACGCTGCGCGCATGCTCAACGTGATCGGACGCTATGACTATCATGATCCCTACGCCACGCGTGGCCAGCCCGATGACTGGGGCGTAGACCTGGATTGTGACCTGCGCGGCCTGCGCATCGCCTATTCGCCGGATCTCGGCTACGCCCAGGTCGACCCGCAGATCGCCGCCCGTGTACGCGAAGCGGCCGAGAAGCTTCAGGCATTGGGGGCCGAGGTCGAGGAGATTCACCCCGGCTTCGAGTCGCCGATCGAGATATTCCAGAAGATATGGTTCACCGCCTCGCTGGAGGTCTGGTCGCGGTCCACTGAACACGAACGCACCCTGCTCGACCCCGGCCTGGTGACCAATGCACGCATCGCAGAACGCTGGAGCGCGCTGGACTTCTTCCGCGCCCTGGAATCCCGTGCGCGGCTGACGCAACGCCTCGAGCATTTTAACCAGAAATATCACCTGCTGATGACGCCGTCGGTTTCGGTGTCACCCTTTGAGGCCAATCACGAAGTCCCGCCGGGTAGCGGCATGCGCGACTGGGAAGAATGGGCGCCGTTCTCGTACCCCTTCAACCTTAGCCAGCAGCCCGCCGCCTCCGTGCCGTGCGGCTTCACCGACACGGGCATGCCGGTGGGTTTCCAACTTGCGGGTGGCAAGTTCGACGATGTCCGCGTCCTGCGTGCCTGCCATGCCTTCATGCAGGCGTACCCGCCGCGCTTCCCGACCGTCCCTGACCCCGCTCAGACAGGATGAGCGAGGACCGTCGTTCCACCCTCGTCCGCTCAGGCGGGCGAGGGGTTATCGTGGTTTTCGAGGAACTTGCGCACACGATCGGTCTTGGGGGAGGTGAAGAAGGTCTCCGGGTCGGCGCGTTCGATGATCAGACCTTTTTCCAGGAAGACCACTTGATCGGACACCGCACGGGCGAAGGCCATCTCGTGCGTCACCATGACCATGGTGTAGCCCTCGGCGGAAAGATCCTTGATCACCGCCAAAACTTCGCCCACCAGCTCCGGGTCGAGCGCCGAGGTGGGCTCGTCGAAGAGCATCACCGCTGGTTGCATGGCCAGTGCCCGGGCGATGGCCACGCGCTGTTTCTGGCCGCCCGAGAGCGTGTTGGGATAGCTATCGTGCTTGTGTGACATGCCCACCTTCTCGAGCAGCGCCGTGGCGAGTTCCTCGGCTTCACGCTTGGACTTTCCTTGTACGTGGATGGGCGCCTCGGTGACATTGTGCAGTACGTTGAGGTGCGGCCACAGATTGAAGCCTTGAAACACCATGCCGGTTTTAGCGCGGACCTTGGCGAGCTCACGCACGGGCATCGGTCGGCCGTCATCGTGGACTCCGATGCGCTGCCCGGCGATATGAATACTGCCGCGGTCGGGCTTTTCCAGCCAATTGATACAACGTAATAGTGTCGACTTTCCCGAGCCGGACGAGCCGATGATCGTCACTACCTCGCCGGTTTTTACTTCCAGCTCGACATCGCGCAATACCTCAACGTCATCGAAGCTTTTCGAAAGATGGCGGATCGAAACCGCCGCCGTCTCAGACGTGTTTGCTTCAGACATTGTCGAATCCCCGTTTGGCGCTGAAACGCCCGCATTGTTTGATGATGATTTCCATCGTCACGCTGATCGCCCAGTAGAAACCGATCACGACGATGAATGCCTCGGTGGGAATGAAATAGGTGCTCGATAAGCTGTTGGCGGCGGCGGTCAGCTCACTCACGGTGATGATGACGAGAAAGGCCGTGTCCTTGAGCGCGTAGATCAGCTGGTTGCCCAATAACGGGCGGGTTTGCATGATGACCTGCGGCAGAATCAGGCGAAAGAACATCTTGCCCTTGGTGAAGCCATGCGCCTTGGCGGCCTCTATCTGCCCCGGTGGAAAAGTCAAACGGCTCCCCCGGAAAATTTCGGCGAAATAGGCGCCGTGATACACTGCCAGCGCGCCGACCCCCGACCACCAGGCATCGAGGCGAATACCGACGCTTGGCAAGCCGTAATACAGCAGATAGGCGAGGATCAAAAACGGCAGCATGCGCATGGCGTCGATAAAAATGCGTAGCGGCATGGTCAGCCGCTTGCGACTGCCTTCAAGTAAATAAAGTAGACTGCAGCCGATCACAAAGGCACCCACGATCGACAGGCCAAATATTTCCAGGGTGCTCAGAAAACCGCTCCAGAACTGCGCGCGTTCATCCCACAGGATGTCCCAGTTGCTCATGGTCGTGTCCTCACCGTTCTATTCTCACATTGCCAGCCGGTTGGCACGGCGTTCGGCGAGACGCTGTAGCCATACCAGGCAACCGATTATTGCCATGTAGAGCGCGCCGGCGACGAGAATGGGTGGCAGTGGCTCGTAGGTCACCGCCGAAATACGGTTGGTCACGCGGGTCAGATCGACGATGCCGATCACCGCGATGGCGGGGCTGCCTTTGATCAGAAACGACATCTCATTGACTAGCCCAGGCAAGCTGGTGATGACCATTTGGGGCAGCATGATGCGTCGAAAAGTGATCCATGGCGTCATCCCTGTGGCCATGGCTGCCTCGCTTTGCTCGCGAGAAAAATTGCGAAATGCACTGCGCCATATCTCGGCGTTGAAGGCGGTGGTGTTGAGCGTCAGCGCGAGAATGCCGGCAACGCTGCGGTTGAGGTCGAGCCCCAGGTCGGGGGCGCTGAGAAAGATGAACAGTGCCAGGGTCACCAATGGCGTGGCGCGAGCCACGCTGATGTAGAGCACTAGCAGTTGATCGACGATGGGAATTCGCGCGAGGCGAATCAGAGCGATGACCAAACCCGCCACGACCCCGATGGCAATCGAGACAGCGGATATCCAGACGGTGGTCCAAGCCCCTTCCAGCAACATTTGCCAGGCGCTGGCGTTCATGACAGAGCCCCCGAGCTAAGGAAAGAAGGACGGCGCCGAGGACGGGCCACGGCGCCGCGTTGACACTTGGCGCGTACCGGCGGCTCAGTCGTCGAGGCCGGCCAGTTCGTGAAACTGTGCGACGCTGGTAAGTGGCTCGTCGGGTAGGTTGGGGAAACTTTCGCCGAACCATTTTTTCTGCAGCTCGGCGAGGCGGCCGGTTTCCTTCATGTGATCGAGGAATCCGGTCATGTAATCGAGCAGTTTTGGACTATCCTTGGGGATCGGCCAAGAGACGTAGCCCGCCCCGGAAACCGCCGGCCCCTTGGCGAAGACGTCCGGCTTGGAGGCCACTAGCGTATTCACCGGCACCGCCGAATCGATGACGTAATCCAGGCGGCCATTGGCCAGGTCGGCAAAGGCTTCTGGGTAGGACGCGTACTGCACGACCTCGCCTAGCTCACCGTCCTTTTCCTCAAGCATGGTCTTGAGCTCGGGCAGTCGCGATAGCAACACGCTGCCGGCTTGAACGCCGAGCGTCTTACCGCTCAGGTCGGCCACGCTCTGAAGGCTGTCATCGCCAGCGCGCTTGATGGCGAAGTGCTGGGCGGAGGCGTAGGGCGGGGTGTAGTTGAACACGCGCAAGCGTTCATCGGAGACGGATGCGCCGGTCAAGGCCATGTCGTATTGATCGTTGGAAACCGCCGCCAATAGGCCGGTCCACGGCAGGATGTCTTGGCGAATCTCGAAGTCGGCGTAGTCGCGCAGCTCTTCGAGCATATCGGCGTTGAAGCCCTTGGCGTTGCCGGCCTCGATGAAGTTGAAGGGCGCGTAATTATCCTCGGTGGCCACCTCCATGTAACCGCGTTCCTGGATCTCCGGAAGATCCGCCGCCAGGGCGGGTAGCGATAACGACATCAAGGTGCCGGCCAGGGTAGCGGCAATGGTCTTGGAGAAACGGACCTTTGGAAAACGGCGGCGGGGAATGGAACCTGTAGTGCGACCTGCGTTGCGAGTCGTGGGAAGCATCATAATCACCTTCGCTGTTGCTGTTGTTGTTGAGATCGTTGGCTGAGACCGAAGACGGCTCGCCGTGCGGGGCAATCTCGAATGTGGTGAGTCCACCCTAAAGAATTCGACGTTGGTCGCTATAGAGCCAGTTGAGGGGCGCCGATTGGCCAGATGTTTCGGCGCCTAATCATGTGCCCAGTCAGCGAGCATCGTGTCATGGCGCGCTCCTTGCATCTGTTCCGGTGTAATGCCTCATCGGGAGAGAGCGATGCTCGACCATTATTTCCATCTCGATTTCGATACCCAGCGCGGGTTGCAGGAACAGCTGCGCGAGTCGCTGCTCGATGCTATCCACACCGGGACCATTCCCGTCGACGAGGCGTTACCGTCATGTCGCCGTCTGTCCCTGCAATTGGGTATCTCGCGCAATACCGTCGCGTTGGTGTACGAAGGCCTGGTCGAGGACGGCTATCTGGTCAGCCGGCCGCGTAGCGGTTACTACTTGCACGACGCTTATCACGACAGCGATCCCCTGGCTCAAGCGACGCGCCAGCCGACGGTGGATGCACCATCCTGGAACAAACGCTTCACGCATCGCCCCAGTCACTTGCAGGGCGTACTGCGTCCTAGCAACTGGATGCATTACGAGTTCCCCTTCGTGTATGGGCAACTGGATACGCGGTTGTTTCCCCTCGAACAATGGCGCGAGACCTCGCGACGCCTGCTGGGCGCGAACCGCGAGCGTCACTGGCTCAGTGACCGCTACGATCAGGACGATCCGATGCTGGTCGAGCAGTTGCGCACGCGAGTGCTGCCCAAGCGTGGCATTCATGCGCAGAGCGATGAGATTCTGGTGACACTAGGCTCACAAAACGCCTTGTTTTTGATCGCGCAGTTGTTGTTCGACCGGAAAACGCGTATCGCCGTCGAGAATCCCGGGTATCGCGAGGCGATCAATGTCTTCCTGCGGCAGGGTGCCCAACTTCACTACCAGCACGTGGACGGCGAAGGCATGCAGCTCGATGCCGAGACGCCACGCTGTGACTATCTCTACGTGACGCCCAGCCATCAGGGGCCGACCGGCGTTACCATGAGTCGCGCGCGTCGCGAGCGGTTGATCCAACAGGTCCAGCGTTTCGATCAGATCGTGCTCGAGGACGATTACGACGCGGAAGTGAACTTCGACCACCAGGCCCAGCCGGCCCTGAAAGCCAGCCGTGTCGGCGATCGGGTGATCTACATGAGTAGCCTGTCCAAACCGCTTTCGCCAGGACTACGACTGGGCTATCTGGTCGCCGATGCCGAGCTGGTCGATGAGCTACGCGCGCTGCGGCGGCTGATGTATCGTCATCCGCCCTCGGCGCTGCAACAGCAGATGGCGCAGTTTCTTGCCCAAGGCCATTATGACCGCTATTTGCGCCAGTTCGCAGACGAGATGCGCCAGCGCTGGGAAACGATGAACGAGGCCATCACGGCGCATATGCCCAGTTGCCGACGGGTCGGCGGCGACCATGCTAGCGTGTTCTGGTTGGAAGCCCCGCGAGACGTGGATACCCAGCGCCTGGCCTGGCAGGCCGCGCAAAACGGTGTGCTCATAGAACCGGGTTTTCAGCACTTCTTCGAGCGCGTGCCGCCGCGCAACTTCATGCGCCTGGGGTTCGGCGCCATCGACGCCGAGCGCATCGAACCAGGGATCGAACGCCTGGCGAGAACGCTAGGGTAGCGGCGTACCCACGTCGACGCCGGGCATAAGGCCCGGCGCATGCGATTTCGCGTTTGCGATAGCGATGCCGTGAGCCTGACGGTCAAGCGGCGTGCTTGGCCGACATCTCGCCCAGGACCTTATCCAGAATCGCCAGCCCCTGTCGGGTTTCCGCCTCGCTAATGATGCACGGTGGCACCACATGAATGCGGTTCTCGGCCACGAACGGCAGCATGCCCTCGTCGAGCAGGGCGTGCTTAATCTCGCCCATCGCACTCGCTGAAAGCGGCGTGCGATATTCCCGGTCGCTGACCAGTTCCAGGGCATGAAAGACCCCCAGCC
This sequence comes from Chromohalobacter sp. HP20-39, assembly GCF_033052815.1. Classification (NCBI taxonomy): domain Bacteria; kingdom Pseudomonadati; phylum Pseudomonadota; class Gammaproteobacteria; order Oceanospirillales; family Halomonadaceae; genus Chromohalobacter; species Chromohalobacter sp. HP20-39. Next base: position 208,001 of record NZ_JAWHTP010000002.1, on the reverse strand, counting down.
CGCGTGTCTCGCCGACGATGGCATGCTCGCGCGCCAAGCGTTCGAGGCCTTGGCCGAGCGTACCTTGGCCGATGCTGGCGGCATTCTCCACCACACCTTCCTCATGCATGGCGTCCAGCGTCGCGACGATGGACGCCATCGCCAGCGGATGTCCGGAGTAGGTGAGCCCGCCGAAGAACATGTGTTCGTCGAAATGCCGGCTGATGGCCTCCGAAATCACCACGCCGCCGGCCGGCACGTACCCGGAATTGACCCCCTTGGCAAACGCGATCAAATCCGGCGAGACCCCGTAATGCTCGAAGGCGAACCAGCGTCCGGTGCGCCCGAATCCGGCCATCACCTCATCGAAGATCAGCAGGATGCCGAATTCATCGGCCAGCGCTCGCACACCCTTCAAGTAATCCGCCGGGGGCGTTAGCACGCCCGCCGTACCGGGGATCGGCTCGAGCAGAATGGCGGCGATGGCGCCGGGGCCCTCGCATTCGATGACCCGCCGCAGGTGCTGCAAGGCGCGCTGGCATTCCTCTTGCTCGTCGCTGGCCCAGAAGTCGCTGCGATATAGGTAGGGATTGAAGAAGTGCGCATGGCCCCGCGCGAACTCGTTGGGCACGCGGCGAGGGTCGCCCGTGGCGACGATGGCTGACCCGGTATTGCCGTGATAGGAGCGATACGCCGAGAGGATCTTGTCGCGTCCGGTGTAGCTCCGCGCCATGCGGATGGCATTCTCGTTGGCGTCTGCCCCCGCGTTGGTGAAGAACACCTTGGAAAAGCCCTGCGGTGCGCGCTCTACGATGCGCTTGGCGGCCTCGCCCCGCGCCAGGTTGGCGTGTGCCGGCGCCACCGTGGTGAGTGTCTCGGCCTGCTCCTTGATCGCGGCGATGACCTTGGGGTGCTGATGGCCGATGTTGGTATTCACCAACTGGCTGCTGAAATCCAGATATTCCTTGCCCGCGTAATCCCAGAGACGACAGCCTTCGCCGCCGGCGATCACCAGCGGATCGAGCTGGCCCTGTTGAGACCAGGAATGGAAAACATACTGGCGGTCGAGCTGGCGAACGAGGTCGTTGGTCGGGGTCATGAGCGAAGTCCTATGCGGTCGGCGAGGAACGGTGTCGTTGATTGCACAAGCTTAGGCAGCGTTCCCCGTGCCTAGATAGAGCCAGAAACACGCCGTCCGCGTGACAGTGACATGCCACATCACACACCGCCTTGCCATGTGATGATTTATTTCTATTGGGAAAGTATATAAATACAAATTTTTACTATCGAGAGAATGCTTTAAAAATGGCTACGTCAATAACGCATGGCTGTCACGTAAAAGTGAGCACGATAACTAACGGCCATAAGTTCCTTGGATATCGCCAAGGCCAAGAGCACGAAGGGGAAAGAAATATGAGCGGAAAATGTCCAGTTATGCACGGTGGTCATACCTCTACAGGCACCTCCAATAAAGACTGGTGGCCGGAAGGTATTAATCTGGATATCTTGCACCAGCATGACCGCAAGTCTAATCCGATGGATCCTGACTTCGATTACCGTGAGGAAGTCAGAAAGCTCGATTTCGACGCGCTCAAGCAAGACGTTCACGCACTGATGACCGACAGCCAAGCCTGGTGGCCGGCCGACTGGGGCCACTACGGTGGCCTGATGATCCGCATGGCATGGCACTCTGCGGGTACCTACCGTCTTGCCGATGGCCGTGGCGGCGGCGGCACCGGTAGCCAGCGTTTCGCCCCGCTCAACTCCTGGCCGGACAACGCGAGCCTCGATAAGGCGCGTCGTCTGCTGTGGCCGATCAAGAAGAAATACGGCAACAAGATCAGTTGGGCCGACCTGATGATTCTGGCCGGTACCGTCGCCTACGAATCCATGGGGCTACCGTCCTACGGGTTTTCTTTCGGTCGCAAAGATATCTGGGAACCGGAAAAAGACATTTACTGGGGTGATGAGAAAGAGTGGTTGGCGCCTTCCGACGAGCGTTACGAAGACGTCGATACCCCGGACACCATGGAAAACCCGCTGGCCGCAGTACAAATGGGGCTTATCTACGTTAACCCCGAAGGCGTGAACGGTCAGCCTGATCCGCTGAAGACTGCCCAGCAGGTACGTGAAACCTTCGCCCGCATGGCGATGAACGACGAAGAAACCGCCACGTTGACGGCCGGTGGTCATACCGTGGGTAAATGTCACGGCAACGGTGATGCGTCTGCTCTAGATGCCGAACCCGAAGCTTCCGACGTTGAAAACCAGGGCTTTGGCTGGAGCAACCCGAGCATGGGCGGCAAGGCGAGTAACGCCATCACATCGGGCATTGAAGGTGCCTGGACCAAGAATCCCACTCAGTTCGACATGGGCTATTTTGATCTGCTCTTTGGCTATGAGTGGGAATTGAAGAAGAGCCCAGCGGGCGCCCATCAGTGGGAGCCAGTGAACATTAAGGAAGAAGACAAGCCGGTTGACGCCAGTGACCCCTCTATTCGCCACAACCCCATCATGACCGATGCGGATATGGCGATGAAGATGGACCCGACTTACCGGGCGCTCTGCGAAAAGTTCATGGCCGACCCGGAATACTTCAAGCAAACCTTCGCCAAGGCCTGGTTCAAACTGACCCACCGTGACCTGGGCCCGAAGTCGCGCTATATAGGCCCGGAAGTGCCCGCTGAAGACTTGATCTGGCAGGATCCGATCCCGGCTGGTAACACCGACTACAGTGAAGAAGTCGTTAAGCAGAAGATCGTTGAAAGCGGCCTGAGCATTAGCGAGATGGTCAGCACGGCGTGGGACAGCGCTCGCACGTATCGCGGTTCCGACATGCGTGGTGGTGCTAACGGCGCTCGCATTCGCCTGGCGCCTCAGAAAGAGTGGCAAGGGAACGAGCCAGAGCGTCTTGCTAAAGTACTCAGTGTTTATGAGAAGATCTCTGCTGATACCGGTGCCAGCATTGCCGATGTGATCGTGTTGGCGGGTAGCGTGGGTATCGAAAAAGCGGCGAAGACGGCGGGCTATGATGTGCGCGTACCGTTCTTGAAAGGCCGTGGCGATGCCTCTGCCGAAATGACCGACGGCGAATCCTTTGAGCCGCTGGAGCCGCTGGCCGATGGCTTCCGCAACTGGCAGAAGAAAGATTACGTGGTCAAGCCGGAAGAAATGCTGCTCGACCGTGCCCAACTGATGGGATTGACCGGGCCGGAAATGACCGTGCTACTCGGCGGTATGCGGGTACTGGGCACCAACCATGGCGGTACCCAGCACGGTGTCTTCACCGACCGTGAAGGCCAGTTGACCAATGATTTCTTCGTCAATCTGACCGATATGGGCAACGCCTGGAAGCCAGCGGGTAACGGCCTTTACACGATTCGCGACCGGGAAACAGACACCGTCAAATGGACAGCGTCACGCGTTGACTTGGTCTTTGGTTCCAACTCGCTGCTGCGTTCTTACGCGGAAGTCTATGCCCAGGACGATAATGACGAGAAGTTCGTCAAAGACTTCGTCGCTGCCTGGACGAAAGTGATGAACGCCGATCGCTTCGACGTCGCGTAACACTTCCTTCCTATAGCGTGCATTGCACGCCGGGAACGCGACATGGACGCTTCAAAACGAAGTGTGCGTGTCGCGATACCGTCAGCCCCCCGCTTGATGAACTCGCTCCGATTCATGTCTTACTGATGTGTACCTTTCAGCACGCCTGTGCTCTGTGGGTAGCGGCGTACTAATGCCAAATACCATGCACAAGGCTAACGTCAAGGCCTGGCACGAGGCTCGGCGTCATGCTGCCCGGTGTATACGGCGCTCACAGCCGACCTCGTGAAGGCGGCATGTCTCATTGGCGCGCTGGAACTGGCTCTACCGTGACCTGGGCGGGCTGGCTAAGGTCTCCGCAACATTAGCCAGCCCATACCCGGATTCAGGAGTCGTCGTGCCGTCCACGTTCCCCATGCTTGCCGCTGCGATGAGCCTGGCGCTGCTGGCGGGCATGGTGCGCGGTTATTGCGGTTTCGGTTTTGCCATGCTGATGGCGCTGGGGCTAATGCTGTTCATGGCGCCGATACAGGCCGTGCCGTTGGCGCTGGTGCTGGATCTCGTCGCGAGTATGGGCTTGTGGTGTCGCGCCCTGCGGCATGCCGACTGGCCGTGCCTGCGCTATCTGCTGCTCGGTATGGTGGCGACGACATTGATCGGTGTGTGGCTCCTGGCAAGTATGCCGGCCTCGCCGATGCGCATCGTCGTCGCGCTATTGGCGATGAGCGGCGCCGTGGCGCTGCTGTGCCAGCGTGAAACCGCCTCGGCCACGCCCACGCCGCATCATCTGGGTGTGACGCTCGGCGCGGGCGGCCTTTCGGGGCTGTGCATGACGTTGGCTTCCGCCGGTGGACCGCCGCTGATGCTGTACCTGCTGTATCGCCGCATGCCGCCGTTGGTAATGCGCGCCACCGCTATCGTCTTCTTCGCCGCGAGCAGCAGTGCTTCCCTGCTTGGCTTGGGGCTGGCCGGCGCCTTGCACGCTAGCACCTGGCACTGGGCGGCGTGGCTATTGCTCCCTGCGCTGCTGGGCAACGCCCTCGGCCAGTGGCGCTTCGAATGCGCGCCGCCGCGCTCGCTCAAGTCCAGCGTCGCGCCACTGTTGATTGCGCTTTCGCTGTGGGTGCTGCTCCGCGAAGCGCTCGCCTGACCCCCACCACCTCTCATTTTCACAACGGAGGAAACCTGCATGACGGATTGTGTCTTCATCACCGGTGCCACCTCGGGCTTCGGCCGTGCGGCTGCGCACCGCTTCGCCGCCGCAGGCTGGTCGCTGGTGCTCACCGGACGCCGCCTGGAACGTCTGGAAGCCTTGAAGGAAGAACTGCAAGGCCTGGTTCCGGTGCATATCATCGCGCTCGACGTGCGTGACAGCGATGCTGTCGACGCCGCCGTGGCCGCGCTGCCGGAAGGCTTCAAGCGCGTGCGTACGCTGCTCAACAATGCCGGCCTCGCGCTGGCGCCGCAGCCCGCGCAAAACGTCGACCGGCGCGACTGGCACACCATGATTGACACCAACGTCACGGGGTTGGTCAACGTCACCCACGCGCTGCTGCCGACGCTGATCGACGTCGGCGCAGGCGCTACCATCGTCAATGTCGGCTCCATCGCCGGCCAATGGCCGTACCCCGGTAGCCATGTCTACGGAGCCTCCAAGGCCTTCGTCAAACAGTTCAGCTACAACCTGCGCTGCGATCTGCTCGGCACCGGCGTGCGCGTGACCGACCTCGCGCCTGGCATCGCCGAGACCGAATTCACCCTCGTGCGTACCGGCGGCGACCAGGCCGCTTCCGATGCCCTGTATAGCGGCACTACCGCCCTCACCGCCGAGGACATCGCCGAGCAGATGTTCTACATCGCCACGCTGCCGGCGCACATCAACTTCAACCGCCTGGAAGTCATGCCCACGCGCCAAGCCTGGTCCGCGTTCGCCATCGATTACGATGAGTGAAGGGAGACAGCAGAGGCACCCCACCCCGGCCGTGAGGCCGGGGTGGGGAAGGGAGAGTCAGTCACGGGGCACGCCAATCCTATCTATCAGTAAGAACCACGACACATTACTACCCGATTTCGACCGCCGCGCTTGCCAACGTACAGCGTCTGATCCGCTCGCGTGATCAAGGACTCGAGGTCGGCCTCTTCGGGGTGCGCTAAAGCGATACCGATGGTGACGCTCAGGCAAAGTTCGCTCATCCCTTCCTTTAACGGAAGTTCGGCGACTCTCTTCTTCAAGCGTTCCGCCACGATTTGAGCGTCCTCGGGGCCGGTGTTCGGCAAGGCCACGATGAACTCTTCCCCACCGAAACGCCCTATCACATCAGTGGGGCGGAGAGATTGTGCACAAGCCGCCGCGATCTTGGTCAGCACCCAATCCCCATGAGTATGGCCCCAGGTATCGTTGATGCTTTTGAAATGATCCACATCGATCATGAAAAGACTGAACGGCACCTTTTCCAATCGCGAGCGCTGTAACAGTGCCCCGGCCCGTTTCATGAAATGACTGCGGCTATCGAGTCCCGTCAGAGCATCCCGCTCGGCGACAATGCGCAGCTGTGCTTCCAGTGATTTGCGATGCGCTATTTCCTTGAGCAGAAGGCGATTTTGATTACGCTCTTCGTGAAGTAGCGCAAATTGCTTGCGCTGCAGGGTCTCCAAACGCAGCAAGGCACAGAAGCCCACTACATTAGTCATGATCAATAGCAGCGCGATGCGAAGCGTCACCACCGGTGTAATCTCCGCGAACAGTACCGCAGCGACTAGAAAACCAATGCTCAAATAGAGGCTCGCGAACATCGCCACCGTCAGCAGGTTGGGGATCAGGAGGTAGAACGCCATGGTAGCGACCACCACCGCGGTTACCTGAGTGAAGAGGCTATCGGGGCGCAAGGGAACGATTAAAATGATGCCCGTCGCAAGTATCCAGAGAGGCAGAGCGTGCAACCAGGCTTTACGGGAGTAACTGCCCCAGGGTCCGATAATGAATGCCAGGAAAAGGCAAAGGCTCACCACCACGATGCGCATGGTGATCAGGAGATAATACTCCCGGCTTAAACCGAGAAGGTGGTAGTCTGTAATCGCAAACATCCCAAAGACCAAGGACACCAAGATCAACGAAAGGAAGGATTCAAACCGTCCTCTCGTCTTTATGGACTTGCGATACATCGATTCGAAGCTACATTCGCTGAACTGACCGGTCCACCAATGCACATGATGTTGCGTTTTTAGTGATGACACAGCCCCATTGCCTCATGATGTGACCAGCAGTCTGCCGTTTTTCGATTATCTTCAAACAGTTCGATAGCCGCCTGCCAGGCTGCGATTGCGATAATGCCTCATGGCTCGTCAGTACGGAGCATCACCCAGTCCTTCTCTTCCGTAGCTGGCTCTAGTGGAGTCTCATGCTGAGACGATCCCCCTGTCACCATTCATACGGCGTACCGCGCCGAGCGTGATTGTAACCTACTGTGAAAAACGGTCCTTTGCCATACCTAGAAAGGGTTACGCGATTTTTTATACAAGATCAGCCCGCTGGGTAATCTGAGTCATCTTCAGAAGGCGGCTGAGGTATCTCAGGCGTCGAGTAGAAGCCTGCCCACGCGCCAAACCTGGTCCGCGTTCGTCGTCGATTACGATGAGTGATGAGAGGAGACACGGCCCGGCCGTGAGGCCGGGGAAGGGAAGAGCGTCGGCTAGGAGCAGGCCTTCAGTCTGTTTGGTTTAACGTACCGCTAATGTGTGCCGCCGGCAGAGTCATTATTGAGCGACTTGTTAGCGTTTTCTGTCTGGAGACGCTCTTGATGATCGATTGCCGGGTCACACCAATCCGCGCCGCCTCACGATCCAGGGATTCCACAACCCATGCTGGAAAGTCAACGTTGATTCGTTTTGGTTCCTGGTTGACGCGATGAGCCGTAGTCAGATCGAGGTCATCGACAATATCTTAATGATTTTCTTCGAATTTTTTATCGAAGTCTTTAGCTTTCATAGAGCTCAACCTCCTGCGTGCGGGAGCGCCTGACTGAAATCAGACGAATACAATGCAGCCGCCGTGCACTGCATCACAATCGACTGTCTTAGCTTCTGGGCAAGACGCTGTATGGGTTGCTTCCTGTGACACCGGCGATTATGCCGCATTAACTTTAGTAAAGATGAATAAAAAATACGCCGCTGGATGAACAGCGGCGTGGCGGTAGTGAGCTTAAAAAAATACGGTTAGCGGAAGAGGCTGTCGGCCAGGTCGGCGTCGAGGTCGATCTTGGCGTAGTAAGGTGTTCCTATCGCTGTCTTTATTCGGTTGCCGCTTTCAGATCCCCGCCCACCAGTTGTATCCTCTGTCTTCCCAGTAACCGCCCTTGCCCCTCTGAATGTCCTTGAAGCTCTCGACGAGTTCGAGGCGCATGACGTACTTGGCTTGCTTGTAGCCTAACTGGCGCTCGGCTCGCAGGCGCAAGGGCGCGCCATTGGCCACCGGCAGCGCGGCATCGTTCAGGGCGTAAGCGAGTATCGTCTGTGGATGATAGGACTCGACCATGTCGAGACTCTCGTAGTAGAGATCGCTACCGCCGTAGGTGTGATCGGCACAGTGAAAGACCACGAATCTGGCCTGATCCCGCGGACGCACGCGATCGAGCAGATCGGCCAGCGGCACACCGGTCCACTGGCCGATGCAGCTCCAACCCTCGACGCAGTCGTGGCGGGTAATCTGGGTTCGCGACGGCATCGCGCCCAGCTCCTCCAGCGACAACGTCATGGGCTCCTCGACGAGACCGTCGATCGTCAGCCGCCAGTCGGCGAAATCGTTCGCCACCCAGGCTCGATAGTAACCTTCCTGAGGATTGGTCGTGCCGTTGGGGCGAAAGACCGGTGCTATCTGGCTCTTGTCGAACTCCTGCGCCAGTGATTGCCGGGACGCGATCAGTCGCTGCGCCTTGTAGGTCAGTTGCTCGACGCTACCTAACGCACGCTTCACTGAGGCGCTGCCGGAAATCCGGTCGCAACCCGCCAGCACACTTCCTGCCCCTAAGGCCACCACGCCGGAGAGAAAGCGACGCCGGCTCCGATTCTGCTCGGACGATTCGGGCTTACTCATGAGGATCCTCCTGATTCACCGGCCCAGCCGGCCTTTCCGTGATGCGATAGCGCCCTGTCACCATCGAGCGCAGGTTGTTGAAGACACCCGATACCAGCACCAGGGCGATATGCACGAAGAAAAAAACCACCAGCGAAAATGCGCAGATGAAATGCAGGGTTCTGGCACTTTGCCGGCCGCCGAAAAGCTCCGTCAGCAATGGCCAGGTCGCGTTGATGAGGGGGGACATCGTCAGCCCGGTGAGGATCATCATCGGTAACAGCACGAATAGCACCAGGAGATAGGTGAGCTTCTGGATACCGTTGTAATCGGCCTCATGGTGGAAGTGGAATCGCGCGTGGTCGACGATCGTTCTCGGAATATCGCGTAGTTGTTGTCGTGTTGGAAAGATCGCTCCTCGGCGGCGACGGCTGACTACGATGTAGAGCAGGTATGCCACCACTGATGGCGCAAAGATCCAGGCCGCGAGGAAGTGCCAGTTTCTTCCCATGGCCAGCCATTGCGATCCCGGCAGCGTGGACCAGTCGGGAAAGGCTCGTTCGCGCAGCCGGCCGCTGTCATCGGAGAGCCCCAGTACGCCAGTGGTATCGATCGTGTAGCCGGCGATTTGTACCACGCCCCGTTGTTGACCGCCATTTCCGGCTTGGGCATGAATCGCGATGAAGGGGTCGGAGAAGCCGGATTGCTCTCCCCAGTACAGTGCCGGGTGCGCGTTGAATATCTGCAGGCCGCTCATCAGCAGCACGATGAGACAGAGGAAATTGGTCCAGTGCCACAGCCGAGTGCCCAGGCTATGGCGCTTGATCAACCGGGACGACTCCAATGCTTCCGGCTTGGAGGCCGGCTTGGAACTGGAGTCGGGCTTGGGGTTGGGATTGGCGACGGGGCCGATACCGGATGGCATGATTCACCTCGCTTTCACGCAGACGGCATCCGGCGGCCGTAGCCGCCGGATGGCCATGGCTCAATTATCGTGATCCATGCTGTCCTGACCCATGGCGTCGTCGTGGCTCATGCCGTCCTGGCCCATGGCATCGTCGTGGCCCATGCCGTCCTGGCCCATGGCGTCGTCGTGGCTCATGCCGTCCTGCTCCATGTCGTCACTGTGATCCATGGAATCTTGGGCCATACTGTCGTTTTGCGTCTCCTGTGCGCTGGCCAGGGTGGTGAATGCCATGCCACCGACCAGCAGCGTGGTGCTCAATGCCAATAGCAACTTCGATGTCTTGTAAGTCATGATGCACTCCATCCTTATCGATCATGCCGTATCTGGTGTGACACGGTGAGTCCACAATAAGCGGGCGTCTTTCGTGCAATCATCACGAAATCATAACGGCCAACGATAACGCCGCCGTGATGATTGCCGTCGATCGAGTCGCTATGGTCGGATTCCGAATTCAAAGGAGCGAAAGGCATGGCGAGCCCGATATTATGCGTCGAAGACGATTCCGGCATCGGCTGTCTGCTGACGGAGATTCTGGAGCAGGCCGGCTATGTTCCAGAGTGGGTGAACACTGGAGAGAAGGCGCTCGAAGGATGGCATCGGGCGTCCTTGATCGTTCTCGACCTCATGCTGCCCGGTATCGATGGTTTGACGGTCTGTCGCAGCATTCGCGAACAGGATGCCGCCGTGCCGATCATCATGTTGACGGCCCTGGCTGGCACTCGGGACGTGGTCGAGGGCCTGGAAATCGGCGCAGACGACTACATCACCAAACCGTTCGATGCTGATATCCTTCTGGCGAGGATCCATGCACTGCTGCGCCGGCGGCGAGCACTGGACAAGCATTCGTCACCCTACCCGCCACTCGTCATCAAAGACCTCGAAATCAATGTGGACGATCACAGCGTCAAGCTCAGGGACCAGCAGGTATCGCTAACGACTCGCGAATTTGCGCTGCTTGCCTTCTTTGCTCGACATCCCGGTAAAGGTTTCTCCCGCGGAGAGTTGCTGGATGCCGTGTGGGGACCGGAATTCGACGGCTTCGACCACACCGTCAATACGCACATCAATCGACTGCGCAACAAGATAGAGCTCGATCCCTCGCATCCACAGTACATCCTCACCGTCTGGGGCATCGGCTATCGCTTCACCGATGTGCCCCAGACATCCTCCAGACCGTCTGCAACGACATCCCAATGAGCATTTGTCACACGCTGCGCAAGATTTATCTTAGCCTGTTCGCACGCATCGTCGTCGTCTATCTGATCAGCCTGATTGCGTTATCCGCCACCACGGCATTGGTGGCCGTCGATCAGTTCGATCAGTTGGGGCGAGAGTGGCAGCAGCGCACGCAAATCGACATGGCGCATCGTCTGACCCGCGTCCTCCAGGGCGCGCTCGATGGTGGCGTCGACAGCCCCCAGGCAAAGGAGGCCGTCGCCCGGGTCATGACGATCAATCCCGCGTTATCGCTTTATGTGCTCGATTCCGAAGGAGTAGTCGTCGGTGCTTACAGCGACGACCAATGCGGTCTGGGCCAAACCATTGACCGGGGGGCGATCAACGAACTGTTATCGACCATGCCAATGTTGCCGGTATATGCCTCCATGCCATGTCGGGGCGATGAAGGTGTCTTCTCGGTGGCGGCCATCACATACGGTCAGGAAAAACTGCCCGGCTATCTGTTCGTTCGGCTGGAAGCCAACACCGATGTTTCCATGGCAAACATCTGGCAGACGAGCAGTATTTTCCGAACCTTGCTTATCGTGGGCTGCGTGGCGTTGTCATTGACCCTCGCAGTGGGGCTGGCGCTTTTCGCCTTGCTGACCCGGCGTTTCTCACGGCTCACGCGGACCGTCCAGCGGTTCTCAGAGGGTGACTATCGTCAACGTAGCTCTGAATCGACCGACGACGAAATAGGGCGTCTTGGGATAGCGTTCAACAATATGGCGGCTACCATAGAAGCTCAACTCGAAGCCTTACAAGAAACCGACCGCCAACGTCGAGAGCTGGTCGCCAATCTATCGCATGAATTTCGAACGCCGCTGACCGCGCTGCAGGGGTATGCCAAGCAGTTGAGCCGAACCTCTCTGAACGATGATGCTCGGGAAGGCCTCGATGCCATTCATTCCAATGTGGGGCGTCTCACCCGCTTGGCTGAACAGCTCTCGCAGATGTCCCGCTCGAACCTCGCGGACCGTCCGTTATGTCTGGAGACTTTCTCCTTTGCAGAGCTGGCCAACGATATTCTCGGAAAATTCCGTCCACGGGCCGTGGAGAACGGCATCGATCTGGGAGTCGAGAACCACGTTGGAATGGCTGCAGTGTTGGCGGATGTTGAGCTCATCGACCATGCGCTGACCAATCTGGTCGATAATGCCATTTCTGCAACGAACCGGGGTGGGACGGTGACGATCCGAATGCTTGAATTCGATGCATCGACATTGAAAGTTGGTGTGAGGGATACAGGCATTGGCATACCCGCTGAAGAGATTCCGCTCGTCTCGCAACGTTTTTACCGAACGGCGGGCGGGCGAGATCGTGGAGCGGGGACCGGTCTGGGATTGGCCATCGTGTTCGAAGTCCTTAAGCGTCACGACTCCCGATTGATTCTTGAGAGTCGACAAGGGAAAGGTACTTGCGCTTGGTTTACGCTGCCATTATCTCCTTCATAACCATCTACGAAGTCGACTGATCGGCTGCAAGAGCCGCTGGTTCGAAGGCGTCGATCCATTCGACACTTTGCGGCACAGTTTGTATTTTTACATAGTCGCTTGCTGTCTCTGTGAGTGTGGCAATGCCGGAATGCCTTCATGGGGGCGTTGCAGGAAATCTTACTGCGGTTCGGGCACGTCTACGGCCTGATGCAAGGTGTCGACGAAGCGGGCCAGGGCAGGCGTCCAGGTGGTTGGCTCGGGTGCGGCGAAGTAGGTGTCGATTTCCGCCAGGGACGTCGGCAGGGTCAGGTAGTGAATTCCAAAACGGTGCTGATGGGCTTTGATAGTGCTCATGGGGAGCACGGTATAGCCCATTCCGGCGGCGACACAGCCAAGCATGGCATCCAGGCTCCCGAACTCGAAGATGCGCGCTGCGTTGACGCCATGGGAGGCCAGCAGCAGCTCGATGCGCTGGCGATAGCTACAGCCTTGGCGAAACGCGAGGAAGGCGGCGCTCATCAGTTCTTCCGAGGTGGGCATCGCGGCCATGGGCTGGGGGCCGACCAGTACGAGGCGTTCGCTGAAGGCCTTGAGCAGATGATAACGGCGATGTTCGAGGCCTCCCGCGATGAATACGCCATCGACGTGGCCTGCTATCAGCATCTCGATGAGCTCCGCCGTGGCGCCTGTGTGTAGCGTGATGTCGACCTCGGGATGGGCGGCATGGTACGCCGTGAGGATCGGGGGAAGGCGTAACGCGGTCGTGGTTTCCATGGCGCCGATCCGCAGTTGGCCATGCGTCTTGTCGCTGCCCTTGAAGTGCGATAGCGCTTCGTCATGCGAGGACAACATGCGCTCGGCATACGCCACCAGCGCTCGCCCGGCGGAGGTCAGGCGCGTCTGGCCAGCCCGGTGGACGAGTTGGGCACCGAGTTCTTCCTCGAGCTTCTTGAGATGGGCCGTCACGTTGGATTGCACCGTATGCATCCTCTCGGCGGCGGCCACGAAACTGCCGGTTTCGGCCACGGCCATAAACAGGCGTAACGATTTGAGTTGCATGCCGTGTCTCCCCGCCAGAAAAGAAGCTATCTTTAAACATGATAACAAGTATCAAGATAAATCGCTTTCAGGGAAGTGGGCGTTGTACGTACGCTGTTCTTGCGGCAACGCGCAAAGACACGAGCACGTACCGGCTGCTCATGGCCGTGTTGTGGGTGAGCGGTCGTGCTCATCGGGGCGCCATGGCCATAGAACCATCCAACCTGGGAGACAGTAATGAACGACATCGATTTAGCCAATCGAGCAGCGGGCATTCTTGATCACAACCTTTATTCCAACATCGCGACGTCGAAAAACGATGTGCCATGGAATACACCTGTCACCGCATTGCCGGACGTGGAATTAAACTTTTACTGGTCGTCCTGGATTCAGGCGGAACACTCCAAGAATATCGTTTTCAATAGCTCGGTCTTCATGACCTTTTATGATTCGACGCGCGCGCGGGGGACCAACAATCTCATGTGTCTCTACCTGAAGTGCCTGGCGAGAGAGGTGTCGGATGTCAGTGAGGCAGAAAAGGCATTTTCGCTACTATATCCCGATGACCATGTTGATCTAGAAAACTTTCTGGGCGATGGAATAAAGCGGTTCTTCTGCGCTGAGCCTCAACAGGCCTGGCTGAACTGCCTGTCTGAAAAAGAGCTGGAGCCGACGACGCTAAAGATGAGAACGGAGGTCTCTATTGAAAGCATCAAGCGCGCCATGGCCTAGAATTGAGCCATGGTTCTTCTCGTGAATTCAATGGCCAATCCGACCGCTACAGAATTGGCCTTGCCTTGGCAATGCAGCTCCCATCTAGGATTAACCGTCTGTCGAAATAGTCAGAGACTCCCAGGTGTCCATTTGCTGCGACATTTCGGATAAACGCCCCCGTACCAACTTGAGCGCGTCACTTCCGAGCAGCAGGTGAGCAGGCGGTGTATCACACTCGATAATCTCCAGCATGGCTTCTGCCGCCTTCTCTGGATCTCCGAGTTGCTGACCACTTTTTTCCAGACGGGCCTGCCGGACAGGGTCGAATAGCGCATCGTAGTCGGCAATCTGCCGGGGGGAGCGGCGCATGGAGCGGCCTGCCCAATCGGTCCGGAATGAGCCCGGTGCGACGGCGGTGACGTGGATATTGAACGGTGCTAACTCTTTGCTCAGGGTGTCGGAGATGCCCTCCAGCGCGAACTTGCTGCCACAGTAGTAGGCGATGCCGGGCATCGTGATGAAGCCGCCCATCGACGTGATATTGATGATGTGCCCGGCACGACGTTTCCGAAAGAACGGTAACAGCGCCTGGATCATTTCGACCGCGCCGAAGACGTTCACTTCGAACTGCCGGCGCATCTCATCGGTGGGTGATTCTTCCAGGATGCCTTCGTGGCCGTAGCCGGCGTTATTGACCAGCACGTCAACGGGGCCGAGGGCGGTTTCAATGTCTTCGACGACGTTGGCGATGGCCGATGTATCTGTCAGGTCGAGTTGGCGTGCGTAGGCATTGCCGGAAGCGTGGGTCTCGAACGCGCGTGCTGCGCTGGCTTGCCGAACGGTACCGATGACTTTGTGGCCGGCGGCTAATGCTGTCTCCGCCAGGGCCTGGCCGAATCCGCTGCTGACGCCAGTGATGAGGATCGTCTTGGTCTGGTTCATGACATTGCTCTGTGTCTGGGGGTCGATGTCCCCCGTCAGGGAGACGACCTCATCCTAGGGCGCCTGATCCCGGAATCGAACGCGAGATCTTCTGAGTTTATTGCCTATTGCTATGAGTAGGATTGTTTATAGGCACGAATCACGCAGAATGAAGGCACAAAATTATCAGACCCCAATGTCATGAGCACTGAATCCATCGATAACAGCCAGCGTGAACGACGCATGGTGACTTTGCTGGACCAGATGGCACCTCGGGAAGGCTACAACCTGACGGCATTGCCGGACGTGCGATTCCTGCGATCTAACCGCCCCCTGGCTAGAACCCCCGTGCTGTACGATCCAGGCATCGTCATCGTGTGTCAGGGGCGGAAACGGGGTTACTGGGGCAACCGAACCTACGTCTACGATGCTCAGCATTACCTGGCCGTCTCGGTTCCCGTTCCGTTCACGATGGAGACCGATGCCAGTGCCGAGAATCCGCTGCTAGCGATTTATCTGCATCTCGATATACCGCTGGCGGCTGACTTACTACTCGAGCTGGAAGAAGGGGGGATACCGGCGTCTGCGCCACCCTGCGGGATGCTGTCATCGGTGATGGAGCCGGCCCTGAGCGACACTGTGGCGCGATTTCTCGAGATCATGGCCTCGCCCGATGATGGCCGGATTCTCGGGCCGGCTATGGTGCGCGAGATCTATTTCCGAGTACTTACCGGGGCTCAGGGCGGGGCCATGCGGGCCGCACTGGATATGGAGGGGAATTTCGGACTTATCTCACGTGCTATCCGTCGCATTCACACGGACTATGCGACGGCTCTAGACGTCCACCAGTTAGCCGATGAAGCCAACATGAGTGTGCCTAGCTTCCACGCGCATTTCAGGCAGGTGACCCAGACATCGCCAATGCAGTATGTGAAGGCCGTCCGGCTGCATCAGGCACGCCTCCTGATGTTCCGGAACGGCATGACGGCTGCTACGGCCTCAACGAATGTGGGGTATGAAAGTTCGTCTCAATTCAGCCGGGAG
Organism: Chromohalobacter sp. HP20-39; assembly: GCF_033052815.1. NCBI lineage: Bacteria > Pseudomonadati > Pseudomonadota > Gammaproteobacteria > Oceanospirillales > Halomonadaceae > Chromohalobacter > Chromohalobacter sp. HP20-39. The sequence goes on along the minus strand of NZ_JAWHTP010000002.1, from coordinate 192,070 downwards.
TTCAAAAGGCTCTTCGCGCGCTCGCCCCGAGCGGAAGTTGCCTGGATGCGCTCGTCTTTCGAGTTGCCACCGCCGACGTCGCCGTCGATCTACGTGTCTTCTCATTGAGACTGAAAAAGTAGCGTCACTCGCAACTGTCGCCCGAGCTCCCCAACACTCATTGCCTCCAGAAAAACATAATGGGTGTGAGGTCGCGCGCTGATATTGGATAATTGCGCCCGCCCTAGTCATTAACTTCCCCGCGCTTAATATATCTAACGCTGCATTAATCTAATGCTGTATCAATGATTTGTGAAACAACCAGCGCCGCTGGGATGCGTAGCGGCGTGGTGGCTTTCCCTCGACGGCGCTACTCTGAAGAGACTTGCTTGCCCAATCACTCTTCGCGTTCGAGGTGCTTTTTCATGGCCGATCGTATTCTGGTTCTCTACGGTTCCTACCGGTCCGACCGCGCCGGCATTCGGCTCGCCGACTATGTCGTCAATACGTTGAAGAAGCGCGGCGCCGAGGCCGAACTGGTCGATGCCAAGGCCGTCGATTTGCCGATGCTGGATCGCATGTACAAGGAGTACCCCGAGGGTGAGGCGCCAGCACCGATGGAGGAACTGGCGGTCAAGATTCGTACGGCCGATGGTTGCGTCTTCGTCACCGGCGAATACAACTGGGGCATGCAGCCGGGGCTGAAGAACCTGACCGATCACTTTCTGGAAGAGTGGTTCTGGCGCCCGGCCGGTATCGTCAGCTACTCGGCCGGTCGTCTCGGCGGTGCTCACGCCAATCTGGCCTGGCACGGCACGTTGGCCGAGATGGGGATGGTGGTCATTTCCAGCACGGTTGCGGTCGGCCAGATTGCCAATACGTTGGATGAGAACGGCATGCCCGTCGGTGAGGCCGGAAAGTCCTTCGAACGTGCGTTTGGCCGATTTGCGGATGACCTGACATGGTGGGTCGAGGCGAGTAAACGTCAGCGCGAACACCGAGTCCCACCCTTCTAGGTCATCCGGCCAAACCGGTGTCAGCCGGCTTTTAAGTAAGGCGCTTTCCTGCCGAGAGCTGGCGTCACCCCAACAGCTGTGGGTTTAGCTGCCAGACGGTGTAGGTCAGCGCCGTGGCCAGCGACACCCATGCCAGATAAGGCACCAACAGCAGTCCGGCCAGCGGTCGCACGCGCCAGAAGGCGATGAGGGTGGCGAGGATCATGCCCCATAGCAGGATAACCTCGACGAAAGCCAGTACTCCCTGGTGCCAGACGAAGAACAGCCAGCTCCACAATGCGTTGACGGCGAGGTGAACGATGAACAGTGCCAGCACACCCTGGTGCCGATTCCAGCCACCTTCCCGCCAGACCAGCCAAGCGGCGATCCCCATCAAGGCAAAGAGCGTCGTCCACACCGGGCCGAAGACGCCGGCGGGTGGCGCCCAACTGGGCTGTGTGAGTTCGGCGTAGAACTGCGTGGCATCCACTGAGGCGATGGCGCCGATCCCGGCGGTAATGAAGCTGACCACCAGCCAGCCGATCAGGCCGAGGGCCTGGTGTCGAGTCGAAAACGTATGCATGGCGCTATCCCTTTGCCCGTCGAAACGTCTCTCAGCGTGTGCGATATGACGATGATATGCCAAGCGTTTTTCAGCGAGCGCGCTGAAACGTCGCAGCGCGTTTGTCTTTCCCTATGAATCGCAAGGAATTGTTAAACCCTGGTTATTCATTCGAAGCATGCTCTCAGAGTGTTAACCGCCACGATACTGATCAATCTTGGTTAATTTTTGCTTTATTTTCAGGTAGTTATTGTTATACAGGGGTGTCGGGTATAGGCTGTATTAAAAGTTGACAAAAATAATCAGGTTTTTGGGAGTGAGGATGCGCCCTCAGCATCGCCAGTTGTGCATTTTGGAGATCACATGAATCCTGCATCGTTGATTTTGCTGGCATTCGCCATGTCGACCGATGCCTTCGCCGCTTCCGTTGGTCGGGGCGCCGAGTTGAGCAAGGTACGCTTCATCAGCGCGCTACGCATAGGCATTGTATTTGGCGTGGTGGAGGCGATTATGCCGCTGGTGGGATGGGCGCTCGGCCACGTCGCGATGCGTTTCGTCTCCGGCATCGACCACTGGATTGCCTTTGTCATGCTGGCGTTGCTAGGCGGACACATGATCTGGGAAGGATTCAAGAAGGGCGGTAACGAGGCGATAAAAGTCGCCGGAGCTCAGCATGAAGGCAAGTCCATATGGCTGATCGCCTTCACGGCCTTGGCCACCAGCATCGATGCTATGGCCGTGGGAATTACGCTGGCGCTGACGGATATCAATATCGTCGTGGCATCCCTGGCCATCGGTCTGGCGACGACCTTGATGGTCACTTTGGGTACGCTGCTTGGGCGTGCCATCGGCACTGTCGTGGGCAAGGGGGCGGAGGTACTGGGAGGGCTGATCCTCATCGCTATCGGTTTTGCCGTGCTCTATGAACACTTGGCCATCGTAACCCCGGCGTGAACGCGCCATAGCCTGCCGGCCAACCACTGCAAAGCCGCAATACAATAAACGGGGTGGGCCCATGGCCCCACCCCGTCTGCTTTCTTCTCTGCTTCTTTATGCTTTCTGCCGCTTATCGACGGCTGGCCGTTAGACGTTACTCGCTATCGTCTTTCGGCAGCGCGTAGGCGACGACCTGATCCCCGACTTGGTCCTTGAGGATCGAGTTACCGCCGGCAATGAAGACGACATATTCGCGGCCTTCATACTCGTAGACGGCGGGGTTGGCGACGGCGGGGGCTTCTGCCTGGTCCTCCCACAGCTCTTCACCCGTCTCAAGCGAATAGGCGCGCAGCTTGGCGTCCATCGAAGCACCGATGAAGATCACACCGCCGGCCGTCACTGCCGGGCCACCGATGGTGGGCGAGCCCCAACTTTCGGGCATGAAGAAGCCGTACTGCTGCGAAGCGCCGAGTGGGCGTCGCCATTTCACGTCACCCGTATGCATGTCGAGGGCGACGAGTTCGCCGAAGGGTGGCTTCCAGCACGGCATGCCCAGCCAGTTGCGCGCCACCTTGAGACGCATGCCGTAAGGGGCGCCTTTCTGTGGCGAGAAGCCCACTTCGTTGCCGGAGCCGCTGTCAGCCTTCTCGTAGGCCTCACGTCCATAGAGCTTCACGTACTGCACGATGTGCGAGGTGTTGACGATGGCTGTCTGGCTCTGCGGGTCATAGGCGACACCGCCCCATTGCACGCCACCGGCGCTATCAGGGTAGGCCAGGGTACCTTCGCCTTTAGTGGTGGGCGGCGTATACATGCCTTCGTACGTCAGCTTATCCCATAGCGCTGAGCACTGGCCGAAGCTCACGGCATCGGCGAGCCCCCAAATCTCCGGCTTCTCGGATTGATCGAGCAGAGGTGCGGGCTTGGTCGGGAACGGCTGAGTGGCTGCCAGCTTCTCGCCCTTGACGGAGCCGTCGCCCTGCGGGACCGGGCGTTCTTCGATTGGCCAGACGTCTTCGCCGGTCAGTCGGTTGACCACGAACAAGAAGCCTTGCTTGGTGGCCTGCACGAGTGCCGGGATCTTTTCGCCATCCACGGTGATGTCCATCAGCGTGGGGGCGGAGTTGATGTCGTAGTCCCAGACATCATGGTGAACCCACTGGCGCGACCAGACGACTTCGCCGGTATCGACGTCAAGCGCGGTGGTCGATGTCGCCATGGGCGCTTTCTCGGTACGGTTACCGCCCCAATAGTTGGGTGACGGCGAGGAGACCGGCAGATACACGAGACCGTTTTCCTCGTCGGCGGACATGTGCGTCCACACGTTGGCGGTGCCGCTTTGCTCACGCATATCCTTGGGCAGGGCGTGGAAGGTCCATTCGCGCTCGCCGGTACGGGCGTTGATGGAGAACACCGTGCCGGGAGGCGCTTGCTCGAAGGCCCAGTCATTACCAGCCCAGCCGAGGATCAGGTGATCGCCGACGACGGTCGGCGGCTGCAATACCGACAGCGGCCATTTGTCGTTGGTGTCGTTCCACTGGTTGACGTTGAGCACGCCATTATTGGCGAAGTTGCTGCACTTTTTGCCGGTATTGGCATCAACGGCGAAGAGCTGTGCGTCCATGGTGCCCAAGTAGACGATCTTCTGGCAGGATTTGCCTTCAACCGGGTTTTCCGCCTCCCAGTACGCAACGCCGCGGCTTTTGAGCGCGGGCTGAGTCAGCGCCTCGAGCTTGGAGTTAGTATCAAAACTCCATTTCTGCTCGCCGGTGGCGGGGTCCAACGCCAGGATCCGGTAGAACGGCGTGCCGATGTAAAGCGTGTCGTTGGCGAAGACCGGTGTTGCGGACCACACGGTGGGTGGTAGCTCGCCCGAGCCATCGGAGACATCGCCGGTGTGAACTTCCCAGGCCTTCTTCAGGTTACCGACGTTGTCGGCATTGATTTGGTCGAGAGGACTGTACTTTTGAGCGTTGAGCTGACCGTGGAAGCTATCCCAGGTCGGCGTGCCGGGGACCAGCGGTATCGATTCGGACGCATCTTGTTGGGATGGCGCTTGCGACGATGCGTTCTCTTGCGTGCTCGAGGCGTTCTGGTCGGCGCTCTGATCCTGCGCCAAAAGCGGCAGTGGCGTCAGGAAAAGCGCTAGCGCCGTGGCCGTGCCGAGGCGTTGCGCGGTGGTTCTCAATGTCGGCATGGGGCGGCTCCTTATGGTTGGGCGGGGTGGGTGGCGCGGTTCGCGAGGACCATATCGAGAATCAGCCCGATCAGGCCGACCACCATGGCCACGCAGATCCACCCTTGGTGCAGGAGGAGTGCCGCGAAGAAGGTACCGGCAAGGCCCAGCAGAATCAGCACGCGCCACACGTTACGCGTGGCGTTCCCTTTCAGTGCGGGCAAGATGAGCGCCATGACGGCCAGGGCGATGTTGGCCAGAATGGCGACAAGCGCGCCAAGTGTGCCATTGACCCCGGTCAGCGGGGTGAAATAGGCATAGAGTGCGATGGCAACTCCGACGAGCGAAGCCACCAGCAGCACAATGGCGCCCAATCTTTGCGAACGAGATTGTGGCATGGCGTTGTTGTCTCCTTGGTGGGACAGGAATGATCACTTAGCTCTTACTCCGCCGGGCTCACGGACGTGAGCGCAACGGCTGAGCTGCGGGCTACGCCTTTAGTAGTAGTCCACGGAGGTATTTTAGTAAAAAATTCAGGACAATGGTGGTTTCGGCACCAAAATAGTTTATCGGCTAACGATATGATCGCCGCATGCTATATGAGTGTGGCAAAAAATGGCGGTGAGCACAGCGGGCTTGACGTCGGCAAATTCTTTTAGCATGCTAATCGTGTAATGCGACAAAACGCCGCATCACCACAACCTAGGAGTGGTCATGAAAGCGCTCAATAAGCTGTTCTCGATGTTGGCAACCATCGTCGTCTCCGCATTGCTACCGTTCTCCCTGGTAGCGGAAAGCGAAGCTAATCAAAACGTTAGTGTTCATAACGACACGGCGAAGGTTTCCACCCTGAACGCCAAGCAACGTCAGGATGACGAGTCCCTGTAAACCGCGCCGGGGTCCCATGATACCGGCAATGGTGTAGCCTATCGCGCACCATTCACGTGTCGTGCTCGGCGCGTCATGCACGAGGGGCATACCATGCTGACGATCTCCAACACGGTGACGCTCGCCGATTGGGAAATCGACATTAGCCAAATCCGCGCGCAGGGGGCCGGCGGTCAGAACGTCAACAAGGTCGCCTCGGCGGTGCATCTACGCTTCGATATTCCCCACTCGTCATTGCCGCCATTCTACAAGGAACGGTTGATGGCGCTGTCTGACCAGCGTATCAACAAGGATGGCGTGATCATCATCAAGGCACAGCGTCATCGCACGCTGGAAGCCAACAAGGAAGAGGCGCTGGCGCGTCTCAAGGCGTTGATTCAGGAGGCGGTGAAGCAGCACAAGGCACGCCGGCCCACCCAGCCTTCCAAGGGCGCGAAGCGCCGCCGCGTCGACAAGAAAACCCGCAAGGGCAAGACCAAGGCCTTGCGTGGCAAGGTAGAGACGTAACTCCGCCGGCGGTTGGCGGGCCGCTTTACGCTAGCTGACGTGGGAGCGCGAGCAGTTCACGCTCCAGGGCGAAGATATGCGGGTCGTCGTGGCCCATTTCGCGCAGCGCCTGGGCCAAGTTGAGCAGGTAATCGCGATTGGGGCCGCTGGGGCCGTGGGACTCGGCGATCTGCCGGGCGATGGCGGTGTCCGGCGCCGGCCCCAGAAAGGCGGCGTTGTCCTCGCCGGCGAGATAGACCAAGCCCTCGACATTTTCTTCGCCCTCGACATCGTCGAAGTGCAGCGGCGTGACCACCCGCAGGTAGCCATTTTTCTCGCGCACGTCCAGCGGGCCGAGCACGTCCTGAGTGATGCGGTAGGCCATGCCGTGGCAAACCGCACCGGGACGCTCGGTCAGTGTGGCGACGCGCCCCGGCGCTTGTGGCGTGCCGCGATGGTCGTGCGAGCCCTGCCAGAAACGTCTTTCCCAACCGATGATATGTGCAGGCCGGCTCTCCAGAAACGAGAAATCCGCCTTCCAGATCAACGAGCCGTAGCCGAACAGCCAAATCGCCTCATGGTCGTTGAAGTGCGTCATTTGTTGGTTGATCGCGGTGGTATCGAGCGTCATGACTCTCTTGCGTACGTCGAGTGAATAAACGGGAATCTAGCCCCGATTATGCACGTTTTGGCGTCGATTTGTGGCCTATCTTCTCCTTGCACCATCGCGGTGCGTATTAGATTCGGCTATGCTCAAGGGCCGATTCTTCGGGCCGTTTCCATTACACGTAGCGGGGTGCATTGCGATAGGCGCCGCGTGGTCTTTCTTCATGGAGGTGGGTATGTCGCCGTCACTGCTGGGAATCTTGATCATGTGCGCCGGGGTGTTGTGCCTCGCGTTGGGCGATGCGATTTCCAAGTGGCTGGGCGCCACGTACGACCCGATTCAGATCATCTTCTTCCGCACCTTGATCTCGTTGCCGCTGATTGCGCTGTTGGCACGCTTCAACGGTGGCTGGCAAAAGCTCAAGACTCGGCGCCCGGGGGTGCATCTCCTGCGCGGCTTGATCTTTGCCGGGACGATGTTCTGCTTCGTCACCGGCCTGACTCTACTGCCACTGGCGGAAACCACTGCTATCGCTTTCGCCGCGCCGTTGTTCGTGACGCTGTTGTCCGGGCCGCTGCTCAAGGAGCGTGTCGAGCGTTTGCCGTTCATCGCCTCGCTGGTGGGTTTTGCTGGTGTTCTGGTCGTGGTGCGTCCTGGTGCGGCGGGCTTTCAGTGGGGTGCGCTGATCGTCGTCGGCGCGGCGGTGTGCTATGCGCTGATGATGATCACTGCGCGGCGTTACGGCGGTAAGGAAAGCCTGTGGGCGATGGTCTTCTACGCTACCTTGGTGCCGCTGATCGTCAGCGCGATGCTATTGCCCAGCGTCTGGCGAATGCCCGAGGGCATGGCGTGGCTGGGCTTCATCGGCTCCGGCATTTTCGGCGTCGGTGCGGTGTCGTGCATCACGCTGGCGTTTCGTTACGCTCCAGCGGCGCTGGCGGCGCCGTTCGATTACACCGCCATGGTCTGGGCCGTGTTGCTGGGCTGGTGGTTGTGGGATGAAGTGCCGGATATCTGGGTCTTCATCGGCGCGCTGGTGATCATCGGTAGCGGCGTCGCCATTGCCTTGTATGAACGGCAGGTGGCCATCAAGGCGCGCCCCACGACATAAATGTCGAAGAGGTTTCGGTGATTCTCGGCGCGTATCTTGCAGCGTTATCGAGACCGATCCGGAGGAGGCACGATCATGAAGACCTTCTTTCACGCCGCGCAGCGGCGCCATCATCCTCGGCTCTACTTTTCGCGCGGCAAGCTGCGCGAACCCCAGGAGATCCCAGCGCGCCTCGAGGGGTTGCTGGGCGCCGTTCAGCGGCTGGGGTTCGAGGTGCGCACGCCGCCTGACAGCGGCCTGGCGGCGATTCGCGCCGTGCATCATCTACCGTATCTGCGCTTTCTGGAAAGCGCCCATCGGCGCTGGACCGCGCTGGGGGACGACTGGGGCGATGAGGTCATGTCCAATGTCTTCGTACGCTCGCCCAATGCCTTGCGCGGTGTGCTGGCCGAGGCGGGGCGTTACCTGGCGGATGGTAGTGCGCCGATAGGGGAAGCGACCTGGGATTCCGCGTATTGGTCGGCGCAAAGCGCGATTGCCGCGGCCGATGCGATCAATCACGGGGAGCGCTGGGCCTATGCACTGTCGCGGCCGCCGGGGCACCACGCCCGCGCCGATGCCGCCGGCGGTTTCTGCTTTCTAAATAACACCGCCATCGCCGCGCAGCGTTTGACGGCGCGTTATCCGCGTGTCGTGGTGCTGGATACCGACATGCACCACGGCCAAGGGGTGCAGGAAATCTTCTATGACCGAGATGACGTGATGTACATCTCGATCCATGGCGACACCACCAACTTCTATCCGGCGGTGACGGGGTTCGAAGACGAACGCGGATACGGCGCGGGAGAAGGCTACAACCTCAACCTGCCGATGCCGCACGGCTCCCCGGAGACGGTTTTCTTCGAACGTCTGGACGAAGCTTGTCAGACCATTCGGTTATTCGAACCGGACGCGCTAGTACTGGCGCTGGGTTTCGACATTCATGAGCAGGACCCGCAGGCCAAGGTGGCGGTCTCTACGCCAGGGTTTGGCAGGTTGGGATGCGTGGTGGCCGACCTCGGCCTGCCAACGTTGGTGGTGCAGGAGGGCGGCTATTATCTCGAGGGGTTGGAAGCGAACGCCGTGAGCTTTTTTGAGGGGCTGACCCAAGGCTGATTAGAGGGTCGATTTTATCGATAGACCCTGAATAAGGTATTTTTTATAAAAAGGAGGTGCTCACGCTCAAGTCTATCTGCGGGATGTCGATATTGGGTGCAGTCGCCTACCTCGGCGCTAACATCATTCCTTAACATTCCTCTGATTAACTCGTCGTACTCCTTCCCCACGAGACGCCGAGCCGGGTACGACGATGCGCATCAAGGTCACGTTCAAGATAGCTATCCTGCTATTATTCGTTGCTTATCGAGCAGCGTGCTTGGTGCGTGTGATTCGCACGGCGCGGCGCGTGGCGGCCAAACGACGATCGCCCGTGGTTTAGGGGCCACGGGCCGTCGACTATGAGTTACGTCGCGCTTTTTCTGGCCCGATGCGCGGCCGCCTTCATTCGGTTGCCGCATGACGCCATGCTGCACCATCGCCGCCGATGAGACTTCGTTTGATCGTGGAATAGCAATACGCAGTCGGAGGCCTGGCACTCTTTCACCAGTTGCAAGTCCTCTTCTGTCAGCAGCTCGGCCAATGCCTGCGCTACCGGCTGCAACAGGCTCTCGCTCGTCAGGTCGCATCGGTACGTCTGTCTGTGGAATACGGCGTTCGCTGGCACCCATTCGAGCCTCTCGATGGGACGGCCGCGCTCCAGTACCTGGTTGACGATGGCGGGATCCACGCCTCGCCCCTCCCTAGCTGAGACGATCAGTTTCCGCATGTCTTCACGCAATGCCCGAGCCAGTTCCACCAGCCCGGTGGGCGGGGCCTCGAGCGTTTCATTCAACGCACCCGCCTGACGAAGCCACTCAACGACACTGTGGTCGTCATTCAGACATTCGTGCCGATCGGACCCGACGCCAAATTGCGTGTTGATGAAATCGAGCGCGAGGTTGCCTGCGATCAACGGTGGCGTAATGCCTAAGCTCATACTTGGTAACCTCTTAAATTTAATTTGACAGGTTACTATGGAGCTGTATAACCTTCAAATTCATAAATTGATGGTTACTAAGGGGTCGATCATGACGACTGAAAACCTGCCCAGCGCCAGCTCTTCATCACGTGGCAGCCATGCTCCTGATGGCCGATCATCGGCAGTACCGCAGGTCCATTACCGCGTCGAGCAGGTGGGCGACGTCAACGTGTTCTATCGGGAAGCGGGAGATCCAGCCGCACCGTCGGTGCTGTTGCTGCACGGGTTCGCGGCCTCGTCGTACATGTGGCGCGATGTGATCGAAGCGCTCGCGGACGGCTATCACGTAATCGCACCGGACCTGCCTGCATTTGGTTACACGGAGGCGCCAGAGCGTGGCCAGTACGATTACACCTTTGCCAACCTGGCGAAAACGATCGATCGATTCACCGACCAGTTGAAGCTCACCCGCTATGCGATTGCGGTTCACGATTATGGCGCACCGGTAGGCTGGCGCTTGGCTCTCGCCCACCCGTCAAGAATCACGGCGATCATTTCGCAAAACGGCAATGCGTATGAGGAGGGCCTTTCCGCAGGTTGGGAGCCCATCCGGAAATACTGGAACGATCCGACGACGGAAAATCGGCAAGCGCTCAGCGACTTCCCGACACCGGCGTCCATCAAGTGGCAATACGTGGAAGGGGTCAGCGATACGAGCGTTGTGGCACCGGATGCCTATACGCTGGAGGGCGCCCATATCTCGCGGCCAGGCATGGCGGATATCCAGCTCGACCTATTGCTGGATTACGCCACCAATGTCGAGCAATATCCGGCATTTCAGGCCTATTTCCGTGAGTACCAACCGCCGCTGCTTTCCGTCTGGGGGAAACACGATCCGTTCTTTCTGCCGCCCGGCGCCGAGGCGTGGAAGCGGGATATCCCCAATGCAGACATTCGTTTCTATGACACGGGGCACTTCGCTCTGGAAACCCATGGCGATGTGATCATCCCGGTCATTCGTGAGTTTCTGGATGCTCACGTGAAAGCCTAGAAGCACTGCGCGCGGCGCGAGATGACATCACGCAGGCAGGAGGAGATTTCTCATGCAGAATAGCGCGTATGAAACAGATTGCCCGTGGACCAGCAGGCCACGGGCAATCTAGTCATGGCACCGGACGGCGCCTGACGAGGCGGATCATTGCCAGGGGGTCATTTCTGCAGCTTGACCATGCGCAGATACGGCTTCTTCTCGTCCCAGCCTTGCGGAAAGAGTTCCTTGGCCTTCTCGTTGTCGACCGAGGGTACGATGATGCAGTCGTCGCCTTCGGTCCAGTTCACCGGTGTGGCGACCTTCTGGCTGTCGGTCAACTGCAGGCTATCCAGCACACGCAGGATTTCCGCGAAGTTGCGACCGGTGCTGGCCGGATAGGTCAGCGTCAGGCGTACCTTCTTGTTGGGATCGATGATGAAGACGCTACGCACCGTCAAGGTGTCGTTGGCGTTGGGATGAATCATCCCATACAGCGAGCTGACCTTGCGGTCGGCGTCCGCCAGCAGCGGGAAATTCAGGCCGTGGCCCTGGGTTTCCTTGATGTCACCTTCCCATGCCTTGTGATCGTCCACCGGGTCGACGGAGAGACCCATGGCCTTGGCGTTGCGTTTCTCGAATTCCGGCTTCAGGCGTGACACTTCACCGAGCTCGGTGGTGCATACTGGGGTGAAATCCTTGGGATGCGAGAACAGAATGACCCAGTTGTCACCTGCCCATTCGTGGAAGTTGATCGTTCCGTCGGTGCTGTCCTGGGTGAAATCCGGGGCAATATCGCCGAGTTGTAGTGCCATGGCGTCCTCCTTTCACTGATTGGCGCGAAGCATAGAGCATCGCATCATGAACCAGGGCATGGGAAACAATGGATTTCGCTAAGCAAATGCATCTTGGATATTTGCCCTCGCGTGGCGCTTCCCGCGCCCTCTCTCTTCAATACATGGTGACGTGTGGCGGCCAACACAAGGGTCAAGCGCACCACAATGGTTGCCGCTCACGGCGCTGGGCCGGCCGCGCCCAAGTAGTGCTTGCGCCAGTAGCGGATATCCAGCGAGGACACCGTCACCTCGCGGCCGCTACCGGGCGCATGGATCATTCGACGGTCACCCAGGTAAATCCCCACGTGGGTGGCGCGATCCCCTGCGCCGAAGAACAGCAGGTCGCCGGGGCGCGCCTGCTCGCGATGATCGAGCGTCTGGTACTGCTGGTTGGAGGTGCGCGGCACGTCGATGCCCGCCGCTTGATAAGCCACTTGTACCAGCCCGGAACAGTCGACGCCGTTTTCCAGCGAGGTGCCGCCCCATTGATACGGGGTGCCCAGGGCCTGCTTGGCGCTGGCAAGGATCAAGGCACGCTCGATGGAAAGATTCCGGGCTTCGATGGGGCCTGGATCCTGGGTCTCGATGCGTTGGCTCGACGAACATCCGGCGAGAACGAACAGGCATACAAGTAGCGCCAACGCTGCTCGGACACGCGGCGCAAGCCTCTCGATAGTTGCTAAATAAGCGGCAGGATAACGCCCCATGCGGACTCCTTCAGGCGGTATGCGATGAGCGACAAGAATGCCAGCAGTGTAGCCAAGGATGCTATGGGTGCGAGAGGCGGCTCATGCTGGCGCTGCTTTGTTAAGGCCGACCGTTGATCGAGCCTGAATGTGGGCTTGCAGGCTCAATGCGAGCTGACGCGCCGCCTCCTTGGGGCGCCCCGGACTGCGGTGCAGGGCAATTTCGGTCATGGGCAGCTCGGGGAGCCCTTCGACGCTATCGATGATACTCAGGTCCGAGCCCAGCATGGAGGGTGTGAGTACGGTGATGGCGAGCCCCGCGCGTACTGCGGCCGTGAGACCGGACAGACTGGCGCTGGTATACGCAATCCGCCAAGGAAGGCCCACGGCGTCGAGTGCCGCCAGGGCGCGTTCCCTGAAGATGCAGACCCCGTCCGTAGAGACCGCCAGGGGCAGTGGTGTGCGGCGTTGGGTGTCATGCCCTGGAGCGCCGGCCCACACCGTGGGCTCCTGGCACAACACTTCCCCGCCGGGGCTCTTGGGCTGACGCGTGGTGATTGCCAGATCCAGGCTGCCTGCGCGGACGCTCTGCACTAGGTCCACGCTGAGCCCGCAGTCCACTTGCAATTCGACTCCCGGGTACTGGGACTCGAACTCGGACAGTGCCTCGGGCAGATAGATCACGTAATCGTCGGGAATGCCCAGTCGCACCACGCCATCCAGCCGTTGATCGCTGACATCCTGCCAGGCGAGCGCGTTTTGGCGCAGCATTTGCCGCGCGTGAGAGAGCAGGCGCTCCCCAGCCGGCGTGGGGATCGACGCTTTCCGCCTGCGCTGCAACAAGGGCTGCCCGAAGGTTTCTTCCAGGCGCTTCATGTGCGCACTGACGGTCGATTGCGCGAGATGCAAGGTATCCGCCGCAGCGGTAAATCCTCCCTTATCCACGACCGCCACAAAGGTATTGAGCACCACCAGATCTAAAGGACGAAAGTTAGCCATTCAGTATCATCACGAATCATGATCGAAATATCGTAAGTCTTCGTTTCCATGATAATTCATCCTGCCCCAGACTGCTCGCGTCGCATACAACTAACGTCTATTCGTTACGCACAGGAGCGGGTCATGGCCAACACACGTACATCAGCCGGGTTATTGGCAGGACTCTTGACGGTAACGCTCTGGGCGAGTCTTCCGGTATTGCGCGATCTGATCAATCTGCCGCCGATGTTGACGGCCGCCGTGGCCATGGGCGCGGCGGCCCTGATGGCGCAAGGCGTCGGGCAGCGAGGTGGCACGGCGGTCGGGGTGACGTCGTATCGTGACTGGAAGTTCTGGTTGATGGGAATCGGCGGCCTGACGGGGGCGCTGTATTTCTACTTCTCGGCGCTGGGGAAGGGCGATCCGGCGAAGATCACCCTCGTGACCTATCTCTGGCCGCTGGGTTTCATGCTCGTAGCGGACGTGCTGGCCGGGCGTGGGCTCCGAGCACGTACCTTGCTGGGCTCGGCCGTGGCTTTTTCAGGCCTGATCCCGTTGGTGCTCTCGAACGGCCAGGGAGAACCGACCTCGACACTTGGTTATGCCCAAGGTATTGCTTCGGGTATCTCCTGGATCATGTTTTCCCTCTATCTGCGGGGACGCGCCGCATTGTCCTGGGTCGAATACAAATATTTGTTTGCTGGCGCCGCCGTTGCCTCCTGGGGGCTGCACTACCTGTTCGAAGTCACCCCCGAACACACGACCGCCATGGACTGGGGCGTAGCGGCGCTCATCGGTGTCGGCCCTTACGGATTGGCCTTTATTACCTGGGGCTACGCCCTGCTGCGAAGCTCTTCCACGTTGCTGGGCATCTTGACCTATTTCGTACCCATCATTTCTTCCTTGTTTCTGATCCTGGTGGGACGCGCCGCCTTTAGCGTGCCGCTGGTCATTGCCTTTATCGGCGTACTGGGAAGCGCGGCTATTACACAGATGAAGAGTCTTCATAGGCCTCGTCTCCGATAGTTCCAGCGGTCGCTTTTTTGCCGCATGATACCCGTCCAGGGTTTTGGCTTATCGACACAAGAAGGGAAGCGCAATGAAAGGATGGGTGCTGGGTGGGACGCTGGTGTTGTTGAGCGGGGCGAACGCGGCGGTGGCCCAGGAGGGTGCGATAGACGAGCAAGCTCGCGAGGTACTCGATCCCATCGTCGAATCCTTGATGGCGGCGCAGCATATCCCCGGCATGGCGGTTGCCCTCGTCGGGCCGCAAGGCACGACGATCGCCCATTACGGCGTCGCCGAGCGCGAGGCCGGCTCAGCGGTCGACGAAGCCACGTTGTTCGAGATCGGCTCGCTCAGTAAGACGTTCACCGCCACGCTGGCATCGCTCGCCGCCGTCGAGGGTAAGCTCGATCTCGACGCCCCGGTGAGTCGCTATCTACCCGCGCTCGAGGGCAGCGCCTTCGATGGGATCAGCGGCCTCAATCTCGGCACGCACACCACCGGCGGGCTGCCGCTGTTCGTGCCGGATGAGGTGACCGATAACGCATCGCTGATGGCCTGGTATCGAGACTGGCAGCCGCCGGAACCGATTGGCGACGTCCGCACCTACTCCAATCTCGGCATCGGGCTGCTCGGCGTGGAAACGGCGGCGAGTCTGGATAGTGAATTCGTTCCCGCGATGCGCGCTCATGTGCTGGAGCCGCTGGGATTGCAGCACACCTGGTACGACGTTCCCGACGATCATATGGCTGATTACGCCATGGGCGAGAACAAGGACGGCCAGCCGATTCGCGTGGCCCCCGGCGTGCTTGACGATGAAGCCTACGGCATCAAGACGACCGCCGGCGATCTAGCCAAGCTGGTGCGCGCCAATCTGCATCTCGCGGATGTTGACGCCGAGCTCCAGCAGGCCATCGATGCAACTCGCCGGGGCTATTATCAGGTCGGTGATATGACCCAGGACCTGGTTTGGGAGCAGTACCCGCTCCCCGTCACGCTCGATACGCTGCTGACCGGCAACGGCTATGACATGATCCTCGACCCCAACCCGGCCAAGGCCATCGCGCCGCCGCAAGCGCCGCGTGACGATGTCTGGGTCAACAAGACCGGCTCCACCAACGGTTTCGGCGGTTATGTCGTGATGCTGCCCGGCGAGCAGACGGGGTTGGTGATGCTGGCCAACAAGAACTATCCCAACGATGCGCGCGTCGAAACCGCGTACCGCATTCTCTCCGGCCTTGGCGTGATCGACGCACCGTAGGGCATGAGGGTACAGTTCGGCTCTGTCTCCACGCTCAAGCGGCTGGGCGCTTCAGTCCGGTACCGGCGTTTCGAAGGTATCGCGCCTACGCACCGTCAGTGTGGTGCCGATCGAGGCGACGATGATCAGACCGATGGCCAGCCATTGCAGGCCGCTCAAGAGCTGGCTCAGGAACAGCAGACCGGAGAGCGCGCCGATCGCCGGTTCCAGGCTCATCAAGGTGCCGAAGGTCTGGGTCGGCAGGCGCGGCAGCGCCACCATTTCGAGCGTGTAGGGCAGGGCCGTGGAAAGCACGGCGACGGCAAGCGCCAACGGTAGCACTTCCGGGGCGAAAATCGCTGGACCGACGTCAATCAGACCGACGGGGGCGATCACCACCGCCGCGATGGTAATGCCCAGCGTGGCGCTCTGGGCGCCGTTGACCGAGCCTGCTTTCTGTCCGAACAAGATATAGAGCGCCCAGCAAACGCCGGCCCCCAGGGCGCAAGCCGCGCCGTAAGGGTCTATCGGGCCATTGCGGTCGTCGCCCAGCAGCAGAAGAAACGCCAGGCCGAGCACGGCGAATGCCACCCACAGGAGGTCCAGCCAGCGTCGCGAGGAGAGCATCGCCACCGTCAGCGGCCCGGTGAACTCCAACGCCACCGCGATACCCAGCGGCACGGTCTGCAGCGCCTGGTAGAAGAGCAGGTTCATGACGCCCAAGGCGACGCCGTAGACCATCGTCGACTTCCAGGCGCGGCGACTGAATCGCTGGTGCCAGGGGCGCATGACGATCAGCAGTATAAGCGCGGCGAGAATCAAACGGATCGAGGTCGTGCCGGTGGCGCCAATGATCGGAAACAGGGTCTTGGCGATGGAGGCGCCGGTCTGGATCGAGCACATCGCCACGATCAGCATGGCCACTGGCCACACTCTGGCCACGAATTCGCGCACGGCGACTGACATGACACCTCCCTTGTGCTGGAACATGATACTTCCCTGATGGCGCCAGGCCCGCCCCCACATGCCGAACGCTGGCATTCGAGAGAATTGCGATAAGACTAAAAGCCGAGAGCGGTTCGAGGCGGGGCGTCGCGAAGACGCCTAGAACATGCATTCAAAATGAAAGCGCCCAGATTACGCTGTCTCTACGCGTACATCTAATGCCGTGTCATCGAATGCCAGCCGGCCGGCAATCGTGTCCATGTCCGTCAACGGGTTGGCGTATTGCCAGGCGATGTCGGGATGCTCGTCAGTGCTGTAGTACGTGGCGTCCCCCTTAAAGGGGCAGTGCGTCACGGTGGCGGAGCGGATGAGATACGCCATGTGCACGTCGCTTTCGGGCAGGTATTGGCGCGAGGGATAACCGCGCTCGCGAAGCTCGATGGCGCCCGTGCTATCGGCGAGCAGTGTGTCGCCGTCCCATACCCGAACGCGACGCGTGTGGGGGTGCAGGCTGATGCGGTCTTGCGTGGTGTCCGTGGACATAGGGTCTCCCGGGCTATTGAGTGTCTGCCGACAAGGGGGATCCAGCGAGTGCGCGTTTCACGGCAGCCTCGGCATGCAGTGCCGTGGTGTCGTAGAGCGGCACATGGGTGTCGGTTGCCTTGATCAGCATGGCGATTTCGGTGCAGCCTAGGATTACCGCCTGCGCGCCCCGGGCATGTAGCGAATCGATCACGTCCAGAAAAGCCTCCCGCGAGGCAGATTCGATGCGCCCGAGGCACAGTTCCTCGAAAATCACCCGATGGATGTGGTCGCGCTGGGTGTCCTCCGGCACGATGACCTCGATGCCGAAGCGCTCGGTCAGGCGTTGCTTGTAGAAGTCCTGCTCCATGGTGAAACGTGTGCCGAGCAGCCCGACCCGCGTGATGCCGTCGGCGACCAATCGCTCGGCCGTGGCATCGGCAATATGCAGCAGCGGGATGTCGATGGCTGCTTCCACCTGCGGCGCCACCTTGTGCATGGTATTCGTGGCGATGAGCAGGAAATCCGCCCCGGCGCGTTCGATCTGACGCGCGGCTTCCGCCAGCGCTTCTCCGGCTTCGTCCCAGCGACCTGCGCTCTGCCAGGTTTCGATCTCGGCGAAGTCTACGCTCACCATCGCCACCTTCGCCGAATGCAGGCCGCCTAGAGCCTGCTTCACGCCCTCGTTCAGCGCGCGATAGTAGCTTTCGGTGGACTCCCAACTCATACCGCCGAGCAAACCGATGGTGTGCATAGTGACAAGCTCCTTGCATGGAGAAAGACATAACGTCGTGGCGTCATCGAGTTCATCATAACCTGCCGCCGCGCTCGGGCGATCTACGAGACGGATTGTCGCACCCTGCCTCGCCTCATAGCGCCGCAGGCCGCCTCTGGCCCGGACGCGTATGCATGGCCTCGCGCACACCCGTGGCGTCGCGCGCTCGGCCGGCTGTGTTAGGGCGAGAGTCGCGATAGTATGGCACGCCTCTGACACTCCCTCGGTCGAGCCCATGTCCTTTTTCTTGTCTCGTTCTTCACGTGATGCCAGCGACCTTTATCGGGCGGTCTGGCGGTGGCATTTCTACGCGGGTCTCATCGCGATTCCCTTTCTGATCTCGCTGGCAGTGACCGGTGGGCTGTATCTCTTCAAGGATGAGATCGACCAGTGGCTCAATGCGGACATCGTGCGCGTCGAGGCGCAGTCGTCGCCCACGGTGGCGCCGCAGCAACAGCTCGATGCCGCCGTGGCGGCGCATCCCGGCAAGGCATTCCGCTACGTACCGCCGGCGGCACCCAATCTCGCCGCGGAGGTGGACATCACCACCGCCGACGGCAAGCAAGCCGTCTACGTCGACCCTTACACCGGCGAAGTCACCGGTACGATCCCCTATCACGGCAGCGTGATGTGGATCGTGCGGTCTATCCACAGCCTCAATTACTTCGGCGAGACGGCAAGCATGATCATCGAGATCGTCGGCGGCTGGTCGATCCTGCTGGTGCTGACCGGGCTTTACTTGTGGTGGCCACGCGGACGGCGCGGGGGCGTGATGACGGTACGCGCGACCCCGGCGAAGCGGCGCTTCTGGCGGGATCTTCACGCCGTTACCGGGCTCTTCGTGGCTGGCTTCATTCTCTTTCTCGCCGTGACCGGCATGCCCTGGACAACGGTCTGGGGTAGCAAGGTCAACGAGCTCGCCAACGGCCACAATTTCGGTTATCCGGACGGGGTGCGCGTCAACGTGCCGGTCTCCGACGAGCGGCTGGCGGAGCGGGAGATGACGACCTGGTCGCTGGAGCAGGCGCGGTTGCCGGAATCGACACCCAGGCGCCCGGACGCGCCGAGCATCGGCCTGAACGGCGCGGTACGGACGTTCGACGAACTGGGACTCGCTCCCGGCTATGCCGTCAGCCTGCCGAGCGACCCGAGAGGCGTCTATACCGGCTCGATCTACCCAGACGACCTGTCACGGCAGCGCGTCGTGCACCTGGATCAGTACAGCGGCGAGCCGCTTCTAGACATGAATTACACCGACTACGGCCCGCTGGGCAAGTCGCTAGAGTGGGGCATCAACGTTCATTTGGGCCAGCAGTACGGACTCGCCAATCAGCTGATTCTGGCGCTGGCTTGCGCGGGGATCGTGCTGCTGTGCGTCTCGTCGGGCGTGATGTGGTGGAAGCGCCGGCCGAACGGCAAGCTGGGAATTCCCCCTGAACCCAAGGACCCCCGCCGACTGCGCGGCGTGCTGGCGTTGCTCGCCATCGGTGGCGTGCTTTTCCCGCTGGTCGGTGCCTCGATGATCGTCATGGCGGTGGTCGATGCACTGGTGCGTCGGTTCAGCGCCCGGGGTGCGGTCGCGGCCGCCTAGCCGGGCGCCCGCCAATATGAGTCGCGCCCGCGTCACGCCAGGGCGGGCGCGACTGTTTACTTCACTTCATCTCGAAACCGCGCGAGACGAGGAAGTCGCGCATGTGCGGGCGCACTTTGTGCTCGAACAGCGGGGTGAGATTCTGCGACCAGGTGGTGTCCTTCTGCGCGCTGCCGCGCGCTTGATAATAGTCGCGCATGGTGGCGTCGAAGGTCTCGACCTGGGCCTGGTCGTCACGGTAGTAGTCTTCCTTGAGGATGGCCTCGACCGGGAGACGGGGTTTGACCTCCGGGTTCTGATCCGGATAGCCGAGGCACAGGCCGAAGACCGGGTAGACGTGATCGGGCAGGTGCAGCAGGTCGCTCACAGCTTGGGGGTTGTTGCGAATCCCGCCAATATAGCAGATACCCAGCCCTTCGGACTCAGCGGCCACGACGACGTTCTGCGCCATGAGCGCGGCGTCCACGCTGGCGACCAGCAGTTGCTCGGTCATGCCACGGGTGGCGTCGGCGCCGGCGCGCTCGGCGGCCTCGGCGGGACGCTTCATGTCGGCGCAGAACACCAGGAAGTCGGAACAGGTGGCGATGTAGTCCTGTCCGCCAGCCAAGCCGGCGATGGCCTCGCGATTGGCCGAGTCCTTCACGTGAATGACGCTGTAGGCCTGCACATGGCTCGAGGTCGCGGCGCTTTGACCGGCCTGGATGAGTTCCCGCAGCAACTCATCGGGAATCTTGCGTTCAGTGAAACGACGGATAGAGCGATGCTTATTGAGCAATTCGATGACGGGATTCATGCAACCTCGCGCGGGTGATTTAGTTAGTTTGCTAATTAGTGTACTCATTTCCTCATCCTCGCTCAACCGGGAATGGCTACGCCATGTTCCCCGCCAACAAGGGGGATTATCCTGAGAGAGTGATGTTGTTCTCACCGGCCATGGATCGACACGATGAATGCTACTACTGCTCGCCGCCCTACCACCTTGTCCGCTGCCTGGAGCCTGTGGACGCTATTGCTCGGCGTAGGGCTTTTGATGATGGGCAATGGCCTGCAGGGCTCACTGCTTGGGGTGCGGGCCTCGGCGGCGGATTTCGGCAACACGGTTACGGGACTGGTGATGTCGTCCTACTTCGTGGGTTTTCTGGTCGGCTCGGTGCTGACGCCACGCAAGCTGCGCGAAGTCGGGCATGTGCGGGTCTTTGCGGCACTGGCGTCGATCACCTCGGTGGCGATTCTGATTCACGCCTTGTTCGTCGAGCCGATGGTCTGGGCGGCCATGCGCTTCGTCACCGGATTCACCTATGCCGGGCTTTATGTCGTCGCTGAAAGCTGGCTGAACGGCTACGCCTCCAACCGCCTGCGCGGGCGCCTGCTGGCGATCTATATGGTGATCAGTTACCTCGGCATGGGCGGTGGGCAACTGCTACTCGGCAGCGCCGACCCTTCGGGCATGGCGCTGTTTCTGCTGGTGTCGATTCTGGTCTCGCTCTCCCTGGTGCCGATCTTGATCAGCTACACGCCTCAGCCCGAGCTCAGCCAGCCCGAGGCGATGAGCCTGCGCACGCTGTATCGGCTCTCGCCGTTGGGTACGGTGGGCTGTTTCATGACCGGCATCACCAATGGCGCGGTTTTTGGCATGGGGGCCGTATTCGCCACCAACAGTGGCTTGAGTGTCGCGCAGGTGTCGGTCTTCATGGGCGCGTTCATCTTCGGTGGCGCGATATTGCAGTGGCCGCTGGGCAAGCTTTCCGACAAGGCCGACCGGCAGTGGGTGATCGTCGGCGTCGCGCTGGTCGCGGTGCTGCTGGCGCTGGTCGGCGCACTCGTCAGCGGTTGGTCGCCGATGGCATTGACACTGCTCGGGGCGTTGCTGGGTGCGACGACGCTTACGCTCTACTCGATCTTCCTGGCCTGTGCCAACGACTTCCTCACCGACCAGCAGACCGTGGCGGCCAGCGCGAGTCTCGTCCTGGCGTTGGGCATCGGCGCCATCCTGGGGCCGGCCAGCGCCGGGGTGTTGATGGAATGGCTGGGGCCGGATGGTTTCCTGTGGGACCTGGCCGTCATGCACATCATCATGGTGTTGTTCGGGCTTTACTGCATTCGTTATTACCCGACTAGCGAATCGCCCGAGCAGGGTCACTACGTGATGGTTGCCTCCGACACCACACCTCTGGGCACGGCCTGGACGGAAGAAGCCGCTCAGGAAGAAGGGCAACTGGAACTGGCGCTGGAAATGGAGGCGGAACCGGGAGTCGAGGATGAAACATTGGCGGGGCGATGAGCGCGTCGCCCCAATTAGGGTATAGACCCACGACCGGGGCGACACGGGCTCAAATACTGATCAGCGATTCCCACCAGCGCGTGAGGCTGCGTTGCCAGTCCGAGGCTGCCCGGTGTTCGTTACGCGTGTCGTTGAGATAGACCGTGGCGGTGAGGCCGGCCGAGAGTTGAACGTCGTCGGGGACGTCGTCGAGGGCGATGCGCACGGGGATGCGCTGCGAGAGTCGTACCCAGTCGAAGGAGGTACTGACATTCGCTAGCCCGTTGCCTTGGCTGTCGAGGCTCTTGTCGGAGATACCGTGCGCAATGCTATCGACATGCCCCCACAGCGGGACGTTGGCGGCCAGGAGTTGGATGCGTACCGGCGCGCCGACGTTAATGGCGTCGAGCTTGGTTTCCTCGAAGTAGCCGAGTACATAAAAACTCTTCGCGTCGATTAACGTCAGCACGTTCTCGCCGACCGAGACGTATTCGCCGGGGTGCAGCAGCAGGTTAGTCACATAGCCGTCGACCGGGGCGCGTACGGTGGCGCGTTCGAGATCGAGCTTGGCTTGTTCGACCGCGACCTGGGCCTGTTCGACTTGGGCCTGGGCGCTGGAATAGGCGAAGCGTGCGTCGTCGCGGTCCTCCTGCGAGGCGTAGTCGCCGAGCTTCTGGCGCCGAGCGTTGGCGGCCTTGGCCTCCGCGCGCTGCTGTTCGAGGTTGTTGAGGTTGGCCTTTGCCTCGGCCAGCGCCAGCGCGTAGCGCTTCTTGTCGATGGTGAACAGCACGTCGCCGGCCTCGACGTAGTCGTTGCTTTCGACCTGAAGATTCTCGACCAAGCCTGCGACGTCAGTGCCGAGGTTGATGACATCGGCCCGCACGCGGCCGTCGCGCGTCCAGGGATCGTGCATATAGTGGTTCCAGATCTGCGCAATGGCGACCACGGCGATGGCGAGCATCGCCAGCGTCAGCAGCGGGCGCACGACCTTGCGCGCGTGCGGGGAGAGCGTCATGGCGTCATCCTTCTTGTGGGTGGGCGATCGGCAAGGCGCCGGTCAGGGCGAGTACCGACCACAGCAGTAGGGCGTAGAGGGCGATGTCCACGAGCACCGGTTGCCAGAACCAGTGGTAGACGCCGAGACGCGTGAACACCCGCCGCAGCAGTAGATAAAGGCCCAGCGCGACGAGCACGGGGACGGCCAGCGGTGGCACCAGGAAACCGAGAAATGCCCATTCAGCGAACATGCGGCGTCTCCTGTCGAGGCGGTGTTGCTTGCCGTTCACGCGGTGCGGCCTGGGCATTGTCGTCGGCGCGGGCCTCCAGCGTGACGCCGGGCGCCTCGCGCATGAGATGTCCCAACATAGCGATTTCTCCCGCCGTGGCCACGGATAGCCGGGGCTCGTGATAAAAGCGGTCGACCCATTCGCGGGCCTGGTCGGACAGTTGGCGCCAGACCTCGGGCGAGTGATGCCGACGTGCCACCAGGCGTTGGCCGATGTCGTCCAGCCAGGCCTCGAGTTCCTGGCGGTGCGGCGCCAGTTCCTCGCGTAGTCGCCGAATGCGCCAGACGCACAACGCCAGGGCGTGAAGATCGAGCGCCTCTCGCAGCGTGTCATCCGTGCCGCCTAAAGCAACGATGCGCCCCAGGCGGTCGTAAAGGCGACTTTCCAGACGCGCCCGGTTGGGCAATGCGGGCTCGCGCATCAAACGCGCCACACCTTGCCAGTAGGCGCCGAGCAGCGTGCGGATACGCTCGGCGGGGGAGCGTTGCCGCATCAGTGCATAGGTGAACATCGCCGTGGTGGTGCCGAGTACCGAGGCGAGCCCGCCGTTGATGTAGGTCGTCGGCGAGAAGGTGTAAGTGCTGTGCAGATTCAGCAGCGTCATCAGCGTGATGGCGCCGGAGAGCCCCATGGCCGCCCAGCGGGGGCGCGGCGTCAGCAGCGTGCCGATCATGACTGGGATGCCGATGGCGATAGCCAGTAGCGGGAATCCGTTGATGACCGGTAAGACCAAAAACAGCAACACGCCCCCTAGCGTGACGGCGGCGAGCGTGCCCCAGAGAAACTGATAGACCACGGCAGCGGGGTTGGGCGCCTTGGCGAACAACATGGTGAACACGCCCAGCAGCATCATCGCCAGGTAGCCGGAATGCCAGCCGCTGTGAACCCAGAACAGGCCCAGCAATTCGAAGGCTATGAATACGCGCAGGGCATTGAAGCGGGCCACGAAGTGCTCGTTGTGCGTGGTACGGGTGCGCTTTTCGCGCGGCAGGGTATGCACTCTATCTGAGGACGGTTCGTTCAGGGCATGACGCAGGCGTCGGCCGTGCTGGAGCAGGCCGAGGACTTCCCCGAGGCGCTGGCGTACCAGTTCGGCGCGCACGCGGCTGCGAGGGCTCACCTGGTCGGCGTCCCACTCGAAGTCCGGCAGCGTCAGCTTTTCCAGCGGCTCGCCGGCCGGTTGCTCGGCAATCGTGGTCAGCAGCGGCGCGGCATGCGCGTTCAATTGCGCCAGCCAGCGCTCACCGTCCTCGCACGCGCGAAGGTAGTCGATGGCGGTTTCCAGCTCGCGGATGGCGGTGATCAACGCCAGGCTGTCACTGGCGAAGCGGTCCAGCGCCGGGATGAAGCGGCTCAGGCGCCGCGTTTCCAACCGGGTGAGACCGCGCAGCTTCTCGAACTGTTGATAATCGCCGAGCAGCGCCTTGAGACGTGCGTTCTGCGTCGCGCGGGGGCGTGGGCTGTCCAGGGCCGCGAGGGTTTCCTCGGCGGCGTTTTTCAGAAACCCCGAGAGCGCCTCGGGGAGGGCCCGGCTTCCGAAGCGCGGGGCGATGAGCAGGTGCATCAAGACGCCGCAGCCGATGCCCAGCGCAGTTTCCGTGAAACGCCCCAGCGCGATGGTCCAGATGCCATCGACCCCCGTGCCGATGGCGGTCAGCGAGACCAGCGTGGCGGTATAGCCGCTGAGCATCATCACGTAGCCCAGATACTCGTCCTGCTCGAGCATCACCCAATACATGCAGAACGCCAGCCAGGCACCGGCGAACAGCAGATACAGCATCGGCTGCTGACCGAACAGGGCGATCAGCACCAGCCCGGCAATGGCGCCGAACAGGGTGCCGAAGAAGCGTGCCACGCCGCGCCCGATGATGATGCCGATGGGCGGCGTGCCGCCGGTGAACATCACCGGCTGGAGGGTGACGATCATCACCGCGAGAATGGCCCAGGCGGGCTGGTACAAGTCGAGGCGCAAGGCGAGGAACAGTGCTAGCCAGACAGCCAGCACGGTGCGTAGTGCCAATAACCAATGATCGGTGGAAATGCGCAGCATAACGTCATCCGGCCCCGACCGCATGGCCGGAGCATCAGGGAAAAAGCAAGATAAATATTAGTCTGCGAATTATCCCAGTCCGTGCGACATTTGTCTAACCTCACCGCCAATCTCGCCGGGCCGAACGGTTTGGCCCCTGGAATTTTGCGGCGTCGCCCTCACTTTGGAGAGATACTCTTTAGTGATATGTGCAGTGACAGCCGTGATAGAAAAGGAGAACGCAGGATGAGTTTTCAGGGCGAGCAACACCCCGGCGTCGAAACGCCGCCGAACGAGACGCGGGGCTTTCGTTTCAATCACACCATGCTGCGGGTGAAAGACCCCGAGCGTTCGCTGGCCTTCTATTCGCGGGTTTTCGGCATGCGCGTGCTGCGCAAGCTCGACTTTCCGGAAATGCAATTCACGCTCTATTTTCTCGCCAACCTCGGCGATGACGACGCCGTGCCGGAGGATCCGGCCGAGCGCAACGCCTACACCTTCGCGCAGAAGGGTATTCTCGAGCTGACCCACAACTGGGGCACCGAAGACCAGGAAGGCTTTGCCTACCATGACGGCAATGCCGAGCCGCAGGGGTTCGGGCATATCTGTTTCTCGGTGCCGGATCTTTCCGTTGCGGTGGCCTGGTTCGACACCAACCACGTTGAGTTCAAGAAGCGCCCGGACGACGGCAAGATGAAGGACGTCGCCTTCGTCAAGGACCCCGACGGCTACTGGATCGAAGTCGTCCAGCCCGAGCTTTCCAAGGGCCTGGGGCAGTAAGTCACGCGATCATCTACCCCCTGAAAGTCCGATGCCGGCGCATCGGGCATCGTAGGGGCGACCCGCCCTCGGCGCCCGGCAGGCGATACCTGTCGGGCGTCTTTCTTTTGTGTGTCATACGCCTGACATCGTATGGGCGTTGGATGGCTAATCGGGTATAGGAAATTTCATGACACCAACGGAAATTTCTCGCGCTTGGCAAAGGGGACGACACCATCATGACACTCAAACGCACACCCGCCCTGTTGGGGCTGGCGGTGATGCTGGCCGCGACACAGGCGGCCGGCGCGGCGGATAAGCACTTCAATCGTATCGCCAGCTTCGCGACTGTCGATAACATGGCGAAGGGCGAGGACCGCACGCGTGAAACCTCGGCCGAAATCATTGATGCCTCGGGCGATGGCATGACGCTGGCCTATTCCGATAGTCCGCTGGGCGTGATCGGACGCATCGACATCAGCGATCCGGCCAACCCCAAGCCGCTGGGCAACATCGAGGTGGGTGGTGAGCCCACCGCCGTATCGGTGATCGGCGATACCGTCTATGTCGCGGTCAATACGTCCGCTTCTTACAGCGAGCCTTCCGGGAAGTTGCTGGCGCTAGACATCGACAGCGGCAAGACGCTCGTATCCTGCCCGCTGAGCGGTCAGCCCGATAGCACGGCGACGGCCCCTTCCAAGGATTTCATGGCCATCGCCATCGAGAACGAGCGTGATGAAGACGCGGGCGACGGTCGGGTGCCCCAGATGCCCGGCGGTAGCGTGGCGCTGGTGGACATCAACGGGCAGCAGGCGATCGATTGCGCCAGCCTGCGCTATGCCGACGTGACGGGGCTTGCCGAGACCGCGCCTGAGGATCCCGAGCCCGAGTTCGTGGATATCAACGCCGCCGGCGAGATCGCCGTTACCCTGCAGGAGAACAATCACATTGCGGTGCTCGATCGTCAGGGGAGCGTGGTCTCGCACTTCAACGCCGGCGCCGTGGATCTGGCGGGCATCGATGCCCGCGAAGACGGTGCGCTGATGTTCAACGAGGAGCAGCGCGACCGCCTGCGCGAGCCGGATGCGTTGCAGTGGATCGACAAGAACCACTTCGCCATCGCCAACGAAGGCGACATGGATGGCGGTGCCCGGGGCTGGAGCATCTTCCACCAAAGCGGTCGCCTGGTGTATGAATCCGGCGCGGCGTTCGAGCATGCGGTCATCGAGGCGGGGCATTACCCCGAAGGGCGCTCGGATGCCAAGGGGAGTGAGCCGGAGGGGATGGAGTTCGCCGTCTTCGATGGCACGCCCTATGTCTTCCTGCTCTCCGAGCGCAGTTCCCTGGTGGGCGTCTATGACGTCAGCAACCCGAACCAGCCCGTGCTCACCCAGGTGCTGCCGTCGGGTATTTCTCCCGAAGGGGCGGTGGCGATTCCCGGCCGTGACCTGCTGGCCACCTCCAACGAGACCGATCTGGTCGCGGACGGCGGCCCCCGCGCCCACGTGATGCTCTATCAGTATCAGCGGGCACCCGCGGTCTATCCCACCCTGACCTCGGCAGGCGCTGACGAGCTGATCGGCTGGGGTGCGCTCTCCGGCATGGTGGCCACCGACGGGGTCCTGCATGCGGTCAGCGATAGCTTCTACGGCGCTCAGCCGCGTATCTTCACCCTCGATCCCTCGGCGTCGCCGGCACGGGTTACCGCGGCGATGACCGTGACCCGTGATGGGCAGCCCGCCCAGGGGCTCGACATGGAAGGCATTGCCGCCGACGGCAGCGGGGGGTACTGGATCGCGTCCGAAGGGAATGCCAAGGCGCGCGCCAACATGCTCTATCATGTCGCTTCAGACGGCACGATCGAACGCGAGATCGCGCTGCCCGAGGCGCTTGCCAAGCAGGCGAAGCGCTGGGGGCTGGAAGGCGTGACGCGCGTCGAGGATCAGCTGTGGCTGGCGGTGCAGCGCCCCTGGCAGGATGACCCCGAGGGCATGGCCAAGTTGCTGCGTTACGACCTCGACAGCGGCGAGTGGCGCGCCGTGCACTATCCGCTGGCGAACGCCGACAACGGCTGGGTGGGCCTCTCCGAGATTACTGCCCATGACGGCAGCCTCTATCTGATCGAGCGCGACAACGGCATCGGCATTCAGGCCAGGGTCAAGCAATTGACGCGGGTCGCTCTAGACGGACTGGAATCGGCGCCGCTGGGCGGTGAGCTGCCGGTGGTCGAGAAGCATGTCGTGCGCGACCTGCTCCCCGATCTGGCCAGTTACAACGGCTTTGTGGTGGACAAGGTCGAAGGCCTGGCGATCAGCGAGCAGGACCGTGCCTGGCTGGTCACCGACAACGACGGCGTGGACGACAGCAGCGGCGAAACCTTCTTCTGGTCGGTGCCGCTGAAGTAGCGACGGCGTCTTGCACGTCGATGCCCGCCAACGACAGCCTGCAGCGCCTGCTGCAGGCTGTCTGTCTTCAAGATCGAGTGTCTCCAGGCGATGTTTGATGCGGGAACCGTTCGTCTCGGGTAACGTCTGAGAGGAGGTATTCGGCAAGGATACGCCCACTTTCTTGGTAGAGGGACGCCTCATGATGGACCGCAGGACCCTGCTCAAACGCTCGTTGGCCCTGGCGGCCTTTTACGGACTGCCCGCCGCGCCGTTGCTGGCGGCGACGCGTGACATGCCCGATATCGCCGATGGTGAAGCACAGCCTTTCAGCTTCGACTGGCTGCAGGGCTTGGCCAAGGAAATGGCGAACTCCAGCTATCAAAACAATGTGCGCGACCTACCCGCCAGCCTGGCGACATTGACGCCCCAGCAATACAACGCCATCGGCTACGATGCCGAACACTCGCTGTGGCACGATCTGAACGGCGAACTCGACGTGCAGTTCTTCCACGTCGGCATGGGGTTCAACCAGCCGGTGCGGATGTATGCGCTCGATCCCGATACGCATCGCGCGCGTGAGATCCACTTCGATCCGGCGATGTTTCATTATGACGGGGCCGGCATTGATGCCTCGCAGCTCGAGAATCAAGACACGCTGGGGTTTGCCGGGTTCCGTGTCTTCAAGGCGCCCTCGCTGACCGAGCGCGACATCGTCTCCTTCCTCGGCGCGAGTTATTTCCGGGCGGTGGACGACACCTATCAATACGGCATTTCGGCGCGCGGTCTGGCGGTCAATACCTTTGCCGAGTCGGCGAAGGAAGAATTTCCCACTTACACCCGCTTCTGGTTGGAGACACCGGCGCCGGACAGTACCACCTTCACGGCTTATGCCTTGCTCGATTCCCCCAAGGTCGCCGGGGCCTATCGCTTCGTCATCCACTGCGAGGCGGAACGTGTGGTGATAGATATCGAAAAGCATCTTTACCCGCGTGAAGCCATCGAGCAGCTGGGTATCGCGCCGATGACCAGCATGTTCAGTTGCGGCACCCACCAGCGCCGCATGTGCGACACCATTCATCCGCAAATCCATGACTCTGACCGCCTCTCGATGTGGCGTGGCAACGGTGAATGGGTGTGCCGGCCGCTCAACAATCCGCCGAAGCTGCAATACAACGCCTTTGCCGACGACTCGCCCAAAGGCTTCGGTCTGTTGCAGACCGAGCGTGATTTCGAGGCCTATGAAGACGTGATCGGCAATTATCACGAGCGGCCCAGTCTATGGATCGAGCCGCGCAGCGACTGGGGCAAAGGCCAGATCCAGTTAATGGAGATTCCCACGACGGGGGAGACCATGGATAACGTGGTCGCGTTCTGGAAACCCGACGAGGCGATTACTCCCGGAGATTCATTGACCTTCGCATACCGCCAGTACTGGAGTGCGCGGCCGCCAGTACGCACCGAGCTGGCGCGCATCCGCGAGACACGTAGCGGCATGGGCGGCTTCCCCGAAGGCTGGGCGCCCGGCGAGCACTATCCTCGGGAATGGGCGCGGCGCTTTGCGGTGGATTACATCGGCGGCGATATCTTGCAGATCGCCAAGAACGGCCCACCGATCATGGCGCAGTTGGAGGTCTCGGGTGGCAAGACGGGCGAGATTCAGATCTTCCAGGTCGAGGAATTCGAGGGTATTCGCGTCCTCTTCGACTGGTATCCCACGGAGGATTCGGTCGAGCCCATCGATATGCGGATGGTCCTCGAAGGCGACGGTGAAACGCTGAGTGAAACCTGGCTTTACCAGTACTTTCCGCCGCCTGCCGATCAGCGCGAGCACCCGCCGCATCCGTTGGATGCCTGACCGGACCTCACGATACGCAAAAGGGCAGTGCCATGGCACCGCCCTTTATCGTTTCCGAGGTGGGAGTTCAGTTGTCGAGGGCTTGCGTCAGCTCGTCGACGTTGTGCTTGAACATGCCGAGGTAGGTGCTGGCTTCGCCTTCGCTGGCCAGGGCGCCGGCATAGAGCGTGCCGCCGATGGCGACGCCGGTTTCGTTAGAGAGTTGTTCGAGAAGCGCCGGATTGGTCATGTTTTCCAGAAATAGTGCTTTGACGTCGCGTTTCTGGATCTGCCGGATCAGCTTGGCCATGTCGGCGGCGCTGGGCTGTGCGGCGGTGGAGAGCCCGACTGGCGAGAGCACGTCCAGGCCGTAGGCATTGGCGAAATAACCGAAGGCATCGTGGTTGGTTATCAGCACGCGATTGGCCTTGGGGATCTCGCTGATTCGCTGGTGAATCTCGCCATCCAGGCTGTCGATAGCGTCCAGGTATTGAGCGGCATTATCGCGATAGTCGTCGGCATGCGCGGGATCGGCCTCGATGAGCGCGTCGCGAATGTTTTTCACATACTGTTTGCCGTTTTGCAGGTCCTGCCAGGCGTGCGGGTCTTCCGGGCCATGATCGTGGCCGGCATGACTGTCGCCGTGACTATGATCGTGGTCGTGGCCGGCATGACTATCGTCGTGGCGATGGCCGTGTCCCTCATGATCGTGTGCCGTACGCTCTTCGTCGAAGCTCAGGGCATCGATGCCCCGGCTGGCGACGACGACCGGTCCTGCGTAACCGCTGGCTTCCACCAAGCGGTCCAGCCAGCCTTCGAAATGCAGGCCGTTGACGATGAATAGATCCGCCGCGCCCACGGCGCGGGCATCGATGGGGCTGGGCGAGAAAACATGGGCGTCGCCATCCGGGCCGACCAAGGTAGTGACATCGACATGCTCGCCGCCGACGTTCTCGACCATGTCGCCGAGAATACTGAAGCTGGCGACGACCTCCAGCGGCGCCTCGGCACGCGCCGTGCTGGAAAGCGTCAGGGCGGCGGCGCTAAGCAGTAACGTCAAAGACTTGGGCATGCAGGTTTCCTCTTGTCGGTGAATAAGGCGGCCAGGCGTTATGCGCTCATGACGGCGTGCACGTGTTCTCGGCTGTCTCCAGTGGCGCGGCGCGCCGGCGTACGCGTGCCAGCAGACTGCCGTGACGACCGCACAGCGCCGAGGCGAGATAGGCCATGCCGGCGACCAGGATGATGCACGGCCCGGAGGGCAGTCCCAGGTGGTACGAGACCAGCAGGCCGCCGGTGCTCGAGACCATGGCGATGAGAATCGCCAGGCCGATCAAGCCCTCGAGGCGTTGCGACCAGAAGCGCGCGGTGGTGGCGGGCAGCATCATCAGACCCACCGCCATCAGAGTGCCCAGCGTCTGAAACCCGGCCGTCAGGTTGAGCACCATCAGCCCCAGGAAGACGCCATGTACCAGGCCGCCGCGAATGCCCTGGCCACGTAGGAACAACGGGTCGAGGCATTCGACCACCAGCACGCGAAAGATCAGTGCCATGACCAGCAGCGTGGCACTGGCCACCGAGGCGATCAGCCATAGCGCGGTGTCGTCGATGGCGAGAATCGAGCCGAACAGCACGTGGGTGAGATCGACGCTGCTGCCGCGCAGCGACACCAGCATCACCCCCAATGCCAGGGAAATCAGATAGAAACTGGCCATCGCCGAGTCTTCACGATGGCCGGTCATGCGCGACACGCTGCCCGCCAGCCCGGCGACCAGCAAGCCTGCGACCAGGCCGCCGAGGCTCATCGCCGGCAGCGAAAAACCCGCCAGCACGAAGCCCAGCGCCACGCCGGGCAACACCGCATGAGCCATGGCGTCACCCACCAGACTCATACCACGCAGCATCAGGAATACGCCCAGCGGTGGCGCGGCCAACGACAGTGCCAGGCCGCCGACCAGGGCGCGGCGCATGAAGGCGTAGTCGGTCAGTGGGGCGACGAGCCACGCATCCAGCGTGGTCAGTAGGTCGAGCATGGCGGGATGTCCGGCAGGTTCAGGGAAATAAAGGGGGCTTGGGTGTGCGCGTGGCGGCGCGCCGGTGCATGATGCCGCTCGAGCAGCGTTTCCGGTTCGACCCATTGGGCGTGGCCGCCGGCCAGCAGCAAGACGCAATCGGCCAACTGCGCCAACTGTTCCATGTCATGCAGGACCACGATCACTGTGGCGCCGGCGCTGGCCATCTCGCGTAGGGTGTCGCAGAGTATTTCCACGGTATGCGTATCGACGTTGGCGAACGGCTCGTCGAGCAGCAGCAGTTCCGCTTCTTGCATCAGCGTGCGGCCGAGCAAGGCGCGCTGGCGTTGCCCACCGGAAAGCTCGCCCAAGGGGCGGTGCGCCAGACCGCTCAAGCCCAGGCGCTGCATGATGCTGTGCATGCGCCGGTAATCGGCCGGCCCGTAGCGCTTGAAAGTGCCGTGCGTGGGCCAACAACCACTGAGCATCAGTTCCTCGACACTCATCGGAAAGGTCAAATCCAGCGCCAGTTGCTGCGGCAACCACGCCCGACGTTCCTTGGGCACGCCACAATCGACCTTTCCGCTGAGTGGTGGCAACAAGCCCATGATGGCTTGGATCAAGGTACTCTTGCCCGCGCCATTGGCACCCACCAGCGCCGTGATCGCGCCATCCTCGAAGGTACCGCTGATGTTCTCCAGCACCGTCCGTCCGCCTTGGGCCAGGGTCAGCGTCTCGAGGCTCAAGCGACTCATGCAAAGGCTCCCATGGCCCACGCCACGGCCAACCACAGCAACCCCAGCGGCAACAGCGTCAACAGAACGCGGCGCCCCGCGCCCATCGACATCAATGAAAAATGACAAGGCCCATCCGGGCGGTGACGATGTGGCATGACGACTCCTTTAAATTCCGGGGAGGTTATAACATAACAAAACGTTTGCCAAGCTCTGAGATTAATTCATCGACACATGCATTTTCCCTATCGTGCAGGAAGCGGGCTAGCAACATTGCTGATAGCACTTGAAGGCATTTATCCCCAGGACGCATGCTCGCCCTCAATGCTCTAGTCGATTGCGGCTCAGAAATCTAAGCATTCCTTTTGTTCGTGGCTCTTCAATACTTGCGTGTTGACAGTTAACATTTGTGTGGTTAGGCAGGTATGAGCATTAGGTTCCCGTATTGAACCATTTGGGTTACTAGGCTGCGTGTTTCGAACTGCTTGGGGATATCGGCAAATGCTTAGACCGATTTGTTTGAGTGATCCCCAACCACTAAATAAACGAGGAGTGGCACATCATGGCCATGGCACAGCGAGGCAGTCTCTCGCTCAAGAGTCTCGAGCGCACGACATTGCGTGAACAGTGCTTAGTCGCCCTACGGTCAGCGATTACCTCGGGACAGCTATCCGCCGGCGAACACTTGGTCGAGACCGAGCTCTCCGAGGCTTTCGGCGTCAGCCGTGGGACGCTCCGCGAGGCGTTGCGTCGGCTGGAACAGGAAGGCTTGGTTGTCGCCGGGCCGCGTGGCCGCTTGAGCGTACGTACCGTGAGTCTGGAGGAAGTCACCGACATCTATCGTGTACGCGCTTCCCTCGAGGCCCTTGCGGCGCGCACGCTCAGCGAGGATGCCGAACGTCAGGATAAGGTCGCCAAGCTCAAGAAAGCGGCAGAGCGGCTGCATCAGTCGGAAGGCGACCTCCAGGCGCAGGTCGAAGCTGACCTGGCCTTCCATCGACTCCTCTGCGAGCTGACCGATAATCAGGCCCTGATCAGCACATGGTCGAATTTAGAGGGACCGATTCGCATGACGTTCATGCATGCCGGTACGGAACTGGCCTTGCGCAACATGTCCGCTGATCGTCATATGACGATCGTCGACGCCATCATGACCGGCGATACCCGCCAGGCGGAAAACGTGGTCATCGAACATATGGACGAGGCCGTCCGACGCTTGCATGACGCCTTCGCGACCTTGGACAAGGCGGCCTCGAACGCCGACTGATTGTCTGCCCTCGAATCCTGCCAGCCCAGCCTTATCGAGACACAAAAAAGCCCTGGCACTTGCCAGGGCAATGGAGGCCCATCTAGGGCTAGCGAGGTGTTCCGTATCGCTATCTGAGCCAGCTTTTGAGGCGCTCCGCCATTGCTGCGACCGAGATGCCATAGCGGTCATGAAGTGTCGGTAGTGCGCCAGCATCAAGGAAGGCGTCGGGCAGTCCAATCTGCTTGAAGGTCGGGTTGAGCGACGAGTGCATCAGCAGTGAGGCTACGGCTTCGCCCAGCCCACCGACCACTGAGTGGTTTTCCGCCACGACCACCAGCCGGTCTCCTCGAGCTACCTCATCAAGGATGGTGGCATCGTCAAGCGGTTTGATGGTTGGGCTGTGGAGTACTGCGACATCAATGTGATCTTCAGCAAGTTGTTCGGCGACCTGTAGGGCGCGCATGGTCATGAATCCCGAGGAGACGACCAGAATATCTTTGCCGTCACGCAGGAGCGCGGCCTTGCCCAACTCGAAGCGATAGTCGTAGTCGTCGAGAACCACCGGCACGTTGCCCCGCAGGAGACGCATGTAGACCGGCCCGTCGAAATCGGCGATGGCCCGGGTCGCCTGGTCGATATCGATCGCATCGCAGGGATCGATGATCGTCATATTCGGCATGCCACGGAAGATAGCGATGTCATCAGTCGCCTGGTGACTGGGACCATAGCCGGTGGTTAGTCCGGGTAACGCGCAGGCGATCTTAACGTTGAGTCGCTCCTCGGCTATGTCCATGGCGATGAAGTCATAAGCACGCCGTGCGGCGAAGACCGCATAGGTAGTTGCAAATGGCATGAACCCTTCGCGTGCCAGGCCGGCAGCCGTGCCCATCAGTAGTTGTTCGGCCATGCCCATTTGGTAGAACCGGTCAGGATAGGCCTGGGCGAAAATATGTAGATCCGTATACTTGGCCAAGTCAGCGCTCAGGCCGATGATATCCTGACGCTCGCGGCCGAGTTCTACGAGCGCATCGCCGAATGGTGCCTTCCGTGTCGCTTGGCCTTCCTCGGCGATTGAGGCGATCATCGCCGAGGTGGTTAACTTCTTCTTGGGGGCCTGAGTAGTGGTGCTCATGTGTTTCTCCCTTGCGCCAGAACATCGAGGGCCTGCTGCCATTCACCCTCGTCGACGCGAATGAAGTGGGTCTTGTCGCGTTGTTCCAAGAACGGCACTCCCTTGCCCATCAGTGTGTTGCAGATGATCACTCGCGGTTCAGGGCCGTCGTGGAGGCGTGCGTTGTCGAAAGCAGTGGTCAGTGCGGCGATATCATTGCCGTCGACCCGTTGAACGTGCCAGCCGAAGGCTCGCCACTTATCTTCCAAAGGCTCGAGCCCCAGCACCTTGGTGCTGGCGTCGTCGGCTTGCTGGTTATTGAAATCGACCACGGCGATCAGGTTATCGAGCTGCCAATGAGCGGCTGACAGCGCGCCTTCCCAGGTAGCTCCTTCATTCAATTCACCGTCGGAAAGCAAGTTGTAGACGAAGGC
Source organism: Chromohalobacter sp. HP20-39 (assembly GCF_033052815.1). Taxonomy (NCBI): domain Bacteria; kingdom Pseudomonadati; phylum Pseudomonadota; class Gammaproteobacteria; order Oceanospirillales; family Halomonadaceae; genus Chromohalobacter; species Chromohalobacter sp. HP20-39. The sequence continues at coordinate 156,634 of NZ_JAWHTP010000002.1, read as the reverse complement.
ATCGGACGACTTGCGCTTCAGTCCCAAGGCCATGCCGACTGCAATGCCCAGGCCGTGGCCTAGCGAGCCGCCGGTAATTTCCATGCCGGGTGTATAAGGCGCCATACCCGACATCGGCAGCCGGCTGTCGTCAGTGCCATAGGTCTCGAGCTCCTCCATGGGGACCAGGCCGGCCTCCAGCAGCGCTGCATAGAGGGCGATGGCATAGTGGCCGATCGACAGTAAAAAGCGATCGCGCCCTTCCCAGTTCGGCTCTGCCGGGCGGTAGGACATGGCATGGAAGTAAGCTACCGCCAATATGTCTGAGACGCCTAGCGCCTGGCCAATGTAGCCTTGCCCCTGGACTTGGCCCATGCGTAGGGCGTGCCGCCGGAGATGGTAGGCGCGTTCAGCCAACTCGCTCGAGCTGGCCGCTTCGGATTGCTCTACGGTTTTCATGGTGACTCCGAGTGCCCTTAAAGGCTTAATACATGTGCATGCCGCCATTAATGTCGAGGGCGGCTCCGGTGGTATAACTGGCGAGATCCGAGGCTAGAAACAGGAAGGTGTTGGCAACGTCCTGAACCTCGCCGAAACGGTTGAGCGGAATGGTCGCGAGGATATTCTTGCGCATGTCATCGGTCAGTTTGCCGCCGGTGATATCGGTGAGTATCAGGCCTGGGTTCACCGAGTTGATACGTATGTTGTAGCCGCCGAATTCGCGTGCCATGGCTTTGGATAGCCCCAGCATGCCGGCCTTTGCCGCGCTATAGTGCGGGCCACCGAAGATGCCGCCGCCACGTTGCGCCGATACGGAGGCAGTGTTGACGATGGAGCCACTGCGTTGTTCGACCATGTAGGGAAGCACAGCCTGGGACATGTACAGCATGCCGCGCAGGCTGACGTCGGTGACCTGCTCGTAGTTTTCCGGGGTAATCTCCAGGGTCTTCAGTGGCTGGGTTATCCCGGCGTTGTTGATCAAAACGTCGATCTGCCCCAGCTTATCGAACACCTGCTTCGCTGCCGCGTCGCACGACGCCTTGTCAGTCACGTCGCATGCGACGGCCATGACGCGTTCGTCACTAATGGAAGCAGCTGTTTCCTCGCACTCCGATTGCACTAGGTCAGTGATGACCACAGTAGCCCCATGTTCATGAAACAGCTGGGCCGTGGCCTTACCAATGCCACGAGGACTCGCAGCTCCGGTGATGATGCAAACTTTATCTTTGAGCAGCATGTTCATAACTCCTTTGAAGTGGCTTGGCCACTGAGGTGATGAGTGACATACGATAAGGAGCTGGTAATTCCTTCCTCGATGTCTGCGAGTGGAACCCGGCTTGGAAACTTGTGGGGCTGGGCCTGTTCGTCACGCCGCAATCGGAACGGCAACTCCAAGCTAAAGGGCAGTGTTGGGCTGCGTTCGGCGACGGCGGCGAGGATCGGGACATAGTCGATATCGCCCGTACCGAGTGCGCCGAAGGCGTAGCCCGTCGCATCGCGGGTTACGGCCTTGAGATGTAGGTGGCTCACCTGGGACAGGGCCGCCATGGCATCTTCGACGGGGTCAAGTCCGGGGCGGTGGGAGATCACGTTGCCGGGGTCGTAGTTGATGCCGAAAACATTGCGGTCGAGCCGCTCCAGCAGTGGTGTGATGTCCGACGCATCATTGAACAGGTTGTCGCTGCCGTCGCCTGGGTTCTCCAGGCAGATCCGCAGGCCGGCATCGCGGGCAATTGCCGCCATTTCCGGTGCCAGTTCGAAAAACCGGGTCGCATTCTGGCGCGCGGCCGAGTTGGTGATGAGATGGCTTGCCCCCAGCTCGGCGGCGAAGCGGGCCCTCACCGCGAAACTGGATAGCGCCCCGTCAAGACCGAGGTCGATATGGCCGGAGAACACCGGGCAGTACTGCCCGTGACGGGTGAGCTCCGCTCCGATCTCCCGAGCGTAGGCGGTGTGCAGGTCGGCGTCAGTGAACTCGTTAACGTAACCTTTGATAAAAGCGATCTCGACGGCGTTGACATGGCAGCGCGCCAGCGAAGCCAAGATCTCGGGCAGTTCATAGCCGTCGAAGGCGGCAGTGCTTACGGTAATTGGTTGCGTCATGTATCAGGCTCCGATGATCAGGGCAGGGGCATAACTGACCACGATCAGTACGATCAGGGCGAAGATATAGAAGGGCACCAGTGCCCGCGCGGTTTCCTCGATACGTACGCCAGCGATCGATGACGAGATATAGAGGGTGGTGCCGACGGGGGGCGTGAAGAGTCCGATCGCGAGGTTGAGTACCATCATGATCCCGAGCTGGACCAGGCTCATGTCGATGGCATCGGCCAGTGGTAGCAAGACCGGTGCGAGCAGCAGAATGGCTGGCGTCATGTCGATCACTGCGCCGACGATCAACATCAGCACGTTCATGAAGGCGATAACCCAGACATCGGCGAGCCCTTGGGCTTCAATGAAGGCGCTCAGTCGAGCAGGTAGCTGATCGACGGTCAGCATCCAGCCCAGGATCGATGACGCCATGATCAGCAGCATGACGGCACCTGTCGCGCGGCCGGCGCTGAAGATCGAGCCAATCACCGAGCGCCAGGACAGATCCCGATAACACAGACGCACGATGAGGGCGTAGAACACCGCAATGACACTGACTTCGGTTGGGGTTGCGATGCCCCCGATGATCGCGCCCAGGATCAGTACCGGCATCAGTAATGCGGGAAGCGAGGTGACGAATTCGCGAGCGATTAGCCGTAGATCGAAGCGGGTCTCCTGTTTGGGAAAGTTGCCGCGTCGGGCAATCAGATAGACCGCAGCGATGCTGGCGAGCCCGAACATCAGACCGGGCACGACGCCCGCGAGGAACAGGGCGCCGACCGAAACCTGAGAGACGCTCGAGTAGATGATCAACGGGATGGAGGGCGGAATAATCACACCGATGACCGAACTGGCCGAGTTGACCGCGGCCGCGAATGGGCCAGGATAACCTTCGCGCTTTTGCCAAGGGATCAACACCGACCCTAGCGCCGAGGCATCGGCAACCGCCGAGCCAGAGACACCGGCGAAAAGCATGGAAGTCACGACGCTGACTTGTCCTAGTGCCCCACGCACGCGGCCGACCAGCAAGCTGGCAAAATGGATAATGCGTTGGCCGAGCGTGCCGGCGATTAGCAGCTCGCCCGCAAGTATGAAAAAGGGGATCGCCAGCAGCAGTGTGCTCTGGGTCGAATCGAAGAAGCGCTGTGCGGCAATACTCAACGGGTAACTGCCACTGAACAGCAGCCCTGCACCACTGGCGATTAGTAAGGTGTAGCCGATCGGCAGCGATAGCAGTAGTAGCAGGATGAAGACCGGCAAGGCGATGAGGGTCATGATGGCAGCTCCCCGGCCGAGGTCTGTTGGTTGGTGCCGTTCCCATCGTTGGGAAGGCATAGTTCAATGGCGTCGAGAACCGAGAGCACAGTGAGACACAACGCACCGGCGGGCAGGCTGTAGAAAGCGACGGTTGCTGACCAGCCGAGTACTGGCGTCGTCTGGTACTGCATGAATTGCAGGAGCGGTTGTGACTGTACGATCAGGGTCGCCATGGTGACGGCGATCAGCGCCTGCATCGCCACGGATATGATTCTTTGAGCTTTGGCGGGCAGTTGGCGGACTACGTAGTCGACCCCTAGATGCTCATGCTGGACGGCGGCCATGACGATGCCTCCCATCACCAGCCATGGAAATAGGATCAGCGGTAGCTCGGCGCTCCAGGCGAGCGAACTGGACAGCACATAACGCACGATTACGCCGGCCATCAGCGTCAGGCCGATGCTGATGGTCGTGGCCAGCACGACGAGTCGTGCCAGCCAGTCGATCAAGCGCCGCACCAAGTTGAGCGGCTTGGTTAGATTGAATCGAGACATGATGATCTCCTCGCTCCAGCATCGGCCGGATGGTCACGGCGGCACGCGAGGCGTGCCGCCGAGGGAGCCTTATTGAGCACTGGTCTGCTGGTTGGCTTTTTGGGCAGCCTTCTGAGCTTGGGTGACGATGTCACCTAGCTTGTCCTGCCACTGCGTGTATACCGGCTGAGTCGCCTCACGGAACGCCGAGGTGTCGACGCTGTTGACCTTGATGCCCTGCTCCTGCTTGAGCTGGTCGAGAAGCTCCTTGCTTTGCTTGACGAGAGTCTGGCGTTCATACGTCCTGGCCTCTTTAGCGGCCTTGGAAAGGGCTTGCTGCTCCTCCTCGGAGAGTTTGTTCCAGGTAGAAAGGCCGATGACGACGGGCGTGACCTCGTATTTGTAGTCAGCCATCGATAGGTATTTCTGCACTTCGTCGAGGTGAGAAGAGACGATGTTGACCAGCGGATTCTCCTGACCGTCCACGGTACCTTGCTTGAGGGCAACGTAGAGCTCGCCGAACGCCATGGGGGTCGGGTTGGCGCCCAGCTGTTTAAGAATCGAGATAGTCATCGCATCTTCAGGGGCACGAATCTTCAGCCCTTGCATGTCTTCCGGCACTTTGATCGGGCGTACGTTGTTGGTGAATTGACGGAAGCCGTTGCTCCACCAAGCCAGTACCTTGAGCCCGCGTTTTTCGGCCTGCTTGGCGACCTCGTCACCGATGGGGCCATCGACGACTTGCCAGGCCGCTTCCGGTGAATCGAATAAAAACGGTAAACCGAAAACATTAGCCTTGGGCACCATGGTGGCCAGTGAGCCCTGGCTGTTGGCGCTCAGGTCCAAGGCACCGGTCTGCAGCTGCTGCAGCATCTGCAGGTCGGAGCCAAGCTGTTCTGAGCCCTGGGTTTGTAGTGTTAATTCGCCGTCGCTGTATTGCTTGGTGAGCGAAGCCATCTTTTCGACCGCCAGCGTGCGCGGGTTGCCCGGCGCAGCACCGTGACCAAGCACGAGTGTCTGCGCTGAGACCGCAGGGAATGCCAGCGTGCTCAGCACCGCGCCCAAGGCGGCAGTTGTGAGGAATTTCTGAACTCTCATGGCGTTATCCTCCCTTCCAGCACCGGTATCGTGCGTAATTGTTAGCTGCCTCGTGACCGGTGCATCTTCGAGTGAGCCGCTCATTGATTACCTAAAGCGGTCGTTTATTGCTCTATGGGGTATGTAGAACCCACATGACCCAATAAAGGTGGTTGACTGTTAACAGTCAACATTGAGACTTGTTAAACTTTAGGATGATCTTTATAAATTCTCATTTTTCAGATACTTATTTGAAGATGTGGCAAGGTTGTAGACTAAAGGCGCATGACCGGGCACTGAGCAGAGTAGGGCTAGGCAGGGTTCTTCTTCACGGTACTCATGATGTATTGATTTCCAGTGATGAGAAGGCGATCACAAGAGACTGTAAATGAATTTTTCATTAATAAAACAATTGCTGCAGGGGTTCGCGATTTCCGAGTTCGGTTTGCTGGGTACTCGGCACAAGGCTTGACTGAGGCATAAAGAATTGTTTTCTTAATACGCCTGTTCAATAAACGGTACTTTTACGTATTGCTTCTAAGCTAGTAAAAGCGGCGTGCCGAGTCGTGCGCCTGCTGCCGTGAACGCAAACCTTGCCTGAACCAGATCAGGAATTTCTATGACGACACAATCCAACAACGAGGCGCCGCCACGCGACCGCCTCAATGGGCCGGTGTTCTATAGCTCGGTGGTCGGCATCGTCGCCTTCTCACTGTGGGCGATGCTCGCCACCGACCAGGCCAACTCGGTCATCAATGCCATCCTCGGCTGGATCTCTAATACCTTCGGTTGGTACTACTTCCTGACGGTGGTGATCTACCTGGTCTTCGTGATCTACCTGGGACTGTCTCGCTACGGCAGTATCCGCCTGGGGCCCGAGCATTCGCGCCCCGACTTCAATATCTTCTCGTGGTCGGCGATGCTGTTCTCCGCCGGGATCGGTATCGGCGTGATTTTCTTCGCCCTGGCCGAGCCACTAACGCAGTTCTACAACGCGCCCAACGCGCCCGAGGATCAGGTCGCTGCAGCTCGCCATGCCATGGAGCTGACCTTCCTGCACTGGGGCCTGTCCGGCTGGGGCATCTACACCTTGGTGGGCATGGCGCTGGCTTTCTTTAGCTACCGGCACAACCTGCCGCTGACCATCCGCAGTGCGCTCTACCCGATCTTTGGCGACAGGATCTACGGCATGATCGGCCATGTGGTCGATACCGCCGCCGTGCTGGGTACGGTGTTCGGCATTGCCGCAAGTTTGGGAATCGGGGTCATTCAGCTCAACTTCGGCCTGGACTACATGTTCGGCATTCCCAAAGGCACCTGGACGCAGGTGGTGCTAGTACTGGGGATCGTGCTGTTCGCGACCATCTCTGCGGTAACCGGGGTGGAGCGCGGCATCCGGCGTCTTTCTGAGTTCAATATCCTGCTGGCGGTCTTGCTGCTGCTGTTCGTGCTGTTCGCCGGCAAGACGATCTTCCTGCTCAACGCGCTGGTGATGAACGTTGGCGACTATCTGTCCAACTTCATCAGCCTATCGTTCAACACCTATGCCTTCGACCGGCCGACCGGCTGGCTGAACGGCTGGACGCTGTTCTTCTGGGCCTGGTGGATCGCTTGGGGGCCGTTCGTCGGACTGTTCCTGGCGCGCATCTCGCGGGGCCGTACTATCCGCACCTTCGTGCTCGGCACCATGACGCTGCCCATCATCTTCATGTTCCTGTGGATGTCGTTGCTGGGTAACAGTGCCATCGACATGGCGATGAACGGTGCTAGCGAGTTTGGTCAGCAGGTGATGAACAACCCGCCGGCGGGGATCTACCTGTTCCTCGAATCGTATCCGATGCCGATCCTGACCACTGCTGCGGTGAGTATCCTGGCGATCGTGTTCTTCATTACCTCCGGGGATTCCGGGGCGCTGGTCCTCTCGAACTTCACCTCGAAGCTCAAGAACGTCAACAGCGATGCGCCGATCTGGATGCGTATTCTGTGGTCGGCGGTGATTGGTGTTCTAACCCTGTCGCTATTGCTCGCCGGGGGCCTGAGTACGCTGCAGAGCGCGGTGGTGATCACCGGGTTGCCGTTCTCGATCGTGCTGTTCTTCATGATGGCGGGGCTACTCAAGGCACTGAAACTCGAGGCCTTCAAGGAAGACAGTCGGCGCCTGAGCCTGGCCGGTCAGCTTTCTGGACGTACCGGTGGCGGCAGCGAACGCGATTCGCGCAACTGGCAACAGCGCCTCCGGCGTGCCATGAGCTTCCCGGGCAAGAAGCAAGCGCGGCGCTTCATGGACGAGACCTGCAAGCCGGCCATGGAAGCCGTGCGTGACTCCTTGCAGGAGCAGGGCGTGTCTGTCGAGATTCACGAAGGCGTGCAGAACGGCGACGACTACATGTCGCTCAACGTCGACTTCGAGGACGAGCAGAACTTCACCTATCAGATCTGGAGTCAGGGCTTCTCGACGCCCGGGTTCGCGATGCATGCGCCGCATGCCGACTCGCGCTACTACCGGCTGGAGGTCTATCTGCTCGAGGGTAGCCAGGGTTACGACCTGATGGGCTACACCCGCGATCAAGTGATCGGCGACATCCTCGACCAGTACGAGCTGCACATGCAGTTCCTGCACCTCAACCGGATAGAGCCGGGCAACATCAACATGCCCGACAGCCCGGAGCAGCCGCCTTCGTAAGGCGTACCCGGTCGGCCGTTAGGCGGCCGACCTTCGTTATGAAGATGCTTGCCCCCGGTCGCGACGCGGTCGGGGGTTCTTGCGTGGGAGAGGCGAACAATACCAAATGCCGAGAATCGTCTGGACGCAACCTTCTTCAGAGGATGGTAACGTAACAATCGCAGATAAGAGGCTCTATTCTGAGACTCATGAACCAGTCGACGTGTGCCGGAAAACGCCTTGGTGCACTGTCTTTGGCTATACGCCAACTGTTTGATTTTTATGGATCTTTAACAAATCACGCTGATCAAAAAATAGGCGATATCGTTGGTGGAGATATCCCGTTCTATTTTATCCTTTATAAACAACTGACTATAATTAGTCCGTTCCCCGCAGGCGCGGGGATAAACCGGTTCGGACGCCGGACCCCAAGTTAATCATCACCCGTTCCCCGCAGGCGCGGGGATAAACCGTTGGTCACCAAGTCGCGCCAGTCCGTTGTCCGCCGTTCCCCGCAGGCGCGGGGATAAACCGACGCTCAAACAGTGGGCGCGTCGCTGCCAGCGCCGTTCCCCGCAGGCGCGGGGATAAACCGGCCAGGACTGAGACGAAGCAATCCACGCGTTGCCGTTCCCCGCAGGCGCGGGGATAAACCGCCGAGGCGGTGGCCACGCCCATCGAGCAGGAACCGTTCCCCGCAGGCGCGGGGATAAACCGCCGATCTCGCTGAAGCGTTCGCCAATGAAGACCCGTTCCCCGCAGGCGCGGGGATAAACCGGCAACAAAAACCGTGATCTATGTCGCCGCGTTCCGTTCCCCGCAGGCGCGGGGATAAACCGTCTTTTCAGTGACACCATTACCAGCTCCATTACCCGTTCCCCGCAGGCGCGGGGATAAACCGATGAAGGGCTTGGCCGAGCTGATCCAGAACGGCCGTTCCCCGCAGGCGCGGGGATAAACCGACGATATCAACTACGAGGAGCTGGACCGGCTCCCGTTCCCCGCAGGCGCGGGGATAAACCGCCACTCGCGGCGATGCACCCTGATTGAGCATGCCGTTCCCCGCAGGCGCGGGGATAAACCGACTATTAGCACGCGCATACACGCAAATGGGATCCGTTCCCCGCAGGCGCGGGGATAAACCGTCTGTCGCCACGTTTAGCCAGCAAATGGCAGTCCGTTCCCCGCAGGCGCGGGGATAAACCGTCGCTGCTATCAACCAGATGCGCAAGCAGCATCCGTTCCCCGCAGGCGCGGGGATAAACCGTCCTCACCGCCAGGGGTGGCTCGCATCAATCGCCGTTCCCCGCAGGCGCGGGGATAAACCGTCGCCACGCACCTCGTCGCGCAGATAAACACCCCGTTCCCCGCAGGCGCGGGGATAAACCGCCAGAGGTGAATCATGAAAACAAACCCAGACGCCGTTCCCCGCAGGCGCGGGGATAAACCGCGGTTTGGGCCAGGCATTGCCGGCGACGACGACCGTTCCCCGCAGGCGCGGGGATAAACCGTAGCAATATCATGGGATACAGCGTTCCATTATCCGTTCCCCGCAGGCGCGGGGATAAACCGGCGGGGTATATAGTCATGCAGGGTGAGTATGCCCGTTCCCCGCAGGCGCGGGGATAAACCGGAGAGGAGGTTCGTAACCGGGATGGCGAGCCCCCGTTCCCCGCAGGCGCGGGGATAAACCGTGAGTCTATGAGCATGCTTGCCGCTGGATCGGCCGTTCCCCGCAGGCGCGGGGATAAACCCGTATCCCGCATGATTATCTGACAGCTAATAGGCCGTTCCCCGCAGGCGCGGGGATAAACCGACAAGGCCCGCACCGAGCTGTACCGGCTCAAGCCCGTTCCCCGCAGGCGCGGGGATAAACCATGAACAGCACGATCATGAAGGTCATGCGTGGCCCGTTCCCCGCAGGCGCGGGGATAAACCGGCTCCTTATGGGTATGCCCATAATAATAGATACCGTTCCCCGCAGGCGCGGGGATAAACCGTATCGCGACCCGTCGAAAAACGAGCTCATCGACCGTTCCCCGCAGGCGCGGGGATAAACCGAGTGTGCGCGAGAACGCTTCCGCGACTGCCGACCGTTCCCCGCAGGCGCGGGGATAAACCGCGCTCGATCAGCTCTTGTCGCCGCTGGCGAGCCCGTTCCCCGCAGGCGCGGGGATAAACCGCTGGTGAAGGCCGAGAAAGACAATCGACGCATCCGTTCCCCGCAGGCGCGGGGATAAACCGTCTCCCAGCGAAAGCGAGCATCAGCCGCACATCCGTTCCCCGCAGGCGCGGGGATAAACCGTGCGCCGGGAGACACGCCCCGGTAACGGGCTCCCGTTCCCCGCAGGCGCGGGGATAAACCGACGAGGGAGCCGGTTTACGTGCGGCCCAGCACCCGTTCCCCGCAGGCGCGGGGATAAACCGGTTATATCCCATGGATAAAATCCGTCTCGATACCGTTCCCCGCAGGCGCGGGGATAAACCGGATTCTCGACATGGAGGTGGAGCGCCGCACGCCCGTTCCCCGCAGGCGCGGGGATAAACCGTAATCTGTGTCGAGCGGTTGTTGAACCGGTTGCCGTTCCCCGCAGGCGCGGGGATAAACCGTCAATCTGCGACGTAATCGTGTCCATGCTGACCCGTTCCCCGCAGGCGCGGGGATAAACCGCCGTTACGAAGTTGATCTGCACGAAGTTGTCGCCGTTCCCCGCAGGCGCGGGGATAAACCGTAGACACGATGTGATGCTGCAGTGGCATTTCACCGTTCCCCGCAGGCGCGGGGATAAACCGACGCGGCTGTAAATCAGTCGGCACACTAGCGCCCGTTCCCCGCAGGCGCGGGGATAAACCGGACGGCATAGCGTGGCGGCAGAGGCCGCTTGCCCGTTCCCCGCAGGCGCGGGGATAAACCGCATGTGGACCTGATTTCACCGGCGGACCACATCCGTTCCCCGCAGGCGCGGGGATAAACCGGTTTGCAATATTGCCGAGGATACGCCTGTTAACCGTTCCCCGCAGGCGCGGGGATAAACCGCTCTCTCGGGAGATCGAGCGGCTGGGGGATCACCGTTCCCCGCAGGCGCGGGGATAAACCGACCAAATCCTGCAGGATGAGATGACAGGCGGTCCGTTCCCCGCAGGCGCGGGGATAAACCGCCCCAACAGGGTCAGGCAAAACGGCCATACTCCCGTTCCCCGCAGGCGCGGGGATAAACCGGCGATGTACGGCGACACGCTCCCCGACTACCGCCGTTCCCCGCAGGCGCGGGGATAAACCGCGATGACCGGCGGCACGGCAAACCCCGAGCTGCCGTTCCCCGCAGGCGCGGGGATAAACCGGGCGGGATTCGACCCGAGCGAAAAGTACAGACCATTGCGTATGGCTGAACTGGCATTAATGTGCACTTCGTGCTACATAATAGATCACTATGTAGCACGAAGATGTCATATGGCGACTCCTCATAATCCTCCGGCAGCTGTGCGGCGCGCGCTGCGAAAGCTCGGGGCCGACATTCATGATGCGCGACGCCGGCGCCGGCTTACCATGGCCGTCGTTGCGGAACGCGCTTTTACTTCACGTTCGACCCTGCAGAGAATCGAGGCGGGTGACGCCAGTGTCGGCATCGGTATCTATGCTAGCGTTCTTCAGGCGTTGGGACTTCTCGATGGGCTTGCTCACATCGCCGATATCGGCAACGACAGCGTTGGTCAGGCGCTTTCCAGCGCTGAGCTGCCCAAGCGAGTCGTGTTGACGCGATCACCTAGGTCTTCACGCAATGACTGAGTTCGAAGTGCATATCGACCTCAATGGAGGAGCATCTCCAGTCGGTCTGGCCAGGTGCAATCGCGTGCGCGGCACGGAGAGGATTCTCTTCGAATACGACGCCGCATGGCTCGAGTCTCCGGATCGCTTCTCACTGGAGCCTGCTCTTGCGCTCACGCGTGGGGCCTTTGCACCGCCTGCGGGATTGACCAGTTTCGGCTCCATTGGAGACTCGGCCCCTGATACCTGGGGCCGGCGTCTCATGCAACGTGCCGAGCGGAGGCGTGCCGCGCGGGAAGGTCGCAATGTTCGAACGCTTGCCGAGAGCGATTATCTGCTAGGGGTAGCGGATGAGACCCGGCTCGGCGCCCTGCGTTTTCGCCGAGTGGGCGAGGAATCTTTCCAGGCGCCGGTTCAGACTGGCGTTCCCGCGCTCGTCGAGCTGGGCCGGCTGCTCCAAGTCACGGAGCGTGTCTTGCGTGATGAGGAAACAGATGAAGATCTCCAGCTCATCTTTGCACCCGGTTCTTCCCTGGGTGGAGCCCGCCCGAAAGCGTCGGTAATCGACCAACACGGCCACCTCTCTATCGCCAAGTTCCCGAAGGATACCGACGAATATAGCGTGGAGACCTGGGAGGAAATCGCGCTCCGCTTGGCCAACCAGGCTGGCATCGTGACTCCGCAGCACGAACTGGTCGACGTGGGAGGTCGGGCCGTCATGCTCTCGAGGCGGTTCGACCGAGACGGCACCACCCGCATCCCGTTTCTTTCCGCGATGGCAATGATGGGCGCCAGGGATGGCGAACCTGGCAGCTATCCCGAGATGGTCGATGCTCTGACCGCGCATGGTGCTCAAGGAAAGACAGATGCGCACGCCCTTTATCGACGCGTCGTCTTCAGCGTGATGATTTCCAATGTCGACGATCATCTGCGCAATCACGGCTTCTTGTGGTTGGGAAGCGCTGGATGGTCACTCGCTCCGGCCTATGACCTCAACCCGGTTCCCAGTGACCTCAAGGCGCGGGTGTTAACGACGAACATCGATCTCGACGAGAGCACCTGCTCGGTCGGTCTGCTGGAGGCAGCATCCGGCTATTTTGGGCTCACGCTGGCGAACGCTCGGCGGATCATCAAGGAAGTTGCCGTGGTAACCGCAACCTGGCGGGATACTGCCAGGGCGGTTGGCGCACGCCCGGCCGAGATCGAGCGTATGGCCAGCGCTTTCGAGCATGACGATCTCAAGCGAGGGTTGGCACTGTAAAAGTCAGTGCCTTGCACCTTCGATCTGTCTGGCCTGATACTCGCTGATGAAATACCCGGACCTTATAACCGAGGCTTATGGGAGCGCACGTGACACCTAGCCAGCAAGGCGCCACGGCGAGTTGAATAACTATTCAGGATTGCCCGCTCACGCTACAGGAAGTCTCCCGAATCAATAAAGCCATTGCTGCAGGGCTTCGCGATTACCAAGGTCGACCTGCTGGGCACGTGGGTCGCCTTCCACGTGGCGATGATTGATGCCGTATTCGCGCAGCACGTATTGGGCGAGCGCGCAGCGGCAGTTGATCGCTAGCATGTGCTCCTCCATGGCGTAGTCCTGCGCGATAAGTTCGCGTTCCGCTTGGCTGAGACGTCGGTCGGGGATGATCTCCAGTGTCAGGCGATTCTCCCAGTCCACATCGTTCGCTTGGGCCGCAGCGGGCAATGCATCGCCGATGGCCTCGGGCACACCGCGAAAGCGCGATAGCACGAAATCGCGAAAGGCAGCGTTCTTCTCGCAATACGCACGGACGTGCCAGCGTCCTGCGGCATAGACCAGGGTGTGCGGGGCAATGAGCCTGTCCTCGCCTTGGGGGGAAGAAAAGCTCGCGTAGACGACCTCCAGACGCAGACGCTCCCGCGCCGCCGACACCACTGTGCGCACGACTTCCGGCGAGACATCGCGAATCGGCATCGGAACCGATTCCGTATTGGCCGCGCCCAGACCCAGCCCCACGAACTGCGGATTCAAGGCATCGTGCGTGCCGAGCAGGTGCAAATATTCATCCACATGGCCGCGAATGAAATACGGCGTGAAATGCGGTGTCGGTACCCACGCCTTGCGCGACGTATCGTAGACAAGGTTATCCACCGCGACTTCCTCGCGGTAAGTGCGCAGCACCTGCTGGGCCCGGTCCTTGCCCAGTTGAAAGGCCTCGCGCAGCGCGGCGGCCGTGACGCGCCCCTCCCAGTACGCCAACAGCTCGATCACGTGATAACGCGCCTGCGTGTCCCAGGCGAGCGGCGATATTTCCTTCATGATGCATCCCCCATGGTCTTTCACTTGCGCAACCGGCCGGAAAATTCCCCTGGTGTTTTATCCATGGGCTAGTCGGGCTCAAGCGACTTTGCTTATATGAGGGTAACAGAGCGTAAGCCGTTGTAGCCGCCCCCAATGCCGGAGGTTCCATGGATGATTTGTCACCGTCGGATCTAAAAACGATCCTGCACTCCAAACGCGCGAATCTTTATTACCTCCAACATTGCCGGGTCCTGGTCAATGGCGGTCGTGTCGAGTATGTCACCGACGAAGGCAAGCAGTCGCGCTACTGGAACATCCCTATTGCCAATACGACGTCGCTACTGCTGGGAACGGGCACGTCGATTACCCAGGCCGCGATGCGCGAGCTGGCCAAGGCCGGTGTGCTGGTGGGATTTTGTGGCGGTGGCGGCACGCCGCTGTTCGCGGCGAACGAAGTCGATGTGGACGTCGCCTGGCTGACGCCGCAGAGTGAGTATCGACCGACCGAGTATATGCAGCATTGGGTGCGTTTCTGGTTCGATGATGACAAGCGCCTCGATGCTGCCCGTGCCTTCCAGATGGCGCGGTTATCGCGCATCGAATCGCTCTGGCAAAGCCGGCCGCTCAAGGAGGCGGGTTTTGACATATCCGCCCAGCATTTGAGTGATGCCTTGGCACAACACCGAGAAGCGATTGCCAGTGCATCCGATACCGTGGAATTACTGACGCTCGAGGCGCGTCTGACCAAGACGCTGTTCAAGCTGGCGGCGCAAGCCGTCAAGTATGGCCAGTTCACGCGCGCCAAGCGGGGCAGTGGCGCCGACCCCGCGAATCGATTTCTCGACCATGGCAATTACCTCGCCTACGGGCTGGCGGCAACGGCGACCTGGGTTCTGGGAATTCCCCATGGCCTGGCGGTCTTGCATGGCAAGACGCGTCGGGGAGGTCTGGTCTTCGATGTCGCGGACCTGGTCAAGGACGCCATCATTCTCCCGCAAGCGTTTCTCTCGGCCATGAAAGGGGACGAGGAACAAGAGTTTCGTCAGGCATGTATCGAGCGACTGACGCGTACCGAATCCCTCGACTTCATGATCGATACGCTCAAGGCCGTGGCCCTCGACCTCGGAGGGCCTGACGCATGAATGTGCTGCTGGTCTCCCAATGCAACAAGAACGCGTTAAAGGAAACGCGACGCGTCCTCGATCAATTCGCCGAGCGCCGGGGAGAGCGTACCTGGCAAACCCCGATTACGCTCGAAGGGCTCGATACGCTGAGAAAGTTGCTGCGCAAGACGGCGCGCAAGAATACCGCCGTGGCATGCCACTGGATTCGCGGGCACGATCACAGCGAACTGATGTGGGTGGTCGGCGATGCCAAGCGCTTCAACCTTCAGGGCGCGGTACCGACCAATACCACCTCACGGGATATTCTGCGTCGCGAGGATGAAAATGATTGGCATAGTGGCGAGGACATCCTGCTGCTGGCGTCCATGTCAGCATTGCTGCACGATCTGGGAAAGGCTTCCGCAGCCTTCCAGCAACGGCTGCAAGGCAAGCTGGAAGGGCGCAACCTGTATCGTCATGAATGGGTGTCGCTGCGGCTCTTCCAGGCCTTCGTCGGTGACGACGATGACGCGACCTGGCTCACGCGACTCGCCGAGGGGCATTATCAAGAAACAGATTGGTTAGAGAATATGGAACGCGATGGCCTCGACCCCGAGCCCTCCGCCATATTCCGACGTTTGCCGCCCTTGGCTGCGGCTCTCGGGTGGCTGATCGTGAGTCACCACCGGTTACCTCTCAAGCCCCCCGACGACATATCGAACCCCGCGACCCGTTGGGGCAGCCAGAATGTCACGCTGCAAATGGATCAACTGGGGGACGTCCTGTCGCTGATCAATGCGCAGTGGAACGAGATCCCCACGACTCAGGAGTCGAAGCGGGTCACGCCGTATTGGACGTTTAGCCAAGGGCTACCGCTTTCCACGCGACGTTGGCGCGAGCGCGCGGCCAAACAGGCGAAACGACTACTGGCGCGATTATCCGATGACACGAACTGGCTCGATAGCCCTTATGTCATGCACCTTGCGCGCCTGTCGCTGATGCTGGCGGATCACCACTACTCGAGTCTTGAAGATCCGGCCAGGCGGGTAAGAGGAGAGCCCAACTATCCACTGGTGGCCAATACCGTGCGCAAGACAGGGCAACCCAACCAATTGCTCGATGAGCATATTCTGGGAGTCGAAAAGCACGCGAGTGCCATCGCGCGTGCCTTGCCGACCGTGGAGAGCCATTTAGCACGTCTGGCGCGGCATAAAGGCTTTCGTAAGAGAAGCGATCATCCTCGCTTTCGCTGGCAGGACAAGGCGTTCGACCTTGCCCAGTCGCTGCGTGAGCGTAGCCAGCGTCAGGGCTTTTTCGGCATCAACATGGCCTCCACCGGTTGCGGTAAAACGCTGGCCAACGGGCGCATCATGTATGCCTTGGCGGACTCGGAGCAGGGCGCGCGTTTTAGCATCGCGCTGGGACTTCGCACGCTCACGCTGCAAACCGGCCAGGCGCTGCGCGAGCGCTTGCATCTTGGGGAAGATGAACTCGCGGTACGGGTCGGCGGCAGTGCCAACAAGGCACTATTCGAGCACTACGAGAAAGACGCCGAAGCCAGCGGTTCGGCTTCGACGCAAGGGTTGATCGATGAAGATGCCCACGTGGTATTCGAAGGCAATATCGACACGCATCCCGTGCTTCGCCGCCTGGGGGATGAGCCGGGCACACGCTCGCTGATCGCCGCGCCCATTCTCGTCTGCACCGTAGACCACCTGGTGCCGGCCACCGAAAGCACACGGGGCGGACGCCAGATCGCGCCGATGTTGCGTTTGATGAGCAGCGATCTGGTGCTCGATGAAATCGACGACTTCGATATCAACGACTTGCCGGCCTTGACACGCCTGGTGCATTGGGCCGGCTTACTCGGCTCGCGCGTATTGCTGTCATCGGCCACTTTGCCGCCCGCCTTGGTGCACGGATTGTATGAAGCGTATCGCAGCGGGCGTGAAGCTTATCAGTGTCATCGCGGCGAGCCAGGCCAGCCCGTGGATATCTGCTGTGCGTGGTTCGACGAAAATGATCGCCAGCATCAGGACTGCGCCGACGGTGACGCCTTCAGCGCCGCGCATGCTGCCTTTGCAAATCGACGCCTCAAGCGCCTGGCCGAGAGTCCCGTGCGCCGCCGAGGCGAACTCCTTCCCTTGCCGGCATTGGGCAAGCGCCCGGAAGAGATTCGTGCTGGCCTGGCCGAGGTGCTGCGCACACAGGCTGCCCAGCTACACGAGCGTCACCATTCGCCTGATCCTGTCACCGGCAAGCGCGTGAGCTTCGGTTTGATCCGCATGGCCAATATCGACCCGCTAGTCGATGTCGCCAGGTCGCTCTTCCAACAAGGCGCTTTCGCTGGGCAACGCATCCATCTGTGCGTGTATCACTCGCGGCATCCGCTGGTGATGCGCTCGGAAATAGAACGCCGCTTGGACCGCACATTGCAACGTGCCGAGCCGGACCATGTGTTCGAGCAGGCCGATATCCGGCGTCTGCTGGATGGCAGCGACGAAGCCGACCATCTGTTTATCGTGCTCGGGAGCCCGGTCACCGAAGTTGGTCGCGACCACGACTATGACTGGGCGATTGTCGAGCCTTCCTCCATGCGCTCGATCATCCAGTTGGCCGGGCGGGTATGGCGCCATCGCGACAAGCGCTGCGACACGCCGAATATCCAGCTCCTGGAGACCAACCTCAAGCACCTGGAAGACCCTGGGCGACTCGCTTTCCAGCGTCCGGGATTCGAGACCGATGAGGCTTGGCGACTCAATAATCACTCGTTGAATGCGCTGCTCGCGCCGGATGAATATCAGATCATCGACGCTCGGCCGCGTGTGCTGGCACGCGAGACGCTATCCCCGCGCGATAGTCTGGTCGATCTGGAGCACCAGCGGCTGATAACGCAAATGCTGGAGCCACCCACGCAGCCGCTGACCAAAAAAGAACGCAGGCTGGGCATGGAGTCGTCGCCACCACCCTTGGGAGCTTATAGCTGGTATGCCGTGCCGCGCATGCATCTGACCGGCGTACTCACCCAGCGTCAGCGTTTTCGCCAACCCACCCAGACTGACGTAGCGCTCGCGTTATTACCCGATGAGGGTGGAGAAACCTGGACACTGCATCGCGTGGAAGACGGTGCCAAGCGTGGTGAAACGCTTTACGTAGAAGTCGAAGAGAGCCTGATGGCGCGGATAGATCTGGAGCATGAACGGGGCGAGCGCATTCAGCCCTGGGGCGCCGATGACTACCTGACCGCGCTTGCCGATCTCGCCGAGGACCTGGATATCTCGTTGGATAGAGCCGCACGCACGTTCGGCATCGTCAGTGCACCCGAGAGCACGCATGGGTGGCGCTATCACCCTGTATTGGGATTTGTGAAGAAGGGATGAGTGAATTTGCACGTAAAGCGATATAGGGTTGAAGGTAAACTAATGTTAAACGTGTGTCGATTAGGATGAACTATGACAATGACACCACAAGCAGCGGGGATACGCGAGGTAATCGAGCGTTTCATACAAGAACGCTTCGATACCAAAGCGGAAAAGCTGGCTCCCGATGACCCGAAGTACCAAGCGCTGGTTGAACAGTTTCAGCGTGAAAACTGGCTTAACGATGCCGCGCGGCGTGTCAGCCAATTGCAAGTCGTAACCCACTCCCTTAAACCCATTCATCCAGATGCAAAGGGCTCTAATCTTTATGCGCCCCCAGAGTCTCTGGCTAAACATCAAGGAGTGGGGAGCCATGTCTTACCGTCGGATTTCGATGGCGATGTTGTAGGTAATGCGGCTGCACTCGATGTCTATAAATTCCTGAAGCTCAAGTACGATGGCAAATCGCTGCTGGAGCGAGTGCTGGAGGAAGACACTGAGCTGGCGCGTGCCTTGAGCGATAATGCAGAGCAGTCACAAGCTTGGGCAAAGGCCTTTGCCGCCATTACCGAGCCTCGCGGTGAACACGCCTCCCATACTCGTGCCAAGCAAGTTTACTGGCTGACAGGAGAAGATGCGGCTGATGACGATGACTTCCATCTATTGGCGCCGCTCTATGCAACCTCGCTGGCACATCAAGTCTTTCAGACGATCAATCGCGATCGATTTAGCGACGCGGCCAAGGAGGCCCGCAAGGCCAAACGCGAAGGAAAGTTGGGCGAACAAGAAGTTCATGACTATCCCAATATTGCTTCACAAAAGATGGGCGGTACCAAGCCGCAGAATATCTCGCAACTGAATAGTGAACGAGGCGGTAATAGCTACTTGCTGGCTTCATTACCTCCGCGCTGGAACGTTCGCGATATTCGTCCACCGCTGAAGGTCGAGTCAGTACTCTCGCACCATGGGGTGTTCGAGCGCCGCAAGGATGTGCGGGTACTGGTCGGTGATCTGAAGCGATTTCTGGAAACCAATCCCAACACGGATATGCATACTCGTGATTTGCGCGATGACTACACGGCAATGATCCTGGATGAACTCGCGCTATTCACGATGCAGATGCACGGACTTCCACCGGGCTGGAGCGCCGATGAAAACTGTCGCCTGGCGATAGAAGAAGCCTTCTGGCTGGATCCTGGCCGTGCGCAAGACGATAGCGAATTTCGCGACGCCCGCAATAGCACCGACTGGCCTGACGAGATTCGGCGGCGATTCGCTAATTGGCTCAATGCGGCACTTGGAGGCAAGTTGCCCCTGGGCGATGTGGAATTTCGCCATTGGCACAAGGAACTTGCCCGGGACGCCACTCAGCAACGTTTGCTGGATAGCGACCGCCGCTGGATGGAGGCCTTGATGGACGATCTGGAAAGTCTCGACGATTGGCAGAAGGGAGAAGGCAATGAGTAGCGTTAATAACCTTCTGGTACTGCCGCGTCTTCGCATCCAAAACGCTAACGCGATTTCCAGCCCGATGACGTGGGGCTTTCCGGCCATGAGCGCCTTTGTGGGCATGATGCATGCACTGGAACGTAAGCTGGCGGCGGCGGATATCAACGTATCGCTGGATCGTATCGGGACGATATGTCACGACGTCGAGCCACAAGCGACCGAAGGCGGCTATACCCGCGCTTTTCACCTCACTCGCAATCCTGTCGATAAAACCGGTGGTACGGCTGCCATCGTCGAAGAAGGGCGTGTCCATCTGGACATCACGCTGATATTTGCGATCACTGCCAAGGCGACGGACGATCAGCGCCAGCAGATTGCACAACAGGCGGGGGACATCGTGGCCGGTATGCGCATAGCGGGTGGCAGCGTGATGCCGAATCCGCGTGTTTCCCCGGATCGGCAACGCCCGATGTGGATCGCGCTGGATGACAATTCGAGTGAGCGCGAAAAACAGTTCAAGCGTCTGAAACGCCGTTGGTTGCCAGGTTTTGCCCTGGTGTTACGCGATGATCGTCTTGCCGAGCACACCGGGACTCTTCAAGCCCGAGACGAAAACGCGACGGCGCTGGATGCGTGGCTCGATCTATCGCGCCTCAACCATGAATGCCATGTCGACCCCGAGAGTGAACAGGTGAGCTGGGAAGTACGGCGTCCTTATCCCGGTTGGCTGGTGCCGATTCCGGTGGGGTATGGCGCCATCTCCGAACACTTCGAGCCGGGTAGCGTGGCGAATGCGCGCGATACGCAAACCCCGTTTCGCTTCGTGGAAAGCATTTACTCCATCGGACAGTGGATCAGTCCTCACCGTTTGACGTGCCCCGAAGACTTGCTCTGGTACGTCGATAACGATCTCGATGCCGGTCTTTATCGCCTTAACAACGATTATGCCCAGCGCGCGCACCGCGCTTAATGACAAGGAGCCCAATAATGGCTAAGAAAGACGACGCTTTGAAAACTGCTTCCGTTCTCGCCTTTGAACGTAAACTCGATCCCTCCGATGCATTGCTCTATGCCGGGCAGTGGTCGCAGCGTGATGCGCTGGAAGACTGGCAAGCGGTGTCGGTTCGTGAAAAGTCGGTGCGCGGTACGATCTCCAATCGCCTCAAGGCCAAGGAGCAAGATCCGGCCAAGCTGGATGCCGCAATCGAGAATCCCAACCTCCAGACCGTCGATGTCGCCACCTTGCCCCATGACACCGACACGCTGATGGCCCGTTTCACGTTGCGGGTGTTGGGCGGCGCGGGTACCCCTTCAGCATGCAATAACGCCGACTATCAAGCCAAGTTGCAACAGGCCGTTGCGGACTATGTGAAGGCGCAAGGGTTCGGTGAACTGGCGCGGCGTTATGCCCAAAACCTGGCGAATGGGCGTTTCTTGTGGCGTAACCGGGTCGGCGCCGAACAAGTCGAGGTGCGCATTCGGCGCATGGAAAAGGGCCACGTCGCCAAAGAATGGACATTCGATGCACTGAGTTTGTCACTCCGCGGTTTTGACAGTGATACGCAAACTTCGGAGTTGGCTCAGGATATTGCGGATGCCCTCGCGGGCGAGCGTCATTTGATTCTGGAAGTCATCGCCTTTGCGCATGTGGGTAACGGACAGGAAGTTTTCCCATCGCAAGAGCTGATTCTGGAGCGCGGACGGGGTGATAAAAGCAAGACGCTCTATAGCGTTGGCGACGTGGCCGCCATCCACTCCCAGAAGCTGGGCAATGCCATCCGCACCATCGATACCTGGTATCCGGCGCCGGAAGATGGCAGTGACCTCGGGCCCATCGCCGTCGAGCCTTATGGCTCCGTGACCACTCAGGGTGCCGCCTATCGCCAGCCCAAGCAGAAAGTGGATTTTTATTCGCTGCTGGATAATTGGATGATCAAGGATCAAGTGCCGGAAACGGAACAGCAGCACTTCGTGATGGCGACCTTGATTCGCGGTGGTGTCTTCGGCGAAGCGGGGTAAGCCATGGACCATTATCTCGATATTCGGCTACGGCCGGACCCGGAGTTTCCGGCGTCGATGCTGATGAACGCACTCTACAGCAAGCTCCATCGGGCGCTTTATGATCTGCAGGCCGATGATATCGGCGTGAGTCTGCCCGACCACAAAACTGGCGTGCGGGCACGCACGCCGGGTGATCGGTTGCGGCTACATGCGCGGAAAGAGCGGCTCGAGCAACTGATGGCGCTTTCATGGTTGGCGGGCATGCGTGACCACGTCGAACTTGCCGATATTGCACCGGTCCCGGCGGCCAAGCGCCATTGTCGTGTTACGCGGCGGCAGTTCAATACGGGCGGCCCAAGCCGGGTCAAGCGCTACGCGCGTCGTCATGACATCAGTGAAGAAGAAGCGCGCCAGTGCCTATCGGCCCCCGCAGAACGCAAGATCTCACTGCCGTTCGTGCAAGTGAACAGCCGTTCTAGTGGTCAACGCTTTGCGCTGTTTATCGAACACGGCGACCCCCTGGACGAGCCTGCGGCTGGACACTTCAACCATTATGGGTTGAGCCGTGAAGCGACCGTGCCGTGGTTTTGACCCTTTTTTGGCACTGCTTTTAAGTGCCTTATAAATCAATGACCTAGCGCCACCCCTTACAAAAGGGTGTGGCGCTTTCTTTGCACGAATGCTCTTTAACAATCAGGCATTTAGCTATGATAAGCTCTAGTGCGCTGCCGCCCAGGCAGCTCAGAAACTACGAATTTGAGATAGATCATGATTGCCTTCCTGCGCTGCCGCCCAGGCAGCTCAGAAAACTAGGTCGTACAGCCTGAGTCGAGACAACACGTGCGCTGCCGCCCAGGCAGCTCAGAAATCGTTTATCTTCTCCATCAGGCGAACTTCAATGTGCGCTGCCGCCCAGGCAGCTCAGAAATTGAGCAAGACATCGAAGAGCGCGGTGGCGATGTGCGCTGCCGCCCAGGCAGCTCAGAAAGCATGGATCCGCGACATCATGATGCCGGCAAAGTGCGCTGCCGCCCAGGCAGCTCAGAAACAGCCCTCGGCAGTCGCCTTGCGGCTAATCTGGTGCGCTGCCGCCCAGGCAGCTCAGAAATTGCGGGGATTCGTTACTTGCCGGCCACACGGGTGCGCTGCCGCCCAGGCAGCTCAGAAAGGCAGCTCGTCGATGCGCGCGAAGATGACGGGGTGCGCTGCCGCCCAGGCAGCTCAGAAATGGCGGACTTCCAGCGCCGGTCGAACGCGTCAGTGCGCTGCCGCCCAGGCAGCTCAGAAAATCACCCGGACAAAATGGCGCTGAACATGCCGGTGCGCTGCCGCCCAGGCAGCTCAGAAAGACCAGGTCGAGCGACAGCGCCAGCGCGGTGCGTGCGCTGCCGCCCAGGCAGCTCAGAAATCGACAAGGGCGTGACCAGTGCCACTACGCTCGTGCGCTGCCGCCCAGGCAGCTCAGAAAAGAATGGCTCATCAGCTCTGGGTCAACTTGTTGTGCGCTGCCGCCCAGGCAGCTCAGAAATTTCGCGGATCATTGGGTTTGGCGTCGTTTACGGTGCGCTGCCGCCCAGGCAGCTCAGAAATCGTCCAACCGGCTGCGGGCCGATACCAGCACGTGCGCTGCCGCCCAGGCAGCTCAGAAAAGCTGGGCATGGGCGTTTTCGAGCCGCTCGCCGTGCGCTGCCGCCCAGGCAGCTCAGAAAGGATAGCCCAGCGCTCGGCCTGAGCGGCGGGCGTGCGCTGCCGCCCAGGCAGCTCAGAAAGGCCGGATTCAGTCCATCGAGCAGGTCGGCCAGTGCGCTGCCGCCCAGGCAGCTCAGAAATCACCAGTGGACTCAACGACCGGGAACTGGCTGTGCGCTGCCGCCCAGGCAGCTCAGAAATCAAGCGGGCCGCCACCGGCGTGCTGGCGCGCGTGCGCTGCCGCCCAGGCAGCTCAGAAAAGCAAGGGATGAGCGAGGATGAGGCCTACCGGGTGCGCTGCCGCCCAGGCAGCTCAGAAATCAGTCCACATGGTTATACTCCTTATCTAATAGTGCGCTGCCGCCCAGGCAGCTCAGAAACCATGTCATTCTCCCTCTAGGGTCTCGGTCGGTGCGCTGCCGCCCAGGCAGCTCAGAAATGCATCTCGATCAACGCCGGATAGGCAGACGGGTGCGCTGCCGCCCAGGCAGCTCAGAAACAGAGCGACGTTGCCGATTATTTCGGCGCCACGTGCGCTGCCGCCCAGGCAGCTCAGAAATGATCGCGCCGATGCTCACGGCAGTCGCGTCCGTGCGCTGCCGCCCAGGCAGCTCAGAAAAGAAGATGGATATCAAGAAGCCCGAAGCGGTGGTGCGCTGCCGCCCAGGCAGCTCAGAAACCGAGGCGCCGACGTTGACCAGTACCGTGCGGGTGCGCTGCCGCCCAGGCAGCTCAGAAAGCACAAGCGCACGCCGTCGCGATAGACGCCGCGTGCGCTGCCGCCCAGGCAGCTCAGAAATCAAGCGCGAGACGAAAGAGGTTTGGCAGTGAGTGCGCTGCCGCCCAGGCAGCTCAGAAAAACAGCAGGTTGAGGTCCTCGGGTTCGAGACGGTGCGCTGCCGCCCAGGCAGCTCAGAAAAGGTCGCCATCGCGCAGGCGGCGACGGATATAGTGCGCTGCCGCCCAGGCAGCTCAGAAATCGATGGCGGCGGTGCGACGGATCAACGTCACGTGCGCTGCCGCCCAGGCAGCTCAGAAATGCTCAGTCGCGGAGATCCGGCTGTCGTTCGCGTGCGCTGCCGCCCAGGCAGCTCAGAAAACGCAGTCGCCGGCACGTGGAAACGGGTGCTCGTGCGCTGCCGCCCAGGCAGCTCAGAAAACGACAGCGCAGGAAACCAAGCCTTCGGGGCGGTGCGCTGCCGCCCAGGCAGCTCAGAAAGTGGCGGGCAGGGAAAGAGCCGCCATGAGCGTGTGCGCTGCCGCCCAGGCAGCTCAGAAAGGTCGATAGCACGCGTCAGCGACGACATAGCCGTGCGCTGCCGCCCAGGCAGCTCAGAAAATCAGCTACTACAAGCTTGTCGTCGACGGCGAGTGCGCTGCCGCCCAGGCAGCTCAGAAATGTCAGTGTCATCCAAGACTAGCCCTGCTCCTGTGCGCTGCCGCCCAGGCAGCTCAGAAAGACGCGTCAAATTCCGATTTTGAGGCCACGGTGTGCGCTGCCGCCCAGGCAGCTCAGAAAGCTAATTTGATTCCTTATATATTATGCGAACCGTGCGCTGCCGCCCAGGCAGCTCAGAAATGGATGATGTGCTCGGCCTGGCCCTCGCTCATGTGCGCTGCCGCCCAGGCAGCTCAGAAATATCACAAGGCGGCGCGCGGCCGGCGTTCATCGTGCGCTGCCGCCCAGGCAGCTCAGAAATGAATGGAACCTCGATAGCGACGTCGGGGACGGTGCGCTGCCGCCCAGGCAGCTCAGAAAATTTGTTGCGCTAGCCGAAGCTTCAAAGCTTCGTGCGCTGCCGCCCAGGCAGCTCAGAAAATCCACATGCCCCGCTGGGCCAGCCGCATCACGTGCGCTGCCGCCCAGGCAGCTCAGAAAAAGCTGCGCCAGGCAGTGGATAACCCCGCACTGTGCGCTGCCGCCCAGGCAGCTCAGAAATTGATGTCGAAAAGGCGCGTGCGCTTTCGAGGGTGCGCTGCCGCCCAGGCAGCTCAGAAATCCCAGCGAGTAGCGCGCCACCCGGCACGTCTGTGCGCTGCCGCCCAGGCAGCTCAGAAAGCCCACGTCTTGCACGTAAACGCGGCCCTGGTGTGCGCTGCCGCCCAGGCAGCTCAGAAAATCATCGGGGTATGGTTGGCTTGTCCGCTGGATGTGCGCTGCCGCCCAGGCAGCTCAGAAATACCACGCGGGACGCCTGGAGCGTTGGCGGGTGTGCGCTGCCGCCCAGGCAGCTCAGAAATGGGCCGTATCGCCGTCGCTGATCGACGCGGCGTGCGCTGCCGCCCAGGCAGCTCAGAAATGGATGTAATTCGGGTTGGTATCCAGGGACTGGTGCGCTGCCGCCCAGGCAGCTCAGAAACATAACGCCAGCGATACTTAAAGCTATTCCCAGTGCGCTGCCGCCCAGGCAGCTCAGAAAAGACTCCTTGGCCGTTAGCTTCTCAATCTCCGGTGCGCTGCCGCCCAGGCAGCTCAGAAAGAAAACACCTCGGTCTCGAGCGAGCGTAGTCGGTGCGCTGCCGCCCAGGCAGCTCAGAAAACCTACGCCAACCTGAGCTGGTGGGTGGCGGTGTGCGCTGCCGCCCAGGCAGCTCAGAAAGTAGCGGCGCCCGGCGATCTCCGCGCGGTCCTGTGCGCTGCCGCCCAGGCAGCTCAGAAAGGAACGGAAACAGTTCGGCGGCGATCTTGATCGTGCGCTGCCGCCCAGGCAGCTCAGAAAGGCAACACTAACTACGGCCGCTCGCATTCCAAGTGCGCTGCCGCCCAGGCAGCTCAGAAAACAAAGACCAGCCCTTAACCCAGAAGCAACTCGTGCGCTGCCGCCCAGGCAGCTCAGAAACTAACGCTAACGCCTAGAAGACGCGCGGCATCGTGCGCTGCCGCCCAGGCAGCTCAGAAAAATGCTTACAACTCGCACTAACCCGCGATTGTGTGCGCTGCCGCCCAGGCAGCTCAGAAATTAAGTTGCGAGCACGAATCGCGTCAGCCGCGGTGCGCTGCCGCCCAGGCAGCTCAGAAATGCAAGAGCTTGGTCGCAAGCCAACGCTCATGGTGCGCTGCCGCCCAGGCAGCTCAGAAAACTTCACTCGAACAAGTCGTCGAGCTCGTCAAGTGCGCTGCCGCCCAGGCAGCTCAGAAAATCGATCGTTACCTCAATGGTCTGCGATATGTGTGCGCTGCCGCCCAGGCAGCTCAGAAATCGACCTAAGCATGTTCGCGCAGAGCGAGCTCGTGCGCTGCCGCCCAGGCAGCTCAGAAAGATGCCCAGCAGTGTTGCCGTGACCGCTGCTGGTGCGCTGCCGCCCAGGCAGCTCAGAAAGTAGACCGCCAGAGTAACGGCGGCGACGTCCTGTGCGCTGCCGCCCAGGCAGCTCAGAAATGCTCGATCCCTTCGCTGGCGCCGCCGCCACCGTGCGCTGCCGCCCAGGCAGCTCAGAAATGGACAACCAAAACCGTCGCCAGGCCAAAGACGTGCGCTGCCGCCCAGGCAGCTCAGAAAATTTCATTCATTGGCGTGCCGGAGAGCAGCACGTGCGCTGCCGCCCAGGCAGCTCAGAAAGGCACGGCCATGGATGATTGCCGTCGGCATCGGTGCGCTGCCGCCCAGGCAGCTCAGAAAATGAACAACCGCCAGGTGCGGGTAATTGACCCGTGCGCTGCCGCCCAGGCAGCTCAGAAAAGTAGGCGGCTTTCTGGCTCGCGACCCCGTGAGTGCGCTGCCGCCCAGGCAGCTCAGAAATTGATCCGGCAATCCGCGATGCTGCCCTGGAAGTTCGCTGCCGCCCAGGCAGCTCAGAAATGGCTTCAAATTCTGAGTCGCCAGAGCCTAGCGTGCGCTGCCGCCCAGGCAGCTCAGAAAATGATCGACACGATAGAGGCAAGCCGCCGCAAGTGCGCTGCCGCCCAGGCAGCTCAGAAGTATACCGTCGCCGACTGGCGGCATAAGGAGGGGTGCGCTGCCGCCCAGGCAGCTCAGAAAGCTCACGTTCAAGCAAGCGACGTTCGTGGTTTGTATAGCGTATATATATGCTATACAAATCGAGATGGTGAACTACGAGGATTACCACTGACAAGGGCGTGGGCATGCCCCCGTTTTATCATCTGCAGAGGTAGCGAATCATGGCTATGTTCAACCCCCTGCATCCCGGAGAAAGCCTGCGCGAGGATGTGCTCGAACCACTGGGGCTCAGCATCACTGAAGCCGCGAAACGCCTCGGTGTGACACGCGTTGCACTGTCTCGGGTCGTCAATGAGCATGGCGGCATTAGCCCCGATCTGGCGGTCCGTCTCGAGCGGGCGGGTGTAAGTACCGCACGCCATTGGATGGCTCGCCAGACTTCTTATGAGCTATGGCAGGCAGAGCATCGTGACCAGCCGGATGTAGTGCGTCTCGACCAGAGTGCGTGAGTGAACCGTTCCCCGCAGACGCGGGGATAAAGCGTTTTACTCTGCTTCTGCCAGTACTTCCTTCAGCCGATCGGGAAAGTTGGTGAAGAGGCCGTCGACGTCCCAGTCGAGCAGTTGGCGCATCTGGTCTTTGTCGTTGATGGTGTAAACGTGCACCAGCAGGTCGTTGGCGTGGGCCTGTTCGATGAAGCCGGCGTCGATGACGGGTTCACCTTCGTAGAGGTAGTTGGGGCCGACGCCGTCGGCATAGTCGGCGATGGCCTGGAAGTCAGCATCGGTGATGTTTGCCGGGCTGGGGGTGACATCGGTCCATTCTTCGAGGGTGTCGCCGTCTTCGCTGGGGGAGTACCAGAGCAGTTGGACAAGCGGAATATCGGGATTGAGCTTGTGTACTTCCTGCAGGCTGGCTTGGCTGAAGGATTGGATGACCACGGAGCCCGATTGCACCAGGCCTTCCGCTTCGAGCTTGCTGACCAGGGCGTCTTGCAGCTCGGGATAATCCTTGGGTGACTTGGTTTCGATGTAGTAGCGCACGTCCTGGCCGTAGCGGTCGATGACTTCGTCCAGGGTGAGCAGCTTGGCGCCGGTGTAGGCGTCATCGGCGTATTCCGGGTGGGCCTTGTTGAACCAACTGCCGGCGTCGAGTGCCTTGAGTTCGTCGAGGCTGTGTTCCTTCACCGGCCCTTGCCCATCGGTGGTGCGTTCCAGGGTGGTGTCGTGAATGGCCACCAAGCGCCCATCGGCACTCATGTGCACATCCAGCTCGAGGTAGTCGGCGCCCATGGTGAGTGCTTTGTCGTAGGCGTACCAGGTATGTTCCGGGGCGTAGCCACTGGCACCGCGATGGGCGATGACCTGGACGTTCTGGAGGTCCTGGCGTTGCTGTTCGAGCGCGTCGGTTTGGGCGGCCACGGGCGCCACGAGTGTGGCGCTGCCGAGCAGGACCAGCATGGACGAAAGCGCGGGTCGAAGAGTCGACATGGCTTCAGTCCTCTTCATCTTCGATCGTGGGTTCCAGGGCGCGCTTGTCGTCGGGGAGACGGACGACATCGCCGACGCTGAGATCGCCGTGACTCCGGTGGCGCTTGCCTTGGTTGTCGATGAGGGCGGCAACCTTGCCGATGCTGAGGGCGTCGTCTTCGCGGTAGGCTTCGACTTCGACGCGTACCACCATGCCTTGGTAGCGCGCGGAGAGCATCATGCCGGGATGGGGTTGGACTTCGTGCTGCTTGTCGCTGGCGTAATGGCGGGTCACGCTGGCGTTGCCGGGGGCGTCCCAATCGATGTGCTTGTGCATGGCGGGCTCCTGTCGCGTCCGTGTGTTGTCACAGGGTAGCCCGCCGTGCGGGGGAACGCCTAGCCGTGCGGCTGTCAGAACCGGTAGCTGAGGCCGCCCATGACCACGACGGGGTCGATTTCCACGTCGGCATGATAGTCGTTGCCGCCGAGCGTGGCGGTAGCGTCGCTGTCGATATCCAGGTACCAGGCGGCGGCGTTGAGCGCCCAGTGGTCGTCGATCAGCAGGTCGACCCCGACTTGCGCGGCGCCGCCCCAGCTATCGTCGAGTTCGAGCTCGCCGCCGTCGAGTTTTTCGTCGGAGAAGTGGGTGTAGTTGATCCCGGCGCCGAGGTACGGCTGCACGCGGGCGTTGGTGCCGCCCAGCGGGTAATACTGAAGCGTGAGGGTCGGTGGCAGGTGATGGATGCTGGCCATGTCGCTGCCGCTGAGTCGGACCTGATGCTCGAAGCGTTGCGCGGCAAGCAGCTCCACGCCGAGTTTGTCTTGGAAGCGATAGCCCAGGGTGAAGGCGAAGCCACTGTCGTCGTCGGCGTCGATCTTCATGTTCAGCGGGGCGCCGAAGTCACCGTTATCGCTTTGCGGGGCGACCTTGGCGATACCGAAGCGTGTGTAGAAATCGCCCTGGCCGTAGGCGAACGCCGAGGTAGCGGGCACGAGCGCGGCGGTGAGGGCGAGAGAAGAAACGAGCAGTACACGGCGCATGGGACGACTCCAGGGTTTGAGGTGAATTGGCTTGAGGCGAGCTCGGAAGCGGCGTGCGCTTCGTATGCATCAAGCCTAAATCAAATAACCACATAAAAAATGTGGTTATTTGTCGCAGCCCCCTAGTTGTCGACGCTGGTCCCGAAAACGACGAAGCCCACCAAGAGGTGGGCTTCGTGTTGCTGCCGAGTGAGGACGCCGTTACTTCTTCTTGGCGCGCTTACGCTCGTTCTCGGTGAGGTGCTTCTTGCGCAGACGAATGTGGCTGGGGGTGATCTCCACCAGTTCGTCGTCATCGAGGAACTCGATGGCTTGCTCGAGGCTGAAGCGGATCGGCGGCGTCAGCACCAGGGCTTCGTCGGTGCCGGCGGAGCGCATGTTGTCGAGCTTCTTGGCCTTGGTGGGATTGACCGCCATGTCGTCGGCACGGTTGTTGATGCCCACTAGCATGCCTTCGTAGACTTCGGTGCCGTGCTCGACGAGCAACTTGCCGCGATCCTGCAGGGCGAACAGTGCGTAAGCCAGCGCCTTGCCGGGAACCATGGAGACCAGCACGCCGTTGCGACGCTCGACGGAGGCGTCGGGCTTGAGCGGGCCGTAATGGTCGAAGCGGCTGGTGAGAATGCCGGTGCCGGAGGTCAGCGTCAGGAACTGGCCACGGAAGCCGATCAGCCCGCGTGCGGGGATGATGAAGTCCAGGCGCACACGACCCTTGCCGTCCGGGTTCATGTTGGTCATCTCGCCCTTGCGGTAGCCGATCTCTTCCATCACCGCGCCTTGGTGCTGCTCTTCGCAGTCGATGATGACTTCTTCGTACGGCTCCTGTTTGACGCCATCGACCTCGCGGATGATGACCTCGGGGCGGCCCACGGCGAGCTCGTAGCCTTCACGACGCATGCTTTCGATGAGTACCGAAAGGTGCAGCTCACCGCGTCCGGAGACCTTGAACTTCTCGGGCGTTTCGGCTTCTTCGACACGCAGTGCGACGTTGTGGATCAGCTCCTGCTCGAGGCGGTCACGAATGTTGCGACTGGTGACGAACTTGCCTTCCTTGCCGGCGAACGGCGAGTCGTTGACCTGGAAGGTCATCGACACGGTGGGCTCGTCGACGGTCAGCACGGGCAACGCTTCGACGTTGGCCGGATCGCACAGCGTATCGGAGATCGCCAGATCGCTGATGCCGGTGACGCAGATGATGTCGCCGGCTTCGGCCTGTTCGGTCTGCACGCGCTCGAGGCCGAGGTGCGTCATGACCTGGCCGACCTTGCCCTTGCGGACATTGCCTTCCTTGGAGATCACGCTGATCTGCTGCCCCGGGCTCACGTTGCCGCGCTTGATGCGGCCCAGGCCGATGACGCCGACATAGCTATTGTAGTCGAGCGCGGAGATCTGCATCTGGAACGGCCCGTCACGTTCGACCTTGGGCGGTTCGACGATATCGACGATGGACTGGAACATCGGCGTCATGTCGTCTTCGAGCGCGTCCGGATCCATGCCGGCGACGCCGTTGAGTGCCGAGCAATAGATGATCGGGAAGTCGAGCTGCTCGTCGGAGGCGCCGAGGTTGTCGAACAGGTCGAAGATCTGGTCGATGACCCAATCAGGGCGTGCGCCGGGGCGGTCGATCTTGTTGACCACGACGATGGGCTTCAAGCCACGATCGAAGGCTTTCTGGGTAACGAAGCGCGTCTGCGGCATGGGGCCGTCGACGGCGTCGACCATCAGCAGGACGGAATCGACCATCGACATCACGCGCTCGACCTCACCACCGAAGTCGGCGTGTCCGGGCGTGTCGACGATGTTGATGTGGTAGTCGTGCCACTGGATCGCGGTATTCTTGGACAGAATGGTGATACCGCGTTCTTTCTCCTGGTCGTTGGAGTCCATGATGCGCTCTTGCCCTTCGGCCTTGCGGTCGAGGGTGCCGGACTGACTCAGGAGCTGATCGACCAGGGTGGTCTTGCCATGGTCGACGTGGGCAATAATGGCGATGTTGCGAAGGTTCTCGATCACGTAGGGATCCTGCTTGAAAATTGGGCCGTATTATAGGGTCAGGGGGCCGACGACTGCCAGTTTGATGACCGTTGCCAACAGGCGCGGCACGACAAAAGACGCGTTGACGCGACGATAACCGTGGCACTATCAGGGGCTTGGGTCGTTTGGACGGCAGGGCAAAAATACGCAAAAAAATGGCGGCGCGTTCGTCAGTCGCTGTTTATCGCGTCGGGGTGGACGCGCAGCGTGGGGTGGAACGCACCGAACTCAAGGGGCTACTCATTAATTAAAGGTGCCCGAGTAGCCAATCATAGAGACGCCCTGCGCTGCTGGCAACGGGTTGCGTGATCTGAAAGCGTGGCAATGCCAGCGGATCGTCGCGGTGCGAGAGCCAGCCGGCATGACTATGCAGGGCTTCCTGAACGCCGCAGCGTTGGGCCAGTTGACGTACCCGGCGCGAGGCTTCCGGCTGCGGATAGGCAAAATAAGGCAGTGGGTCGCGGCATAGCACGCCGAGTTGGCGACGCGAATGGCGAATTTGCCATTGGATCTGACGGTCATCGAGGGTGTCTAGCGGTGTGGCGGCGACGCCGCGTGCGCCGAAGCGTACCAGGCCGTCGCTTTCCAGGCGACGCACGCTGAACGGGTCGAGCGTTTGCGGCGCGATGTCGAGCTCGGTGCCTAGCGCTGCGCTGAGTCGCGCCAGCGTCAACGGGGCGGCCTGCTCCGCGAGTCGTTCCAGATAGCCGTGCAAGGCGCTGCTGTAGGCGGTGTCCGGATGGTTGGGCCGTGGCGGCGGGAGCGGGAGCCCGGCATCGCCGAGGCATTCACGAACGCGCATGGGCTGGTTGCCATCCCAGAGGATGTCGCCGAGGGTCATCCGCCAATCGCCTTGTGGGCGGCCTGCATCGCCCGTGGTCAGAAACATGCTGGCCGGCAACGCCAGACGCTCGAGCTGTCGCAGCGCTACCTCGGCGGTGTCGCGCCAGCCGCCGTCGAAGGTCAGCGCAATGCGCGGGATCGGGTCGCGGTGCAAACGGCGGGCACTGGCCAAGGAGACGATCTGGGCATGATCGGTGAGGTGGTCGAGCAGCCGCCGGAAGCTGTCCGGGCCGAGGCAGTAGGGTGCTCGGTGCGGTAAGCGGGCGGCGGCTTCGTCGGGCAATACGCGCTGTATGACCAAGATCGCGCTGCGTCCGCGAAGCGGCTCGCTCAGGTTGCGTCGCCAGTGCCCGCGCAGGCGCTGCACGACGTCATGGGCAAGGCTGAGATGACTCATGGCGTGTCCCTCCGCACTGCTGTCGTTGCTCGGTGTGCGAGCGTTGTTGCCGTGGTGACATCCTGTCGCGGACGGCAAGGGGCTCCTTTGAAGAGTAATGTTGTGATGGCGGTTGCGATATCTATCAGCATATCTATTTGTCTCGATTTAGCCAGTCAGCCCCGGCTTGCCTCGTCGGCAGAACGTCATCAGTGCTGCGCCGGTAGCGATCAACTGCAAGGCGTGCAAGCTCCAGCGATAGCCGTGAACGCGATAAGTCTTGCGCGGCACCGGTGTGTCGTCGCGCCAGGTCATCAGCCCGGCTGGCAGTGCGCTGAAGGCCAGGCCCGCCATCCCGATCCCCGGCGACAAGGGCAGCCATAGCAGTAAGGCCAGCGGCAGACTCGTGCCCTGCACGAGCGCGGCACTCACGCGAGGGATGAGGAAGCGTGGATGCCGCACGGCGCTGGAGGTGTACAGACAATGCCGCTGATGCCGGCGCTGCCGATGCCACCAGGCTCCCAGGCGACGCGGGGCTGCGTGGTCGATCAGCAATGGTGCGTCTTGCCAGTAGAGATGTGCATGGCAACGCCACAGACGGACCAGGATGTCCAGATCGGCGCCTGCCTCGAGGCGCGGGTCATGGCCGCCGAGGCGCTCGTACCATTCGCGGGTGATAGCCAACTGGCCGGTGGGCCAGTCCCAGGGATGATCGTCAAAGCCACGTTGCGTACGGCTGAGATACCAACTGGCGAGCGGCGGCGCTAGCGGGGCGGCCGGGTAGCGGGCGCAGACGATGGCATCGGCGGCCTGGTGGCTAAAGGTGCGTGCCAGCCCTGACAGCCATTGCTCGGGTACCTCGAGCGCGGCATCCAAAAATACCAACACATCGCCATTGAGGTAGGCGGCGCCATGGTGGCGCAGTGCTCCCTGTCCATGTTGGGGCAGCACGGCGAAGCGGACCTGGCGCTGCGTCAGCAGGCATTGAGTGGGCGCATCCAGTGTGGTGAGCTGAACCAGCGTTTCGGTATGCCCGCTGAAGCCCGCGATGCTGCGTGTCAGGGCGCTCAGGCAGCGCTCCAGGTGCTGGGGGGCATGGCTGGCGTCTATTAGCAGGCTGTAAGTACGCATCGCTGAGTGTGCCTTGGGATCAGAGCCCGTATCGGGGGAGCTACCCCACAGACTGCGGGGTGGCGCGAACCCTGGCAATCATCGCCACGGCTGGTTTTTCTACCGCCATCCTGATGACGGATTTACGCGGATTCAGCCCATTGGAGGCGAGGTTCAGTCATCGGAAGAGGCTTGAGTATGGTGATGCACCAAATTGGTTCATGAAGGGGGTGAGCTGCACCTTGCTGGGGCGTCGTCGGCATTTCTGCACTTATATGTGGCGCGTCTAACGCTAAAGTGGTGCTGATGGGTGCCCGAGGAAGGTCTATTTTTTATTGTAGGATCATGCGTTTACCGAGGGTGCACTGAGATGGCCCAATGATTGGCATGCCTTCTGCATTGAAAAACGTAAATCGCATACCCGTGGGCAGCCGCTGGCGGGCATGCTACAAACGACGCTGAACACGCAAGCAAACGACTCGAGCCGTGGGCTCATAGTGGAGGAAATCATGTCCGAGAAGACCCTCGCCCTGATCGAAGAACACGATATCAAGTGGGTGGATCTGCGCTTTACCGATACCAAGGGCAAGGAGCAGCACGTCACGATCCCGGCCAGCGCCGTCGACGACGAGTTCTTTGAGGACGGCCAGATGTTCGATGGCTCCTCCATCTCCGGTTGGAAAGGCATCAACGAGTCCGACATGATCCTGCGTCCGGAAGATGGCAGCGGTTATCTCGACCCGTTCACCGAAGACGCCACGTTGGTGCTGCGCTGCGATATCATCGAGCCGGCCACTATGCAGGGTTATGAGCGTGATCCGCGCTCCATCGCCAAGCGCGCCGAGGCGTATCTCAAGTCCACCGGCCTGGGCGATACCGCTTTCTTCGGGCCGGAGCCGGAATTCTTCATCTTCGACGAAGTGCACTGGAACGCCGATATCCAGGGCGCGATGTACAAGATCACCTCCGAGGAAGGCGCCTGGGCGACCGATTCCACCAATGTGGAAGGCGGCAACTTGGGGCACCGTCCGCGCGTCAAGGGTGGCTATTTCCCGGTGCCGCCGGTGGACAGCTTCCACGACATCCGTAGCGCGATGTGCAACACCCTGGAAGCCATCGGTCAGTCGGTCGAGGTGCATCACCACGAAGTCGCCAACGCGGGCCAGAACGAGATCGGTGTCAAGTTCAACACCTTGGTCAAGAAGGCCGACGAAGTTCAGGAAATGAAGTACGTGATCCACAACGTGGCCCACGCGTACGGCAAGACCGCGACCTTCATGCCCAAGCCGCTGGTCGGTGACAACGGCTCCGGCATGCACGTGCACCAGTCTTTCTGGAAAGACGGCGCCAACATGTTTGCCGGTGACGAGTACGCCGGGTTGTCCGAGACTGCGCTGTACTACATCGGCGGCATCATCAAGCATGCGCGTGCCTTGAACGCCTTCACCAATGCCTCGACCAACTCCTACAAGCGTCTGGTGCCGGGCTTCGAAGCGCCGGTCATGCTCGCCTACAGCGCACGCAACCGCAGTGCGTCGATCCGCATTCCGTATACTGCGAGCCCCAAGGGCAAGCGTGTGGAGTTGCGCTTCCCGGATCCGACCGCCAACCCGTACCTGTGTTTCTCAGCGATGCTGATGGCGGGTATCGATGGCATCAAGAACAAGATCCATCCCGGCGATGCGATGGACAAGAACCTCTACGACTTGCCGCCGGAAGAAGGCAAGGCGGTTCCCACCGTGGCCGAGAGCCTCGATCAGGCGCTGGAAGCGCTGAACGCCGACCGCGCCTTCCTCACCGAGGGTGAGGTGTTCACTGACGACATGATCGACGCCTATCTCGAGCTCAAGCAGGAAGAGGTCGACCGTCTGCGCATGGCGACGCACCCGATCGAGTTCGACATGTACTACAGCTGCTGATCGCGTGCGATAGCATCCAATCAAGGTAGTGCCGCTGAGTGAGGCCCCGTCCGATGACGGGGCCTTTTACGTAATGGGAGGGAGCGGTGTTCTTTCGCAGCGCCTGGCGTGCGCTACACTGGGAGCCCGATTGGCCTGAGGAGAGCGACATGCGCGGTTTGGCCACCATCAGCGGGTGGGCGCTGCTTATGGCAGGCACGTGCCTGAGCGTGTCACTGGCGCAGGCGACGCCGGTCTATCGCAGCGTCGATGCCCAGGGGAACGTGACTTTTTCCGATCGTCCGATAGGCGAGAAAGTGGAGGTCGGGCCGGTGAACACGGTGCCGAGCCGGCCGGTCACTTCGACGCAAGATGTCGGGGAGGCTCGGGAGGCGCCCGCTGCGGGCGAGGCCGAAGCGTCGGCCTTTACGCCTTACGAGCGCTTGCGCATCACTGCGCCGGCGAACGAGTCCACGCTGCCCACTGGTGCGGCCGGCGACACGCAAGTCAGTGTGGCGATCGTCCCTGCCCTGCGCGATGCCCACCGGCTGCGTCTGATGGTCGATGGTGAAGTGCGTCAGGCCGCTCAGCAGGCGACGACGTTCTCGCTCAATGACTTGGTGCGGGGCGAGCACACGCTGCGTGCCGAGGTGATCGATGCCGAGGGGCGTGTGCTCCAACGTAGTGCCCCGGTCACGCTGTATGTGCAACGCGCCAGTGTGTACTTGCCCGCCAACCCCAATAATCCCCGCAACAGTGGTGGCAGCGGCGCTCAGTGAGCCGATTTGGCGCCCGGTGCTATCGATAGCCTCTTGTTTGCACTAATTTGGTGCAAGTTGTCGTCGCCCCACACTGGCTGCACTGCCATATGCCGGGCCGACACAGACTGGCGCGCTTCTTGCACTGTTAACGTACATGACGATGGATAATGGACGGGCCATGTCGGAACCTTCCCAGCAGCCGTTTCGCGAGCAGCAGCGCCTGCTCGAACACTTGACGACGGCCGTCGTGCTGCTCGATGGCAGCTTGCATGTGCGCTGGATGAATCCGGCCGCCGAGTCGTTGCTGGCAACCAGCCGGGTACGGGTCTTGGGGCAGCGGCTGGAAAGCCTGGCGGGCGTCGAGGGCAGCGTCGAAGCGGTGTTGCTCAAGGCGCGTGATGAGTTGCATCCCTTCACCCAGCGCGAGGCGTGCCTGACGTTGCCATCGGGCGATTCGGCGACGGTGGACTTTACCGTGACGCCGATGTCTGCCGATGAGCTGTTGATCGAGATCGAGCCTCGCGATCGCTTGTTGCGTATCTCCCGCGAGGAGGCGCTGATCGCGCGCCAGGAGACCATCAAGGTACTCACTCGTGGGTTGGCACACGAGGTCAAGAATCCGCTGGGCGGCATCCGTGGTGCGGCGCAACTGCTCGAGCGCGACCTGCCCGACCCGCAGCTCGCCGAGTTCACGCGGGTCATCGTCGAGGAGGCAGACCGCCTGCGCGATCTGGTCGATCGTATGCTGGGGCCCAACAGCATGAGCCGCCACGAGCCGCTCAACATTCACAAGGTGCTCGAGCGCGTGCGGACCTTGCTGGAGGCCGAGCATCCGCGTACCCAGTACGTGCGCGACTACGACCCCAGTTTGCCGGAGCTGGAGGGCGACGAAGCGCAACTGATTCAGGCGGTGCTCAACGTCGCTCGCAACGCCGTTCAGGCGATGGAGGAGCATGGCATCGACGGCCCACGCCTGATCCTGCGCACCCGGGCCCGGCGTCAATTCACGCTGGGTGCCGAGCGGCATCGGCTGGTGTGCGAGCTGGGCATCCTCGATAACGGCCCCGGCATCCCCGAGACGCTGCGCGAGACGCTGTTCTACCCCATGGTCTCGGGGCGCGCCGAGGGCAGTGGCCTGGGCCTTTCCATCGCGCAGTCGATCCTGCATCAGCACCAGGGCTTGATCGAGTGCGACTCGGTGCCCGGGTGCACCGAATTCCGCTTATTGATTCCGCTTGAGAGCCACCATTGAGGCTCGGGAGGCCCTATGACTGACGTCGCACGCATTGTAATCGTCGACGATGACCGCGCCATTCGCTGGGTACTGGAGCGCGCGCTGGCGCAGCCGGATCTCGAGGTGCAAAGCTTTGAGCGCGCCGATACCGCGCTGGAACAGATACTGCGTCAACCGCCCGATGTGCTGCTGACCGATATCCGTATGCCGGGACTCGACGGGCTGGATCTGATGGCGCGCATTCGCGAAAGCCACCCGGACTTGCCGGTGATCGTAATGACCGCGCATTCCGACCTGGACAGCGCCGTGGCGTCGTATCAGGGCGGTGCCTTCGAGTATCTGCCCAAGCCGTTCGATGTCGACGAGGCCTTGGCGTTGGTGCGCCGCGGCGTGGCGCACGCCCGCGAGCGGCGTGCGCCGGCGGCGGTGCCGGAAGGCCTGTCGGCGGAAATCATCGGTGAGGCGCCGGCCATGCAGGAGGTCTTCCGCGCCATCGGGCGGCTCTCGCAATCGCATATCACGGTGATGATCAACGGTGAGTCGGGGACCGGCAAGGAGCGTGTCGCCCAGGCGTTGCATCAGCACAGCCCACGGCATGGCGGGCCTTTCATCGCGCTGAACATGGCGGCGATTCCCAAGGACCTGATGGAATCCGAGCTCTTCGGCCATGAAAAGGGCGCCTTCACCGGGGCGACCTCGCAGCGTCGCGGGCGCTTCGAACAGTCCGATGGCGGCACGCTGTTCCTCGACGAGATCGGCGACATGCCCGCCGAGACCCAGACCCGCTTGTTGCGCGTGCTGGCGGATGGCGAGTTCTACCGGGTCGGTGGTCATACGCCGGTCAAGGTCGACGTGCGCATCATCGCTGCGACCCACCAGCATCTGGAGCGCCTGGTCGAGGACGGCCGCTTCCGCGAGGATCTGTTTCACCGCCTCAACGTGATTCGTATTCATCTACCGCGTCTTGCCGAGCGGCGTGAGGACATTCCACGCTTGGCGCAACACTTCCTGGCCGACGCCGCCAAGGAGCTTGCCACCGACCCCAAGGTATTGACCCAGGAAGCCGAGCAGCACCTCACGCAACTGCCGTGGCCGGGGAACGTGCGCCAGCTCGAGAATACCTGCCGTTGGCTGACGGTGATGGCGTCGGGCCGTGAGGTGTTGGTCGAGGACCTGCCGCCGGAGCTGCGTGATATCGAGGGTACTGAAAGTGCCGGCGGTGACTGGCGCGGCGCCTTTCGCGAGTGGGCTGACCGTGCCCTGGCGGCGGGGCATACGCATCTGCTCGAGGAGGCGGTGCCGGATTTCGAGCGCATCCTCATCGAAACCGCGCTCAAGCACACCGGGGGACGCAAGGGCGATGCCGCCGAGCTGCTCGGCTGGGGCCGCAATACTCTGACGCGCAAACTCAAGGTGCTGCTGCCGGCGTTGGCGGACGAATAGCCCAAACTGCTCGGCTGGGGCCGCAATACCCGCTCTCGACAAGGGCGGGGTAAGCTCAAGGTGCTATTGCCGGCACTGGCCGATGAGCGAGTGCCTTGTTTGAGAGGGTTTTGGGGTTGGCGCGCTTGGCGTTCTCCTGCCATCGCTTTCTTTCCACCGCAGCCGTGGCGTGACAAGGCATGCTCCGTGCATCTTGGCGAGCGGCGTAATATCCTTCCCCTCCTAAGGTCTAATCGATGCCTCCTTGCCGCGTTATGACAGGTGATTCGTCAGCGGGAGGCATCGTCGTTCGCCAGCCAGGCTGGCCGTGTTCAATCCGATCGCCGTCCGCTGTGTGGGGCTTCTCCCCGCGCGCTGCACGGCCGTCGCGTGACAATAGGAGTTTTGAGTGGCAACCCCCTCGCAACACGATCTACGTAACGACTTCCGTGCCCTGCTGGCGTCCGATCAATGCTTTTTCACCGCCTCGGTATTTGACCCCATGTCGGCGCGCATCGCCGCGGACCTGGGCTTCGAGGTGGGTATCCTGGGGGGCTCGGTGGCCTCGTTGCAGGTGCTGGCGGCGCCGGATTTCGCCTTGATCACCTTGAGCGAGTTCGTCGAGCAGGCGACCCGCATCGGCCGCGTGACGCGGCTGCCGGTGATTGCCGATGCCGATCACGGCTATGGCAACGCGCTCAATGTCATGCGTACCATCACCGAACTCGAACGTGCCGGGGTTGCGGCGTTGACCATCGAAGATACCCTGCTGCCGGCGCAATACGGGCACAAGTCCACCGATCTCATCCCGCTCGACGAGGGTGTGGGCAAGATGCGCGCGGCGCTGGAGGCACGCATCGATCCGGCGATGGCGATCATTGCGCGCACCAACGCCGGTCAGCTCGACGATGACGCCGCCGTCGAGCGCGTGTGTGCCTATCAGGCGGCGGGCGTGGATGCCATCTGCCTGGTGGGTGTGCGTGACTTCGATCATCTCGCACGTCTGGCCGCACCGCTGGATATCCCGCTGATGCTGGTCACCTACGGCAACCCCGAACTGCGTGATCGTGAACGTTTGGCCGCGCTCGGCGTGCGCGTGGTGGTCAATGGCCATGCGGCCTACTTCGCCGCGATCAAGGCGACCTACGACTGCCTGCGCGAGCAGCGCGACATTGCCGCCAGCGAATTGAGCGCGTCGCAGTTATCCACACGTTACTCTACGCTGGACGAGTATCGTGCCTGGGCACGCGATTATATGGATGTGAAAGAGTAGGCCTCGACAACCGGAGAGTGCGATGAGCGCCATGCAATGGGAGCGTCTGCTTGACCCTACCCGCCTCAATGACAAGCACGGAGGCTCGCGCGATGAGATCGGGCGTAGTCCGTTCCACAAGGACCACGACCGTATCGTCTTCGCCGGCTCGTTTCGGCGTTTGGGGCGCAAGACGCAGGTGCAC
Organism: Chromohalobacter sp. HP20-39; assembly: GCF_033052815.1. Classification (NCBI taxonomy): domain Bacteria; kingdom Pseudomonadati; phylum Pseudomonadota; class Gammaproteobacteria; order Oceanospirillales; family Halomonadaceae; genus Chromohalobacter; species Chromohalobacter sp. HP20-39. The sequence goes on along the minus strand of NZ_JAWHTP010000002.1, from coordinate 115,843 downwards.
CCGCTAACCGATAATGATCATATCCACACCCGCTTGACGCATTCGTTGGAGGTGGGCTGCGTAGGGCGCTCGCTGGGCATGATCGTTGGCGAGCAGTTGCGCGAGCGGCTGCCGGATTGGATCACGTCCGCCGATCTGGGGGTCATCGTGCAGGCGGCCTGTCTGGGGCACGATATCGGCAATCCGCCGTTCGGACATGCCGGCGAATATGCCATTCGCGACTGGTTCAAGCGTGCGGAAGCAGAGGGCAGCGGGTTACTGGCCGACCTGTCGCCGGCCGAGCGTGAGGATCTGCTGACCTATGAGGGCAACGCCCAAGGCTTTCGTATCGTCACCCAGATCGAGTACAACCAGTTCAACGGCGGCATGCGCTTGAGCGCTGCCACGTTGGGCACGATGCTCAAGTATCCATGGACGGTGGAACGTGCCTCGCGGGCCGGCAAGTTCGGTTGTTACCAGTCGGAACGTGAGTTATTGGACGAGGTTGCCGGGCGCCTGGGGTTGTTGCCGCGTGGCGAAACCGCCTGGTGTCGGCACCCGCTGGCGTATCTCGTCGAGGCTGCCGACGATATCTGCTATGCGTTGCTGGATCTCGAAGATGGCCTGGAGATGGGCATCCTGCGCTACGACGAAGTCGCCGAGATTCTCATCCAGATCGCCGGAGGAACGCCGGCGGGTTATGACGACATGCGTGCTCGAGGCGTGTCCCAGCGGCGGCGTATCGCGGCCTTGCGCGGCGCGGCGATGGAACGTGCGGTGAACGATGTCGCGGCGGTGTTCGTGCAGCATGAAAGTGCACTGTTGGGCGGCACGCTGAGCGGCGATATGCTTGAGCTATGTCATCCCGATCTGGGATGGGGTGTGGGCATGGCCAAGCGGATCGCCCGCGAGCGCATCTTCCAGAATGAACGCAAGGCCAAGCTGGAGATCGGCGCCTACACGACGCTAGGTATTCTCCTCGAAGCCTTCATCGGCGCGGCGTATGAGCTTCACCACAGTGGTGAGTCCTCCTTCAAGCACCAGCGCGTGCTGGCGTTGATCGGTGAGAACACGCCCAAGCCGTCGTGGTCGCTCTATGCCAGCTACCGGCGCATGCTCGACTTCATCGGTGGCATGACCGACCACTACGCCGTCGACCTGGCGCAGGAAATGGGGGGTCGGCTGCGCGGCGAGTGAGTGTGCTCGCCACTCGCCGCGCAGGCGTCTCGCTTCAGCTATCGTTGGCAGTGGCAGGTCGGTCGTAACGCAATGCCACGGCGCCATTGGCGGGGACTGTGACGTTCACGCGACCAGTATCATCAACGCGTAGCACGTCGTCACCGATCAGGTTCTGATAAGTACCGGAGGACAGGCCAGTGGTGAGTGTCGCGGTCCAGTCGGTGTCGTTTCGGTTGAACGCTATGAAGCCACGCTCACCGCGTGAAAATGCAATGCGCGACTCGCCGCCAGTTTGCCAGTGCGTCACCGGCGCGTTGCCCACGGCTTGGCGAAATCCCACCATGGCCAGCACCGCTGGCTGACGATGCTCGCACACCCAATGCTCGTTGTCGCAGCGATCCGCGCCATCGGCGGTGTAGACAGGCAAGGTTTTCCAACTGCTGGGACGTTGAGGCGGGCCTTGATCGGTGTCCTCGAAGCGGTAACTCGACATCAATCTCGGTGTCCCGTAGGGCCAGGCAAGCATGAACAGCCGCCCCAAGGTGTAGCGTGTACCGCTCCCAAAGGTCATTACCATGCCCGCGGCGCCGTGTCCTCGCTGGTTATCGTGGTTGTCGATGAAGACCAGGGCACGTTCGGATGGGACCCAGTTCGATGCCTCGCCGAGATCGCGCAGTCGGGCAAGGTCTCCACTCATGAACGCGCGTGATAGCCGAGGACCGTAGCGAAACTCCGTCACATCGCCGTTGCCTAGGTAGTCTTGAACGGTGATCGGCTCGTTGCCCATGTCGATCACTTCCTGAAAGATGTACGGGGCGCCGTCGAGGTCATCGAGGATCGCCGTGATGTCCTCGGGCGGAATGTGCTTGGCAGCGTCGATGCGAAAGCCGGCAACACCCAGGTCGAGCAATCCCTGTAGATAGCCACGGATACGCTCGCGGACCCCGGGCGTTTCGGTAGCCAGATCGGCCAATCCTACCAAATGGCAGTTTTGAACTTCCCAGCGGTCCTGATAGTTGTGAATCGAATCGTCACCGTGACGGCCGCAGTGGTGAAAATGTTCACGGCGATATAGGTTGCCATATTGGAAGGGCGTGAAACGGGTACCGGCGATGCCTTCCCCTTCACCGATACCGGCCATGTGATTGATCACCGCATCTACGACGATTCCTACACCGGCGGCGCGGCAGCGCGCGACCATGTCGGTGAACTCGGCGCGGTCGCCGCTGCGTGATTGAAGGCGATAACTGACTGGCTGGTAACGCGCCCACCAGGCACCGCCGACCGGATCGAGCGCGATGTGCTCGTTGGGTGGTGAGATTTGCACGGCAGTCACACCAGACGGCCCCAACACTTGCTCGCATTCACGAGCAATGTCATCCCAGCGCCATTCAAACAGGTGCACCATCACTGTCCCCGGCGCGTTCATGCTGGCCGTAGAGACCGGCGTACCGCTAGCGAGGGCGGGAGACATCAGGCCGGCAAGTAGTGAACCGGCCAACCAACGAGCAGAAATTCCTAGACGCATGACGAACCTCCTTGGTGGATACGCGTGCGTTTAGCCTATCCGGTTGAGGTGGTGCGTGGATCCTTCCATAGGGGGATTGGCTACGCCGTGCGTCTACGCCGGGTACGCCCTGGACGAGGATGAGGAAGGTGACGCGAGGATTGGCGAGGCTGGTACCTGAAATGTCGCGTCCAGTTCAGGTGCGACAGGATCGGGACAACAACAAAGGATTCACCATGATGCAAGCACGTCGAGGTTTTACCGTTTCGATGATCGCGCTGGCGCTAGGCACCGTCGCGTTACCCGCACTAGCTTTCGAGGATAATGCCTTGACTGTTTGGATGGGTGACAACAAGGGGCCGGAGGGCATTCGTCAGCTCGCTGAACAGTTCAAGGCCGATACTGGTATTCAAGTCAATATCGTCAATCCTGACAATCTGACCAATCGTTTTCCGCAGGCGGCGGGTAGTGGTCAAGGACCAGACATTGTCATGTGGGCCCATGATCGGCTCGGCGAGTGGGCGCAAAGCGGTTTGATCGCGCCGATCAAGCCGGAAGACGCCTTCCGTGACCGTTACTTCGACTTCACTTGGGAAGCTACCGAGTGGAATGGAATGAATTATGGTTACCCAATTTCGGTAGAGTCCATCGGCCTGATCTATAACAAGGATCTGGTCGATGAGCCGCCGCAGAGCTTTGACGAGCTAGCCCAACTGGATGCAAAGCTCGCCAAGGAAGGCAAGAAGGCGATCCTTTTTGACTACGGGGAGCCCTATTACGGCTGGCCGCTGCTGGCCGCCAATGGGGGCTACCCATTCAAGCGCACCGACGCAGGATACGATGTCAGCAACATCGGTGTGAACAATGAGGGTGCGGTTCAAGGGGCCAAGCGGCTGCGCGAGTTGATCGAGAACGGTGTACTGCCGGAAGGCACCGACTACAACATCATGGACACCCGCTTCAACAAGGGGGAGGTCGCGACCATGATCAGTGGCCCTTGGGCGTGGGGCAACCTTGAACGCAGCGGTATCGATTTTGGAGTGGCGCTTCTGCCTAGGGTCGGTGACAAGCGTGCCAAGCCGATGTTCGGGGTGATGACGGCCATGATCAATTCGGCTTCACCTAATCAGCTGTTGGCGACCGAGTTTCTTGAGAATTATCTGCTGACTCGCGCAGGGCTGAAGACTTTCAACAGTGATGGCTCGCTAGGGGCGGTGGCCAATAAGGTCTATCAGCAATCATTGGCAAAAGACCCGAAGATCGCGGCGACGCTGGCCAATGCACGCGTGGGGGAACCGATGCCCAACATCCCAGAGATGGGGGCGTTCTGGTCGGCAATGGAGCCGGCGCTGCAGAACATCGGTAGCGGGCGTCAAGCGCCGGAGGCTGCCCTCGACGATGCTGCCGAGCGTATCCGTAACGCCGTTCAATAATCCTCCATTCTCGCCCCGGCCCTGTCGGGGCGGGGCGTCATCAGGTGAGCTTCATGTATACGACTAACGCCTCGCGAGGCTTGCCTCGCCATCGCTCGCGGCGTCTTCGTGAGCGCTATACTCGCTGGGCGCTGCGCACCTTTATGGCGCTGTTGGTCCTGGCGTTGATGTGGCTGGTGGTGGGATTCTATGCCAATGGCCAATGGATGTTTGCGCTGCTGTTTTTGGTGCTCGATACGGCGCTGGCAATTGTTTTTACTCGTCGGCAACTGATGAGTCATCGCTACATTTTTCCTGCCTTGGCGGGGATGGGCGTGTTCGTCATCTTTCCGCTGCTTTATACGGTTGGCATCAGCTTTAGCAATTACAGTTCGAGCAACCTGCTTAGCGAACAAAGGGTACGTGAGCAGTTGCTCGGCGAGACCTATCAGGTGCCAGGTGAGAGTTACAGCTTCTCACTCTTCGACACGGATGGGGCCCGGGTACGCTTGGTGCTTGATACTGCTGGGACGGAGGCGGATGACACACTCTTGGTCAGCGAACCGGTGGATCTGGCTACGCCTCCCGGTACACTGGCACTGACAGCCGCCGAGGCCCCGCCCGAGGGGAATGAGCTGGGTATACGCGCAGCGATTGAGCATCGGCAGGCGTTGGGCAGCTTGATCCTGAGTAAGCCTGACGGTACCGAGCTACGCCTGGCGGGGCTGCGTGAGTTCGCGCCGATCCAGCCCCGCTACCAGGCCAACGACAATGGCACGCTTACCAACCGCCAGACCGGTGAGATGCTGACACCTAATCAGGAAACCGGATTCTTCATTACCGGTAGTGGCGAGCGCATCACTCCGGGGTGGCCGGTGATGGTGGGGCTCGATAACTATGAGCGCGTCTTGCTTGATCCAGCGGTGCGTGGGCCGTTCCTGCAGATTTTCGTCTGGACCTTCACGTTCGCCGGATTGACCGTAGTGTTCACCTTGGCGGTAGGTTTCTTGCTCGCGTCGCTGTTGCAGTGGGAGCAGTTGGGTGGCAAAGCCACTTATCGCACGCTGTTGATTCTGCCCTATGCGGTGCCAGCGTTCATTTCGATATTAATCTTCAAGGGCATGTTCAATCAGCAGTATGGCGAGATCAACCTGATTCTCGAGGCGCTATTCGGTATCAGCCCGGACTGGTTTACCGATCCATGGCTGGCGCGAACCATGTTGCTGATAGTCAATACCTGGCTGGGCTATCCCTACATGCTGCTGCTGTGTATGGGGCTGATCCAATCGATCCCGCGTGATCTCTACGAGGCATCGGCGGTTGACGGCGGCGGTCCGCTGACCAATCTGTTTCGCATCACGTTGCCGTTGATCATCAAGCCGCTGACACCTCTTTTGATCGCGGCTTTTGCCTTCAACTTCAACAATTTCGTGTTGATCACCCTGCTGACTGGTGGGGCGCCGGATATCATCGGCGCGAGTACGCCAGCGGGGACTACCGACTTGCTGGTTAGCTATACCTACCGCATCGCCTTCCAGGATGCTGGACAGAACTTCGGATTGGCGGCGGCGATCGCCACACTGATCTTCGTGGTGGTGGCGGTGCTTTCGCTGCTCAATTTGCGACTCAGCAAGGTTAAGGTCTAGGAGAGACGCCATGCCTATGGTTCAACCCCGTTCGATTCGTAGGCGGCGTCTAGCCGCCCACCTAGCGTTGCTGGCTTTCGTGGTTCTGGTGGTCTTCCCACTGTTATTGGTTATTTCGATCTCCTTTCGTGAGGGCAACTTTGCCACGGGTAGTTTGATTCCGCGTGATTTTTCGCTGGAGCACTGGGCGCTGGCGTTGGGAATTCCTTGGGAGCGTCCTGACGGTAGCATGGTTCAGCCGCCGTTTCCGGTGCTGTTATGGCTGTGGAACTCGGTCAAGATCGCGGTAATCTCGTCACTGTTGATTCTCGCACTCTCGACCACCGGTGCTTATGCCTTTGCGCGGATGCGCTTTGCTGGTAAGGCGCCGATCCTCAAGGGGATGCTGATTTTGCAGATGTTCCCGCCGGTGTTGTCGCTGGTGGCGTTATATGCGTTGTTCGATCGCCTTGGACAGTACGTAAGCTGGCTAGGCATCAATAGCCATGGGGCGCTTATCGTTGCCTCATTGGGCGGCGTGGCGTTGCATATCTGGACAATAAAAGGCTACTTCGAGTCGGTCGATGGTTCGCTGGAAGAGGCGGCAATGGTGGATGGCGCCAGTACCTGGCAGGCGTTCCGCCATATTTTGCTGCCATTGTCGGTGCCGATCCTGATGGTGGTCTTCATCCTCGCCTTCATTATGTCGATCATGGAATACCCCATGGCTTCTGTGTTGTTGCTCGATGAGAATCAACTGACTCTGGCCGTAGGCGCCCAGCAATACCTAGCCGATCATAATCAGCGATGGGGTGACTTTGCCGCCGCCGCCGTGCTTTCAGGATTGCCGATCACCGTGGCGTTTTTACTTTGTCAGCGCTGGATCGTGGGGGGGTTGACTGCGGGGGGCGTCAAGGGCTGATACCCCTTGCTGTTGCTTGCTTCTTTTTTGCCTCGCCCTGTGCGGGGCTTTTTATGAGCACTACTCGGTGGTGGTGCTACTAAAGGCTTACCCCCCACCCTACGCCCCTAGGCCCCGCCCCGTATGGGGGTGGTGGGGAGGGCTTAACATGGCGAGATTTGGGCGAGAGTGAGGTGGCGACGCTCCAGGGCGTTACGCGACGTACAGACTCGAGGCGGCCACCCGGCTCGGGTAAGGGAACCACACAACAACAAACGAGGATCGACATGCGACTCTCACGTTTCACGCCATATACGCTCTCCACGCTAGCGGCCGCCGTGGCACTGGCGACGTCTGCCACGGCGCAGGCGGTTGAAGTCGACTTTCATGGCTATGGCCGTTCTGGAGTGGGGGCGACCGCGGGCGGTGGTGATCAGGCTTGTTTTCAGGCAGCGGGGGCACCAGCCAAGTATCGCTTGGGTAATGAGTGCGAGACCTATGGTGAGCTAGGGCTAGGCTCGACCCTCTATGAGCAGGATGGAAAAAGTTTCTACTTCGATAGCTTAGTTGCCTATGTCAATGAGCAAGGCAATGACTTCGAGGGGCTGGATAGCTCAAGCTCGGATGGCAACACACTCGCCTTACGCCAGCTCAATGTTCAAGCGACGGGGGTGATCGAGGCGCTACCCAATGCCACCGTCTGGGCAGGTAAGCGTTTTTATCAGCGTCACGACATCCATATGAATGACTTCTATTATTGGGATGTCTCGGGGCCTGGTGGTGGTATTGAAAACATCGACCTGGGTTTCGGGCGACTCAGCGTAGCGTGGCTGCGCAATAGCAGTACTGATGAGGATTTTCCGGATAGCGATCAGAATCTAGCCAACGATACCCTCGATATCCGATTGGCGGGCCTCAAGACGAACCCCGGTGGTGAGTTGGAGATTGGCTATGACTACGGTGCGGCCAATCTTACCGATGCGCAGGAAGAAGCGGACGTTGACCCTGAAAAGGGACACTTGGTGACGCTGGAGCATGTTCAGGGTAACTGGCTGGGTGGCTATAACAAATTCGTTGTGCAGTATGGCAAGGATGGCGCTATCGGTAGCTCCGGCAAGTCGAATACTGCCTCCTCGGTGCCCGAGGGAGATATGATGCGCGTCCTCGACCATGGGTTGGTCAACTTATCACCTAATGTCGACATGCTTTATGCGGCCATCTATGAGGACCGCGACCTCGACAATGGCCAAGGGCAAACTTGGACTTCGGCGGGTCTTCGCCCCACGTATTATTGGTCCGACACCATGAGTACCGCCATGGAGCTGGGCTATGATCGAGTCGACCCTCAGGATAACAGCCGTGAAACGGCCCACCTGACCAAACTGACCCTGGCCCAGCAGTGGTCAGCCGGACGTGGAGCTTTCGCGCGTCCTGTCGTGCGTGCTTTTGTCACCTATGCCAAGTGGAACGGTGAAGACTATAACGCTGCCAGCGAGTCGGTTGATGATTTAGAAGATAACGGAATGACCTACGGTCTGCAGATGGAAGCCTGGTGGTAACAGTCACGCATAGATCGTGATAGTTCGATCGTTTATTGGCCGGTCTTTTAGGTTTTGTTCAAAAAATCTAGGGACCGGCGTTTTTACAAGGAGATCGCGATGTTGGTTCCCCGCTTGGCTACGGCTTCCCTCTGTGCAGTTCTGTTGTCCGGCTGTGCCACTTCCGCCACACTGCCTTCCATGCCTACCGATGATACTTGGCTGGCGAGTACGTCTGAGTGTTGCACGGCAGACTTGGGGAGCTTGCCGACGACAGCGGTGTCTGCCGACCAGTCTTTGACGCTGCGTTTTGGACCCGATACGCCGGTACATGTCTTTGCGGAAGGCAAAGCCCCTTTTCATGTTCTGGAATTACCGAAAGGACAAGGCCCTTTACGGGTGAGTCTAGCCAGCCTGGTGGGACGTGACGCCGAAGGGCAGCCGTACGTGTTTGCCCCGGAGGTACTGTTGCTCGATGCTCAGGGGCGTGTCCAGCGTCGTTTCGATTGGTCGGCGTTCCAGTATCAGACCCCACAAGGGTTTTGGGGAAACCGTTTGACGCTGGGGTTCTCGGTGTCGCCGGGTAGGAACGCCGATCGGGTTGTGATCACGACGGGCGATGAGGCGTTGCAAGCGATCACCGAGTTGCTGCACCCGGCACGCCTTCAGGCCCGTGCGCGTCATTTGGCCGTCCCCCCGGTGGCCAACCCGATTGCTGCCCACCGCGCTATCGGCGAAGTGCGTGTCATGCTGCGCCCACTCGGTGAAACGACGGGGGTATTGGCACCGCTATTCGTCGATGAGAGCGAGAATGAAGTGGTGACGGCACCCTCTCAAGCGACTCATCAGATGCCGACTGCCACGGCGACGAGGGGGTTAGAAGGGCTCGATTTTCATCGCTTGATCCGGGCTGCCTTGGCGGCCGGCGATATTGCCCTTGCCATGGAGCTCGCTGAACGCGCTGAAGAGGCCGGGCAAGCTGGAACTCGCGATTGGCTCGCCGAGCAGTTGAAACGTCGCTGATAACGAGCAGCAGGCGAGCCTGCTGCTCGTCGCGTTTACATGTGTTATGCGTGACGCCCTGGCCGCTGGGTCGGTGCGTCGGCGCTATGTGCATATGGTCAAGCGTGGGTGCCGCCAGGGATGCTGGGTAGCTCGATCTGGCGAGGGCAGGCTCGTCCATCGGGGCCAAACAGATGACAGCATTGGCCAGCCAAGCCCAGTGTGGTGGTTGGGCCATCGTCGAGGACGGCCAAGCCGTCCAAACGTTGCGTCACAGGGCCGTATGCGCTCTCGACACGGTAGTGGGCGAGTGTTTCATAACCCAATTTTTCGGCAACCGTCAACCGTGCCTCAAGGGTCGCTTCGGCCTTTTCGTTGACGAAATCTTCCGCTCGTATACCCAATGTGGCGGTGTCGCCGGGCTCGAGGGTGCTGCCATCCACTGCGACGGCCAGGGTCTGGTTATTGGGCAAACGTACCAAGGTACGTGTGGTGCCGGGTTCGATCACGGTAACCGGCAGCGTGTTGATGCGCGGTGAGCCGATGAAGGCGGCGACTTCAAGGCTTTCGGGAAAATGATAGAGGCTAAGCGGTGCACCGACTTGGGCTATGCGCCCGCTGGAAAGCAGCACGATGCGATCAGCCAGGGTCATTGCTTCCACTTGGTCGTGGGTGACATAGATCATTGTCGCGCGGAGTCGCCGGTGCAGTTCAGCGATCTGTACACGCATCTCGACACGCAGCGAGGCATCGAGATTTGATAACGGCTCGTCGAACAAAAAGACGGCGGGCTCTTTGACCAGGGTGCGTCCGATGGCGACTCGCTGACGTTGACCGCCTGAAAGATCCTTGGGCTTGCGCTCGAGCAACTCGGTGAGTTGTAGCGTCTCTGCCACATGCTCAACGCTTCGGCGGATTTCTTCCTTGGGCGTATGCGAGAGTTTGAGGCCAAAGGCCATGTTGTCGGCGACATTCATGTGTGGGTAAAGCGCGTAGGACTGGAAAACCATACCAATGTCGCGCTCCTGAGGGGGAATCTCGTTGATTCGCTCGCCATCGAGGCACATTTCGCCGGTGGTGATGTCCTCCAGCCCCGCGATCATCCTCAATAGCGTTGACTTGCCGCATCCCGAAGGGCCGACGAAGACTACGAACTCGCCATCCTCGATGGTGAGATTGATGTCATGAGAGACTTCGGTGTCGCCGTAAGACTTGCCGATTCCTTCAAGGGTCACACGTCCCATGGTGCGCTCTCCTCGTTGTCCGTGCAGCGTCCAAGTGCGATGCCGTGTGCCGGCAAGCTAAGTGTGCCATCGGCCCAGCGGCCCTCGATCCAAGCGGGTGCTTCATCGATTGCCGTGACTGAATAGGGTGCTTTTAGCTCGCGTGGTGCGGCGGCGAAATTGAGAGCGATCAGGAGGCGCTCGCCATCCTTTCCATGGCGACGTTCCAAGCAGAGCACGCCGTTGCGGACCGGGTGGTGCTGGACCTCGCCCTTGATCAGCGCCGGCAAAGTGCGGCGGAATGCCAGGAAATCTCGATAGGCGTTGAGCAATGAGTCTGGATCGTTGTCCTGGCGGTCGACGGCGAGTGCCTGATGGGTTTGCGGTACCGGCAGCCAGGGAGGCGCGTGGCTGAAACCGGCATGCGGGAGGTCGGCATGCCAGGGATGCGGAGTACGGCAACCATCGCGCCCTTTATAGGTTGGCCAGAAGGTGATGCCGGCAGGGTCGACCAGTTGCTCGAAAGTCAGCTCGGCCTCATTCAGGCCTAACTCTTCACCTTGATAGAGGCATACGCTGCCACGCTGGGTGAGTAGAAACACGAGGTACAAGCGTAGCGCTGCTTTGTCGTCCTCGGCATCCCAGCGTGTGGCCAAGCGGGTTACGTCATGGTTGCCTAAGGCCCAACATGGCCAGCCATCGCCGATACGTGCTTCCATGGCCGTCAGAGTGTCATGCAGAAATTCGGGATCGTGGCGTTCACCGAGAAAATCGAAGGAGTAGGCCATGTGCAAGCGCTTGCCACCTTGCGTGTATTCAGCCATCACACCCAGCGAGTCGTCATCTCCTACTTCACCCACACTGGTAGTCCCGGGGTACTCGTCGAGGAGCGCCCGTAGCCTCTCGAGGAAATCTAGATTCTCGGGCTGAGTCTTGTCATACAAATGTTGCTGAAAGCCATAAGGGTTGTCTGGGCGTACACCAATGAATCCTTCGACTAATTCTTCTCGAGGAGGATTGTCTTTTAGTGCGCCATGGGTGCAGAAATTGATCGCGTCGAGCCGGAAGCCGTCGACACCACGTTCCAGCCAAAAGCGCACTTCTTCAAGGATCGCCTCTATGACCCGGGGGTTGCGAAAATTGAGATCAGGCTGTTCGGCCAGGAAGTTGTGCAGGTAATACTGGCAGCGCCGGGTATCCCACTGCCAGGCGGGACCGCCGAAGATGGACTGCCAGTTGGTGGGTGGCGCACCATCGGATTGCGGGTCGGCCCATACGTACCAGTCGGCGCGTGGGTTGTCATGGCTTTCGCGGCTTTCAACGAACCAGGCATGCTGGTCGGAGGTATGCGACAGTACTTGGTCGATGGTGACCTTTAGCCCACGCGCGTGAGCTGCTTCCACGAGTCGGTCAAAGTCTTCCAGCGTGCCGAACATCGGATCGACTGCCCGGTAATCGCTGATGTCGTAGCCGAAGTCTTTCATCGGCGAGGTAAAGAAAGGCGAGAGCCAAATCGCATCGACGTTCAAGGAGGCGATGTAGTCGAGCTTCTTGAGCACACCTTTCAGGTCACCGATGCCGTCGCCGTTACTATCCATGAAACTGCGTGGATAGATCTGATAGATCACTGCGCCGCGCCACCAGTCTTGGCCGTGTTTACCTATGATGTGGGAAGTTGCTGTCATGTTGTTGGTGTCCTTTCGAGGCCGCAGCGCCGACGCGCGTGGGCGTGGTCATATTATCGGTTTCCATGGTGGCGAGCTCCGGCAGAATGGGCATCCTCCCGGTGATGAGTGTGCAGGCGTAGGCGGGGGGAGGAGGTGTCACGCCCCCGCAATGCGAGAGAGCAAATCGCCAGCGAGGGTGATGGCCTCTTCGCGGCGACGGATGTTTTGCTTCTGATAGAGGCTGCGAATGTGAGTCTTGATGGTAGTTGGGGCGACCGAAAGTTGTTCAGCGATCTGTTCGTTGGACAGCCCGGCGTGGATTAGCCCAAGAATTTGCCACTCGCGGCGAGTCAGTGGCGAGGTGCGGATCAATTCAGGAACGTTGGGGCGGGAGACGATATCCGCGATCACCGTTTCGTCGAGCATGAGCCGTACAGCATTGCCAAAATCACGCTGTTGGCTAGCCAGGGCTAATAGCCGCTCGGCCCGGGGGCGAGTCAAGGTGTCAAGCTCGCGTTCGGCGAGCAACGCCTGCAGCATCTCGACCAGAGTGTGGCCGAGGCGTAGAAAGCTGCCCGTCAAAGTGGTACGTCCGGCCAGATCGAGGGCGGTGCTTAGATGGTCAAGCGCCGCAATATGATTCCCGGATTGCCATGCGAGATCAGCGAGACCAATACGGTTGCGGTTAGCGTCGGTGATTAATCCAAAGTGTGTGGCCTGTGTATTGAGCTGTTCGAGTAGGGTGTGTGCCTCATCGTGACGGCCGAGCAGAGTTAAAGCCCGAACATGGTTGCGCCCGTTGCACTGGGCAAAATGGTTGCAAGCATTCTCGACCTCGACGGAAGGCGCGTCCTCCAGCCAATGGGCGATGGCATCGTAATCATTGGTAGAACGCCACCAAGTCAGAAGAGCGGCATGGGCATTGGCGCGCCAGTCGATATGGTAGTCGCCCTCGGTGAGGATCTTGCGCAGGCGGCGGATATGATCGGCGCACTGGGGCTTATCCCCCCGGGCTTGGGAGACTTTGGCAAGACTGATATGACATTGTAGTGTCCAGCGTTCGCCTTGAGTATCAAGCACTGCAATACCCGCTAATGCGGCCTGCTCCGATTCATCGAGGCGATGCCATTCCCAGAGTATTTGACTGCGAATACGATACAGGAACTCGGCCACTGGAAGGTGCTCCAGTTCGCGTTTCGTGAGCAGTGAAAAGGCCCGCTCTTGCGTATCATAGGCAGCTTGCAGGCGTCCTTGAGCCACGAGTGTTTCGGACTGATGACATAGGGACCACAAGTGAAGCTGATCGTCGCCGAGGCGCTGGGCGTCGCGTGTTACGCTCTTGACGCGCGCTAGGGACTCTTCGAGTTGGCCTTGCACAAAGCGTGCCTCGCAGAGTATAGCGCTTGCCGAAACTGGTGTGGCGGCCAGGTAGCGAGCCGGCAGCGCCAGGGCGCTCTCGGCCAATGGTGCGGCCTGTTCGGCGTTACCACGGTTGATGGCTAGTTGGGCACGCAGGGTGGCAAATTCGGCGGCGAGTTCCTGCCAGGTGGGTTCATCCTGCTGTGCTTCGGCCCAACGAATGGCTCGGTCGGTTTCAATGAACTGGTACTGGGCGTGGTTGACCCACCCATGAATGAGCGTCAAACGTGGAGAGATACAGATTCTGGGCTCGCCTAGTGCGCCTAGTGCGCGTGCTATCAAGGCAAAGTGGCCGTTGGCCAGCAGATGTGGGCCATGTGTCGTAAGTAAGGTAATTAGGGTATCGGGCGCCTCGGCCTCGATTGCTTGGGTTAGTGCCAGAGCGGGATCGCCTAAGGCTAGCCAGGCCTCGCCGGCGCGATGATGCAGTTCGCGCTGGGTGGCAACGCTAAGCTCATGACGGCGATGGCGCAGGTAGCCCGCGAACAGGGGATGAAAATGCCGCCACTGATCGTGAGGGTCCTGGCGATGAATGAAAAGCCCAGCGTTTTCCAGTGCCTCCAGGCGTTGTGATAGGTTGCCGCCATCGAGCAATCGTGCCACGAGTTCTGGTGAGAAGCGGGATAATACGCCGAGCTGTAGCAATAAGTGGCGATCTGCATCATCGACGCTATCAGCGAGAATTTCGTCGAACCAGGCGACAAAATCGGGATGGTCTCCACCGAGGCGTTCGAGCAAGGCGTCGAAGCTGGCTCGTGTGGTCGTACGTTCGACTAGCCAACTAAGCGCCATAGCCCATCCTTCGACACGCCGCATGGCACGTTCAAGGCTGACTCGGGAAGGAGGAAAGGCGAGTTGCTCTGCGCACAGGGTTTGAGCTTCTTCGAGGTCGAAGGCGAGGGCATCAAGCGTGACCTCCTCAAGCTCGCCCCGTAAGCGTAATAGTGGCAAGCCAAGCGCTGGCTGAATGCGCGAGAGAACGGTGAGTGTTAGCCAGCGCGGTTGATGCTTGAGCCAGTAGCGCAGCCCCTCCAGGATTTCGGGATCGTCGAGATGTTCACATTCATCAAGCACTAGCCGACAAGATGGGGCTCGGTCAGGTAGCGCCGACAGCCAGTGCTCGATGGCTTCACTGAAGGGAAAGGTCGGTGTGACGTTGGGCAACTCGATGTCTAAGTGCTCACGACATAGCGTTCTCAAGGCCGCCGCGAAGTAGCGGGTGAAGCGTGTGGGATCGTTATCGCGATTATCCAGGCGCAGCCATACAGCTGGTTGTTGCAGCGCGGGCAAGCGCTCCGTGACCAATGTGGTCTTGCCATAGCCGGGGGGAGCCTGCAGCACTAGCAGACGTACCTGCTCGTTGAGTATGAAATGATCATTGAGCCGCGGTCGTGCAACCACTACCGGGGGTAGTGGCGGTGGCGCGAGCTTTTCATCGATCAACGGCTGCGGCTCATGGGGGCTGTGGGCGTTCAAGGGACACCTCGCCTGCCTGCGTCTTAAACGTTTAATATGAGCATTGATTATGCGCGCTATCGCATGTGATGTGAGCGCTCTTAGACCATGGTGCTAGAGGTGAGTCAGGTATTGCGAATATCTGATGAAGGTGAAATCTGATGCCCCAGCCATGGTAGCTGGGGCATTGGCCAGGAGATGGTGTCGATTCAGAACCAGATTTCCATCTGTGTACCGAAGGTCCACTCACCACCGGTGAAGGTGTCGTTGCCTAAAGCATCGCCACTGGCGAAGCCGTTGAGTTCTTCGTCCCAGTCGCTCCAACTAGCAAACACACGAATCTCCGGGCGCTGCCAAAAGCCGCCAACCTCGGGCTTGAAGGTGGGTGCTACGGTCAGCTTGGTATAGGCACCGTCGACGGCACTGTTGCCGTTGTAGCCTTGTGGGTCGAGGTCCATCCATTGGTAGCTGGCTTCGTACTGCATTTCGAAGTTCGCTGTCAGTTCATTGGCGAGACGGGCATTGAAGGTTGCCCAGTCATAGCTGTCGCCAGGCGCATAGCGATCCGTGCTGTGCTGGGCGAGGACCGCTGGCGCCAGACGCCAGTGCGGTGCCACGTAGGTCGTTCCATAGAGCGCCAGCCGCGTAGTCTGCGCCTCGTCAAGTAAATTACCATCGGAACCCAGTGCCTTGACCTCGGCGCCTAGCCCGCGACCATGCAGCGCTGCTGCTTTGAAGCTACCCTTGCCGAGGCCGAAGAAGTCGTCGCCGTGATAGGCGAGCATGGTATGAAAGCCGGTGTCCGCTGCATTGGCAGCGTTTCCGGTGGCACGTTGGTCGTTGTCGTTGGCCGAGAGGCCATTGACCATCCACTGCCAGTTGCCGATGTGATTGTTGAGCGTGAAGATCAGGTTGTCGGTATCGCCAGTGAGGCCGGGATTTTCGCGGCTGACAAGAGGAAAGTCGCTGAAACTGCGCCCGTAGAGCGACACGTTACTGGTCCAGTCGTCGTTGAGGCGAACGTCATAAACCCCGGCGCCGGTACCGGCGAGAAAGACGATGTCACTGTCGAGCCAATGGATATCGAAGTTGTCGCGGTCGAAGCGCTTGCCAGCCCAGATCTTGGCGTCCTCGAAGGCGCCGGTAAAACTCGGCAGATTACTGAATTGCGCGTAGACCTGACGTACGTTGAGGTTTGACTCCTCGGCAGTCCAGTCGTTGCTGGTGGTGACGCCGTCGGCAATCATGACGCGGTAATGTGAGCGCGCACCATTATCGAAGCGCTGTTTGTAATTGAGCGTGGTCTCGACGTAGGTGTCCGGCTCATTGCCCAGACGGCCTACTGCACCGTCAGTGCCGCCGGCCGGCGTTAGATAGGGGCCTCCCGGTGCGCTTTTGCCATGCTCGTCGAGCAGTAACCCGGAGCGTGCATACGCATTGAGCGATAGGCCCAAGTCTCCATCGGCATGGGCCTCGACATCGGTCAAACGTTTTTCCAGATCGGGATCGTCGAGGGCTTGCAGGGCCGCCTTTGCCCGCTCGGCGCGTTTCTCGGCGGCAGCGGCACGTTGCTCGGCGGCGGCGACGCGATCTTCTAGCGCGGCCAGGCGGGCTTCCAGTTCTGCGGATGATATATCGGCATTGGCCGTGGCGGCGGTGCCCATAGCGGCGACGGTGACAGCGATGGCTAGCGGTGAGCGAGCCATTAGGCGTGAAAGGGGCATGTATTTGACTCCCGTTGTGGTTGTTGTCGATGCGATGCACCAAATTCAATGCTTTTGGTCATGCCTCGCAAGACATGAACTTAAACGTTTAAGTCTATGCCTTCAAAATCCCAATCACGTTATTTCGACCAATGTCTATCACGTCTCGATGGGGGATGTTTCTTTACACCAAAGTCTAGGTTGTTGGGAGTTGCAACGGCGGCTAATCTTCTTGAACTTAATCGTTTAAGATTCGTTCGCGATTTAACCCGCTCCATCGATATTACCCGGAAAGGCTATCTCTTATCCGGATAACAACAACCATCTCGGAGGTTAGCGCCATGATACGTCAATTGATCCCTCTCATCGCCTTGGCCGGCGCCGCCGTCGGCCAGGCTCACGCCGCCGATCTGACCATTTCCTGCGGTGCTGTCGGCGCCGAGCTGACCCTGTGCAAGCAGGGTGTCGCCGCGTGGGAGGAAAAAACCGGTCACAGTGTTGCCGTGATCTCGACCCCCAATTCGTCGACCGAACGCTTATCGCTCTATCAGCAGATTCTCTCGGCCCAGTCCGGCGATATCGACGTCATGCAGATCGACGTGGTCTGGCCAGGGCTACTTGCGAACCATTTGGTCGACTTGCAAGAGATAGGCGGCAAGGGCATTGCTGATGGCCATTTTCAGACGATCGTCGATAACAATACCGTCGATGGACGGCTGGTGGCGATGCCGTGGTTCACTGATGCCGGGGTGCTCTACTACCGCAAGGATCTGCTCGACGAATATGACCGCGAGGTACCCGAGACCTGGCAGCAGATGACGGCTACTGCCGAGGTCATTCAACAAGGTGAACGCCAGGCCGGCAAGGATGGAATGTGGGGTTATGTCTTTCAGGGGCGCGCTTATGAAGGGTTGACCTGCAACGCACTGGAATGGGTCGCCAGCTACGGCGGTGGCAGCATCGTCGATGATCAGGGTGAAATTACCATCGATAACCCACGTGCGGCGGCCGCGCTAGATCAGGCCGCCGAGTGGATCGGTAATATCTCTCCCAAGGGCGTACTCAACTATACCGAGGAAGAAGCGCGTGGCGTCTTCCAGTCCGGCAATGCGGTCTTCATGCGCAACTGGCCTTATGCCTGGGCGCTGGCGCAGAGCGAAAGTAGCGATGTGCAGGGCAAGGTTGGCGTGACCATGCTGCCGCATGGCCCCAAAGGAAGCAGTGCCGCGACGCTGGGTGGCTGGAACCTGGCGGTGTCCAAATACAGCAATAATCCCGAGCTGGCTGTCGATCTGGTCAAGTTCTTGACGTCCGAGGCCGAACAGAAGCGTCGGGCTATCGCAGGTGCTTACAACCCGACCATCAAGTCGCTTTACCAGGATAAAGAAGTTCTGGCTGCAGTTCCCTTCTTCGGCAAGCTGTATGACACGTTTACCAATGCCGTAGCACGCCCCTCGGCGCCAACTGGCGAAAAGTACGGCCGGGTCAGTAATGCCTTTTTTAACGCCGCCCACAATGTGCTTTCCGGCAGCATGAACGGCACACAGGCGGTATCGCAACTGCAGGACGAACTCGAGCGCATGAAGCGCCGCCGCTGGTAACCCGAGGCTTGCCATGACCACTAGCGACTCTCTTTCAACTCCGCCCCCGGCGCCAGCGCGTCGGGGCGTGCAACGGGGTACCAAGGTACGCCGTCAACGCGTGCGTGCGGCCTGGCTGTTCTTGGTACCGATGCTTGTCACCTTGGTGCTGGTCGCCGGTTGGCCGCTTGTACGGACCTTTTACTTCAGTTTCACCGATGCCTCGCTGGCGAATACCGGTGGCGCCAACTTCATCGGTTTCGAAAACTATCTGGTGTATTACCAAGGCGCCTGGTATGGCCTGCTCACTGACCCCGCCTGGTGGCAGTCGGTGTGGAACACGTTGTTCTTCAGTGCCGTGTCGGTCTCGTTGGAGACGGTCTTCGGGATTATCGTCGCCTTGATCCTCAATGCCGAGTTCAAGGGGCGCATGCTGGTGCGTGCCGCAGTGCTCATTCCCTGGGCCATTCCGACCATCGTATCGGCCAAGATGTGGGCCTGGATGCTCAATGACCAGTTCGGAATCATCAATCATTTGTTGATGACGATGGGCTTGATCGACTCGCCGCTTGCCTGGACCGCTAGTGCTGACCTGTCGATGTGGGCGGTCATTATCGTCGATGTGTGGAAGACCATCCCCTTCGTCGCGCTGCTGGTGCTGGCCGCGCTACAAATGCTACCCCAGGATTGCTACGAAGCGGCCGAAGTCGATGGCATCCACCCGATTAGAGTGTTTTTCCGCGTGACATTGCCACTGATAACGCCGGCGTTGCTGGTGGCGGTCATTTTCCGCTTGCTGGATGCGCTTCGCGTGTTCGATGTGATTTACGTGCTGACATCCAATTCCACCAACACTATGACGATGTCGATCTACGCGCGTCAGCAACTGGTGGAGTTTCAGGATGTGGGCTACGGCAGCGCCGCCTCGACCATGCTGTTTTTGATCATCGCCTTGGTCACCGTGGTTTATCTCTATCTGGGCCGTCGTCAGTTGGGAGGTGATGCATGAATACCAAACTCGCGAAGTCCCTTATCAAACGTATCGGGTTCTGGTTGTTGATAGCGATTTTGCTGGTGTACGCCATCTTTCCCTTTTACTACGCGGTGATAACGTCACTGAAACCTTCCAGTGCATTGTTCCAGGTCGATTATTGGCTGCACAGCGTGGATTTCAGTAACTACATCACAATCTTTTCCCAAGGAAGTTTCGTCCAGGCGATCATCAACTCGATCATCGTCGCCGTGAGTGTGGTGGCTATCGCCTTGCTGCTGGGCGTTACCGCTGCCTATGCCTTGGGGCGTGTGCGCTTTCGGGGGCGGACGACGGTGATGATGGTGGTGCTCGGCGTGTCGATGTTTCCTCAAGTGGCGGTCCTTTCCGGGCTGTTCGAGGTGATTCGCGTGCTTAACCTCTACAACAGCGCGGGTGGACTCATTCTGAGTTATACCATCTTCACCCTGCCTTTTACTGTCTGGGTGCTAACGACCTTCATGCGCCAGCTACCCATGGAACTCGAAGAGGCGGCGATCATGGATGGCGCGAGTCCCTGGGTCACTATTACTAAGGTATTTCTACCATTGATGTGGCCGGCTATGGCGACCACCGGCCTGCTGGCCTTCATCGCCGCCTGGAACGAGTTCCTGTTCGCCCTGACGTTTACCCTCACCAGCGAGGAACGCACTGTACCGGTGGCGATCGCGCTGATTTCCGGGGGAAGCCAGCATGAGTTGCCTTGGGGACCGATCATGGCGGCTTCTGTCACTGTCACGGTGCCGTTGGTCATTCTGGTGATGATCTTCCAGCGACGTATCGTTTCCGGTCTGACAGCCGGTGCCGTCAAGGGCTAACCCACATTCCCGAGTTTCATTCGATCAAGGAAAACAACATGCAAGACAACACCTCCTGGTGGCGCGGCGGTGTCATCTATCAGATCTATCCGCGCAGCTTTCTGGATAGCAATGGCGATGGTATCGGCGATTTGCCGGGTGTCACCGAGAAGCTGGATTATGTTGCCTCGCTCGGTGTCGATGGCATCTGGCTGTCGCCTTTCTTTACCTCGCCGATGGCGGATTTCGGCTACGACATCAGCGATTATCGTGACGTCGATCCGATGTTCGGCACCCTCGAGGACTTCAAGACGCTGCTCGCGCGTGCCCATGAGCTGGGCTTGAAGGTGATTATCGACCAGGTGATCAGCCATACCTCGGATCAGCATCCCTGGTTTCAAGAAAGCCGTTGCGACCGCAACAATGCCCGCGCCGATTGGTACGTCTGGGCTGATCCCAAGCGCGATGGCACGCCACCCAACAACTGGCTGTCGATCTTCGGCGGTTCGGCCTGGACATTCGACTCGCGCCGTCGTCAGTATTATCTGCATAATTTCCTGATCGAACAGCCGGACCTCAACTTCCATAATCCGGCAGTACGTGACGCTCAGCTCGATAACATGCGCTTTTGGCTGGAACTTGGTGTCGATGGCTTCCGTCTGGATACCGTCAACTTCTATTTCCATGATGCCGAACTGCGCGACAATCCGGCCCTCGAACCCGGCGATGCCAAGACTCTGGGCGCGCCAGAGGCCAACCCCTATACGTGGCAGTGTCATGTCCATGACATAAGTCGTCCCGAAAACCTCGACTTCCTCAAGCAATTGCGTGCGTTGATGGATGAGTATCCGGGCACCACCACGGTTGGGGAAATCGGTGACGATAACCCGCTCGAGCGCATGGCTGAGTACACCGCAGGTGGTGACAAGTTGCACATGGCCTACACGTTCGACTTGCTTAATGCACCGCGCTCCCCGGCCTACATTCATGAGGTGATTGAGCGCTTCCAGCGGCTGGCGGGAGATGCCTGGCCTTGCTGGGCATTGTCCAACCACGATGTGGTGAGAAGCGCCACGCGCTGGGGGGCCGAGGAGGATCCCGAGGCGTATCCCAAGGTCACGTTGGCCATGCTCTTATCATTGCGAGGCAGTGTGTGCCTTTATCAAGGTGAGGAGCTTGGCCTGCCCGAGGCCGAGGTGCCTTTCGAGCGCATCCAGGATCCCTACGGCAAGGTCCTGTGGCCTGAGTTTAAAGGCCGCGATGGCTGTCGTACTCCGATGCCCTGGACCGATGATATCCAGGGTGGTTTTTCGCGTGTCGAGCCTTGGTTGCCGGTGGATACCCGCCACCTACTGCGTGCCGTCTCACGTCAGCAGGCTCGCTCCGATTCATTGCTCAGCAGCGTGCGCGAGCTGATCGCGTTTCGTCGCGAGCATCCGGCTCTGGTCGGCGGCGACCTACAACTGATCGATATCGGGAATGAACTGCTCGGTTTCGTGCGCGAGCATGGCGATGAGCGCCTGTTGTGTGTGTTCAATCTTGGCGGCCAAGCACGTGATTGTCACCTGCCCGAGCAGGGCTCTTTGCTCGATGCACCGGGTTTCACAGCAAGGCTGGAACACGACCGTTTGCACTTGCCGGCCTATCAGGCGGCTTATCTGCGCCTTGACTGATTTTCTTTGGACGAAATATGCCGCCGGCGCCAAGGCGCCGGCCAGGAGCACTTTCCATGGCAAGCCTGACGCTCAACAAGCTCAACAAGTCGTTTGGCGATACGCATATCATCAAAGATGTCGATCTCACGATTGCTGATGGTGAGTTCGTGGTCTTTGTCGGCCCTTCGGGCTGCGGTAAGTCGACTCTGCTGCGGCTGGTCGCTGGGCTGGAATCGATCAGCGACGGCGAGCTGAAGATCGGCGAAACGCTGGTCAACGACCTGCCGCCTCGCGAGCGGGGGGTAGGCATGGTTTTCCAGTCCTATGCCTTGTATCCACACATGACGGTCTACGAGAACATGGCCTTCGGACTGAAGTTGGCCAAGAAAGCCGAGCAGACGGTGCGCGACCGGGTCCTCGAGACAGCGCGTATCTTGCAGCTCGAAGAATTGCTGGATCGTAAACCCAAGGCGCTTTCCGGTGGGCAGCGTCAGCGCGTGGCCATGGGGCGGGCGATGGCCCGCGAGCCGCGCATCCTGCTGTTCGACGAACCGTTGTCCAACCTGGATGCCTCGTTACGCGTACAAATGCGCAATGAGATTGCGCGTTTACACCACCGCCTGGGCTCAACGGTGATCTATGTCACCCATGATCAAGTCGAGGCGATGACGCTTGCCGATCAGATCGTGGTCTTGAATGGTGGGCACATCGAACAAGTCGGCAGTCCTCAGGAGCTGTACCAGCGCCCCGCAACGCGCTTCGTTGCTGGTTTCATCGGCTCACCGACGATGAACTTCTTGTCCGCCACATTGCGTGAGAGTCATGCCGATGGTTGTCGTATCAGCCTACCGGGCATCGGTGAACTGACTCTGCCACAGAATGCTGCGGGTCTTGCCGCAAACGCCAAATTGACGCTCGGCATTCGTCCCGAGCATCTGAGCCTGGATGAACCCCAAGGCGATAATGCTTTCGAAATCGTCAACGTCGAATACCTGGGGAACGAGGTTTATGTCTATCTTGATTCCGGCCAGGGCGGCGAGCTGCTGATTCACCGCAGCGAGGCTCCTAGTCGTTGGGAAATCGGGCAACGTGCTGCATTGGTGCCGTCACTTGCCAATGTGCATCTGTTCGACAGTGGTGGTTGCGCATTGGCACTGATAGGCACACGTGACGCCGCTTGAGCATGCTGGCATGAGGGCGACCCATTCGGCTGAGTCGCCTTTCGTGCTAGAGAGTGTCGGAGCAGGCAGGTATGCTGCCTGCGTTCGATTCTGACGAGATTCGCCGTGACTCCATCGCACCGCCGCATCACCATCAAGGATCTGGCCGCTCGGCTCGAGGTTTCTACCGCCACGGTCTCCAACGCCTTCAATCGCCCGGACCAGCTTTCGCCACAGCTACGCGAACGCATCCTGAGCGAGGCGCGTGCCATGGGATACACGGGGCCTGACGCGCGAGGTCGCAGCTTGCGTACCGGGCGCTCGCGTATCATTGCGGTGGTGCTTGCCGAAAGTCTCACCTACAACTTGAACGATGCGGTGGCCAGTGAATTTCTCGCGGGTGTCGCTGAGGTAGTTGATGACCACGGGCATACCCTGCTGTTGCTCCCCGCTCGTCAAGGCGCGCGCCTGGAGTCGGCCAGCATGGCCGATGGCTTCATCGTCTATGGTCTGGTGGCTGATCCGCGGATGCTGGAACAGTTTCCGAGCCAGAAGCCGCTGATGGCGGTGGACTTTGATATAGCCGGGCATGCTTCGGTGCACATCGACAACCAGTTTGCTTGTCTCAACATTGCACGACATACCTTGCGCCAAAGGCCTCGGCGTCCAGCGATCATCAACCTGCGCCTGACGGCCGAGCCCTGCAACGGCCGTATTATCGACCAACCATTGTACGAAGAGTCGCAAACGATCACTCGCCTACGTTTGAACGGCTTTTACGAGGCGTTGGCCGAGTACGGTATCGACCCGACCACGGTGCCGATGTGGAACATCGAGGAGAACATCTACGAGGTGTGCGCTCCGGTTATCGCCGAGATTCTGGATCTACCCGACGATGAGCGCCCCGACCTGCTGCTGTGCATGTCGGACCGTATTGCCCTGACCGTATTGACGTTGGCCGAGCAGCGTGGCTTACGCATCCCCGAGGATCTACGCATTACGGGATTCGACGGTATTGCCGAGGGGCAGTACCGTGCGCCGCGGCTCACTACGGTACGCCAGGATAGCGTTGCCAAGGGACGCTTGGCAGCCTCGATGGTCTTGGGTCTTACCCCCATGAAGGATCATTGCCTGGCGACCCAGCTGATCGTTGGTGAAACCTCCCCCTAGCGCCTCACCTTATCATTACGGCTGGAGGCTGCCTTTGACGCGCTGGTCGAGTGCCTGCACCACGCGCTGGTGCGTGGCGTCATCCATGGGTTGTAGCGAGGTGTGATTGAGCAGTTCGGCGAGCCCCTGGCCATCGACCACCATGATTTCGCTGGGTGGCTCGTCGATCTCCACATCCCAGCCGGGCAGGACCAGTACGCCTTGCACGGCGACATTGCCCAGGGAATGGCGGGTCAGCCATTGGCGGCACCAGCTCGTGGCCATCCGTGTGTGTGCCAGGGATTGGCGCTCGCGCCAGCCGGGAAAGCGCAGGCGTTGCCCGGCGACGACTACCTGGGTGCGGGTCTCGCCCGTGATATCCAACGGCGGTGTCCGGGCGCTCACCTCGACCACGAAGACGCCATGCGGGGTGACCACGACATGGTCGATGGCGACGCTGTCGGTGGGCACATCGTGGAATACGAAATATGGATGCGCCTCCGGACGGATCAAACGCTCCAATTCCTGCCCCACGGCCAGTTCGCAGGCCAGGCCCAGCTTGAGGCGGCGAATGCGCTGGACGTCACGAATCAAGCGAAAGCACAGCACCAACGCCAACAAGGTGGTCAACAGCCCGTAAAGCGCCCATTCCAGCCAGCTATGCTGGTTGGCGAACAGCATGCGCCCCATGCCGTAGACCAGTGGCGCCAGGGTGATGATGGGCCCCAGCGCGCCATCCAGAAACAGCGCGGCATAGGCGCGATCGAGGCGGTCGCGTAGTGACTGCGCCGGTTCGCGCAAGGTGTGTCCATCATAGGGCGAAGTCAGCGCCCCGTCTTCCAGGTGGCGCAGGGCCAGCACGACCAGTGCGGTGGCGCCGAGCGGGGCGAGAAAAATGATCGGTAGTACGTATTCCAGCCAAACCATTACGGTCATCCTGGTCAAGAAGGTGTTACATGAACCCCCATTCTAGCCAGCTTGTCGGAGATCGGCGATGCCGGCGCATGATGGGTGCTTGTGGCGACGCGGGGCGCCGGTTGTATCATGAGACATCGGCTTTGCCCGGGAGATCACGATGTCCGATTCCTCAGTGTCGTCCTTGACGACCTTTCTTTCTCGTCATTCGCGGCTTTTCGTGCTCACCGGAGCCGGAATGAGCACCGATAGCGGCATCCCCGACTACCGTGATGAACAGGGCGCCTGGAAACGCTCGCCGCCGATGACGCATCAGACGTTCATGCACAGCGACATCGCACGTCGCCGCTACTGGGCGCGTAGCCTGGTGGGGTTCCAGGCGCTCTCCGAGGCGCGTCCGGGGCGTGGGCATTACGCGCTGGCCGCGCTGGAGCGTGCCGGACGCATCGAGCAGTTGGTCACGCAGAATGTCGACGGGCTTCACCAGCGCGCCGGATCGCGGCGCGTGATCGACCTACACGGCCAGGCCGACGTGGTGCGTTGCATGCGTTGCGGAGCGACTCGGATGCGCCATGCCTTGCACGCCGCCCTGGCGCGCCTCAATCCTCATTGGACGGGCCTGGAGGCGAGCGTTGGGCCGGATGGCGATGCCGACCTGGGGCAGAATGACTTTAGCGATTTCTCGTTGCTGTCCTGCGCGCGTTGCGGTGACGGTATCTTCAAGCCCGATGTAGTGTTCTTCGGCGACAGCGTGCCACGTGCCCGTGTGGAGGCGGCCTTCGATGCCCTTGAGCGTGCCGACGCGATGCTGGTGGTAGGCTCATCGTTGATGGTCTATTCAGGCTATCGCTTTGCGCGTCGAGCGGCGGCGTCGGGCAAGCCGATGGCCTGCATCAACGTGGGGCGCACGCGTGCCGACGCGTTGTTTAGCCTCAAGGTCGAAGCGTCGGCGGGCGAGACGCTGGACGCCGCGCTGCGTTCCTTGAAATCCGCTATGCCCACCGACGGGGCGGCGATTCAGGCCTCGACCACCAACACTTAGCTGCGCCGGATACCGCTGCGCGTCCGTTCACTGACGTGAAACGGGTACCAGTGTGACGGTCGGCGTGGTGCCGGTCTTGCCGTTGAAGACTTCGACGCGCTCGCGGTTGAGATGCGTCAACCGTCCTTGGTCACGTACCTCGGCTTGCAAGACGTACGTATGCGCTGCCTCGATGGCCCCTTGGGCGTATTGCAGGGTGACCTCTGTGGCGGGGGCATCGAAGTGCGTATAGCGGCTTTCCGCTACGGTGGCGCCGTCGTCGCTATCCTTCAATGTGACGTTGAGTGCGGCATCGTCCGACAGCTCGGGCGGTTGATCGAAGACGACCCGAGTATCGAGGGTCTTGAAATCGGGGCCGCTGGCGCAGCCCGTGAGTCCGATCAGTAGCAGTCCGGTGAGCATGGCGTGCAGGCTACGTGGCAAGGGCATGAAGACCTCCTTACGCATGGGAAAGACCGACCATGCCTAGCCGCCGGCCAGTTTAACGCGATAGCCGCGCGCTTCCAGTTCCGCCTTGAGCGTGTCGCGCTGATCGCCTTGAATCTCGATGACGCCGTCCTTGATGGCGCCGCCAGTGCCACAGCGCTGCTTGAGCGCCTTGGCCAAGGGCTTGAGTTCGTCGGCCTTGAGCGGTACGCCTTCGATCAGGGTCACGCCCTTGCCCTTGCGCCCCTTGGTCTCACGGCGCAGGCGAACGGTGCCATCGAGGCTTGCCAGGCGTGCTTCCTCCGCAGCCTCGGCACAGCGACACTCGGCGAGCGGTGCCCGGCACTCGGGGCAGGTCTCGCCGTGTTCGGTGGAGTATACCCGTCCGCGTAACTGATCCTGCAGCGATGCCATGCGCGCCTCCCTGAATCGATGTGTCGCGAGGTCTCCATGATAACGCGCCATGCCGTTGGGCACGATATCGGTCTATGCCACCCGGCGGAGTCAGTGGAGCACGGCTTCCAATTGTTCCAATCGTGCGACGGCACTGGGTAGATCGCGCATGTTGTGCAGGGCGATGGCGCCCTCGGGGGTGGTCTCGCGTTCGGGGAAGCGGTTGATGTGGATCGTGCGCATCCCTGCCGCCAAGCCGGCCGCGACGCCTACAGCGGCATCGTCGATGACCACGCAGCGTTCGGGCGAAGCCCCCATCTCGCGCGCGGCATGCAGGAACAGAGTGGGGTCGGGCTTCCAGCGCTCGATAGTGTAGCCGCTGTAGAGGCGGTCTCCGAAATAGGCGCGCAGGCCCGTGCTGTCGAGGGCGCGGCGAATCTTGTGCTCGGGGCCGTTGGAGACGACGCAGCGGGGATGCTCGGTGAGCCGGTCGAGCGCCTCGCGGATCCCCGGAATCGGCTGCAGCTCAGTATTCATGCGCGTCTGCATGGTACGGCGCATCTCCGCCTCGGCGGCCTCTCGAGTGGCGTCGTCCAGGGCGCCGTCACGGCGCTCCAGCTCGGCGACGATGTTGGCGAACCTGACGCCACGAAACTCTTCCATGTATTGGGCCGCGGAAAAGGGTAATCCGGCACGGGTCAAAACATCGGCCATGACCTCGGCGAGAAGCGGTTCGCTATCAACCAGGGTGCCATCGCAGTCGAATAGCAGGCATAGCGGATGAGACATGGTGGAGCCTCGAGGGCGAAGTGAATGGAACCGCTCATTATCCCAAATATCGGCCCGCATCGCCCAGGCTTGAGAAGACGCGTCGAGTTTGTGAACGGCGTTTTTAAACGCATTCTAGAACCTTAGTTGCCCCAGACCGTGATGGCAAGGCCGGGGAGGCGTTTAAAGCGATTGCCCGCCGGTGAGTTCGATGCGTTCGCCGTTGAGCCAGCCGAAATCGTTCGACAGAAGGCTCGCGACCGCAGCGCCGATATCATCCGGCTTGGCGGTGCGCCCTAGTGGCGTGATTGCGCGGAAGTGGGCGTTGAGCGCTGGGTCGTCGCGGACCGCGCCGCCGGCGAAGTCGGTTTCCACGGCGCCGGGGGCGATGGCGTTGACCGTGATCCGGCGCTCGCCGAGTTCCTTGGCCATGTAGCGTGTGGTTACCTCCAGCGCGCTCTTCATCGCCGAGTAGGCGCAGTGATTGTCCAGCACGAAGCGCGTGGCGGCGGTGGAGACGTTCAGGATGCGTCCGCCCCGGGCGATCATCGGCAGCAGGGCTTGGCTGAGCAGGAATGGGCCCTTGAAGTGGGTGCGGTAGAGGGCGTCGAGATCGTCTTCGGTGGTCTCTTCGTAGGACGCGAGAATGCCCTCGCCCGCGTTGTGGACCACGGCATCCAGCTCCGTGCGGCCGAAGGCGTTTTCCAACGTGTCCGCGACGTTGTCCTTGAATTCGGCGAAGGCGGCGCTATCGCCGATGTCGAGCTTGAGCATCGCCGCCGTGCCGCCGGCGGCCTCGATTTCGCGGGCGACCGCCAGTGCTTCGTCGCGATGGTGACGGTAGGTACCGATGACGCCGACGCCGGCGGCTGCGAGGTGCAGCGCCATGCTGCGGCCGAGGCCTCGGCCTGCGCCGGTGATGAGGGCAATGCTGGAGGACATGGAGTGGCTCCCGAATCGGAAAGTGAGCGGCGTGGGGCCGCTGTCAGTGAGCACTGACTGGGGGCGGGATCCCAGGTTTCAAGCGTGCGTGTCATGCGTCGAAAACGCCCGCACCGAGAGGCGCAGGCGTGAAGGGAGGTAATGCTTGCGGCGTATGGGAGAGACGTCAGCCGCGTGGTGTGACGTCGTTGTAGGGGCTCGGTGGTTGCTGGCCCTGGAGGGCGGCGATGACATTGTCGACGGCGCGCTGGGCCATGGCCTCGCGCGTCTCATGCGTCGCCGAGCCGATATGCGGCAGGGTCACGACGTTGTCCATCCGCGTGAGTGGTGAATCGCCGGGCAGCGGTTCCTGAGCGAAGACATCCAGCCCCGCGGCGAGGATTTCGCCGTTGGAAAGTGCCTCGATCAGCGCTTGTTCGTCGACTACCTTGCCGCGCGCGATATTGATCAGAATCGCCGAGGACTTCATGCGCTTGAGCACATCGGCGTCGATCAAGCCGGTGGTCTCGGCGGTCAGCGGCACGTTGACGCAGACGAAGTCGGCCTGTTCGAGCAAGGCGTCGAATTCGCAGTGCGTCGCGCCTAGCTCTTCTTCCAGTGCTGGCTTGGGTGAGGCATGGGTGTAGAGCACTTGCATGCCGAAGCCCAGCGCACCGCGCCGTGCGATGGCCTGGCCGATACGCCCGAAGCCGACCATGCCCAGCGTCTTGCCGTGGACATCGGTGCCGAAGTGAGGCTCGCCGATACTGCTCGTCCATTGCCCTTGCTTGACCATGTTGGCCAGTTCCACTGCGCGGCGGGCGCTGGCCATGATCAGCAAGAAGCCGGTATCCGCAGTGGTCTCGGTGAGCACATCCGGGGTGTGGCAGAGCAGGATGTTGCGCTGGGTCAGCTCGTCCACGGGGTAGTTGTCGACCCCCACCGAGATGCTCGAGATGGTCTCTAGATGAGGTGCATCGTCGAGCAGCTCGGAGGTGATCGGCAGGCTGGCGCCCAGCAGGGCGTGCGCTTCGCTCAGTGCTTCACGAAACGCAGGGTCGTCGGCGCTTTCCAGGTGGTCGAAATAATCGACGTGGAAGTGTGTGCGCAATTGGCCGAGATGATGCGGCTTGAGTCGCCCGAAGGCGAGGATGCGCTTGGTCATGCAGGACTCCTGATCGTGAAATACGGCATGGTGGCGTGTCGTCACGCCAATGGGTGTGCAGCTTCCAGGTCGCGCAGCCGGGCCCGGTGCGGCAGGCCTTCCATGTCGCCGACGACCTGAACCTGTTCGGCGCCGATGAGATTGCCGCGATGCGCGGCCTGGCGTGGCGAGCACCCGTCGAGCAGGGCGCTGATCACGCCCACCGCGAAGCCGTCACCAGCGCCTACGGTATCGACGACGTGGGCCGCCACCACGCCCTCCACCATGCCAGCATCGTCCGCCGTGCGCACGTAGCTGCCTTCCGGGCCGAGCTTGATGATGACTCCGCTGGCGCCTTGATCGAGATAATAACCGGCGATGTCGTGCGCGTTGTCGAGGCCGGTCAGTCGCTGGCCCTCGGCCAGGCCCGGCAGCACCCAGTCGGCATGTGCGGCCAGTGCGTTGAGGGTCTCGCGCATTTCGGTTTCGCTGCTCCACAGCGAGGGCCGCAGGTTGGGATCGAAGCTGATCGTGAGGCCGGCCTCGCGAGCGCGTTCCAGCATGTGGAAGGCGAGCTCGCGCGTGCTTGACGAAAGCGCCGGAGGCAAGCCGGTGGCGTGCAGGTGACGCACACCCTGGAAGTCGAGGTCGCCGACGTCGGTCACGCCCAGGTGGCTGGCGGCACTGCCGCGCCGGTAATAGGCCACCTTGGGATCCTCGCCGTGTTCGGCGCGTTCCTTGAAGACCAGGCCGGTGGGATGCTCGGCATCGGTACTCAGGTAGCGGCAGTCGAGACCTTCGCCTTCGAGCGTGCGACGGATGAAGGTGCCAAAACCATCGTCACCGACGCGGCTGATCCAGGCGACGTGAAAGGCCAGACGCGCCAGGCCGATGGCGACATTGGTATCGGCGCCGGCAATGCGCCGCTGGAAGCGCTCGACCTCGGCCAGGTCGCCGGGGGTTTCGGCGATGAACAGCGTCATCGCTTCACCGAAGGTCAGGATATCCGGTGTAGTGGAATCGATCATGACAAGATCCTGAAAGAAGCTGCAAAAGCGGTTGCCGAAGGCACGGCATCGCGACGGGGCGAGCGGTCATCGATGGGAAAGCCCATCATAGAAACACCGGGACATCACGACAATCGAACATACCTAGACTTTGGTCGAGGATAAGGGACGAGGGAGGGGCTAAAGGAGGGCTAGATGAGGGGGGGCGCGGGGCGATTTGCCCCGCGCATGAGCGTTTATTGCGTTTGCTGGGTGTACTTTTCGACGAGCTGGCTGGCCAAGCCTGGCCTGAAGTTTTCTTGAAGATTGAAGCGAGGTGAGAGCGTTAGTTGACCTGACTGGCAATCTGTTGCGCTTTCTCGCGAAGTAGTGGCAAGAAACGTTCGGTCAGCATCGTCATATCGATGCGCGCTGCGTTGGTGCTCACGTTGATGGCACCGAGCAGCTTGCCGTGGGCGTCGAAGGCGGGCACGGCAAGCGAGCGCAGGCCGGAGTCGAGCTCTTGGTCGACGATACAATAACCTTGCTCGCGGACCTGATGCAGGCAGTCGCGGAGCTCGTCCTTGTCGGTGATGGTGCGTTCTGTGTGTTGCGTCAGAGTGACTGTTGCAAGCAGTGCATCGAGTTTGTCGTCAGGCAGTCGCGCGAGCAGCACACGTCCCATCGAGGTCGCGACCGCCGGCAGGCGGGTACCGATCGCCAGCGTGATCGCCATCAGCCGGTGAGTTGCTGCCGAACGGCACACGTAGGTGACTTCGTCGCCGTCGAGTACGCCCAGCGATGATGACTCACCGGTTTGGTGCGTGATGTCTTCAAGGTGCTGCTGGATCACCGTGCGGTAATTATTGGCGGAGAGAAACGCATAGCCAAGCTGCAGCGTTTTGGGTGAAAGCTCGAAATAACGCTCCTGCTTACGCACGTATCCCAAGGCATGCAAGGTCAACAGGAAACGCCTGGCCTTGGCTCGGTTCATGTGGGTTTTCGTGGCGACCTCGCTGAGTGTCATGCGAGGCTTGGCCTGATCGAATGCCATGATGACTTCTAGGCCGCTTGCCAGTGCGGTAACGAAATCGCGATCGTCTGGTTTAAGAGGTTCATCGTTGGTCTGTGTAATCATCGATTGTGCGCCGTCGTGTTCTGATCATTTGCATTGTGTTGCTCGGTCATCTGGCTGACTTTAGCATAGTGTTCGAATTGCGAACATATGTTCGCTAATACGCTAGTGGTGGAAGGCTACAAGGGAGAAATCCATTGTACGAGCAACTTTTACGCCACCCTTTCACGAGTTCCACTGGCCGTGAACAGTGCCGGGCTCAGGACCTGGTCGCGGCGATGCGCGTGTCTTGATGTACCTGCTGACTCACGGCATGTCGCAACCATTTCATGATCCGTTGCGTGGAGGATTCTTTGATATTCTGGAGGCCCCGAACATCTATTAGCAGATCTCTCGGGCTCGCACCTGCTACCAGCATAGCCTAGTCAACCAATACCTAATCTTGTACTTCCCGGAGATGGAACGCTACCTGAACAACTCTCGAGCTGCCTGGTTCTGCCACTTCCTACGGATCTTCCCGACTCTCGCCAGCATCAGGGCATGGCACCGTGAGGCTTTTGTCGAGGCCGCTTGGGAGTACGTCGGCCGCAAGGTCGCCAGCAGCAGTACTTGGAAGGCCTCTATGAAAAGGTCTAGTCCAGCATGGCTTCCCGCTGCACCGGACTCGCCTGTCGACGCCGGAGATTGCCACCTTTCAGCTGCAGTTGAGGTGCTATCTCGCGCTGACCGAGCAACGCCAGACCCTGGCAGCGACACACCTAAAGATATGTGAACTTCATCCGGTTACAGGCGCTGCCTGGCGTGGGGGCTATCGTCGCCTTGATGATCCTGCGGTGGGAGGGGGGCTACGACGCTGTGCGCCTCATCACCAGTACTTGAAGTTTTGCGGTTACAACCTGTCGGCTTCGCCGAGTGGCAATACTTGCAGTCGTTACCGGTTGGGGTAAAGGGAGTAATGCGCGGCTGCGTTATGCCTATTGGCTGGTGGCCACGGTCGCCATTCGAAAGCGCGAATTGGAGGTTCGGTCGACAGCCGCGGATAGATATGCTTTGACCTACTTGGTATGGACCTCGTAGATGCCCATATGCAGGTAGCCGTAAATGATGGTTTGTGCGGCTTCTCATTGAGCTGATGAGGTGGCTGGCTGAGTATAATTAGACAATAGTCTAAATCAGAAGAAAAAAGTAATGATTCAAGTTTTTTCATTTCAACGACTTACGTTGTTCGTACGTAATGCGTACATAAAGCCGCTTGACGAACAAAGGTTGCTATTCCAATCTCACTTCGTTCCCTGGATACCTAAAAACAAGCAGGAAGCATAGCTATAAGCTCATTCTTATCTCAAGAAGGTGGTTATGAAGAATAGTATAAGCATAAGCTCAAAAAATGGGCCGATGAGGTCAATAGCAAATTTGTTTACTCGCATCTCGGAGAGATACTTGCCAGATGCGTTTGTGTTCCTGTTTTTCCTAACTCTCGTTGTGGTCGGGTTAGGTATATATTGGGAGCCAAACAATAGTGCTCGTGCAGTAATTGATTACTGGAACGCTGGCTTTTTTAGTATAATGGAGTTTACTTATCAAATCATCCTGGTTATGGTGACTGGGTTTAGTTTGGCGCATACACCTTTTGTTAAGAAAGCTATAACCTCATTCACCAGAATTCCTAAAACTGAGGCTCAGGTAATCGTTACTACTACCTTGGTTGCAATGTTGGGAAGTTGGATATCTTGGGGGTTTGGCTTAGTCGTTGGTGGGATTGTCGCGCGCGAGATGGGTATCGCTCACCGTGGGAAAGTCCACTATCCACTTATTGTGGCGGCTGCCTATGCAGGGTTTATTGTCTGGCACGCAGGATATGGTGGGTCCATACCGACAGTGATCGCTAGTCCAGATCATTTCTTGGTTTCAGAGATCGGCGTTATTCCAGTTACAGAAACAATCTTTTCACCTTTTAACTTGGTCTTGCTTTTTGCAATAGTTATTGTTGTCCCCTTTTCATTAGTATTGATGCGGCCAAAGCCTGAAGAAGAAAGGGTTAACTTGCCAGAATCGGAAGCTTCCGATGATGACGATGTCCGCGAAGCACCTACAAAAAAACAGGACATGACCCCAGCGG
The DNA here is from genome assembly GCF_033052815.1 of Chromohalobacter sp. HP20-39. Lineage (NCBI taxonomy): Bacteria > Pseudomonadati > Pseudomonadota > Gammaproteobacteria > Oceanospirillales > Halomonadaceae > Chromohalobacter > Chromohalobacter sp. HP20-39. The sequence continues at coordinate 82,073 of NZ_JAWHTP010000002.1, read as the reverse complement.
AAAAGCTAGAGAAAAGTCGCTATATTCCGCTGATACTTGGCATTATAGCCATGGTATCCCTAATAAGTTACTTCGTAGCAGGCGGGACTGTTAATATAAATTCAGTCATTATGAGCTTCTTTGCTCTTGGGCTTCTGCTCGCTCCCAGTATCAGGGCATATATCCATTACTGTATTAAAGGGTCCGCTGCATCAAGTGGTATTATCATCCAGTTTCCGTTTTATGCCGCTATGATGGGGGTTATCGCTAACACAGGTATGGCTGCAGACTTAGGTAGCTCGCTAGTCTCTATAGCGACCGAAGAGACCCTGCCATTTTTATCATTCATTAGCGCTGGGATTATTAATTTCTTTATACCCGCTGGCGGTGGGCAATGGGTTATGCAAGGACCGATAGTAGTCGAAGCAGCACAACAGCTTAACGCGGACATTCCTCGTGTCGCGATGGCCGTAGCTTGGGGAGATGCTTGGACAAATATGGTTCAGCCCTTCTGGGCTCTGCCTCTGTTGGCTATTGCTGGACTAAATATAAGGTCAATTATGGGGTATACCGCTTTAGTGCTTATCGTTAGTGGCGTGGTTATTAGCCTGGGTATGCTTGTTCTATAATTCTATGTAGAAAATTTTAAATTATTAGACCCTTATGGCTTCTGTATATCATGAAAAATTTAATGAATGGAGTTGTAATGTCAATGGAGTCAAATATGAAAAAATCTATCTCAGCTCTCCTTGGAGAGGGTGGCCGCCCTGCAGGTAGCCAGCGTGAAATTAAAATTATAGATACGACGTTGCGAGATGCCCACCAGAGTCTCTGGGCAACTAGAATGCGCACACGCCATATCACACCGGTTGCTGGCGTTTTCAATGAGGTGGGCTTTCAGAACGTTGATCTGGTTGCACCAATCCAGTTTGATGTCGCGGTCAGGTACCTCAAAGAAGATCCGTGGGAGCGCGTTAGGCTGACCCATGAAAAGGCGCCTGACACTAAATTCCGGGCACTGATTAGGTCAAAGAATATTGCTGCCTTTGATTTTCTAGCCGATGACGTTATAGAGAAATGGGTAGAGCGGCTCTATGCTAATGGCTTCCGTGTGATTGGTGCGTTTGATGGGCTGAATGATGTCAACAACATTGCAGCGGGCCTAAGAAAGGCCAAGTCCTTGGGCGCAGAAACATTTGGTGCACTGTCTTACTGCGAAAGCCCGGTACATACCGATGAGCTTTACGTTCAGACAGCAAAAGAGATTATTGAGAAGGCCGACGTTGATACCATCATGCTCAAAGATGCAGGTGGCCTTTTAACGCCGGAGCGGGTGCAAACACTGATTCCTGCAATTAAATCTGTTATTGGTGATCGTCCTCTCGAGCTGCATAGTCACTGTCTTACAGCACTGGCTCCTCTCGTTTATCTTGAGGCAGCAGAACTTGGCTGCGACATGCTTCATACTTCGATTGCTCCTTTGGCAAACGGTGCTGGGCAGCCTGCAACACAAAGCATCGTACGTAATCTGCGAGAGCTCGGATATAAAGTTAATGTGGATGACGAAAAAATTGCTCAGATTAGCGAGCATTTTTCCGAAATAGCGAAAAGAGAGGGAAAACCTTTTGGCAAGCCTCTTGAGTACGACGCACTTCATTATAAACACCAGTTGCCGGGTGGGATGCTATCAAACTTCCAGGAACAGCTAGCTACTGCTGGCCTAGAAGATAGATTTGATGAGCTGCTAGAAGAAATAGCACGTGTCCGCGCTGAGCTTGCATGGCCGATCATGATCACTCCCTTCGCTCAGTTTGTCGGGACACAGGCGGTAATGAACGTTATTACAGGTGAGCGTTATAGCAACGTTCCTAATGAAATTAAAAAGTATGTCCTAGGTTACTATGGTCGACTTCTCGGGCCAGTGGACCCAGACGTTTATGATCGCATCATTGCCAACGGCTCTTCTGATATTGCAATGGAGCGTCAACCTATCGAACCCATGCTGCCGGATCTGAAGCGTCGTTATCCTGAAGCTACTGAAGATGAGTTGCTGCTAAGAGCTATGTTTGCAGGCAATCAGGTTGATGACATGAAAGAAGCGATTAAAAACGGCACAAATGATGAAGTAGTGCCAAGCTCGATGCTGGGCCTTGTTAAAGACCTTGCTGCCAAGAGAAAGACCGGTAGGGTTTATATTAAGAATGGCGACTTAGAAATTAACCTGTCACGTGGAGAGTGATTATCATGAGCACTAAGAACGTTAGCATCGATGAAATAAAAGAGCTTGTGGAATGGCTGAACGTAAGCCAAGACATTCAAGAGTTTTCTCTAAAATACGGCGATCTAGAAGTAGCTCTGTCACGCAATGCAGATAGCGGCTCGGCTATGGCCCAGCCGTCGCCTGCCGCTACACCGCAGCCGCAAGCTACCCCGGCCCCTGCGCCTAGCGCACCAAAAGATAGTGCCCCTGCTGCTGAAACTCCAGTAGCTGAAACGCCTGCTACGATAGAAGCTGGCGAGGGCGAAGTGCTGATTAAGGCTCCCATGGTAGGTACATTTTATTCTTCTCCAAAGCCTGGCGCTCCCGCGTTTGTGGAAGAAGGCCAAGCTGTGGAGCCAGAGAGTGTCCTTTGCATCATTGAAGTTATGAAATTGATGAGCAATATCGAAGCTAAGGTGAAAGGCACTGTTAAAAAAATATATGTGGATGACCAGCAGCCGGTCGAATATGGTCAGCCTCTTATGCTAATTAAGAAAGCATAGCTTCTACCGTTTATGGTTAACAAGGAGTAGATTGTATGCTTAATGATATTAAAAGTGTGCTAATCGCAAATCGAGGCGAGATTGCCTTGCGTGTTGTGCGTGCATGCCAAGAGTTGGGAATAAAAAGTGTTGTTGCATACTCTGAAGCTGACGCTAACTCTCTTCCTGTGAAATTAGCCGATGCTTCGGTATGTGTTGGCCCAGCGCCTTCTAACCGCAGCTACCAAAATCAAGAAGCGCTAGTAAGTGCTGCGTTATCTTTCGGGGTTGATGCAGTGCATCCCGGATATGGATTCCTTTCGGAAAATCCTAGCTTTGCACAAAAGTGTGAGGAGGAAGGGATCAATTTTATTGGGCCATCTTCCGAGATAATCAGGAAAATGGGGGATAAGATTGAAGCCCGAAAAGTAGCAATAGAAGCTAACGTACCGACAATACCTGGTTCAGATGGGACAGTGGAGGAAGAAGAACTTGCACGACAGATCGCTCAAGATATTGGGTTCCCACTTCTGATCAAGGCCTCCGCTGGCGGAGGCGGACGTGGCATGCGCGTTGTCCCGAACGCTGAGGCGCTGAACGGGGCGGTAAGCGAGGTAATGTCTGAGGCAGAAGTTGCCTTTGGAGATCCTTCGGTTTATATCGAAAAATACCTAACTGACATCCGCCATATTGAAGTACAGGTACTATCCGATGGTGAAGCGACTGTGCATCTTGGCGAACGTGACTGCACAGCACAGCGCCGCAATCAAAAGTTGGTCGAAGAGGCCCCTTCCCCTGAGTTAAGTGAGGCGGCGCGTAAAGAGATATGCGAGTCAGCCATTAGGCTATGTAAAGCCGTTGGTTACCGGAGTGCGGGTACAGTTGAGTATGTGTATGATAATATTGAGAAAAATTTCTATTTCATTGAGATGAATACCCGTGTTCAGGTTGAGCACCCCGTTTCAGAAATGATTACAGGTATCGATATAATAAAAGAGCAGATCCGTATTGCAGACGGACAAGAAATCTCTCTTAGCCAAAGCGATATCGAAATTAATGGTCATGCCATTGAGTGTCGCTTGAATGCCGAAGATCCTGATATCGGTTTTATCCCATGCCCTGGAAAAATAACTTCTTATCGTCCAGCAGGTGGCTTTGGCGTGCGTATGGATAGCCACTTAGAAACAGGGTATACCATTCCGCCTTTTTACGATTCTATGATTGGTAAAATAATCTGCTGGGGAAGAGATCGTGAAGAAGCAATAGACCGTATGCTGCGAGCTTTAAAAGAAACAGAAGTTGGTGGTGTAAAAACTACTGCAGGTTTTCAGCATGAATTGATTGGCAGTCTGGCTTTTCGGTCTGGCGAATTTAATACTCAATTTGTTGCTGATTTTTTATCGAAAAGATAGAGTGACCAGGGTGGAAAGTTATTTAGATGAAAGTGGTTGCCTTAAGGCCGCCTCGGGGTGTTAGGGGTGGCTATTTTATAAGGCAGAGTTTTGAAGTCTTTTACCTGATGGTAAGGTAGGTCTGTTTATATATTAATTTTAATGTTACTAATGCAGCGGCGCTTTGTAATGCCTGTTATAATTTTTAATGTGTGAGGTTTAAATATGGCTGAATTTCTTAGCCTCCATGACGCCGTGGCGCGCTATGTCGAAGATGGCGCCACCGTGGCCCTGGAAGGCTTCACTCACCTGATTCCCTCTGCTGCCGGGCACGAGATCATTCGCCAGGGTAAGCGTGACCTGACGCTGATTCGCATGACGCCGGATTTGGTCTACGACCAATTGATCGGTGCCGGGTGCGCCACGAAGTTGATCTTCTCTTGGGGCGGAAATCCCGGCGTGGGGTCGCTGCATCGCTTGCGCGATGCGGTGGAGAAAAGCTGGCCGCACAAGGTGGAGATCTTCGAGCATAGTCACGCGGCCATGGCGTGCGCGTTCGAGGCCGGCGGGGCGGGGCTGCCGCTGGCGGTGTTGCGCGGTTATGTGGGTAGCGAGCTGCCCAGCGTCAATGACCAGATCAAGTTCATCGAGTGTCCGTTCACCGGGGAACGCCTCGTGGCGGTGCCATCGATCCGCCCCGATGTCAGCGTGGTGCATGCGCAGAAGGCGGATCGCAAGGGCAACGTGCTGGTGGAAGGCATCATCGGGGTACAGAAGGAAGCGATTCTCGCCGCGGGCAAGAGCATCGTCACCGTCGAGGAAGTGGTCGACGACCTTGAAGCCGGCCCCAACGCCTGCGTGATTCCGGGATGGGCGATCGATGCTATCGCGGTAGCCGAGAAGGGCGCTTATCCCTCCTACGCTCACGGCTACTACCCGCGTGACAACCGCTTCTACAAGGAGTGGGACGCCATCGCTCGCGACCGCGACACCTTCCAGACATGGCTCGATGACAATGTTTACAACGCAGGAGGTCAGGCCCAATGAGTAACGAATACACCTCCTCGGAAATGATGACCGTGACGGCGGCGAAAGCGCTGGAAAACGGCATGACTTGCTTCGTGGGCATTGGCTTGCCCTCCGAGGCCGCTAATCTGGCCCGCCTGACGCACGCACCGGACGTGGTGCTGATCTACGAATCCGGCACCCTGCAGACCAAGCCCGAGGTGTTGCCGTTGTCCATTGGCGACGGCGAGCTGTGCGAGTCGGCGTTGACCACCGTCTCGGTACCGGAAATGTTCCGCTACTGGCTACAGGGCGGCAAGGTCGACGTGGGCTTCCTGGGGACCGCGCAGATCGACCGCTACTGCAATCTCAACACTACGCTGATCGGTGACTATCAATCGCCCAAGATACGTTTGCCGGGCGGCGGCGGGGCACCGGAGATTGCCACCAGCGCCGGCGAAGTCTTCATCACGCTCAAGCATTCCAAACGGACCTTCGTCAACGACGTGGACTTCATCACCACGCTGGGTTTCGGTCGCGACGGCAAGGCGCGCGATGGTGTGCCCAATATCGGCCGTGGGCCGACCAGGGTGATCACCGACCTGTGTGTCATGAAGCCCGATCCCGAAACCAAGGAGTTGGTGGTGGTGTCGCTGCACCCGGGCGTCACGCGTGACGACGTGGTCGAGGCTACCGGCTGGGAGGTTCGCTTCGCCGAGCAGCTCGAGACGACACCGACGCCTGATGCACGCGAGCTGGAAGTGCTGCGGGATCTCAAGGCGCGTACCGAACGTAAACACGCCGGTGAGGCGTGAGGAGAATTCGATGAGCGATGTTTGGCTGTGTCATCCCACGCGTTCCGCCGTGGGGCGCTTCGGCGGCGTGCTGGCGAGTGTCCGTCCCGACGATCTGGCGGCGACGATCTTCCGCGCCGTGCTGGCCCAGGCGCCGGATCTCGATCCGGCGGCCATCGATGAAGTGATCATGGGCTGCGCCAACCAGGCCGGCGAGGACAATCGCAACGTGGCGCGCATGTCGGCGTTGCTGGCCGGGCTGCCTACCAGCGTGCCCGGCACCACGATGAACCGCCTGTGCGGGTCGGGCATGGACGCCGTGGGTACGGCGTTCCGCGCCATCAAGGCGGGCGAGTTCGAGTTGGCCTTGGCGGGCGGTGTGGAATCCATGTCGCGCGCGCCCTTCGTGATGGGCAAGGCCGAGACCGCCTTCTCGCGCGCTCAGGCGATCGAGGACACCACCATCGGTTGGCGCTTCGTCAATCCGCTGATGAAGAACCACTTCGGCGTCGAGTCGATGCCCGAAACCGCCGAGAACGTCGCCGAGCAATTTCATGTTTCTCGCGAGGATCAGGATGCCTTCGCCGTGCGCTCGCAGCAGAAGACCGAGCGCGCCCAGCAGTCAGGGCGTCTGACGCGGGAGATTACGCCGGTCGAGGTGCCGCGTCGCAAGCAGGATCCCCTGATCGTCGATCAGGACGAGCATCCGCGTGCCGGTACCACGCTGGAAAAACTGGCCAAGTTGCCGACTCCGTTTCGCGAGGGCGGCAGTGTTACCGCCGGCAATGCGTCCGGCGTCAACGATGGCGCAGCGGCGATGCTGGTCGCCAGCGATGCCGCCGTCGCGCGTCACGGGCTTACCCCCATGGCGCGCATTCTGGGCATGGCCACCGCCGGCGTGGAGCCACGCATCATGGGCATGGGGCCGGTCCCGGCCACGCGCAAGCTGCTCGAGCGCCTGGGTATCGGCATCGACGAGGTCGACATCATCGAGCTCAACGAAGCCTTCGCCGCCCAAGGGCTGGCGTGCCTGCGCGAGCTGGGCGTCGCCGACGACGACCCGCGCGTCAATCCTAACGGAGGGGCGATTGCGCTCGGCCATCCGCTGGGCATGTCCGGTGCGCGCTTGCTGCTGACGGCAGCGTATGAATTGCACGCGCAGAACAAGCGCTACGCCCTGTGCACCATGTGTGTCGGTGTGGGTCAGGGTGTGGCCACTTTGATCGAACGCGTTTGAGGAGAACGGCATGGCTTTCTTGACGGTAGCGGAACGCACGATCGCCTATCGTGATAGCGGCGAAAACGCGCTGCCAGCGGTGCTGTTGGCACATCCGCTGGGTATGAGTCAGGACGTCTGGGAAGGCGTGGTCGCAGCCCTGCGCGGACGCTTTCGCTGCGTGACCTGGGATCTTCCCGGTCATGGCGCGAGCACCGGCCTGACAACAGCGGTAACGCCGGAACATCTGGCTGATGACGCCTTGGCCCTGGCCGATGCCTTGGGACTTGCGCGCTTCCACTTCGTGGGTACGTCGGTCGGTGGCGTGGTCGGCCAGCAGTTGCTGGTCCAGTGCCCCGAGCGGCTTACTGATGTCGTGTTGACCAATACCGGTGCAGTCATCGGCACGCCTGACAACTGGCACACGCGGGCGTCGCGAGTGCGCCAGGAAGGCCTGGCCGCCATGGCCGACGAGATCGTGCCGCGCTGGTTTTCCGAGGCGTTCGTGCAGCGTGACACGGCTGTCTACACGGGCTGGAAAGTTCAGCTCACGCGCATTGATGACGAAAGTTACGCACGGCTCTGCGAAATGCTGGCCGCGACCGATTTTACCGGCCGGTTGCGTGATGTCAGCGGACCTGTACGTCTTCTCGGGGGGCGTGAGGATCTGTCCACCCCGCCCGATACCTTGAAGACGCTGGCCTCGCAGTTCGGCGATGCGCGTCTCGAAGTACTCGAGGACATCGCCCACGTACCCAGTGTGGAAGTGCCCGAGGCGATCGCCAAGCGCCTGCGCGCTTGGTTGGGCGATGAACACGTCGCTCAGGAACGTTGACCAAGCGCGTACATCAAAGAAAGTCAGCCAACTCGTCGCGCCCCAGATTGGCGCCGGTGACGATGACCACGATATCGCCTTGCGGCGGCAGCGTGGCGGCGTCTTCCAGCAGGGCGGCCACGCCCACGGCGGCGCCGGGCTCCGCGACCAGCTTGGTCTGGTAGAGCAGATGGCGCATGGCGCGGTGAATGGCCTCTTCGTCCACGGCGAGGAGCTTGGCGACGTATCGGCGACTCAGCAGATAGGTGTGTTCGCCGACGATGGCGGCGGCGAGACTCTTGGCGCAGCTTTCGACCCTGTCGAGCTTCGCCGGGCCGTCTTGGGCCCAGGCATGCGCCATGCTGGCCGCCCCGCTGGGTTCCACGCCGATTAGCGAGAGCGAGGGGCGCAGTGCCGAGGCAGCTACACCAATTCCCCCGATTAACCCGCCCCCACCGACGGGGCACAGGATTGCCTGCGCGTCGGGTGCCTGCTCGAGCACCTCGAGCCCCAGCGTGCCTTGCCCGGCGATGATGCGTTCGTCGTCATAGGGATGCACTAGCGTCAGGCCGCGTTTTTCGACCAGTTCATGCATCAACGTCCAGGCTGCGTTGATGTCGCCATGCAGGATGACCTCCGCTCCCAGCGCGCGGCTGCCTTCTACCTTGAAAGGGCTGGCATTCTCGGGCATCACGATGGTCACGGGCACGTTCCGCTGGCGTGCCGCCCAAGCCAGCCCCAGGGCGTGGTTGCCGGCGGATACGGCGCCCAGCCCACCGCTGAGCTCCTCGTCACGGGCCGTGCCCAGCCAGTTCAGCGAGCCGCGCGCCTTGAAGGAACCGGTGTGCTGTAGTGACTCGACCTTGAGCCATACGCGCCGTCCCAGGCGCTCGGAAAGCACGTGATCAAGCACCAGCGGTGTTGGTGCGAGCGCCTTGGCGATACGGCGCCGCGCGCGCTGAACATCGCTCACTTCCATTTGATGTTGCAGCCCATGGAGGGGATTTGCTGGGCCGACGGTGCGCGGTCCGCGAGCACGGCATCGGCGGCGGCGCGTAGATCTTCTCCGGTGACCGGCGTCTCTTTGCTGGGGCGGCTGGCGTCGAACTGGCCACGATAAGCCAGGCGATGCTCATGATCGAAGAGGAAGAAGTCAGGCGTACAGGCCGCGTCGAAAGCGCGCGCCACGTCCTGGCTCTCGTCCACCAGGTAATGAAAGGTGTAGCCGCGTGTGTCGATTTCCTCGCGCATGCGCTCGGGGCTGTCATCCGGGTGGGCGTGAAAGTCGTTGCTGTTGATGGCGACCACTGACAGGCCCTTGGCCTGGTACTCGCGGGAGAAGTCGGAGAAGGCATCCGCGATATGCTTGACGAACGGGCAGTGGTTGCAGATGAATGCTACCAGCACCGGCCGCCCGACGAAGTCCGCGCTGTCGACCTCCTTGCCCTCGGCATCGGGAAGCCGAAATGCCGGCAGTGGCGAGCCCAGCTCGATCATGGTGGAAGGCGTCAATGACATGGGGACCTCCTATGCGCGATGAATAACAACCACGCCTGGCAACAGGCGCGATGCATGCATTCATTCTAGGCGTGGTTGGCCCCCGAGAGGCAAATATGCCTGAGGGTATCTCCGCCTAGGTATGTCGGGCGGGCGTCAGATTGTGCCGGGCGAGTAGGGCGATGAGCAGCAGCAGTAGGGCGGCGATGCTGAACAATAGCGTGAGATCGCCGAGGCTGAAGAGTAGAGCGCCGAGAAACGGCCCGCTGGCCATGCCCATGAAGCGAAAGAAATTGTAGAGCCCCACGGCGGTGGCGCGGTGGGTGACGAAGACGCGCGTCAGCAGCGCGGTCTGCGCGGGTAGCGAGAGGCCCAGCAGCAGGCCGAAAATAAAGGTGGTGGTGATGAGCATCGCCAGCGAGTGCATCGTTGTGACGAGAAAAACCACGACATCGATGGCCCCCAGTAGTGTGGTGGCTACCAATAGGCTTTCCGTCGACAGACGTTTCTGCACACGGCTGCTCAGGAAACTGCCCAGCACCAGGGCCACAGAAAGCGGCAAGAACATCAGCCCTTTCTGGGCCACGGTGAGCGTATAGCCCCGGTCGAGAATCACCGGCAAATAGACCAGGAAATTGTAGTAAATGTAGAACTGCACAAAGCCCAGAATGCCAAGGGTCAGCCCCTGTCGGTCGCGTGCGATGCGGGCATATTCGGCGAGGTCTATTTTGCGGGCAGGGCCGGCGGGCTTGGTCTCTCGGAGCAATATCCAGTTGATGATGCCGATCAGCGCTCCGGCGATGGCCAGTGCCAGAAAAACGAAGTGATAGTCGAGCCGGCCGGCGATGAAGCCGCCTGCCACTGGTCCGATGACGGGGCCGAGCGCGACCATCATCTGGAAGGTGCCCATTGCCTTGAGACGCTCCTCGCCTTGGAAAAGGTCGCCTATAACGGTGACGGCGACCACCGACCCCGTCGCGATTCCAACCGCTTGAAATACGCGGAAGAAGAGCAGCGAGGTGATGTGATCGGCATAGAAACAACCGATCGACGCCGCGACGTAAAGCGCGATCCCGGGGAGCAAGACTTTCTTGCGTCCCAGGCTGTCGGTCAGCGGACCGTAGAGGATCTGCATGAAGGCGATGATGAAGGTAAATACCGAGATACTGGCGTTGATGAGCAGTTGGCTGGTGGCCAGTGTGTCTTGCAGCTCGGGGAGGATGGGAACGTAGACGGTTTGAGTAAAAGGGCCCAGAAAAGCGGCGAATGACACTGAATACGCAATTGCCTTTTTATGAACCATCGAACGTTCCCGGGGTGGTGAAATAAAACGTTAGCTTAGCAAGTATCTGGCGACGGAGTCTCGTCGGTATCCCGGCGGCGAGCCACGGAGTAGGTGACTTGCTGATTGCGGGTTATTGAGCGGAAGTCTAGGAATTGCGTATCCCATCGCCGAAAACTACGTGGGCTTGCCCTACGAGCCGCTGGAGGACTAGTCGGATTTGGCGGTGCGATCACCACGTATCGAGACCATTGGGCATTACTATTAGTCTGCGTCTTAAGTGCCCGGCTAGTCTCGCATGACAGCGACGCGACCAGACAGCGCCGCGTCTTCGTACGTCGATTGAGGTGAGAGACATGACACAAGCACCGTTGTTTGCCGGCCAGGATACCCAGCCGATCGCGGGAGAGTGGCGACAAGGCCGCGCCGAACGCCGTCTGCGCGTGACCAATCCGTATACCGGGGAGGCCTTGCTCGAGTTGGCCATGGCCGATCGTCAGGACCTTGACGATGCTTATCGCCAAGCACAAGTGGCCCAGGCCGAATGGGCGGCGATGGGGCCCAACGCCCGCGGTGATGTCATGCGCCGGGCGGTGGCGATTTTCGATGAGCGCCGTGACGAGATCATCGACTGGATCATTCGAGAATCCGGCAGTACCCGCATCAAGGCGCAGATTGAATGGAGCGCGGCGCGGGCGATCACTCAGGAAGCGGCCAGCATGCCGACGCGGGCACACGGACGTATTCTGCCCTCGGACATTCCCGGCAAGGAAAGTCGTGTCTATCGGGCGCCGTTGGGCGTGGTGGGCGTCATCAGCCCCTGGAACTTTCCGCTCAACCTGAGTGCTCGCTCGGTCTCGCCGGCGTTGGCGTTAGGTAACGCGGTGGTCATCAAGCCGGCGAGCGACACGCCCATTACCGGGGGACTGCTATTGGCGCGCATCTTTGAAGAAGCCGGGCTGCCGGCAGGGGTGTTGAGCGTCCTTGTCGGCGCCGGTTCCGAGATCGGCGACGCCTTCGTCGAGCATCCCGTGCCGTCGTTGATCACCTTCACCGGGTCGACGCCGGTGGGCCTCAACATCGGACGCCTGGCCAGCGGCGGCAAGCATCTCAAGCATGTCGCGCTGGAGCTGGGCGGTAACAGCCCCTTCGTGGTGCTGGCGGATGCCGATGTCGAGCAGGCGGTCGATGCAGCGGTGATGGGCAAGTTCCTGCACCAGGGCCAGATTTGCATGGCGATCAACCGCATCATCGTCGAAGCACCGCTGCTGGAGGCGTTCACGGCGCGCTTCGTCGAACGCGTCAAGGCGCTGCGCTGCGGCGATCCCGCCGATGCCGAGACGGCTGTGGGACCGATCATCAATGCCAAGCAGCTCGACGGGCTCCAGACCAAGATCGCCAAGGCGCAGGCCGAAGGGGCCAAGCTGCTGACCGGCGGCGAGGCACAAGGCAACGTGCTTCCCCCGCATGTGTTCGGTGATGTCACGGCGGAAATGGAAATCGCCGAGGAGGAAATCTTCGGACCGCTGGTGGGTATTCAGTCAGCGCGCGATGAAGCGCATGCGCTGGAACTGGCCAATCGCACCGAGTTTGGTCTCTCCAGTGCGGTCTTTACCCAGAACTTGGAACGCGGCGTACGCTTTGCGCAGAACATCAAGGCGGGCATGACCCATGTCAACGATATTCCCGTGAATGACGAACCGCATGCGCCGTTCGGCGGTGAAAAGAACTCCGGCCTGGGCCGCTTCAACGGTGACTGGGCGATCGATGAATTCACCACCGAACACTGGATCACGCTACAGCACGCGCCGCGCCAGTATCCGTTCTAGTTTGAAATATGGTAATGGTGGCGTATTGAGGGTAGAGCGTGAAAACAAGCGGCCCGCTTCGTTACAACGAGGCGGGCCGCCTGCAAAATGCCTACGGTGCGTAAATATCGCGTTAGCCGAATAACCCTTTCAGCGTGTGCGGCTGGCTACGCAGACACTGCTTCGGGGCGTGCACGCTGGCGCCCAGTTTGGCGGCGGCGTGCCACGGCCAGCGCGGATCAAAAAGCATGCCGCGCGCCAGTGCGACAGCGTCCGCCTCACCGCTGAACACGATGCCTTCGGCTTGTTCCGGCTCGGTGATCAGTCCCACCGCGATCACCGGCATGGCGACTTCCTGTTTCATGCGGCGAGCGAACGGCACCTGATAGTTGGGGCCGACCTCGAGCGTCTGGCGCGGATCGAGACCGCCGCCGGAGCAGTCGATGAAGTTGCAGCCACGGGCGTCGAGGGCCTTGGCCAATTCGACGCTCTGTTCGAGATCCCAGCCGCCTTCGACCCAGTCGCTGCCGGAGATGCGAATGCCGACTGGCTTGTCGCTCGGGAACACCTCACGCACGGCGTCGAAGACCTCCAGCACGATCCGCATGCGATTTTCCAGATTGCCGCCGTAGGCGTCGTCGCGCTGATTCGAAAGCGGCGACAGGAACTCGTGCAATAGATAGCCATGCGCCGCGTGCAATTCGATCAGCTCGAAGCCGAGACGCTCGGCGCGCTGGGCCGAGGCGACGAAGTTCGCCTTGAGCTGCTCGATATCCTCGAGGCTCATCGCCTGTGGCGGACGTTGCCCGTCCTGATACGCGATGGCGGAAGGCGCCACGGTCTGCCAGCCGCCCTCGTCGAGGCCAAGCTGAGCGCCGCCGTCCCAGGGTGCCTGGCAGGAAGCCTTGCGTCCGGCGTGGCCGAGCTGGATGCCGACCGGCATCGGCGAATGGGCGCGAATCGACTCGAGTACCCGCGCCATTGCTTGCTCGTTATCGTCCGAATAGAGACCTACGTCACCGGAGGTGATGCGTCCTTCCGCCGCGACGGCGGAGGCCTCGACGATCAGCAGGCCAGCGCCGGAGAGCGAGAGATTCCCCAGATGAATCTTGTGCCAATCGGTCATGCTGCCGCTATCATCGGCGGAGTATTGGCACATCGGTGAAATGACGATGCGATTGGCCAATTCGAGCTCGCCGAGCGTGAGCGGCGTGAACAGCTTAGGGGATGCCATGAAAACGTTCCTGAAGCGAATGATGGCAAGAATGTAGTTTGCTAACTATTATTTGGCAATGGCTATCTACGCCGTTTGGGTGAGAGCATTCGCACGCGGGCTTTAGGGCGTGACTTCTTTTCTACCTCTTTCGACGCCGGTGTTGCGTTGTGCATAGTGCTTTGAGATGAGGCTTCGGCTGGCGAAGTGATCCAGGCGAATACCGGTAAGGAGAGACGCCAGTAGATGGCACTCAGGCGTAGCGCCAAGATCACCAGAATAGGCAGAGCGATAATGGCGTAGGGATGGATGGGTTGGCTGTAGAGGATGACGTAGGTCCAGGCGCCTGCAATAGAGGCGGTCGCATAAATTTCCTGGCGTAGCACCATGGGGACTCGTCTTGCGAGCACATCACGTAGCATTCCGCCTGCGACACCGGTTAAGAGCCCCATCAAGACAGCGACGGTACCTCCATGGCCTAGCGCCAATGCCTTGTGAGCGCCGATGATGGTGAAGATGGCGAGGCCAAAGGCGTCGAGTACGGGCAAAACGATGCGCGATAACCGATGAATGTAATGAAAGCCGATGATCGAGATCACGACGGTGATGATGATCACCCAGAGATAGGTAGGGTCGGTGACCCAGAACACCGGACGAACGCCGAGTAACAGATCGCGCAGGGTGCCGCCGCCAATGCCGGTCATCGCGGCCAGTACCAGCATGCCGAAGGGATCCATTCGCGAGCGGCAGGCAAGGATGATCCCTGAGAGTGCGAAGACGATCACACCGGCTAAATCCAGCCAATAAACCCACCCTGTCACTCCGACGCTCCTTGGCTATTTTGCCAGCTACCGCGTAAGCAGAAATACAAAACGAACGTCATTGTAGGCTCAAGTACCCAGATACGTCAGCGCTCTCTGGTCCGCCTCCCACTGCCGAAGATCGGCTGGCGCGCCAGAAATACCTACGATATCGTATGTAAAAGACCGGGTACGTATGCCTGCAACGTGGCGGGCGGCCAGCCGGTGGTCATGCAACCCATTCAGGGAGTCGGAACTATGCAGGCAAGATATCGATACGCGACGCTGGCCGTTGGACTACCGCTGCTGGCGGCGGCAACGCCTAGCCAGGCACAGGAAAGCGGCTGGCAGGGGAGCTTGGGCGCAGGGGCGATTTACTCCCCCGACTACCTGGGGAGCGACGATTACGAAACCTCCGTGTGGCCGTCGGTCGACCTGACCTATGGCGATAGCGTGTATATCAACGCACGCGATGGGGTGGGATGGAACGTCATCAACCAGGATGGCTGGAAGGTGTCGCCGTTTCTCGGTTATACCCTCGGGCGCGACGACGAGGACGATCTGCACCGCCTGGACAAGGTCGATGGCGGTGTCACGGCCGGGCTGCGGGCCGAGTATACCGAGGGCAATTGGCTATACAGTGCGGCGGTGGAAACGCCGGTGACCGGGGATGTGGACGGCTATCACGCCAGCGCCAAGGCGCATTGGCGCTCGCGTCTGACCCAGCGGCTGTCCGTCTCGCTGGGACCGAGCATCGCCTATGGGAGCGAGTCCTGGGCCGAGGATATGTTCGGCATCTCCGCGCGGGAAAGCCAGCGTTCGGGACTGGATGTCTACACGCCGAGCGAGGGTTACTTCAAGGTCGGCGCCGATGCCAGTCTGAGCTATCACTTCACGCAAGCGTGGTCCGTCACGGGGATGGTCGGTGTGTCACGCCTGACCGGCGACGCCAAGGATAGCCCTATCGTCGACGATATCGGTGATGCGACCCAGGCTTATGCAGGCGGCTTCATCAATTACAACTTCTAGCACCGAGCGCGGCCGAAATTAGACCAAAGTATAAAGACTAAGGTATAATGCCTGTGTATCCACTGACACAGGCACGTTATCCATGACGATTTCGACTGCGCGACCGACTCTGCTCAAGCGTTTTGGCAAGCATGCAGGCCGTGTGCTGGGAATGATGACCGAAAGCGCCTATCGCGGTTTTCAAGAACAGACATCCAATCCCTATATCTAAGGGAGTCGATCCAAGAGATCCATAGCCGTGACAAGGCCGGCTTGGACCTTTGACGGAACATCACGGATGCCGAACGACGAAGCGCCCCCGCCCAATGATTGGGCGGGGGCGCTTGCGTTGGGGCGTTTACGGTTTGCTTACTCGGCGATATAGACCGTGCGCACGTTGAGGAAGGCGCCAAAGCCGTATTCGCTTTGCTCGCGACCGTAGCCGCTTTCCTTGACGCCACCGAAGGGAAGCTCGGCAAAGGGCGTGGTGGGTCGATTGACGAAGCTCATGCCGACTTCGAGCCGACGTGCGACCTGTTCGGCGCGCTTCACGTCCTGACCGACCACGGTGCCGCCCAGCCCATAGCGGCAATTGTTGGCCAGCTCGATGGCGTGTTCGGCATCGTCGGCGACGATGACCGAGGCCACCGGGCCGAACAGTTCCTCGTCGAAGGCCGGGTTGCCGGGCGCCACGTTGGTCAGCACGGTTGGGGCGTACCAGGCACCGGGACGGTCGAGGATCTCACCGCCGGTTTCGAGCTGCGCGCCGTGCTTGATAGCGCGCTGTACCTGATCGTGTATATCGTCACGCAGGTCCTTGCGCGACATGGGGCCGATCTCGGTGTCGCCGTCCATGGGGTCGCCGATGTTCATCTGCTGAACACGGTCGATGAGCCGCTCGGTAAAGCGTTCCAGCATTGGACGTTCGACAATCAGGCGCTTTGAGGCCGCGCAGCTTTGCCCGGTATTGTCGAAGCGGCCGTTCACGGCCAGTTCTACCGCCTTGTCGACATCGGCATCGTCGAGCACGATCAGCGGGTCGATGCCACCGAGTTCGAGCACGCTGGGCTTGATGGCGTCGCCGGCGATCTTGGCCACGGCGCGGCCGGCTTCCTCGCTGCCGGTCAGCGTGACGCCGCAGACGAGCGGATCGTGCACGATGCCCTCGACCTTGTCGGAGCCGATCGGCAGCCAAGTGAAAGTGCCTTCCTTGAAGCCGGCGTCATGAAACAGCTTGGTGATGTATTTGGCACAGCCCGGCACGTTGGAGGCATGCTTGAGCAGGCAAACGTTGCCACCCGCCAGGTTGGGCGCGGCGAAACGCACTACCTGATAAAGCGGATAGTTCCACGGCATCACGCCGAGTACGGCGCCCATCGGATCGTGAACGATTTCCGCCTTCTGTGCGCCTTCTACCTGGCGCGGTTGAGGCTTGAGCAGGGAGTCCAGGTTGTCGGCGTAGAAGCGCACGATGGCCGAGGAAATCTGCGTCTCGGCAATTCCTTGGTGGAATGGCTTGCCCATTTCATGGGCGATGATCTCAGCCATTTCGCGCTGATGTTCATCGATCAAGTCGGCCAGTGCGGTGAGCCGATGTTTGCGGTCGGCCACCGGCAGGTGACGGAATTCGGCATAGCCCTCGCGGGCTTGGTTGAGCTTTTCGGCCAACTGGGCATCGTCGAGCATCTCGTGCTCGCCGAGCACCTGATCGTTGGCGGGATTGACGGCGGTGAGGGTCTTGCGGCTCATGTCATCCTCCTTAACGGGATCGTCGGTGACGAATCTTCCCGAGGCAGCCTTCCTGCTTGCCTCACCACTCGTTCTGGCGATGCTGAAGGAGAGAATCAAGGGGTACGTCGAATGGGCGGTCTCAATGAGCAAGTGCGTCAGGTGTTGCACTTGCTCATTGAGACCGCCTTCTTTAGGCTAGTTTCCTCATCCGGGCTACATCTAGCCATGAACGTCAGCGATGGAGGAGCCGGATAATACTTTCTGATCTGTCGGATAGCAGGGCCTCGCATCTCTCCAAAGCATCTGTTAAAGGCATGGGGCGATCCACTAGGGAAAATGCTGCGGTCACGCCCTCGCGATGACAGGATTGCCAGCCTTGTCCTAGACTTCCGGCAATCACTACGATTGGGACATCCAACTTTCTTGCAAGGCGGGATATGCCGATGGGCGTCTTGCCAGACAAGCTTTGTTCGTCGAGTTTACCTTCACCGGTAATGACTAGGTCGGCATGCTCCAGCCTTTCGTGGAAGCCCATATGGTGCATTACGAGCTCGATTCCCGGCCTCAGGATCGCCTGCAAGAAAGTATGTGCCGCAAAGCCAATACCTCCTGCCGCCCTGCGCCTGGAAGGTTTCGGTAGTCGGTATTGAGGGTGCGGGTTGTGATATCGGCAAAATGTTTAAGGGACGTATCCAGATACGCTACTTCTGCTGAACTGGCTCCCTTCTGAGGACCAAAAACAACGCTCGCGCCCTGATGCCCGACCAAGGGATTATCTACATCGATGGCGGCTTCAATGGAAATTTCTCGTAGCCTTGGGTCGAGGCCACTGAGGTTTAGCTTGTCGAGGTTAGTGAGGTGAACGCCACCGCCAGGTAACGGATCACCTCGGGCATCTGTCAGTTTGGCGCCTAGTGCTTGGAGCATTCCTGCACCGGCGTCGTTTGTTGCACTGCCACCAAGCAAGAGAAGAATTCGCTTTGCTCCATGATCGAGAGCTCGGCAGATAAGTTCTCCAACACCATAAGTCGAACTGTAAAGTGCTGTTCGCTCATCCATCGCCAGCTTTTGCAAGCCACAAGCTTCTGCTAATTCTATGAAGGCAGTCTGGGTTCCAGGGTGCCAACCCCAAGACGCTTCACATGTACGGCCTAAAGCATCTCGGACTTTGGCTGACTGTTGATATGCCTGAGTAGCCACAAGGATGGCGTTTAGCGTGCCTTCGCCGCCGTCCCCCATCGGGCACTCATCAATGTCGATATCTGGACAGCCTCGGTATACTCCTCTTGCCAGTGCTGCGGTGGCCTGATTGGCAGATACGGCATCCTTGTAACTATCGGGCGCTAATAAGACTCGCAAGGTGTCATACTCTTGTGGTGATGTTGTCTGAGGTTGTGGGGCGGCGAGTACTATGGCGAAGCATCGGAGTGACGGGGAGAGTGATGTGCTCGGTGGGCGTTTCCGGATAATCAATTTGCTTCAGCAAGAGTTCAGTAGCGCGCATGATCATAGTCTCTACAGGTTGCTGTAGAGTCGTGAGAGAGTAACTGGGCCACGATGCCATAGGTACATCATCGAACCCGATGATGGCCACATCATCGGGTACTTTCATGCAGAATTCGTCGCGTATGATTTCCATAGCTGCAATGGCCATGAGATCATTAGCTGCAAATATCGCGTCAGGCTTCGGTGACGAGGAGCAGAGCCGGCGTGTGGCCTGACTGGCATCGTCATAACGGTAGTTGCCGACATCATCGCTGTAGAGTTCGAGCTCCATCGAAGCTAACCCTTTAAGGAAACCTGCATGTCGTTGCTGTTCGGTAGAGGAGTCTGGTAAACCGGCCAAATAGGCGATGCGTTGATGGCCCTGCGAAGCGAGATATTGACCAGCCCAAAATCCTCCCCGGAAATTGTCACTGCCCACCTGGCTAATACCTGCATAATCCACGGTACGGTTGATGATGACCACGGGAATGCTGAAATCGACGACCAGTCGTGCCTGTTGTTCGTTCATCGTGATGGCAAGCATGAGAACGCCCTCCACTTGGCTCTTGATAATGTCGTCGAGTACGGAGTCGACCCCACCGTCCGAGGGAGCGCTGAACAAAAGAAGGTGGTAGCCCTGCTGCTGAAAGAAGCGTGATGCCTGCTCCAGCATAAAGCTGTAGAAGGGGTTCTTCAGGCTGTATGTGACTACTGCGATAGTCCGGCTAGAGCGCGTAATAAGCGAGCGGGCGATCGTATTAGGCCGATAGCCTAACTCGCGCGAGGCCTCCATTACCTTCTTGCGTGTCCTCTCTGAGACTTTGGCATTGGGAGAGAATGTCCGGCTAACAGCGGACTGCGAGACGCCAGCCAGTTTGGCGACCTCGCGTGAGGTAACGGATTTTCTTTTCATCGATTTATATCGTGTCGTGGTGACTGAGACAGCCGGCTATCTCAAAGCCGGTTCGAGGCGTTCTAGGGAACGATACATGTTGATCTTCTGCACATAGGTATCGCTATTGTCTAGTGCCGACTGTACCTCCTCGTCGGTCAACTCTCTGACGACCTTGGCGGGCGCACCAACGATCAGTGAGCGAGGAGGAAATCGCTTGCCGGAAGTGATCAATGCTCCCGCACCGATGATGCAGTGTTCGCCGATCGCGGCGCCGTTGAGTATAGTGGCGTTCATACCGACCAGCACGCCATCTCCGATATGGCAGCCGTGTAGCATGGCCAGGTGCCCAACGGTGACCCGGCGGCCAATGGCGACCGGGTAGCCAGGGTCGGTGTGCACTACGCACCCGTCCTGCAGGTTGCTGCTTTCGCCGACGGTGATCGGCTCATTGTCTCCACGTAGCACCGCGCCTGGCCAAACGCTAACCCGGCGGCCAAGATGGATGCGGCCAATGAGGATGGCTTCATCCAACACCATGGCGCTGGGGTCGATGTTGGGTGCGTGGTCCTCAAGTCGATAGAGGGGCATGAAGCGTCTCCTTAGAAGCCGACCTGGTCGGCCCCCTTCAACTGTAGCATTTCGCGTGCCTCGTCAGGGGTAGCCACCTCGAATGAGAGGCCCTCGAGAATCTTACGCACTTTGGCGACCTGGCTGGCGTTACTTTCGGCGAGCTTGCCTGGCTCGAGCCACAGTGAATCCTCGAGGCCAACCCGTACATGGCCTCCTATGGCAGCAGCCTGAGCGGCAATGCGCATCTGGCCGCTGCCGGCGCCAAGCACGGACCATTCGTAGTCATCGCCGAATAACCTGTTGGCGGTGCGGCGCATATGCATTACGTCCTCCGGGTGGGGACCGATGCCACCGAGAATGCCGAAGACGCTCTGCACGAAGACACGCCCACCAATGATGCCGCGATCCATGAGGTTGCGCAGGTTGTAGAGATGCCCGATGTCATAGCATTCGCACTCGAAGCGTGTACCGTTCTCCGTGCCTATGGTCATGGCTTTCTCGATGTCGGCGAAGGTGTTCTTGAACACCAGGTCGCGACTGTTTTCGAGGTGTTCACGCTCCCACTTGTGCTGGAAACTCTCGTAGCGATTGAGCATGGGAAACAAGCCAAAGTTAATCGATCCCATATTCATTGAGGCGAGCTCCGGTTTGAACTCTATGGCCGGGCGCATACGCTCCTCCACGGTCATGTGCGGGCTGCCGCCGGTGGTTAGGTTGACGACCGCATTGGTGGAGGCCTTGATGCGCGGTAGGAAACGCTCGAAGACGGCGGGGTCCTGGGTGGGCTTGCCGTTGTCAGGGTCGCGGGCGTGGAGGTGAAGGATGGAGGCGCCCGCCTCGGCGGCGGCGATCCCGGCCTCGGCGATCTCCTCCGGAGTGACCGGCAGGTACGGTGACATGGAGGGCGTGTGGATGGCGCCGGTCACGGCGCAGGTGATTATGACTTTGCGTTGGGTAGCCATGGGAATGTCTCTCCGGGTGGGTGTCGGGGTCAGGAAGAAGAGAAGCTGCGCTGATGGGCCATCAGCGCCATGAGGCGACGGTCGCGCCAGGCTTGCCGGTCGGCGAGGCCGCTGGTTGGAAGTCGTTCCCGGCGCTCCTTGTCTAGGGCGGCCAGCGTCGCGGGATCCCAGGGAGCGTCGTCACCGCGCTGCCGATCGACGTCGCGGTACAGGGGGCCGTAGCGATTGGCATAGTCGACCACGCCGGATGGCGCATTGAGATCGATGGTCTCGAAGGGCCCCATGAAGGACCAGCGCAGGCCTAATCCATGCTTGACGGTCTTGTCGAGGTCCTCGGCGGAGACGTAGCCGCCGCGGAATAGACGCAGCGCCTCGTTGAGCAGGGCGCCCTGCAGGCGGTTAAGGATGAAGCCTTGGACTTCTTTGCGGACCAGAATCGGCGTTTGCCAAGCTTGCTTCATGAGGCGCATGGTACGGTTCACGGTCGCGTCCGAGGTGGCCGGGGCGGGGGCGACCTCGACCAGTGGGATCAGGTAGGGCGGATTCACCGGATGCGCGACCAGACAGCGTTCGGGGTGGCGCAGGTGGTCGGTGAACTGCGAGGCGGCGATGCCCGAGGTGGAGCTGGCCAGCACGGTGTCCTCGGTCGCCACCGCCTCCAGGTCGGTGTAGATGCGCCGCTTGGCCTCGACGTTCTCGGGGCCGCACTCCTGGATGTACTCTGCGCTTGCCATGGCTCGCGCCAGATCGCTTTCCGTCTGGATGAGCGACAGGGTGGCTTCCACATCCTCGATCAAGCCTGCCTGCTGAAGGTCGTCGAGGGACTGGCGTATGGTGCCCCGGGCCATGTCCAAGGCACCGGCATCCACATCGTAGAGGGACACGGGCATGCCTGCCCGGGCGAAGACGATGGCCCAGGCGCGGCCGATCAGGCCGGCGCCGATGATGCCTATCTGAGCTGTCATGAGGTGACTCCTTTGCCGGTCACAGGGATTCGACGTTGGCGCAGACGCTCAGAGCCTGGCCGGAGATATTGGCGCCGCCGGATGCCGAGAGGAACAGCGCCATGGCGGCGATGTCGGTGGCCTCGACCATCTTCCTCATCGACACCTTGGCGAGGTTTTCCTTTTCCATCTCCGCATAGCTGGTGCCCCGCTGCCTGGCGCGATCCTCGATCACGCGCTGGATGCGCGGACCACTTACGATGCCCGGCAGGATGGCGTTGACCCGCACGCCATCGGGACCCAACTCGCTGGCCAGGCTCTTGGTCAGCCCCACCACCGCCCATTTGCTGGCGGCGTAGGGGGTGCGGTAGGCGAACCCCAGCCGCCCGGCCACCGAGGCCATATTGACGAGCAGCCCCGAGGACGCCTTGAGCAAGGGAATTGCTCGCTTGGCGACCAAATACTGGCCGTTGAGGTTGATGTCGATGGTGCGCATCCATTCGTCGGTGCTGATCTCGTCCATACCGGCGGTCGGCCCCGCGATGCCGGCGTTATTGACCACTACATCGAGCCCGTCCATGTGCTCGCAGAGCGCCCGAAACAGGGCCTCGACATCGGTCTCATCGCTGACATCGGCGCGGGTCGAGGTGATCCCTGCCGGGAGCTCGCCCAGGCTTTTATCGTCGATGTCGCAGACGTGCACCCTGGCACCGGCGTCCAGAAACGCCTGGGCAATGGCCAATCCAATGCCGCTCGCGCCGGCGGTCACAAGCACCTTGAGGCCTTGCTTGGGAATGAGCAGTTCAGTTGTTTTCATTCATGGTCCTCTTGTAATTCATCGTTATCGCCCGCTGGAGTTAGCGCAGCGAAGGCAGCCAAGTAGAAAGGAACGGCAAGACACTGATCAGCAGCAGGTTGATCAGCACGATCGCTACGAAGGGCAAGACAGAAAAGGAGAGCCTGGAGATACCGACCTTCGATATCTGCGAGGCAACGAACAGGTTGAGGCCCACTGGCGGCGTGAACATGCCCATGGCCAGATTGACCACCATGATGATGCCCAGATGAACCGGGTCGAAACCGAAGCTGATCGCGATCGGCAGCAGGATCGGCACGAAAATCAGGATGGCTGCGGCGGCCTCGATGAACATGCCCGCCAGCAACAGCAGCAGGTTAAGCAGCACGATGAAGACGAAGGGGCTCTCGATGGTGTCAATTACGAAATTGGAGACCATGTCCGGCACCCGCAGGTGCTGCAGGATCCTTCCATAGATGCCTGCAGCACCGATGATGACCAAAATGACTGCCGTGGTCACCGCAGACTCCTGAAAGATCGACAGGATCTGGCTGAGCTTTATCTCTCGATAAACCAGGCAGCCGACTACTAGAGAGTAGGCAACAGCGACCACGGCGGCCTCGGTCGGCGTGAAGATGCCACCGTAGATCCCCCCAAGAATGATGACCGGCATCAGGATCGCCAGGATGGCCTTCTTCCCCGCCTGGTAGACCTCCTTCCAGGAGGTTTTCGCCTCGCCACCGTAATGGTTGAACTTGGCGTAGACGTAGGCATAGATCAGCAGGCTTAGCGTGAGCATCAGCCCTGGTAATACACCGGCCATGAACATGTCGCTGACCGAGACATCCGCAGCGATGGAGTACAGGATCAGCGGGATACTCGGCGGGATAATCACGCCCAGTGCCCCCGACGCCGCTTGGTTGGCCGACGCATAGGTGGCTGAGTAACCTTTCGAAATCATGGCCGGAATCAGGATCGAGCCGATCGCTGCGGTGGTAGCCGCTCCCGAGCCCGAAATCGCGGCAAAGAACAGCGAGGTGACGATGGCCACCATCGCCAGTCCGCCGGTCATGCTACCCACCAGGGTATTGGAGAAGTCGACCAGACGTTTGGAAATCCCACCGCCTTGCATCAGGTAACCGGCCAGGATAAAGAAGGGAATCGCCATCAGCGGGAAGGAGTTCACCGAGGCGATGAGCTGCTGCGGGATGATCAGCATCGGCATCAAGTCGCCATACCAGACTGTCACCGCAGAGGCTAGCCCCAACGAGAAGGCGATGGGTAAGCCGATGATGAAGAACACCATCAGCAGCACGAACAGAAGTAGTGTCATGGCTTATTCCTCTGCGCCGATGCATTCATCGATCAACAGCCCTACGGCATTGATCATGATCACGATGCCGCCGACCGGCACCGACAGATAGGGCCACATCATCGACACTCGAGTGCTGGGGGCCGTCTGGAACGAGACTCGATCGACAATGTCGAGGCCGTACTTGATCAGAATGAAAGCGAATACTAGCGACACCAGCACCACCAGCACGCGCATGAACCTGGAAAGCCAGGGGCCGGCGTACTCGAGCACAATATCCACCGAGATGAGCCGGCTCTTGCGGAAGGCATATCCTGCCCCGAGGAAGGTCAACCACAGCATCGAAAAGCGCGCGATCTCCTCGGAAAAATACAGGGGATCTCCGATCACGAACCTGGCGAACACCTGCCAACAAATGAGCACGGTCATCACCAGTAGAAGGATGACTAATCCCCATCCGATTAGCCGATTGAACTGGTCAATGACTCTATTTGCCAGTAATAGGTATGCTCTCATGATTGCCTCATACGTCAGGGTGACGTCCGCATGCGATATGCCGCATGCGGGCGTCGTAAGGCTCAGTAATCGAAGTTAATAGCAGCTTCGACCAAGTCCTCTCCGATAGTAGGAGCCCACTCGTCGATGACAGGTCGAACCGCTTCACGGAAAGGGGCAAGATCTGGGTGTGTCACGGTCATGCCTAGCTTTTCGAGCTTCTTTAGATAACGCTTTTCAAGTTCTTGACTGGCTTTGCGTTGGACGGGAAGCGCGATCTGGGCGGCCTTCATGATGATGGCCTGATCTTGCTCGCTGAAGGAGTTGAAGAGATCTAGACTCATCATCAGCGGGGCCGGCGAATAGACGTGCTTGGTCATGTTCAGGTAGTCCTGAACTTCATAGAAATTCACGTCATAGATGGTTGCCAAAGGATTCTCCTGGCTCTCCATCACGCCTTGCTGAAGGGCTGTGTAGACCTCGGTCCAGGCCATAGGGGTAGCATTGGCCCCAAGCGCTTCCCAAGTGTCGATCTGAACAGGACTCTGCTGAGTGCGGTGATCGATGCCCTGGAGGTCGCTGGGATGTTCGATGGGTCGTACCGAGTTAGTCTCGTGACGGAAGCCGTTCTCCATCCACGCTAGGAACTTTACGTTCATCTGTTCCTCTGCAAGCTGAGCTAGCTGATCACCGTACTTGCTATCGAGGAAAGCGTAGGCATGCTCATGGTTTTCGAAGATGTACGGCAGGTCGAACAGCAGGAATTCATCGACGAATCCCCCCATGGGCCCGGTGGACGTTATGCCGGCATCGATGGTGCCGAAGCCCATGCCTTCGATGACTTCACGTTCAGCGCCGAGTGCGTTGTCGTAGTGGGGCTCTATGGTCAAGCGACCATCAGAAAGGCGCTTCAGTTCTTCGCCAAACTTCAGAACGCCAATTCCTTGCTGTGACTCTGGCCCAAGAGGAAGGCTGACATCTATGACACGCTCGGCCTGGGCGGAGGCCCCTGTGGACAAGGCGAGAGGGATCAATGTCGCGAGGGCGGTGAGAGCTAATTTCTTGGTTCGAAAGTGTGCCATTATGAGCTCCTGAGATTTTTGCCAAAAAATCGTTGGCTGCATTGTACTTATGAGTTTGTGGATAATGCTTATACGAAGGACAGATTGCTTACTTTTGATATTCTGTACTTACGCTCTACTATGTTTAGGTGATGATGCATACGTATGCAATAGTGATATTTTTTATAGCCGAAATAAAATAGTTAACTTATTGAAAATAAAGTAAATATACTTTTGTCTAACAGTTGGGTTACGTAGTCTAAATGCTATCAATTGATCTCTCCGCTTGTTCGCTATTGCCGCTTCTGCCTGGTAGTGCTTGGAAGTAGGGTGTGACGCCATGGGGTCAGTCCCCGTTACTTCATTCCTGGATTCAACACATAACGAATCACGCGTGCGACTAAAGTTGACACCTACATCCATAGAAATTTTTTTTGTGATCACATATTTTTGATACATAAAAAGGAGAGGCCATCGTGAATAGCGACGAATTGCAGTTGCCACATATCAGACAGGTGTCGCGAGTCACACAAAGAGAGCAAGTCTATCGACAACTACGGGAGGCATTAATGAGTGGCCAGTTCAATCCTGGCCAGAAGCTGACTATTCGAGGGCTGTCGGATGCACTTGGCGCTAGTCAAATGCCAGTACGCGAAGCTCTGCATAGGCTGAGCGCTGAAAATGCCTTCGAAGAAACCAAGACTTCGCGCATCCGTATCCGGTCAATGAACACGGCTAATCTGCGAGAAATTCGCGATGCCCGCGTTACACTGGAAGGACTATTACTTGAGCGGGCCGCCCGACGAATGAATGATGAAGATATGGCTGAGATCCGACAGGAATATGACGATCTTCAAGACGCAGCCAATGTAGGTAATACTCAGCGTTATCTACGAGCGAATTTTTCCTTCCATCGTCGAATTTATCAAGCCGCCGATGCGGAACTGATTATGGCCGCAGTTGAGAATTTCTGGCTCCACATGGGGCCATACTTCGCTCTGGTCGCTCCTGATCATCAGCATCTTGAACGTTCAATGCTAGCTCATTCCCGTATTCTAGAGGCTCTGTATGAGCACGACGAGTCGGCTGCTCGGGCTGCAGTAACCGAAGACATTATGGAGGCTTCCACCTCTCTCGAAATGCTTCTCCAGCAGCTACATTTTCCTGGCAGTAAACAATCCGTCTAATTAGGTGAAAATATGTCATTACTTTCCCAAATACCTCCACCGAAAGGCTTTCGACAAAATCTAGTGCTGTACCAGGACATCGAGCGTCAAGATGATTCAGGGCGAATCAGCCAGTATCTAAGCCCATGCTCCTGAGTTTTACTACGAAATGAGAGTACTGAAATGAACAAACAATACGCCTCAGCATCGGCTGCGCTCGATGATCTGATCGAAGATGGTATGACCCTGGCCGTCGGTGGCTTCGGCCTTTGCGGCATCCCCGAATCACTGATCGTGGCCCTACGCGATACGGGCAAGAAAGATTTGACCGTCGCTAGCAACAACGCTGGCGTTGATGGTTTTGGCCTCGGAATCCTGCTTGAGTCTCGCCAGATCAGGAAAATGCTCTCGTCCTACGTGGGCGAGAACAAAGAATTCGAGCGTCAGTATCTCTCCGGAGAGTTGGAGCTCGAGTTTTGTCCCCAGGGCACGCTGGCCGAACGCCTTCGCGCCGGGGGGGCCGGTATCGCCGCCTTTTACACTAAAACTGGCTACGGCACTAAAATCGCCGAAGGCAAGGAGATACGCGAGTTCGATGGAGACCATTACGTTATGGAGCGAGGGCTGCCGGTCGATATCGCCTTGGTCAAGGCCCAGGTCGCCGACAAGGCCGGCAATCTGCGCTTCAACAAGACCGCCCGCAACTTCAATCCGCTGGCGGCAATGGCTGGCAAGGTCTGCGTAGTAGAGGTCGAGGAGATCGTCGATACTGGCGACATCGATCCCGAAGACATCCATCTGCCAGGCATCTTCGTGCATCGCATCGTATACAACCCGGCGCCGGGAAAACGCATTGAGAAACGCACGCTCAGGGAGGTGAATTGAGATGACCTGGACAAAGGAACAGATGGCGGAGCGCGCCGCCGGCGAATTGCGAGACGGCTTCTACGTCAATCTCGGCATCGGCCAGCCGACGCTGGTGGCGAACTATATTCCCGAAGGCTTGGATGTCTGGCTGCAGTCGGAGAACGGCCTGCTTGGCATTGGTCCTTTCCCGACCGAAGAGACCGTTGATCCCGATCTGATCAATGCTGGCAAGCAAACCGTCACCGCCCTGCCCGGCTCGAGCTACTTCGATAACGCCGAGTCATTCGCCATGATCCGTGGCGGTCACGTCAACCTGGCGATACTGGGTGCCATGCAGGTCTCCTGCAAAGGCGATCTGGCCAACTGGATGATCCCTGGAAAGATGGTCAAGGGCATGGGCGGCGCCATGGATCTGGTTGCTGGCGTGCAGCGGGTGGTCATCTTGATGAGTCATACCGCCAAGGGCGAGCACAAGATCCTCGATGAGTGTTCGTTGCCGCTGACCGGCGTCGGTGTGGTCAATCGCATCATTACTGACCTTGGGGTGATGGATGTCACCGACCAAGGGTTGGCTCTGGTCGAGTTGGCGCCTGATGTCACCCTCGAGGAGATACGTGAAGCCACAGGTTGTGAACTACTCGATCAGCGGGAGACAGCCCATGTCTGATGGAACTACAACATCGATGCGCGATGTGGTCATCGTCGCCGCCACGCGCACGCCGATCGGTACGTTCCAGGGCGGGCTGTCGAGTGTGCCTGCTGTGACTTTGGGCGCCACGGCAGTCCAACGTATTCTCGAGGACATCGATCCGGCTGGCGTCGACGAAGTGATCATGGGCCACGTGCTGCGTGCCGGACTGGGTCAAAACACGGCACGTCAGGCCTCAATTGCAGCGGGCCTGCCTGACAGTGTGCCGGCGATGACCGTCGATAAAGTCTGCGGCTCTGGGCTCAAGGCGGTGCACCTAGCGATTCAGGCGATCCGCTGCGGCGATGCTGATACCATCGTTGCCGGCGGTATGGAGAGCATGAGCCTGGCGCCCTACGTCCTGCCCAAAGCCCGTACCGGGCTGCGGATGGGGCACGCCGAGCTCCTCGACAGCATGATCAGCGACGGCCTGTGGGACGCTTTCAACGACTACCATATGGGTATTACAGCGGAAAACGTCGCCGAACAATGGGGCATCTCCCGGGAAGAACAAGATGCCTACGCCGCAGAATCGCAACGACGCGCCGCAGCGGCGCGAGACGCTGGCTATTTCGACGCCGAGATCACGCCGGTCAGTGTCCCTCAACGGCGAGGTGATCCCATCCTGGTCGAACGCGATGAGCAACCCCAAGACGGTGTTACCGCCGAGTCCTTGGGCAAACTCAGATCGGCGTTTTCCAAGAGCGGCAGTGTCACCGCGGGCAACGCCTCTTCGCTCAACGACGGTGCCGCCGCGCTATTGATCATGAGCGCCGAGCGGGCCGCCAAGCTTGGGCTACCGGTTCTTGCCACCATTCGTGCCTATGCCAATGCCGCCGTTGATCCGGCCACCATGGGCATCGGCCCGGTGCCAGCGACTCGCCGCTGCCTGGAGCGGGCCGGCTGGACCATCGACGAGCTGGACCTGGTCGAAGCCAACGAAGCTTTTGCCGCCCAGACGCTGGCCGTGGCCAAGGATCTGGGATGGAATAAGGACAAGGTCAACGTCAATGGCGGTGCGATCGCGCTGGGCCATCCCATTGGTGCCTCCGGCGCGCGCATTCTGGTAACGCTGCTCCACGAAATGCAGCGCCGCGACGTCCACAAAGGACTGGCTACGCTATGTATCGGTGGTGGACAAGGGGTAGGACTCACTGTAGAGCGGTAGTAGTGCTGAATACGCTTGGAATGGCTTAATGTGCCACTTTGCCCACCTACAAGGAAAACGCCATGAGCTTAGCGTCCGCCCATGCCTTTCTCGCGGATAAAGCCCCCGACCTAGACATTCTCGAGCTCGAGACTAGTACAGCCACGGTGGAGCAGGCGGCACATGCTCACGGCGTTGCGCCGGGACAGATCGCCAAGACACTCGCGCTGCGTATCGGTGAACGTGACATCTTGGTCGTGGCGGGGGGCGATCGGCGTCTCGATAACCGCAAGCTGCGTGAAGCCTTCGGCGGTAAAGCCAAGATGCTAGACGCCGAGCGCGTATTGGCAGTGACTGGCCACCCCGGGGGCGGTGTTTGTCCGTTCGGGTTGGCGACGGCACTACCGGTCTATTGCGACGTCTCGTTACGTCACTTCGACGACGTCTTGCCCGCCGCCGGTACTCATAAGATCGCCGTCCGCTTGTCTTCCGAGCGGCTGGCGTCGCTCACCGAGGCCGAGTGGGTGGATGTGTGCCAAGCCTTGGCGTGAGGCTGGCGTCACACTTAGCCCAGCCCTGGCGATCATAGATAATCCAGCGGCTCGGGCCAGACACCTCAATCGAGCAAGGCGCGGGCCTTGTCGACCACGTTCTCGACGGTGAATCCGAAGTGGCGGAACAAGTCCTCGGCCTTGCCCGATTCCCCGTAGCCGGTCATGCCGATCACGCTGCCGCGAGGGCCGACGTATTTGCGCCAATAGTCGGGATGCGAGGCTTCGATGGCGAGGCGACGTGTCACCCCAGGCGGCAGCACCGCCTCCTGGTAATCGGCGTCTTGTGCATCGAAGGCGCTGGCGCAGGGCATCGAGACGACGCGAACCTGCCGCCCCTGGTCGTTGAGCTGGGTGGCGGCCTCCATGGCAAGGCCTACTTCCGAACCGGTGGCGATGAGAATCAGCTCGGGTGGGGCGTCGCTGTCGTAGAGTACGTAACCGCCGCGTTCGATAGCGGCGAGCTGTGCGACATCGCGTGCTTGCCCGGGTAACCCTTGGCGCGAGAAGACCAGAGCCGTGGGGCCGTCCTGGCGCTTGAGTGCCGCCAGCCAGGCCACGCTGGTTTCGGTGGCGTCGCAGGGGCGCCACGTCGCCAAGTTGGGCGTGATGCGTAGCGCATTGAGCTGTTCGATGGGCTGATGAGTAGGGCCGTCTTCGCCCAGGCCGATGGAGTCGTGGGTGTAGACGAAGATCACCTGGCGCCGCGCGATGGCGGCCATGCGCACGGCGTTGTGCATGTACTCCATGAAGGTGAGGAATGTCGCCCCATAGGGAATGAAGCCGCCGTGCATGCTGATGCCGTTCATGATGGCACCCATAGCGAACTCACGGACACCGTAATGCAGGTAGTTGCCCTCGGGGGACTGCGCGGAGAGTACGCGTGCTCCCTCCCAGAACGTCAGATTCGACGGCGCGAGATCGGCGCTGCCGCCGAGCAGTTCAGGCAGCTTGGGTCCCAGGCGATTGAGCACGCCCAGCGAGGCCTTGCGCGAGGCGAGTGTGTCGCAGGCTTGCTGGGCCTCTTCGATCAGGGCGCTGCCGCCCAGATCGCCGGGTAGCTCGCCACGCCAGCGGCGCTCCAGCTCCTCGGCGAGCTCGGGATAGGCCTCGGCGTAGCGCGCGAAACGTTGGCGCCACTCGGCCTCGGCTTGCTGGCCGGCCGTGTCGGCGTTCCACCCCGCGTAGACGTCGGCGGGCACGTGAAACGGCGGATGCGGCCAATCGAGGCGCTGGCGTGCGGCGGCAACTTCATCCTCGCCCAGGGCGGCGCCATGACAGGCGCCGGTGCCCTGTTTATTGGGCGCGCCGAAGCCGATGACCGTCTTGCAGATGATCAAGGTCGGGCGCTGGTCGTGTTGTTTGGCGGCACTGATGGCGTCTTCGATGGCAGCGGGGTCATGGCCGTCGACGTCGGCGATGACCTGCCAGCCGTAGGCCTCGAAGCGCTTGGCGGTGTCATCGGTGAACCACCCCGCGACCTCGCCGTCGATGGAGATGCCGTTATCGTCGTAGATGACGGTCAGCTTGCCGAGGCCCTGGGTACCTGCTAGCGAGCAGGCTTCGTGGCTGATGCCCTCCATCAGGCAGCCATCGCCGACGAAGCACCAGGTGCGATGGTCGACGATGTCGTGTCCCGGGCGATTGTATTGCGCGGCCAGGGTGCGCTCGGCCAGCGCCAGGCCCACGGCGTTGGCGAGCCCTTGACCCAGGGGGCCGGTGGTCGTCTCGACCCCGGGCGTATAGCCGAGCTCGGGATGACCGGGCGTGCGCGAATGGAGCTGTCGGAATTGCTTGATGTCGTCGATGGCCAGGTCGTAACCGCTGAGGTGCAACAGCGAGTACAAGAGCATCGAGCCATGCCCGTTGGAGAGCACGAAACGGTCGCGGTCGGGCCAGGTCGGGTTGCCGGGGTTGTGCTTGAGGTGGTCATTCCATAGCACTTCGGCGATATCGGCCATACCCATTGGTGCGCCGGGGTGGCCGGAATTGGCCGCCTGCACGGCATCCATCGAAAGGGCGCGAATGGCATTGGCCAGTGTGAAGCGAGAGGGCATCGGTGTCTCCTCCATGAGCGGTGAATCAGTCGGCGAGCCGGTCGGCGATCAAGTCCTCGAGGCGGGCCTGATCGTCGGCGAAGCGCCGGATGCCTTCGGCCAGCTTGTCGATGGCCATGGGGTCTTGATTATGCTGCCAGCGAAAGGCGCTTTCTCCGAGGGGCGTGGTGGGCTGTGCCTCGGGGTGCGTGAAACTTACCTTGGCGTCGACATTACCTTCGCGCGTCTCGAGCGTTTCCAGCAAGGCAGGGGAGATCGTCAGTCGGTGACAGCCGGCGAGGGCGAGGACTTGCTCCGGCGTACGAAAGCTGGCCCCCATGACGACGGTGTCGTAGCCGCCTTTATCGGCGCGCTCGCAGACCTGCCGCACGAACCGCACACCGGGATCATCGTCGGGCCCGAATGTCTGCTCGGTTTCTTTCTGATACCAGTCGGTGACACGCCCTACGAAGGGTGAAATCAGGAACACGCCGGCATCGAAGCAAGCCTGGGCTTGAGCGTCGCTGAACAAGAGCGTCAGGTTGCACTGGATGCCCTCACGCTCGAGCACCTCGGCGGCACGGATCCCCTCCCAGGTCGAGGCGAGCTTGATCAAGATACGTTCGCGACCGATACCCAGCGCTTCGTAACGCGCCACCAATTCATGGGCTTTGCGGATACTGGCCTGGGTATCGAACGAGAGCTTGGCGGCGACCTCGGTGGAGACGCGCCCCGGAATGAGTTGGGCGACCTCGCTGCCGATGCCGACCGAGAGTCGATCGACGATGCGCTCCAAATGGTGGGCATCGTGCGGTTTCTCGGTGCGCTCCTCGGCTAGAACCCGCTCGATCAGTGGTTGATACTCGGGCAGTTCGAATGCCTTGAGGATCAAGGAAGGGTTGGTGGTGGCATCGACGGGCCGATAACGTTCGATGGCGGCTGGGTCCCCGGTGTCGGCGACCACTTGCGACAATGCCTTGAGTGAGTCGAGCTGTGAAATCATGCGTGTCTCCACTGGATCAACCTGGTTGGTTGCCCGAACAGAGTCTGATGAGCAACATTTTCAAATGTTCTTTTGTTGATCAAATGTTTATCCTTGATGCGAGGGTGTGTCAAGGCCTATTCTGGATATGATCGTGGTGCTTTAGTCGATAATTTTTAAATAAGTCATGTTGTTCATGTGGTTATATTGCTTTTTAAGCTAGGTGCGTTGGTTTTTTGAGTTTTTATAGGCTTCTTCGTTTGGGTTATGAGCTTCCTTGGGATAGCTTTTGCTTTTTCAAATGGTCTTTAGTTGATATTTTGATCAGCGTGGAGAATGGGATGATGGTGACAAGGGTGGGGGATTTATGCCGAGCTTAGCCAATCAGCGCTCAACCATTTGTAAGCACTGAGGATTCTGCGAGTCGCTGTGATATCTTGTGCCGATTGTCAGTCAAGGATCGTATGAGGCCATCGCTATGAACGAGCGCGTTGAGAACGCTGATATCGCGTTGATGACCGAGATTGCCACTCTCTATTACGTGGAGGGAGAAACGCAGGAGGTTATTGCCAATCGCCTGGGCATCTCGCGAGTCAAGGCGGGGCGCTGGCTCAAGCGAGCGCAGGCTGAAGGTATCGTTAATGTACGGGTGCGCCAGCATCCAGCGGTGAGTGCCGAGATCGAGCAGGCGCTGATACGCCGCTTCGGTATCAAGCGCGCCTTGATTGCGCTCGACCACACCGACCCCGACGTTCAGCGTTCCGGTGTTGCCAGCCTGGTGGCCGATCATTTGTCGCGCGAATTGCACGATGGTTCGATCGTGGCGGTGGGCATGGGGCGTAACGTGGGCTCGGTGGCCGATAACGTCTTCGAGCAAGGCGAGCGCAAATGCTCGTTCGTGTGTGCCATTGGTGGTTCGTTGCGTGCCGGCGAGTACATGAACCCCGACCATATCTGTCGCCGCCTGGCGATGAAGTATGGCGGCGATAGCGAGACGCTTTATGCTCCGGCGCTGGTGCAGAATCCGGCGCTGCGCGATTCGATGTATGAAAATCCCACCGTGCGCCAGACCTTGGACAGGGCGCGGCGTGCGGATATCGCGATGATAGGTGTCGGCGATCTCAGCGAGGATAGCAACATGGTGCGGATGGGCTGGTTCACGCCCCAGGAGATCGCCGAGGCGCGGCTCTCAGGAACCGTGGGAGACATGATGGGCTATGACTTCATCGACATCTTTGGCCGGCCGTCGGAAACGCCCATGCAAGGGCGGGTCATTGGCTTGACTATCATGGATCTGGCGCGGATTCCCGATGTGGTGGCGATCGCCAGTGAAAACACCAAGGCGGCGGGGATCCTGGGGGCGTTGAGAACTGGCGTCATCGATACGTTGGCGACCAGCGCCACCAATGCGCACACCATACTGCGCCTAGATGAGGCGACTCGGGCTGACGATCACCCGGTGCGTTAATCCTCCATTATATTGTGGCCGGCATTCAGCGTGATGCGGCAAGTACCGAGGCCTCGTTGACGATAGTATTATACGCGGCCGGGTCGTGTGCAAAGCGCCCTAAGAATAACCCGTCAGCCTGCCCTGCCAGCTTGGTCAACAAGTCGGGGCCGGCGCTGCCACCATAGATGATGCTGGCTGAGGGGTGTGAGTTCATATGCTCGCGTAGCCCCTGACATACCGCAGTAATGTGCTCGAGCGATGCCGGTTCCGACGCGCCGATTGCCCAGTGAGGCTCATAAGCGATGATGATTGGCTGTTGACGTTGTTTCGACGTGGCTAACGATAGTGAATTGTCGATCTGTGTTCGACAAGTCGCGATTGCCGCTTCGGGCGCGCCACGTTCAACTTCACCGATGCAGAGTACCGGTATCAGTTGGTGTGCTAGCGCCACATGTACCTTGGTGGCCATGGTTTCGGCATCTTCTCCGAAGAGACGCATGCGCTCGGCATGTCCGACCTCGACATAGCGGCATCCCATCTCGGCCAGCATGGCGCCACTCACTTCGCCTGTATAGGCACCGTAGGCTGATTGATACAGGTTTTGGCCGCCAACACCGACTGGGCTGTCGGTAAAAATATCAAGTACTGGCGCTATTGCGGGAAAGCTAGGGAGTACAAACAACGACACTCTGCCATCAAGCACGGCCGGATGTTTTTTCAATGAGGCGGCAACCTCGCGGCACCATGTCAGCGTCTGGGCATAGCCAAAGTACATCTTGAAACTGATGCCCAGCGTAATAGTAGAGCGTTGCATGAATGCCTCTATATAGTGATTAACGTTGGTGGCGCTGGATTATCTCGTGAACGGTACCCACGATCATGGCGAGAGACTTGGCGCCCGGATCAGGAGTTCCGAGACTCTTCTCGGCAAGCGGGCGGGCGCGCCCAATCTGAGGAATCATGTCAGCTGTTGCCTCGGCTGCTTCGGCGGCTGCCGCAGAGGCTTTGCCCCAGGCGTTTGCTAAATCATCACCGCCGCTGACCTGCTGCTCAAGCGTGTGACTGAAAGGGATCAGTACATCGACCAGTGTCTTGTCGCCAGCCTTAGCCTTACCAAAGTTCATGACATCTTCCTTGGCTTTAATAAGTGCGCGAGCGTAATGGTTCGCCGTCGGCTTGTCTCGATCGCCAATAGTAAAGCTCAAGGCGTTGAGCATGACGCCCCAGATTGCTCCGGACGTACCGCCTGCGCGGTCAGCCCAGGCCTCTGCGGCAAGATGTAGCAAGGTGCCGGCGCCGGAATTGCCGCTTAGTGCCTTGTTGGCGGCTTCTGATGCTGCCACAGCGCCGCGTTGCATGCCGATACCGTGATCGCCGTCACCGGCAATGGCGTCCAGGCGTCCGAGCTCATCGACATTGTCATCGATGAGTTGGCGAATGGCACTCAGGGCCTCGTTGATGCAGTGGGCAGCTTCGGTAGAAGCCTCGCTGGCTGGGGGGATGGTGTCATCGTCGGGGATATCGAGCTTAGATGTATCGATCGGGGTAGCTGGTTTTAAGCTGCCCTTGCGGTAGGCTGGGCTATCTACAGGTGCCCGCCAAAAGTGTTCAAGCTCGTCGTCGAGCCAGAACAGGGTCAGCGATGTGCCAGCCATGTCCAGGCTGGTAACCAGCTCGCCGACTTCTGGTTCGATGATCTCGATGCCCGCTTCTTCAAGCAGCTGATTTACGCGACGGTAGACTACGAATAGTTCTTCATACTTGATTGCGCCGAGACCGTTCAGCAAAACAGATGCTCTTGAGCCGTCAGTACTGGTGATGCCGTCAGGGACGTCCTTGAGCAGGTGAGAGACCAGCAACTCTGCTAGTTCGTCTGCGCTGGGTATTTCCTGTTCGCTGATACCCGGCTCGCCATGAATGCCCAAGCCGACGGCCATCTTGCCATCGGGGACATGGAATAGTGCGTCTTCAGCTCCCGGAAGGGTGCAGCCGTCGAAAGCTACGCCCATTGAGCGCGTGCGCAAGTTGGCAGCATTAGAGACCCTGGCAACATCTTCCAGCGAGTAGCCTGCCTCGGCGGCGGCGGCGGCGGTCTTGAATACTGTCAAGTCACCGGCGATGCCGCGCCGCTTCTGTAACTCGTCGTGGCTGGCACTGGATATATCATCGGTGACTGCCACAATCTCACAGGGAATTCCTTCACGAATCAAGCGTTCTCGGGCCTGACCGAAGTGCAGCACATCTCCTGCATAGTTGCCGAAACTCAGCAGTATACCGCCACCATTATTAGCTGCCTTACAGACATTATAGATCTGTTGAGCAG
This sequence comes from Chromohalobacter sp. HP20-39, assembly GCF_033052815.1. Taxonomy (NCBI): domain Bacteria; kingdom Pseudomonadati; phylum Pseudomonadota; class Gammaproteobacteria; order Oceanospirillales; family Halomonadaceae; genus Chromohalobacter; species Chromohalobacter sp. HP20-39. The sequence goes on along the minus strand of NZ_JAWHTP010000002.1, from coordinate 45,063 downwards.
AAGGTGATGCAAACAGATTCCCTATAACCGCACCGTGGGCCAGTCCCTGCCCGACCAAGCCGGCAAAGGCCGGATAGTGGCCAGAACCACCACCAATGACCACTGCGACAGTGCCCTCTTCGCTACGTGTGTTGCGGATGACACCACCGGGAACCTGGCAGACGTGTTGCGCATGTGCAGCGACAAAGCCTTCGATGGCTTCATCGACAAATTTTACAGGATCGTTGTACAGACGTGTCATGACCGACGCTCCCGGTTGATGGCTTGGTTTGAGAGCTTCTTGGCAAGAGCTCAGCCCATTGATTGAATTTACTGTCAATAGCAATTTATATGAAAATTTGATCTAGGTATGTTCATATGATTTTTTAGCGGTTAGGCCCTATAATAGCGATGGAGGAGGTCATAGATATGCAACTTTGGTGGTAATTTTAGGAAGTCGCCTGAGGAAAGCGGTACATTTCAGGTTTTTGGCTGTGCTATATGTACAAAATTTCGGGGGTTGTCATTCAGTTTGTTGAATTTTTTTGATCATTTGATTTTTTGTTGTTCAGATGAGCATAGCTAATTTAAGATACCGGTGTCGGCTGCTACGGTTCCAGTAGTACTGGAGCGCCAATATCGAAGTCAGCAATGAGAGGTGAGTATGGCTGAGAAGTGGAAAGTTGCTCTCGGGTGTGATGAGGCGGCCTATGAAATGAAGCAAGCGCTTGTCGCGCATATTCGGTCATTGGGGTACGAGGTTGAAGATTTCGGCACTCATGACGCCAAGCCGGTGCTTTATCCCGATGTGGCTCTTGATGTTGCGCAGGCTGTCTCTGAGGGGCGGGTCGATCGCGGTGTGCTGATCTGCGGTACCGGGATCGGAGTGGCTATTTCCGCTAACAAGGTGCCGGGTATTCGCGCGGCGCAGGCGCATGACACCTATTCTGCGGAGCGCGCTCGCAAGAGTAACGATGCGCAGATCGTCACTATGGGGGCTCGTGTCATTGGAGTCGAGCTGGCCAAGGTGATTGCTGAGACCTTCTTGACTAGTGAGTTCTCTGGTGGAAGCTCCCAAGCGAAAGTTGACCGTATCAAAGCATATGAGCGCGACGGTCGCTGAGTCTTATTTTTGGAGCGCTGAGCCTGCTGAGCTGCATGAGCCCTTGGCAGGCAAGGTTATCGCTGGGTGGGGGTGGTGTCGCAGGAATTAGCTTTTAAGAAGCAGTGTTAAGGCGCTAGAGCTGGCCTGTCAGTGATGATCATATGGTGATCCTGGTGTTCATATGAAATTGCATAAATCTTGCTTTCGTTTCAAAAATTCTCCTGGCGGTTATATTAATTCCTTTAATATCAATAGTTTGTGGTGTCATCCACTAAAGTCTAGATTGCGCCATTACCTTTCGTGACCTTTACTCAAGGCTGAATGCGCTATGCATATGATCATCCGAGTTTCATATGTTGTGATTACTCAGATGCTTATTATAATAAGCGCTATTTAAGAAGCCTGATGTTTCAGGCATCCAGTTACCACAAGCACAATCAAGCAAGTCAGGAGAGATGCCATGAAAATAACCAAGGCCGGCATGGTGCTAGCGTTAAGTGTACTAATTTCTGGAACGCTCGCTACCGCAGCTCAGGCTGCTGATGGCCCGGGAACTCAAACTGCCGACAGTTATCGCTTCGTGGTGGTGCCGAAAGTGGTCCACCCTTGGTTCGATAAGGTCAACGATGGGGCTCAACAGGCAGCGGCCGCGATCGAAGCCCAGACCGGAGCCGAGGTCGAAATTCAGTATTCTGCCCCCCAAAGCGCTAGTGTCTCCGAGCAGAACCAAATTATTGAACGGGCTATTGCCACGCGGCCTGATGGCTTGATCGTTGACCTGCTTGATCCCAACGGTAATCGCAGTGTGCTGCAGGATGCCATGGGCCAAGGGATTCCGATTACATTGTTCGATTCCAGTAATCCGGATGGCATGAACCTGACGACCGTGGGTAGTGACTTCTGTGAGCAGGCTAATATGGCCGCTAACCGCTTGGTCGAGTTGCTCGATGGCGAGGGGCAGGTGGCGATCATGATGGGCGTTCCCACTGCTCCCAATCATGCTGAGCGTGCGCGTTGTGCGCGGGAAGTGTTCGATGCCGCAGAGGGTATTGAGGTCGTGGCAACGGGTGTCGACAACGATGATATCCTCACGGCGCAGCAGCAGGCGGCAGCGATCATGCAAGCAAATCCTGAACTTGATGGCTGGGTGGCCTCTGACGCTGCTGGCCCGATCGGTATCGGTCAGGCAATCAAGGAAGCTGGCAAGGTAGGCAAGGTCAAACTGGTTGGCCTTGATGATCTAAATCAGATGCTGGAGTTGATCAAAGAAGGTGTGGCGGATTCTTCCTCGGCATCGCGCCCCGTTATGCAGGGTTATTGGTCGGTAATGAACATGTGGCAGCACGCCACCGGTGCCGTCACGCCTGAGCATATCGATACTGGCAATGTAATGATCACGCCGGATAACGTCGACTCGTACAATAAGCAGTAAGACTTACTGTTAGTTGTCCTGTCTCGTCTGTTGATAAGTGATGCCAGGCCTGAGAAGGGGACGGGCATCATCCAGACGATGGCGCCTGGGCTGAAGCGGTAAGGAGGGATTTGATGGCATATTTGCATGTGGACCACGTCGGCAAGATATTTCCTGGAGTGACAGCGCTAGATGACATCGAGCTTGAAATTGAGATGGGCAAGGTACATACGCTGGCTGGGGAAAATGGGGCGGGCAAGTCAACGCTGGTCAAGATCCTGACCGGTACTGAACGCCCAACGTCAGGCAGGGTGATGATCGACGGAGAGGATGCAGCCGAACATTCACATCTGTACAAGACCGTTGCCTATGTGCCTCAGGAAATTAATCTCTTTACCAATCTGACAGTAGCCGAGAACCTATTTATGCCGTTTTCTCGCTCGCATCATGGCGGGATGGTCTTCCGGCGTCGCCAATTGGAGCGTGAAGCACAAGCCTGGATCGAGCGTTTCAATATTGCTGCCCAGCCAGGCGACAAGGTGGGCAAGATATCTATTTCCGACCAGCAACTATTACAGATCGCCCGAGCCTGTACCAACGAATCGATGAAAATCCTGATACTCGATGAGCCGACCTCGTCATTGACGGAGAATGAAGTCGAGCGGGTATTCCGAGTGGTACGTGACGTGGTGGAAGAGGGCTGCGGGGTGGTGTTCATTTCGCACAAATTCGACGAGATGTTCGCGATCAGTGACACCATCAGCGTGCTGCGTAATGGACAGAAAATTGATACCCAGCCCGCTTCACGGCTAGATAATAATCAATTGGTCAAGCTGATGTCAGGCCAGGAAATTAAGACCGATGCTAAGCTGCAGCCAGTTGAGAGTGATGGCACCAGAGAGGTGCTTCTCGAGGTGGAGGGGTTGAGCGGTAAAGGTTTTGATAGCGTTTCGTTTCAACTTCGGCGCGGTGAAATTCTAGGTTTTGCCGGGCTGGTCGGGTCCGGTCGTTCGGAAGTCATGCAGACGTTGTTCGGGTTCCTTCCAGCTCGTGCTGGTAAGTTGCGAGTAGAAGGACAGGATTGGCGCCTCGGTGATACCAGCAGCTCGGTCCGAAGCGGGTTGTTTTACCTATCTGAAGAAAGAAAATATCACGGTATTTTCCCTGGACAGAGCGTGCGCCGAAATATTGGAATGGCGTTGTTTGAGGAGACTGCAGGTCGTGGTGTCATCCGTTCTCAGAAAGAGCGCGAGCGCGTCGGTAAGATTGTCCGCGATTACGACATCAAGACGCCGACGCTCAACAAGAATATTGCGTTTTTATCCGGAGGGAACCAGCAGAAAGCAATCATTGGTAGAGCCATGGCGTGCAATCCTAAAGTGCTTATTTTTGATGAACCGACCAAGGGGATTGATCTGCGCACCAAGATGGAAATCTATAGGCTGATGAAGGAGCTAGCCGAACGTGGCGTCGGGATCATCCTGGTGTCATCTGAGATGGATGAGCTCCAGCGATGTGCCAACCGAATTATCACAATGTATGAAGGGCGAATCAGTGGTAATTTTCACATTGATGACGCCAGTGGTGCCGACCTGGTTGGTGCCATTCACGGCCACGAAGGAGATGGTAATGCTGCGTAAATTAATGGGATTTATGGTCGGCAATCCCCTAAGTGGAGTGATCAGTGTTCTGGTGCTAATTCTAGTAGCAGCCTCGCTACTTTCAGAGAATTTTCTCAATAGTTATAACCTAGTTATTATCTCTAGAACTCTGGCATTCATTGGTCTTATTACCATTGGCCAATCGATGCTTATGATGCTGGGAGAGCTGGACCTTTCCTTGGGAGCTATCGGTGGTTTTTGTGGTGTGATTGGCGGAATACTGATGGTTAATATGGGGGTGAATCCATGGTTATCTTTCGGGGTCTGCCTGGCCGTAGGCGCTCTTTTTGGGGCGATAAATGGCTTGCTTGTCACGCTATTGCACTTGCCATCGTTAGTGCTAACTATTGGTATGGCGGGTATGTACGGTGGCCTCAATCTGGTAATCACCAAGGGGGTCGCAATTACAGGAATCCCGTCTGACATTGGCTTCATGGGTAGTGGCACCTGGCTTGGTATGCCGGTGCCGTTTTGGGTCATGTTGGTGTTCTTGGCATTGGCTTGCTTCATCACCCTGAAAACACCTTTTGGGCGCTATATGTATGCAGTGGGTAGTAATCTTCCCGCAGCCAAGATGTTGGGTATTCGTACCGATAGGGTGCGTGTCGGTGTGTTCGCTTTCGCAGGATTTCTGGCGGCGTTAGCCGGTATGCTGATGGTCGCGAGACTAGGGTCGGCACAACCTTCCATCGGCGACTCTTGGGTGCTGGGCCCAATTGCTGCCGCAGTCATTGGCGGCGTGCCCACGACTGGTGGTATTGGTACGCCACTGGGGGCGATCTTTGGTGCAGCAATCATTGGCGTAATCAATAATATCATTGTATTGCTTGGGGTTTCGCCTTATTGGCAGGCGATGGTTACAGGCGGAATCGTGGTCATTGCTATCTCACTGGACTCAGTTTCGCGGCGCTACTTCAAACGAGATTAGCCTTGATAATTAGTCATTATTGGGCCGATAAACCGACCCTATTTTGAAGGAAGTCTCAACAACGAGGCTAAGTTAGAGTGACAAAACCAAGGGGGATGTATGTTTGATAAGAACCAATCTCGATTTGGGATAACACGTGCTCACTGTTTATTTTTGATACTGTTTATGGTCGCGGCTTCAGTAATACCGATGCTGATGAAGGAGGCCTATGCCGATGAGCAGAATACTTCTCTGGAGGGCAAAGATAGTTACCGCTTTGTGATTGTGCCCAAGGCCATAGCGCCATGGTTTGATAGTGTCGATAAGGGAGCTCGACAAGCAGCACGGATGATTGAAGCGCAAAGCGGTGCTGATGTTGAAATTGAATATAGTGCACCACAGCAATCTCAGGTTTTGATCCAGAACCAGATTATTGAACAGGCGATTGCGACCCAGCCGGATGGTATTGCTGTAGATCCGCTGGACGCCAAGGCTAACCGAGCCATTCTGCAGGAGGCGCTTGATCAAGGGATCAATGTTGTCATTTTTGACGCACCTGCTCCGAAAGGTTTGGCGGTCAGTAGTGTCGGTAATGATTTCTGCGAACAAGCCAAAATTGCCTCTCGACGTTTGGTCAAGCTGCTCGATAAAAAGGGGAAAGTTGCAATTATGATGGGTACTCCGACAGCGCCAAATCATGCCATCCGAGTTCGTTGTCATAAGGAAGTTTTTGCGCAGTACTCCGATATTGAGATTGTAGGGACTGGCATCAATAACGACAGCATTGCCAAAGCCCAGCAACAAGCTGCCACCATCATGCAGGCGAATCCCCAGCTCGATGGTTGGGTAGTTGCAGAAGCATCCGGCCCCATTGGTGTGGCTCAAGCGATCAAGGAAGCCGGAAAAGTTGGCGAAGTAAAGTTGGTTGGCCTGGAGAAGCTTCCTGAGATGCTGCAGTTGATTGAGGAGGGCGTTGCTGATTCGTCCGTTGCCAATCGACCCGAAGCACAAGGCTACTGGACCGTTCAAGCTCTGTGGCAACAGTCTTTGGGGATCAAGCCGCCCGACTATATGGATACTGGTGTAGACCTCATAACCCAGGATAATCTTGATGAATTTCAGTAAGTTGTTGGTAGAAGGTGGTCAGTTCTAGTGAAGCAAAGATGGGCAAGAGCTGACAGTAAATAAATTAGTGCCGCCAGGGTTGCCCTGCGGCACTTCTGTTTCTTGAGCGCTTAGGAGCTGTGACCATCATGATATAGTTCCCGTTGCGTTAGGCATCTTGCAGCACGAGCGACATCTTAGCCATTAAATCGCAGCTGTATTGCCTGCGTTTCCTGTTCATGATCATCCTTACTAATCGTCATAAAAAGATAGCTACATCTGGCCAAAAATCTGAGGGTCACGTCACTCATCACTCCGGAGAATGTTGATCAGTATACCGCCCCGTTCGTACTCGAGCAGTGATCCTTCCCTGAATCACTTGAGAGCGCCAGTGGCGCTCTCAAGCCTACCGCGACACCGACGAGCTCTTACGATACCTGCGGTTTCAACTCGCCCCGCGCGTAACGCTCGAACATGCGTTCGAGGTTGAGCGGGGCAATCTTGCTGGCCTGGCCGGCGGTGCCGAAAGCTTCGAAGCGCTGGATGCACACATCGCGCATGGCGGTGACGCTTTCCTTGAGGAACTTGCGCGGGTCGAATTCGCTGGGGTTCTCGGCCAGGAAACGACGTACCGCGCCGGTGGACGCCAAGCGCAGGTCAGTGTCGATGTTGACCTTGCGCACGCCGTGCTTGATGCCCTCGACGATTTCCTCGACCGGGACACCGTAGGTCTCGGGAATCTCGCCACCGTGAGCGTTGATGGTCTCCAACCATTCCTGCGGCACCGAACTGGAACCGTGCATCACCAGGTGCGTGTCGGGAATGCGCGCGTGAATCTCCTTGATGCGCTGGATGGAAAGAATGTCGCCCGTCGGCGGCCGCGTGAACTTGTAGGCGCCGTGGCTGGTGCCGATGGCAATGGCCAGGGCATCGACATGGGTGGCGGCAACGAACTGTGCGGCCTCTTCCGGGTCGGTCAGCAGTTGGCTGTGATCCAGCGTGCCCTCGGCACCGATGCCGTCTTCTTCACCGGCCTGGCCGGTTTCCAACGAGCCCAGGCAGCCCAGCTCACCTTCAACCGAGACCCCGCAGGCATGCGCCATTTCTACCGCGCGACGGGTGACGTCGACGTTGTAGGCATAGTCGGCGGGCGTCTTGCCGTCTTCCTTGAGCGAGCCGTCCATCATCACCGACGAGAAGCCGAGTTGGATGGAGCGCTGGCAGACATCGGGACTGGTGCCGTGATCCTGGTGCATGACCACCGGGATATGCGGAAACTCTTCCACCGCAGCCAGGATCAGGTGGCGCAGAAAGGGCGCGCCGGCGTATTTGCGCGCACCCGCAGAGGCCTGCACGATCACCGGGGAGTCGGTGTGGTCGGCGGCCTCCATGATGGCGCGCATCTGTTCCAGGTTGTTGACGTTGAACGCGGGAACGCCATAGGCGTGTTCGGCGGCGTGGTCGAGCAGTTGACGCAGGCTGATCAGAGCCATGGGGAGTGTGATTCCTCTGGAAATGCAGGGCGGCCCGTAGGCCGCCGATCGTGACGTAGTGGTTTGAGTGGTGGCTTTAGTCGTGGCGTGAGCCAGGTTTACCGGGAAGCGGCTTCGAGCGCCGCCACGGCGGGCAGTTGCTTGCCTTCCACGTATTCGAGGAAGGCGCCGCCGCCGGTGGAAATATAAGAGACATCATCGGCGACACCATACTTGTCGATGGCCGCCAGAGTGTCGCCGCCGCCGGCGATGGAAAAGGCCGGGCTGGCGGCGATGGCGCGCGCGAGCGTTTCCGTGCCCTTGCCGAACTGGTCAATCTCGAACACGCCGACGGGGCCGTTCCACAGGATGGTGCCGGCGTTTTCGAGCAGCGCGGCGAAGCGCTTGGCGGTATCCGGGCCGATGTCGAGGATTATATCGTCGTCGTTGAGCTGGTCGACCGGTTTGACGGTAGCTTCGGCCTGCTCGGAGAATTCGGTAGCGACCACCACGTCGGACGGCAGCGGAATGTCGACCTTGGCCATCAGCGCCTTGGCGTGATCGACCAGGTCGGCCTCATGCAGCGACTTGCCGACGTTGTAGCCCGCCGCGGCAATGAAAGTGTTGGCGATGCCGCCGCCGACGATCAGTTGATCGCACTTTTCGGAAAGCGCGGTGAGCACCTCGAGCTTGGTGGATACCTTGGAGCCGCCGACGATGGCCAGCATCGGGCGTGCCGGCGTGGCCAGCGCCTTTTCCAGCGCGTCGAGCTCGCCGGCCAATAAGGGACCCGCACAGGCAGTGGGTGCGTGCCGTGCCACACCGTGGGTCGAGGCCTGCGCGCGATGTGCGGTGCCGAAAGCGTCCATCACGTAGACGTCGCAGAGCGCGGCGTAGGCCTTGGCCAGCGCCTCGTCGTCCTTCTTCTCGCCGGTGTTGTAACGCACGTTCTCGAGCAGCACGACTTCGCCATCGGCGATCTCGACGCTGCCGTCGAGATAGTCCTTTTCCAGACGTACCTTGCGGTTCAGCAGCTTGCCGAGGTGCGTCGCCACTGGGGCGAGCGAGAATTCATCGGCGGGCTCGCCTTCGGTGGGACGGCCGAGGTGGCTCATCAGCATCACCCGAGCGCCGGCGTCGAGCGCGGCCTGGATGGTCGGCAGACAGGCGCGCAGGCGCGCATCGCTGGTGACCTGGTCGCCCTTGATGGGCACGTTGAGATCTTCACGAATCAGTACACGTTTTCCGGCGAGATCCAGATCGGTCATCTTGCGCACGTTCATGGGCGTGTTCCTCACTTGGGTGAAGGGATGTCAGACGACAACGATGATGTCGAGGGCGCGGTGCACGTCGTCGAAGTGGGAATAGACTGGGCGGCGAGTGCCAGCCAGTGCGTCGCCACGTCGAGCATGCGGTTGGCGAAGCCCCACTCGTTGTCGAACCAGCACAGCATCTTGATCAGATGGCTGCCGGCCACGCGGGTCTGGGTGGCGTCCACGATACCCGAGCGCGGATCGTGGTTGAAGTCGACTGAGGTCACCGGCTCCTGGGTATAGCCGAGCAAGCCGTGGAGGCGCTCGTGGCTGGCGGCCTGTAATAGCGCGTTGACCTGCTCGGCCGTGGTGGCCTCGCGCACTGCAAGCGCCATATCCATGGCCGAGACGTTGATGGTCGGCACACGCACGTGCAGGCACTCGAAGCGCCCGGCCAGATGTGGCATGAGGCGTTCGATGCCACGGGCCAAGCCGGTGTCCACGGGGATGATCGAATGCATGGCCGAGCGGGTCAGGCGTAAATCGGTCTTGTGGTAGGCATCGATCACCGGTTGGTCGTTCATCGCCGAATGAATGGTGGTGGTCACGCCATGCTCCAGCCCCAGCGCTTCGTCGAGCACGGTCAACAGCGGCACCAGACAGTTGGTGGTGCAGGACGCGGCGGAAACGATGCGCATTTCGGGGCGCAGCTCAGCGTCGTTGATGCCATGCACGATGGTGGCGTCGACATCGGCCTCAGCGGGCTGCGAGAACAGCAGCCGCTGGGCGCCGGCGGCGATATGCCGCTCGGCGGTGGCGCGGTCCTTGAAGCTGCCCGAGCATTCGAGCACCAGGTCGATGTCAAGCTCCGCCCAAGGCAGCTTTGTCGGATCGGGCTCGGACAGCACACGGATAGCATGACCGTCGATGATCAGCGCGCCGTCGCGGGTTTCCACCTGGCCGGGAAAGCGCCCATGGGTGGTGTCATAGCGCGTCAGGTAGGCGATGGTATCGAGATCTGACATCTCGTTGATGGCCACCACGACCAGGTCAGTAGCATGGCGCTCGGTAAGGGCTCGCAGGACACACTGGCCGATACGGCCGTAACCATTGATAGCGATGCGATAGGACATGGACAGACGCTCGGGAGCCCCGCTTCGACAGTGGAGCGCCGATATTAGCGCAGTTACGCCCCGCTTGCCCAAGACCGCGTGACGTGGGTATGACATGACACGATTCAGCTTGTGATTTCATGCCCACGCAGGTGAGGGCTTAACCCACGAGATGCCACATCAACGGGAGCCATAGCGCGGTGAACACGCCGGTCAGGCTCATGCCCAGAGAGGCGAAGGCACCGGCGGTGGGCCCGATCTCGAAGGCTCGCACGGTGCCGATGGCATGGCCGTTGACGCCCAGTGCGAAGCCGATGACGCGCTCGTCTCTCAGGCGCCAACCGCGTGCCATGAACGTGATGCCGAGCGTGGCCATCACGCCGGTGATCAGCAGCGCCCCCATGAGCAGGGGCACCGAGCCGCCCAGCTCTTGCGTGATGCCCATGGCGATAGGTGCGGTGACCGATTTTGGGGCGAGCGAGGCCAGGACTCGGGGCGGTGCGTTCAACAGCCAGGCGATGCCCACTGCGTAACCGGCCGCGAGCATGGCGGCGGGTGGCAAGGTGAGCACAATGGGCCGCCACAGTGCCCGAATGTGATGCACCTGCTGATAAAGCGGGACGCCCAGTGCCACGGTGGCGGGGCCAAGCAGCCAGGTCATCCATCCCACGCCCTGGCGATACCCTGCATAGTCGAGCGGTAGTAGGGCCAACAGCAGCGCGAGTAGGCACGAGGCCAGCAGAATGGGCGGGCACCAGGCGGGCGAGCGCAGCCAGGCAAACAGGCGCAGGCCGGCGAAATAGGCCGCCAGAGTCAGGACGATGGCGGTTTCCGTTTGCTGGGGAAGTTCGTCGGCCAGCAGTTCCAGGCGAAGTAATAGCTCACTCATGCACGTCGTTCTCCGCCCTGGGGACGAGTCGTCGCATCAGCCATAGTGTGGTCCACGAGCTGAGCAACGTGCCCGCGATCAAGGCGGCGAAAATCGTCGGCCAGTGCCCCGCAAATTCGCTCGCCTGAAAGAAGATGCCCACCACGCCCGGCATGATGAGTAGTGCCAGCATGCCGATCAGCGGTTGGCTGGCGGCGGTCAGGTCGGGGCTCAAGCGGCGACGCAGCAAAAGCCACACAGTGAGCAATAACATACCTGCTACGCCGCTGGAGAGCGGGAGCGCAAATAGCCTGACGACGATGTCGCCGAGCAATAGAAACGCTGACAGGCCGAAAAAACCACGCAGGATGGACAGCATGCGTATGGGTCCTCGCATGAATGTGCCGGAGATTGATGCGCATCATACCAGAGCGCGCGGCGGATGCTGGGCGCGACATTGACGCTTACGTGGCGCGCGTGAATTGCTATGCTTCACAGGCATGTGCCAGCCTGACGAGCGTGTCGGCTGCCACGACGTGCGTTATAGCCAGGCTTGGATGACAGGGAGGAAACTACATGACCGATATCGCAAGGCTCTTGGGGGCTGAGGCGGAAACACTGCTGGAGCATCAATGCCAGACGTTTCGCAAGGACGATTTATACCTGCCGGGGCCGGATTTCATCGATCGGGTGATGTCGGAAAACGACCGCAGCCCGCACGTGCTGCGCAATATGCAGACGCTTTTCAATCATGGCCGCTTGGCCGGTACCGGCTACCTGAGCATCCTGCCGGTGGATCAGGGCATCGAGCACTCCGCCGGGGCGTCGTTCGCGCCCAATCCGCTTTATTTCGATCCCAAGAACATTGTCGAGCTGGCCATCCAAGGCGGGTGCAACTGCGTGGCCTCGACGTTGGGTGTGCTGTCCTCGGTGGCGCGTCGCTATGCGCATAAGATTCCCTTCATGCTCAAGCTCAACCACAATGAGACACTGACCTATCCGGCGATGTTTGATCAGACGCTATTCGCGCAGGTCGAACAGGCGCACGACATGGGTTGCGTGGCGGTGGGTGCAACCATCTACTTCGGCTCGCCAGAGAGCCGGCGCCAGATTCAGGAAATCAGCGAGGCCTTCGAGCGTGCCCATGAGTTGGGCATGGTGACCGTGTTGTGGTCCTACCTGCGCAACCCGGCGTTCAAGCATGAGGGCACGGACTATCACGTCGCCTCGGACTTGACCGGTCAGGCGATCCATATGGCGGCGACGCTCAAGGCGGATATCGTCAAGCAGAAGCTACCGGAGAACAACGGTGGCTATCGTGCCGTCGGTTTCGGGCATACCCACGACAAGGTCTACGACGAGCTGACCAGCGACAATCCCGTGGACCTGGCTCGCTACCAGGTGGCGAACTGCTTCATGGGTCGTGCCGGGCTGATCAACTCCGGCGGTGGCTCCAAGGGCCATTCCGACCTGGGTGAAGCCGTGCGCACGGCGGTGATCAATAAGCGCGCTGGCGGAATGGGCCTGATTTCCGGACGCAAAGCATTCCAGAAGCCGATGAACGAAGGCATTGAACTGCTCAACGCCATTCAAGACGTTTACCTCTCCCCCGAGGTTACCCTCGCCTGACGCGCGGCCCCACGACACTGAATGACGACTCGGTCTTGCCGGGTCGTCTTGCCGATTTTTCGTACATAGCCTAAGGTCGCGACCCATTGTCACGCTTATGACGCGCGAGCGTCGTGCCGATTATGATGATGGCGTGCCCAGCCTGGACACGCTCATTTGATGCGGAGGGCGCATGCCGCAACCTGCCGGAGGTGTCGCTATCAAAGATGTCGTGATCGTCGGCGCCGGGCCGGTCGGCCTGTGCCTGGCGCTGGAACTGGCGGCACTGAATTTGTCGGTGACGTTGATCGATGCCGCGCCGTACACGGCGCTGGCCTCGCCAGGCGACGATGGGCGTGAGATTGCTCTGACGCATGCCTCGCGCGAGCAACTGGCGGCGGCGGGCATCGATATCCCCGCAGACCGGATGGCACCGATTCGCGAGGCACGTCTCTATAACGGGGATAGCCCGCGGGGCATGACCCTGGCCAGTGCGCGAGGTGAGGGCCAAGACAGCATCGGCCAACTCGTCGCCAATCATGTCATCAGGCGCGCCGCGTTCGAGGCGGTGCAAGGCGTCGAGCATATCGAGCTTGTCACCGGACGCCGGGTGAGCGCATTGGGCACCGGCTCTGGCGGGCGTAGTGTGCTGCTCGACGACCAGTCGCACATTCTCGCGCGTCTGGTGGTGGCCGCCGATGGTCGTTTATCGGTGACGCGGCGACTGGCGGGGCTCTCCGCGCAGATTCACGACACTGGCCAGCGTCTGCTGGTGCGCCGCATGGCGCATGCGCGGCCACATCGGGAAGTGACCTGGTCATGGTTCCACGGTGAGCGAGGCTTGGCATTGCTGCCGCTGGCGGGCGATACCGCGTCGCTGGTGATGACGCTCCCGCCGCACGACGCCGAGCGGCTCAAGGCGTTGTCGTCGGACGCATTCGCGGCGGAGGCGACGCGCCTTTACCAGAGCAGTGTGGGTGAGATGAGCTGTCGTGGCGCGTTGCACGATTATCCGCTCTCGGTCAGTCGTGCCGAGCAACTGGTCGCCGATCGCGTGGCGCTGGTGGGCGATGCGGCGGTAGGGCTTCACCCGGTCACGGCGCATGGCTTCAACGTCGGGTTGGCCAGTGTGCGTCGGCTGGTCGATGCGCTGACGCATTACGACCAGGCGGTGGAGGATGTCGGGGCGCCGTCGCGGTTAGCGCTTTATGCGCGGCACCATCAGCGTGCGATCCTGCCGCTGTGGCATGCCTCGCGCGCCCTGGTGACGTTGTACGGAGATACGCGGCCTCCGGCACGTCTCGTGCGTCACTTGGCACTGGGCGCCGCACGCCGGGCTGCGCCGCTGCAATGGCTGATGGAAAGCTATCTGGCGCGCCATTGAGACTTTCTCGCCACGCTGCACATGGGCGTTACCAACGTAAGCCCCTCTAGCGAACTTGTGCCGTACCGTCAACATCTATGCGGGCCTTCCAGTTTGTACTACCATATATGGTGTATTGAGACGCGGTGCCTGAGAGGGCGGCGCGTCATTTCTGAACGATATTTGTACCTTCGATTTCTTCTTTTCGAAAACAAAGGCTTATCATTCTCATGAGCATTAAGATTTACAGCAAGCCGGATTGCATGCAGTGCCACGCCACCTATCGCGCCCTCGACAAGCAGGGGCTCGACTACACGGTGGTGGATGTCAGCGTGGACCCCGAAGCGGTACGGACCGTCGAATCGCTGGGCTATCGCCAGTTGCCGGTGGTCGTGGCGGCGGAGTCTCAGCATTGGTCAGGTTTTCGTCCCGAGCTGATTCGCCAACTCGCGTGAGAGGAAGGGGGCAGCATGCGTGATGTAGTGTACTTTTCCACGCAATCGGGCAATACGCGGCGCTTCGTCGAAAAGCTCGACGTGCCGGCGCAGGGCATCCCGCGTAGCCGCAACGATGCCCCGCTGCGCGTGGAACGCCCCTATATCCTGATCTTGCCGACGTACGGTGATGGTGATCCACGCACGGCGGTGCCGGGGCCGGTGATCCGGTTCTTGAACGACCCCCACAACCGGGCCCTGATCGAAGGCGTGGTAGCCGGTGGCAATACCAATTTCGGTGCCGCCTTCGGCCTGGCCGGTCGCGTAGTAGCGCACAAGTGCCAGGTGCCGTTGCTGCACCGCTTCGAATTGATGGGAATGCCCGAGGATGTCGCCAAGGTGCATAGTTGCCTGGCGGCGGAGATGACAGATGCTGGATGATACCGTGGAAACTACCGAGAATACGTCCTCCGTCGAGCTGAGCCGCGCGACGCAGACGCTGGACTATCACGCCCTCAATGCGATGCTCAACCTCTACGATAACGAGGGGCGCCTGCAACTGCAGGCGGACCGCGAGGCGTCGCGTCAATACTTCCTTCAGCACGTTAACCAGAATACGGTTTTCTTTCATTCGCTGGCGGAAAAGCTCGAGTATCTGGTGGCGGAGAACTATTACGAGAAGGAGGTGCTTGACCAGTACGACTTCGCCTTCATCAAGTCGCTGTTCGAGCGCGCCTATGCCGTGAAATTCCGCTTTCAAAGCTTTCTCGGCGCGTTCAAGTACTACACCAGTTATACGCTCAAGACCTTCGACGGGCGCCGTTACCTCGAGCGTTTCGAGGATCGCGTATGCATGGTCGCCCTGACCTTGGCGCAGGGGGACGAGACGGTGGCTCGGCAGCTGATGGATGAAATCATCCACGGACGCTTCCAGCCGGCCACGCCGACGTTTCTCAATTGCGGCAAGAAGCAGCGCGGCGAGCTGGTGTCGTGCTTTCTGTTGCGTATCGAGGACAATATGGAGTCCATCGGGCGCTCCATCAATTCGGCGCTGCAGCTTTCCAAGCGTGGTGGCGGGGTGGCGTTTCTGCTCAGCAACATCCGCGAAGCCGGAGCGCCGATCAAGCATATCGAGAATCAGTCCTCGGGCATCATTCCGATCATGAAGATGCTTGAAGACGCCTTCTCCTACGCCAACCAACTGGGCGCGCGCCAAGGCGCCGGTGCGGTGTACCTCAACGCGCATCATCCGGACATCTTGCGTTTCCTCGACACCAAGCGCGAAAACGCCGACGAGAAGATTCGCATCAAGACGCTGTCGTTGGGCGTGGTGATTCCCGACATCACCTTCGAGCTGGCCAGGCGCAACGAACCGATGTATCTGTTCTCGCCCTACGACGTCGAGAACGTCTATGGCAAGCCGTTCGGCGATATCAGTGTCACCGAGAAGTACGCCGAGATGGTCGACGACGCGCGTATTCGCAAGACCAAGATCAACGCGCGCGAGCTGTTCCAGACGCTGGCGGAAGTCCAGTTCGAGTCGGGCTATCCGTATGTGATGTTCGAGGACACGGTGAATCGCGCCAATCCGATCGCCGGCCGCATCAATATGAGCAACCTGTGCTCGGAGATCCTGCAGGTCAACACGCCGTCCGATTACGATGCGGATCTGGGCTATGAGCGTATCGGGGAGGACATTTCCTGCAATCTTGGCTCGCTGAACATCGCCAGGACCATGGATTCCTCGGATTTCGGGGCCACGGTCGAAACCGCGATTCGCGGGCTGACGGCGGTGTCCGAGATGAGCGATATCCGCTCGGTGCCGTCGATTGCCGAGGCCAACAAGCATTCGCATGCCATCGGCCTGGGGCAGATGAACCTGCACGGTTATCTGGCTCGCGAGCATATTCACTACGGTAGTGAAGAAGGCCTGGATTTCACCAACCTCTACTTCTACACCGTGACCTATCACGCACTGCGCGCTTCCAACCAGTTGGCCATCGAGCGAGGCGTGGCGTTCGCCGGTTTCGCGGACTCGGACTATGCCAGCGGCGTGTACTTCGACAAGTACACCGAGCAGGCGTGGGGCCCGCGTACCGCGCGTGTTCGCGAGCTATTCGACAAGGCCGGGATTCATATCCCGACTCAGGACGACTGGCGTGCGCTCAAGGCCTCCGTCATGGCGCATGGGCTCTTCAACCGCAACCTCCAGGCGGTACCGCCGACCGGTTCGATTTCCTATATCAACCATTCGACGTCGAGCATTCACCCGGTGGTGTCGAAGATCGAGATCCGCAAGGAAGGCAAGCTGGGGCGCGTCTATTACCCGGCGCCGTATCTCAATGACGACAATCAGGAATACTACCAGGACGCCTACGAGATCGGTCCCGAGAAGATCATCGATACCTATGCTGAAGCCACGCAGCACGTCGATCAGGGCTTGTCGCTGACACTGTTCTTCCGCGATACCGCGACCACGCGCGACATCAACCGGGCGCAGATCTACGCCTGGCGCCGGGGCATCAAGACGCTGTATTACGTGCGTCTGCGTCAGGCTGCGCTGGAAGGGACCGAGGTCGAGGGCTGCGTGTCCTGCACCTTGTAAGGCGGGGGTGACGTACCCGCACGATCGATATCCCCATCGAGATTATCGGTGCGTTGGTGCCCGTACCAGCGCACCGTCGGAACTGAGAGAATCGTCATGACCGCTACCGCCACACCGCGTCATCTGACGCGCGTCGATGCCATCAACTGGAACCGTCTCCAGGACGACAAGGACCTCGAGGTCTGGAACCGGCTGACCGCCAACTTCTGGCTGCCCGAGAAGGTACCGTTGTCCAACGACGTGAGCTCGTGGAACACGCTGACCCAGCAAGAGCAGACGCTGACCATCCGTGTCTTCACCGGGCTCACGCTGCTCGACACCATTCAGGGTACCATCGGCGCGCCGGTGCTGATTGAGGATGCCGTGACGCCTCATGAGGAGGCGGTGTTCACCAACATCAGCTTCATGGAGTCGGTGCACGCGCGCTCCTACAGCTCGATCTTCTCGACGCTGTGCGCGACGCGCGATGTCGACGATGCCTATCGCTGGAGCGAGGAAAATACGCATCTGCAGAACAAGGCCGAGCTGATCCTCAATCGCTATCGCATGGATGATCCGCTGATGCGCAAGGTCGCCAGCGTCTTCCTCGAGTCGTTCTTGTTCTACTCCGGCTTCTATCTGCCGATGTACTGGGCCAGTCGCGGCAAGCTGACCAACACCGCCGACCTGATTCGTCTGATCATTCGCGACGAGGCGGTCCACGGCTACTACATCGGCTACAAGTTCCAGCAGGCGCTGGCCAAGGAGAGCGCCGAGCGTCAGCAAGAGATCAAGGATGCCACCTTCGATCTGCTGCTCGAGCTTTACGACAACGAGGTGCAGTACACGGAATCGCTTTACGACGACGTGGGACTCACCGAAGAGGTCAAGGCGTTCTTGCATTACAACGCCAACAAGGCGTTGATGAACCTGGGCTACGAGTCGCTGTTCCCCGGGGCGGCCGAGTCGGTCAATCCGGCTATTTTGGCGGCACTATCACCGGGGGCCGAGGAGAACCACGACTTCTTCTCCGGCTCCGGCTCTTCCTACGTCATCGGGCGTTCGGAGCGGACCGAGGACGAAGACTGGGCGTTCTGAGTCAGCCTCAGCACGTCTCGGTCAACGTCTGCCGTGGCACTGATCGATCAGTCACTCCCGGGTACCCGACACCGGCGCGTGTCGCGGCGCCCGGGAGCGCACGTCCTTCGCTTTCCCCTCCCGGCAATCTTGTCAAAGCGGCGGCTGGCGACCACGCTGGATAGCGTTCCAGAAGGCGGCACGCTGCCGCTGACATGCAAAGGAGAGCAACATGGAATATCGTCATCTCGGCCATTCGGGCCTGCGCGTTTCTGCATTGACGCTTGGCACCATGACCTTCGGCGGCGTTGGCAAGATGGCCAGCGTCGGCGAGACCGATATCGCCGGTGCCAAGCGCCAGGTCGACATGGCCACCGAACAGGGCGTGAACTTCTTCGATACCGCCAACATGTATTCGGAAGGGCGTTCCGAGGAAATCCTCGGCGAGGTACTGGCGGATCGTCGCGATTCGGTGCTGGTGGCCAGCAAGGTGCGGTTCCCGATGGGGGATGGCCCCAACGACGAGGGCCTATCGCGTCATCATATCCTGCGGCAGTGCGAGGCCAGCCTGCGACGCCTGCAGACCGATTGGCTCGACCTGTACCTCATGCACCAGTGGGATGGCCTGACGCCGCTGGAGGAGACGCTGGCGACCATGGATCAGCTGGTGCGTGACGGCAAGATTCGCTATTACGGCGTGTCCAACTGGTCCGCCTGGCACGTCATGAAGGCGCTCCAGATCTGCGAGCGGCACAACTTCATCAAGCCGATCTGCCAGCAGATCCACTACACCGCTCAGGCTCGCGACGCCGAGTACGAGTTGATGCCGGCGGCCGTCGACCAGGGGCTTGGCACCATGGTCTGGAGCCCGCTGGCCGGCGGCTTGCTCTCGGGCAAGTATCGCCGCGACCAGCGCCATCTCGATGGCACGCGGTTCAGCCAGGGCTGGACCGAGCCGCCGATCCACGACGAGGACAAGCTCTTCGACTTGATCGACGTGCTGGTCGACGTGGCCGATGGGCACGGCGTGTCCGCCGCCCAAGTGGCGTTGGCCTGGACGCTGTTGCGCAGCGGGGTGTCCACTGCAGTGATCGGTGCGCGCAAGGATGAGCAGCTCAAGGACAACCTGGCGAGCGCCGAGCTCACGCTCAAGCCCGACGAGATCGCCGCCATCGAGAAGGTCAGTCGCCCGGACCTGCTGTATCCGTATTGGCATCAGCATAATACGGCGGCTAGCCGCTTGGGCCATGCCGACCGTGTGCTGCATGGTCAGTATCTCGACGACTGAGCGTCAGCCGATAGCCCGTCGCGTGGCGGCGCGGCATGCAAAACGCCCGGCAAGCCATGTTTGCCGGGCGTTTACGTCATGCGACGGGTATTAAAGGCCTGGCGAAGGGCGCCAGGCGGAGTGCGTCATGCCAGCAGCGCCTTGGCCTGGTCGACGACGTTGTCGACGGTGAAGCCGAAGTGCTTGAACAGATCGCCGGCGGGGGCGGATTCGCCGTAGGTAGTCATGCCGACGATGCCGCCGTCGAGGCCCACGTACTTGAACCAGAAGTCGCGGTGGCCGGCTTCGATGGCCAGGCGGGCAGTGACGCCACGCGGCAGGACCGATTCGCGATAGTCGGCATCCTGAGCGTCGAAGGTGTCGGTAGAGGGCATGGAGACCACACGCACGCGCTTGCCGGCGCTTTCCAGCTCACTGGCGGCATCCATTGCCAGGCCGACCTCGGAGCCGGTGGCAATGAGGAGCAGTTCCGGTGTCCCGTCACAATCCTTGAGGACGTATCCGCCACGCTCGATATTGGCCAACTGCTGCTTGTCGCGGGCCTGATGGGGCAAGCCTTGGCGTGAGAGTACCAGCGCGGAGGGGCCGGCCTGACGCTTGAGCGCAGCGTCCCAGGCCACGGCCGTTTCCACGGCGTCGCAGGGGCGCCAGGTGGAGAGGTTGGGCGTCGAGCGTAGCGTGGTGAGCTGCTCGATCGGCTGGTGCGTCGGCCCATCTTCGCCCAACCCGATGGAATCGTGGGTGAAGACGTGGATGACCTGCTGGCCCATCAGCGCTGCCATGCGCACGGCGTTGCGCATGTATTCCATGAAGATCAGGAAGGTGGCGCCATAGGGCACGAAGCCGCCATGCAGAGCGATACCGTTCATGATTGCGGCCATGCCGAACTCGCGTACGCCGTAATGCAGGTAGTTGCCGCTGGCCTCGGACTGCGTGATGGCCTTGGCGCCCTTCCAGAAGGTCAGGTTGGACGGTGCCAAATCGGCGCTGCCGCCCAGTAGTTCGGGCAGTTGCGGGCCGAGCTCGTTGAGGCACGCCAGCGAGGCCTTGCGCGAGGCGAGGCTTTCGCCTTTTTCCTGGGCGTCCTCGATGAGCTTTTCGCTGGTCAGCGCGGTCGGAAGTTCGCCCTTGAGGCGGCGTTCGAGCTCGCGGGCCTCTTCCGGATAGGCGGCCTGGTAGCGAGTGAAGCGCTCGTCCCAGTTGGCTTCGGCCTCGCTGCCGCGCTGGGTGGCGTCCCAGGATTGATAGATATCTTCCGGTACGTGGAACGGCGGATGCGGCCAGCCGAGCTGCTCGCGGGCGGCGGCGACTTCGTCCTCGCCCAACGCCGCGCCGTGACTCTCTTCCTTGCCTTGCTTGTTGGGCGCGCCGAAGCCAATGATCGTCTTGCAGATGATCATGCTGGGCTTGTCGTCGTTGGTACGGGCCAGCTCGATGGCTGCCTTGACCGCCTCGGGGTCGTGGCCGTCGACGTTGGGCACCACGTGCCAGCCGTATGCCTCGAAGCGTTTGGCGGTATCGTCGGTGAACCAGCCTTCGACTTCACCGTCGATGGAGATGCCATTGGCATCGTAGAAGGCGATCAGCTTGCCCAACCCCTGAGTGCCCGCCAGCGAGGAGACTTCGTGCGAGATGCCTTCCATCAGGCAGCCATCGCCGACGAAGACATAGGTATAGTGGTCGACGACCGCATGGCCGGGGCGATTGTATTGCGCGGCGAGGGTACGCTCGGCGATGGCCATGCCCACGGCATTGGCTAGACCCTGGCCCAGCGGCCCGGTGGTGGTCTCGATGCCCGGTGCGTAGCCAAGTTCCGGATGCCCGGCGGTTTTCGAGTGCAGTTGGCGGAAGTTCTGCAAATCCTCCAGCGAAATGCCGTAGCCCGTCAGATGCAGAAGCGAGTAGAGCAGCATCGAACCGTGCCCGTTGGAAAGCACGAAACGGTCGCGGTTGGCCCAGTGTGGATTGGCCGGGTTGTGCGTGAGGTAGTCATTCCACAGCACTTGCGCGATGTCGGCCATGCCCATGGGGGCGCCAGGGTGGCCGGAATTGGCCTTCTGGACGGCATCCATGGATAGGGCACGAATGGCATTGGCCATTTCGAAACGGGACGGCATTGGCTAGCTCCTCGCCTGCGGGCATCGGGTAAAGCGGTGCGTTATTGTCGCCGAGAAGCCGCGTGGCATCAAATGCCGCCGAGGGCCAATCGCTAGGCAGCTAGTCATCCAGCGTGTAAACTTTGCACCCCCGAGCCGGCCTCGTCTCGCGCCGGACCTGTCATGCGTCGTGCCGACATCGCCATCGGCTGACGGCGTAATTTCATCTCCTTAACGATGGCGGTCGTGTTTCGGCTCGCCAGCATGTGATAGAGAGAGTCGAGGACGCCATGAGCGAATACTCCCTGTTTACTTCCGAGTCTGTCTCCGAGGGGCACCCGGACAAGATCGCCGATCAGATTTCCGACGCGGTGCTGGATGCCATCATCGCCCGTGACAAGCAGGCGCGCGTGGCCTGTGAAACCATGGTCAAGACCGGTGTCGCCATCGTCGCCGGCGAGATCACTACGTCCGCTTGGGTGGATCTGGAAGACTTGGTGCGTAACGTCATCAACGACATCGGTTATACCTCCTCGGAGGTTGGCTTCGATGGTAATACTTGTGGCGTGCTCAACCTGATCGGTAAGCAGAGCGTGGATATTGCCCAGGGCGTCGATCGCTCCAAGCCCGAGGATCAGGGCGCGGGTGACCAGGGGCTGATGTTCGGCTACGCCACCGACGAGACTGACTCCTACATGCCGGCGCCGATTCACTATTCACATCGTCTGGTGGAGCGCCAGGCCGAGCTGCGCAAGCACGGCTTGCTGCCGTGGCTGCGTCCGGATGCCAAGAGCCAGTTGACCTTTCGCTACGACGCGCAGGGCAAGCCGTGCAGCGTCGATGCCATCGTGCTGTCCACTCAGCACGATCCGGACATCGACCAGGATGAACTGCGCGACATGGTCAAGCGCGAGATCATCGAAGAGGTGATTCCCGCTGAATGGTTGACCGAGAACACCAAATACCACATCAACCCGACCGGAAAGTTCGTCATCGGGGGGCCGGTGGGCGACTGCGGCCTGACGGGGCGCAAGATCATCGTCGACACCTACGGTGGCATGGCGCGCCATGGTGGCGGAGCGTTCTCGGGCAAGGACCCCTCCAAGGTCGATCGTAGTGCTGCCTATGCCGGCCGTTACGTGGCCAAGAACATCGTCGCTGCCGGTCT
This sequence comes from Chromohalobacter sp. HP20-39, assembly GCF_033052815.1. Taxonomy (NCBI): domain Bacteria; kingdom Pseudomonadati; phylum Pseudomonadota; class Gammaproteobacteria; order Oceanospirillales; family Halomonadaceae; genus Chromohalobacter; species Chromohalobacter sp. HP20-39. The sequence continues at coordinate 22,573 of NZ_JAWHTP010000002.1, read as the reverse complement.
CGCCGAGCGCTGCGAGATTCAGATTTCCTACGCCATCGGCGTGGCCGAGCCGACGTCCGTCTCGGTGGATACTTTCGGTACCGGCAAGATCAGCGATGCCAAGATCGTCGAGCTGGTCCGTGAGCACTTCGACCTGCGCCCGAATGCGATTACCAGCATGCTCAATCTGTTGCATCCCATGTATCAACTGACGGCGGCCTATGGGCACTTCGGCCGCGAGCCGTTCGAGCACAGCTATACTTGGACCGATGTCAGCGGCGAGCAGCACGTCGAGACATTCACGGCGTTTCCTTGGGAAAGGATCGATCGTGCCGACGCTCTGCGGCAAGCCGCTAGCCTCTGACAGCCCGATAAGCGTTCGCAGTCTGCAAGACCCCCGGCCTACCGGGGGTCTTGGCGTTGGGGCGTGTCAAGCTGGAAGAGCGCGATGTAACTTACTACTTTAGTCGTAAGCCGGGGTGTCGACATGGTATCCAGGCGTTGCGACTCGTAAGCTAGGAAGTTGAATTTAATGACCACGGATTCGTGGACAACCAAGGGATGATTGCGCTATGGCGACTCGTACTTTGATGCTGGCGGCCGTGCTGGGTCTTTCCGGTGCTTTGTTGGCCGGTTGTGGCGATGACGGCAGTGACGCTGAAACCGACAACACGACACAAAACGGCGGGACGAGCTCGCAGGAGCAGGCTTCCTCCGATAACACCGGCGACACCAGCAGTGCCAGCGACACTAGCAGTACCAGCGACACTAGCAGTACCAGCGACACCAGCAGTACCAGCGGCGAGGGAGACCAGGAGGCGCAAACGGCGAGCGTCGAGCCGGTCAGCCTGATCTTCGGAACAGGCGGTACGGGCGGCACCTACTATCCTATCGGCGGTGCCCTGAAGGGCGTCTTTGAGGCCAGCGAGCTCGTCGATGACATCCAGGTGGTGTCGACCGGCGCATCCGTGCAGAACATCAATAACATTACCGATGGTCTCAACCAGATCGCTATCGTGATGAGCGATGTTGCCTACGATGCTATCAATGGCGAAAACCAATTCGAGGGCAGGCCAGCTGATATCGAGGCGCTCGCGGGATTGTATCCTAACGTCGTGCAGATCGTGGCCACCGAGGACAGCGGCATCGAGAGCATTGCCGATCTCGAAGGCAAGCGTGTCGGTGTCGGCAAGGTCGGGTCCGGCGTTGAACAGAGTGCGAAGAAAGTGCTCGAATCCGCCGGTCTGACTTATGACGACTTGGCTCAGGTCAGCCATACCGGGTATGCCGATAGCGTCACTGGTATGAGCAACGGCAACATCGATGCGGCCTTCTTTACCTCCGGCGTGCCCAACTCGAGTATCACGGGATTGATGCAGAGCACCGATATAAATTTCGTGCCGGTTACTGGCGATGTGGCGGACAAGCTGCTTGAGGCTTATCCGTATTATGAACCTTATACATTGCCTGCGGGTGCGCCCGAGCGCTATGGCCTCAATGAAGAAGTCGATACCGTGGCGATACGCAACATGCTGATCGTGAGCAGCGATATGCGTGATGACGTCGCCAAGGAACTGACCCAGCGCTTCTATGACTACCTCAATTCCGAGAAGGTCTCGGTGGGTGCGCTCAAGCAGTTCGAACCCGACACCATGAACCAGAACCTGGTGGCGCCGGTGCATCCCGGAGCACAGGCGTTTTATGACACCCTCTCCGAAGGCGGTGCATCGGAGGACAAGAATGCGGACAGTGCCGACTCAGGAAATTGATCCGTTCTTGCTCAGCGTGTGGGAATGAATGGCCATACGCATGAGCCGTAAAACAGGCTGGATAACACTCGCCGTGGCGACCGTGATGGTCGCCACGCTTGTTTATCCGTTGCCATGGCTCGTGGTACGTGACGGTGCCGAGTGGCGCTACGCCTTTCCAGGGTGGGAAGGCACGCGGTTCACGCTGCGCTGGACGCATTCGGTCGAAAAGGAAGACTGGGAAGAGTGGTTCGAGGTGACCGAGCGTGGGGCCATCGAGATCACCGGTACCCGCTTCAAGACCTTCGGTGCCGGCGTGCCGGCCTCGGCGGGCAATGAAACTCACCTCGAGGATGGGTGGGTGGTTATGACGGGGATCGACCGAATCGTCGATCCTCTTGCCGTGCAGGCCGCCATCGCCGAACGCTATCGTATGCGTTATGCCGGACACACTTTCGTGTTGTCGCGTGCCGAGCCCCCACCGATACTGACGTTCAGCATTCTCAGGGCACCTCTTTGGCAGGCATTGCCGGCCTTGATACGTCCCTGGTTGCCGTAATCTCCCGCAGGATGGGAATGAGGTTCTCATGTCCGAAGAAAAACAAGTACCGCCGATCGATAACGATGACAAGGCGGTCAAGGAAGCGCTGGAAAAGTTTGACCGTGAAAGCTTGGTACGCGATGCGTTGCCCGGGGGTGTGATCAAGTTCGTTACCGTCCTGGCGGTACTGCTGGCAGTGTTTCACCTATATACGTCGTTTTCCGGGCCGCTGGTCGACGTGGCACAACGCAGTATTCACTTGTATACCCTGCTGGGGCTGACGTTCATTCTCTATCCGTTGACCCGTAAGGGCGCGCGTGATCGCGTTCCTTGGGGCGATGCCGTGCTGGCGCTCCTGGCGTTCGGCGTGGGTATCTACATGCTGGTGGTATCCGATCGCGTCATCGCCTCGGCGGGGCGCATCAATGACGTCGACATGCTGGTGGGCTGCCTGGCCATCCTGCTGGTGCTCGATGCCACCAGGCGTGCGACCGGGTGGGGGCTGACGCTGCTGGCAACGATTTTTCTGGTCTACGGCTTCTACGCCAAACTGTCGTTCTATCCGCAGTTGAACGAGTCGATCATCCTGGCCACAGGCCGTCAGGTGATGTCGCATCTGGTGTTCATCACCGAGGGCCTGCTGGGTACCGCCATCGGGGTCTCGGCCAGCTATATCATCTTGTTCATCCTGTTTGGCGCCTTCCTGGGGAAATCGGGATTGGGGCAGCTTTTCAATGATCTGGCGCTTGCCGTAGCGGGGCATACACGTGGTGGGCCGGCCAAGGTGGCGGTGCTCGCGAGTGGCTTCCTGGGGTCGATCAACGGTTCGGCGATCGCCAATGTGGTGACCACGGGGGCCTTCACCATTCCGTTGATGAAGCGTACCGGCTACAAACCAAATTTCGCGGGGGCCGTCGAGGCCTCGGCGAGTGTCGGTGGGCAGATATTGCCGCCGATCATGGGGGCGGCCGCCTTCATCATGGCGGAAGTGCTATCGGTGCCCTACACCCAGGTGGTCTTGGCCGGGATCATTCCCGCCTTGTTGTTCTATCTGGGCGTGTTGTTCCAGGTGCACCTGCGTGCCCTGCGTAATGGTCTCGAGGGAATCCCGCGCTCCGAGCTGACGCCGCTCAAGGCCGTGATGCTCAAGCGCGGCCACCTGCTGGTGCCGATGGTGGTGTTGCTGTGGTTGTTGTTCGATGGCCGGGCACCGTTCTTCGCGGCCTTCTGGTCGATTGCCGCCACCGTGCTGATCTGCGGCACACGCTGGGTCACCGTGGGATTGAGTGCGATCCTGGCGCTGTTGATCTTCGAGCCGCAATTGCGGGCATTGTTTGCTGGCTACGCGCAGCCCAATATGCCGTTGAGTCGCTGGTCGCTGTTCCTGGTCATTGCGGTGCCGGTGGCAATCAACGCACTGCGTGCCAGGCTTGGCCTGGTGGCGGAGAAAATGGATATCGTCGCGTGTCGCGATGCGATGCACGATGGTGTACGCAACGCGATCCCTGTGGCAATCGCCTGTGGTGCGGTAGGAATCATCGTGGGAGTTGCCACGCTTACGGGTATCGCCTTGGAAGCCGCCGATGCCGTGGTCGCTCTGGGGCAGCAGATTCCGATCCCCATGATTCAGCTTTTGGTCACGCTGTTCCTGACCATGATCGCGTCCATCGTGCTGGGGATGGGTCTGCCGAGTATCCCGACCTATATCATTACCAGCACCATGGCGGCGCCGATCCTGCTGAACTTGCCGTTGTTCCGCGAGCTGGCGGGTAGCAACGAGACAGCGATCTTCGTAGCGCACATGTTCGTGTTCTATTTCGGACTGTTCGCCAACCTGACACCGCCGGTGGCCCTGGCGGCCTATGCAGGCGCCGGCATCAGCGGTGGCTCGCCCAATGCTACGGGTTTTCAGGCCATGAAACTGGCCATCGCCGGGTTCGTGGTGCCGTACATGTTCGTGTTCGCGCATAGCATGCTGATGATCGATGCGACGCTTGGCAACATCCTGTGGGTGGTCGTGACCGGTGTGGTCGGCGTACTGCTGCTGGCCGTCGCGGTGGAGGGCTATCTACGCCGTCAGCTCAACCCATTCTGGCGCCTGTTGGCAGCCGTCGGGGCGCTGACACTGATCTTCCCTGGCTTGATCAGTGATATCGTGGGGGCGGCAATCGCGGTCGGCTTGTTCCTGCTGTCGAATCAGACGAAACCCGCGACGGCGTGACAAGCGGGACACAGTGCAGTCGATAGAAGAGGGCGCCCGTCGGCGCCCTTGTTTTTTGATGTGTTGTTCGTTAAAAAGAACGAAAGCGTTCTTTTTGGTAAACAAGGCCATGCCGTCACCGAGTCCCGTCATTGTCGCCAACCTGCGCCGCCTTCGCGAGGTGCGGGGGTATTCATTGAGCGCGCTGGCCGAGCGCGCCGCGATCAGTAAATCGACGCTCTCGCAGCTCGAAGCTGGCAAGGGTAATCCCACCATCGAAACGCTCTGGACGCTGGCCAATACGCTGGGGGTGGCTTTTAGCGAGCTGCTCGCCGAGGGCGAAGAGGGCATGACCGTCAGCGAACCCGGTGGCGGAAGTGTGCAACTGGTGGTGCGCGGGCAGCAGTCGCCTCGGGTGGATGTCTATCTCATGCACCTGGCGCCGGGAGAGCTGAAAACCTCGCGGGCGCATCCGCGAGGAGTGCGGGAGCATGTCATGGTGGTAGAGGGCACGTTGCGTGTGGGAACTGGCCATGCGCTGGCCGTTTGCCGGCCGGGCGAGGGGCACGCGTTCGCGGCGGATGTCGAGCATCGCTATGAAGCCTTGTTGGACACTACGCGGATCGTGGTCAGCATCGTGTATCCACATGACGAGGTGGCTCAATGACGTTCGAACGGGCAATCTCGTCGCCCTGGCGCTCAGCAGGCCAAGGCCTGCGGGAGAGCTTATCGCTGGTGGCGGGCTATGCGCCGATCGCGTTCTCGTTTGGTGTTATCGCCGTGCAGTCCGGGTTGACGCCATGGCAGGCCGTGGGCATTTCGTTGCTGGTCTTCGCCGGTGCCAGCCAGTTCGTGATGGTGGCGATGATGGCCGCAGGCAGTGGTGGGCTCACGGTGTTGTCGGCGGTGCTGATGATGAATCTACGCCATTTGTTCTATGGTCCGGCCTTGGCGACACGTCTCGTGGCATTGCCGCGTCGCTTGGTGCCCTGGCTGGCGTTCGGGCTGACTGATGAAGTCTTCGCCACGGCGATGGCCAAGGGGGCGTCGCGGCCTCTTGAGCCAGCCTGGTGCCTGGGCCTGGCGTTGGGCGCTTATCTGGCCTGGGTCGGAGGTACGGCACTGGGCGCCGGCATGGGGGCAGGGTGGACCAACGATGGTGGCTATGTAGCACAGGCACTCGACTTCGTGCTCCCCGCGCTGTTCCTGGCCTTGCTGGCGCAGGCGTGGCGTCGTGCTCGCTGGCCAGTGGTGGCGGTCGCGGCCGGCGCCACGCTATTGGGTATGGTGTGGTGGCCGGGACATGTGGCCATGCTGGTCGGCATGCTGGCGGGTGCCCTGGTGGGTAGCCGTCGAGCCCGTACCGCACGCGCTCGGGAGGCAATGACATGACATGGTGGGTCATCGTGATTGCGGCGGGGGTGGGCACGTTTCTGATACGTTACCTGCCGCTACTTTCCGGGACGCGCCTGGTGCGTGGTGAGGGCAGGCTGAGCCGCTTCCTTGGGGCACTGGGGCTTGCCGCCATCGCGGCGTTGATCGTCCTCTCGGTGAGCGATCTATGGTGGCAGGCGCCGCACTGGCGCGGCGGGGTACGCTTGGCGCTGGGCGCGACGGCGGTGTTGCTGGTGCAGCGTTTGACGCCTAACGTAGGGTTGGCCACGTTGGTTGGCGCCGGTGTCTATGGTGCGGCCGGCTGGGCCCTGGCCGATTGAGATGAGTCGTTGCCATGTCGAATGAATGCTTGCTGCCTACCGCCGAGACGCGCCGTTACCCGGATCGGGTGCTGACCGACCGCCATGGCTTTCACCAGTGGCTGATCGGGCTCGAGGGCGTTGTCGAGCTGGAAGCCGACGGACGTGGCGCGCACGTGGATGCGGGGCGGCTCGTCACTATCTCCAGCGGCAACGAGCATCACTATCTGGCGCCGGGCCACAACCGCACGCTGGTGCTCGACCTGCCTGTTGCGTGGTGCGAGGCAGCAGGGCTTGGCGATATCACGTCGCGCCGTTTGCCGCCGACCGTGCGTGCGGATATCGCTGCGCTCGTCGACGCGCGTCCCGATGTACTGGCGAGGCGACTGCATGCGCTGCTCGACGTGGGGCGCACGACGCATACCGAACCGCGCTTGCGCTTGTTGCATTTGCTGCCGGAGGTCGAGGCGGATCTGGCGGCACCTTGGCGTGTGCGTGACTGGGCGGCGCGCTGCCACATGGCGGAGGCGGCGTTCGCGCGGCGTTTTCGCATCCTCACTGGAGCCTCGCCACATGCCTGGTTGATCGAGCGCCGCCTGCAGTGCGCCTGTGCGCTGATGCAGGATACCCAATGCCCTCTCACCGAGATCGCCCAGGCGTGTGGCTTTCACGACAGCGCGCATTTTTCGCGTGCCTTCCGCGCCCGTCATGCGTTGTCACCCCGCGAGTGGCGGCAACGCCGTCAGTCGGCAGGTTAACGATAGCCGATACGCTAACCGAGTCCTGCGATTCGCCAGAGAATGTCGAGGTAGGACGGAATGATCAGCGGCGCCGCCACGGTCGTCAGCAGCACCGCAATGGCGCCTTTGGCGGGGCGGATGTTCAGTTCCATGGCGATGACCACGACATTGGCCGCCATGGGCACCACACCCAGCAAAATCAGTGCGCCGGCCAGCGTCGACGAAATGCCCATTGTCGCTTGCAGGGCGAGCACCAGGCCCAGCATCACCAAGGGCCACATCACGTAGCGCGCGGCGATGCAGACGCCCAGAAAGCGCACGTCGAAGGCGCGCATCGAGACGCCACCCAGCGTCATGCCGATGATCATCATGCCGAGCACGGTATAGCTGGCGCGGAAGTAGTCGAGTCCTTCGATCACGGCGCCAGGCACCGACCAGGGTAGATGAGAGGCGACCAGCGCTGCCAGGAAGGCGTAGAGCAACGGCAGGCGGACGATCTTGCCAAGGCTCTCGCGGACCGAGAATTGCCCGCGGGCGCTGATGTAAAACCCCACGCTGAATTCGAACAGCGTGACGCCCAGCAAGCAGAACAGGTAAGCGGCAACGCCCTCCGGTGGGAGAAGCGCCATGGCCAGGGGCAGCCCGAAGTAGCCGGTGTTGCCGGTGCCGGCGGAAAACGCCAGCAGCGCGGCTTCCTGCGGGGCGAAGTAACGCCGTACGACGGCGTGGGTCACCAGACACAAGACGCTGGCCAGCGCGAACATGCCTGCCGTCAGGCCCAGCAAGGCAGGCGAGGGCTCGCCCAGATAGAGCCCGCGAAAGAACGTCAGCGGTGCGATGAGATAGATCAACAGCGTGGCGATGGGGCGAGGGTCGACGGCGAGGCGCCGCGCACAGAGCCAGCCCAGTGCCACGAAGATCAGCAGCATCCACAGCGGTTGAGAAAGATCGACTTGGGACATGCACGCTTCCTGATGATGAGCACCCATGATGCCCGTTATGCGGCTTGTTTGGCAGCCCCCGGGTTCAGGATTCAGGGTTTTCCAGCCCCTGATGCGCTTGCAATGCCCCCGCTGTGGTAGCCCGGGGTCAGAATTTGACAAGTTTGTGGCGTGTCGGCGTGACAGCCTGAGCGCTCGCGTTCATGTCATATGGGAGTTCATCATGTCGCTCGAGTCGTCCACGTCTCGTCGAGCCACGCTGATCGGCGCCACCACCGTGCTCAACTGGGCCTTGTTGGCGGCGTTGACGCAATTGGCAGGCCCCGTGCCGCCGTTTCTGCTCACCGCGTTGGCGTTCGGTCTGGCCTTCGTGTGCTTCATGGTCTGGTTGCGCGTGCGTGGTGAGTCGCTGTGGGCGCCGTTGCGTCAGCCACCGCGTGTCTGGGCGTTGGGTGTCGGTGGGCTGTTCGGCTATCACGCTCTGTACTTCGTCGCCCAGCAGAATGCGCCCCCCGCCAACGCTGGTTTGATCAGCTATCTGTGGCCGTTGTTGATCGTGCTGTTCGTGGCGCTGTTGCCCGGCGAGCGGCTTCGCGTGCGCCATGTCGCGGGCGCCTTGCTGGGCTTCGTGGGCGCGGCCTTGCTGGTGGGGGGCGATGTCAGTGCCTCGGGCAGTGCCGTGGGTTATATCGCGGCGTTCGCCTGTGCCTTCCTATGGAGCGGTTATTCGGTGCTCTCGCGGGCCAATCGCGCGGTGCCCACGGCGGCCGTGGGGGGCTTTTGCCTGGCGACGGCGGTACTGGCGGCGCTGTGTCACTGGTTGTTCGAACCCTCGCGCTGGCCGCAGGGCATCGGTTGGCTGGGTGTGATCGGCCTGGGACTCGGTCCTGTGGGCAGCGCCTTCTTTACCTGGGACATAGGCGTGAAGCATGGCGACCTGCGCTTGCTGGGGCTGCTGGCCTACTTCACGCCGCTGCTGTCCACCTTGGTGCTGATCGCGACCGGATACGCCACGGCCACGGCTTGGCTAGTGGTGGCAGCGGGGCTGATCACGCTGGGCATGCTCATCGGCAGTGGCTGGTTACGCGTGCCGCTACGCGGCAAAAAGTCGACGTATTGACCCTGAAGTCCACTCCAGACATTACACTGGAGAAAAGCCCTCCAGAGGCACGACGGCATGGGACATTCGACTTCCGGTCACGATCATGCGGCGCATGATCATCACCACGACCACGACCACGACCACGACCACGACCACGACCACGCACCTACGGTCACCGCCGATAGTGCGAAGCGCGTCAAGTTCGCCATGTACCTGACCGCCGGCTTCATGCTGGCAGAGGCGATCGGCGGCTGGGTGTCGGGGTCGCTGGCGCTGCTGGCTGATGCCGGGCACATGTTCAGTGATAGCTTTGCGCTGGGGTTAGCGCTGTTTGCCTTCTACATGGGCGACAAGTCGCCGGACAAGCGGCGTACCTTCGGTTACCAGCGCTTCCAGGTGTTGGCAGCTTTCATCAACGGGCTGATGCTCCTGGGCATCGCGGTATGGATCTTCATCGCTGCCATCGAGCGCTTCACGCAGCCGGTGGACGTACTGGCCGGGCCGATGATGGCCATCGCGATCCTCGGCTTGCTGGTGAATCTGGTGGTATTCAAGGTTCTGCACGGTGGCGACCAGGAGAATCTCAACCTGCGTGGGGCGCTGTTACACGTGATGGGCGACCTGCTGGGATCGGTGGCGGCGATTGTGGCCTCGCTGGTGATCATGCTGACGGGGTGGATGCCCATCGATCCCTTGTTGTCCGTGCTGGCGGCGGCCTTGATCCTGCGCGCGGCTTGGAAAATTCTGCGTCGCTCGGCCCATACCCTGCTCGAAGGCACGCCGGAAGGCGTCGATGTCGACAAGATTCGCACGGCGTTGGAAGACATCGAGGGTGTGGTCAGTGTGCATGACCTGCATGTGTGGGGACTCACGCCACAGGACCCGTTGCTGAGCCTGCATCTGGTGGTGCGCGATGACATGTCGCACCAGACGATGCTCAAGGCCGCCTATGCGTGCCTGCATGAACGCTTCGGGATCAGCCATGCAACGTTGCAGGTCGAAGGCGAGGCTTGCCTGACAGGAGGCGATTGCCAGGTGACATCCACCACGCATCCCTGAGGCGTCGGGCGCTATGACCCGGATTAATGACGAGCCGCGAAACTTTCATTGGTCAGCGTGGACGAGGATCGGCAGAATGCGCGGCATCGAATACGAACGTGACCCAATGTCGGTCGCGCCATGTCATGAAGAGGGTTGCATCGATGAGTACTCGCGAACATCCGCTGGGCATCAGCTTTGAATTCTTTCCGCCTAACACGGATGCCGGGCGGGACAAGCTGAAAGGCGTGCGTGACATGCTAGCCGAGCGGCGTCCGCGTTTCTTCTCGGTGACCTACGGCGCCGGAGGCTCGACACAGGCACGGACCTTCGAGACCGTGCAGTCGGTACGTCAGTGCGGCATCGATACCGCCCCGCACCTGTCCTGCATCGGTAGCGACAAGGGCGAGTTGCGCGAGCGGTTGGCGGGTTTTCGCGAGGCGGGTATCACCAACCTGGTCGCACTGCGTGGCGACCTGCCCTCGGGAATGGGCGGCATGGGCGAGCTACGTTACGCCAACGAGCTGGTCGAATTCATCCGCGAGGAAACCGGCGATCATTTCCAGATCGCGGTGGCGGCGTATCCTGAGATGCATCCCCAGGCGCCGAGTTACGAGCACGACTTGCAGAATTTCGTGCGCAAGATGCAGGCCGGTGCCGATATCGCCATCACGCAGTATTTCTTCAGCGCCGACGCCTACTTCCATTTCCTTGATCGGGCTCGTGCACTGGGGGTCGAGGCGCCGATCGTGCCGGGGATCATGCCGATCAGTAATTACACCAAGCTGGCGCGTTTCTCTGACGCCTGCGGGGCGGACATTCCGCGCTGGATCCGCAAACAGCTTGAAGCCTACGGCGACGATAGCGAAAGCATCCAAGCGTTCGGCGAGGAGGTGGTGTCGAACCTTTGCCAGCGTCTGCTCGACGGCGGTGCACCGGGGTTGCATTTTTATACGCTCAACCAGGCGACGCCGGCGCTGCGAGTGCTCGACAATCTTCGTTACGATAGCTGATGCATGGCGTCGGGTGTGCTCTTTGTCTACCCTTTGTGAGGTAGACGTCTCACCCATGGATAGGAGAACGGCATGCTACGTATCCCTCGTCTTGCGCTCGGTGTCGGCAGTGCCTTGTTGATGCTGGGAAGCGCCCAGGCAGCGCAACATGATATCGAACTGCACAAGGTCGATGCTCAGGGCACTGGCGACAGCATGGGCACCGTAACCCTCGAAGATACCGATTACGGCCTGCTGCTGACTCCGGATCTCTCGGGGCTCGAGCCGGGCATGCACGGTTTCCACGTGCATGAGAACCCAAGTTGCCAGCCTTCGGAGCAAGACGGTGAAACGGTGCCGGGCGGCGCTGCTGGCGGTCATTACGACCCTAAAGACACGGGTACGCACCAGGGCCCCTATGGAGATGGGCATCTCGGTGACCTGCCGGTGTTGATGGTCGATAAGGAAGGCAAGGCCACGACGCCGGTGTTGGCACCGCGTCTTGAAGTCTCCGACTTGGATGGCCGCGCCCTGATGATTCATGCCGGTGGCGACACATACTCCGACGAGCCCAAGTTGGGTGGCGGCGGCAAGCGCGTAGCATGCGGCACTGTGTCCGAGTGATGGCCCTGTTGCGAAGGCCCTGTCGGCTACGCTAGGTAACGAAAAGGCTCCTGCGGGAGCCTTTTTTATGCGTCTTGCTTTATACCGTGGCGGGGCGGCGCGATTCGCGGTCAGTGGGTCTTGCCGTCGCTCGGGTCGATCAGGCGCACGGTCTGGATGTCGTCGGACGCGTCATCCTCGCGTGGTTGGTTGACGCGAGTGGCGAGGTCTTCAGCGAAGCCATTCTCATCGATGGCCAGCTGCTCGAGGTAATCGCAGGACACGCATTCGCGATAGCGGATGCCGTTCTGCTCCCAGGCACGGATGCGATCCATGGCCGCGCAGCGCGGGCAGATGGCGCCGGCGATGAAACGCTTGGGATTGGCCGTCATCTTGGAGTCCTCTAGCGATGGCAACCGGGCACGTGGCCCGGTTGGAAAGGATTGCAAAAGCGGAATTGCAAAAGACGGTATCAGGCCGCGTCGGCATTCTCGATGCCGGAGTGACGAAGCAGCGCTTCGATACTGGGCGCGCGGCCGCGAAAGGCGTTGAACAGCGCAGCAGCGTCGCGCGAACCGCCGCGCTCGAGGATTTCCTGACGGAAACGCTTGCCCGTCGCGGTATCGAAGATGCCGGCGTCTTCGAAGGCGCTATAGGCATCCGCCGAGAGCACCTCGGCCCACTTGTAGCTGTAATAGCCCGCCGCGTAGCCACCGGCGAAGATATGTCCGAAGCCGTTTTGGAAGCGATTGAAGTCGACACGCGGCGTGACGGTGGTCTTGTCGCGTACGTCGTCGAGCAGGGCCTGGACTTCGCCCGCATCGGGCGCTTCGAGTTCATGGTGCAGGCGGAAGTCGAACAGTGACAACTCGAGTTGACGCGTCATGCCCATGGCCGACTGGAAATTACGTGCGGCTTGCAGCTTGTCGAGCAGGGCGTCGGGCAGCTTCTCGCCGGTGTCGACATGCGCGGCGATCATGTCCAGCCCTTCGCGCTCCCAGCAGAAGTTCTCCATGAACTGGCTGGGCAGCTCGACCGCGTCCCAGGCGACGCCATTGATGCCAGAGACATCGGCGACGGTTTGACGCGTCAGCATGTGATGCAGGCCATGGCCGAACTCGTGGAACAGCGTCAGTACCTCGTCATGGGTGAGCAGCGCCGGCTTGCCGTCCACGGGCCGCGTGAAGTTGCAGGTCAGGTAGGCGACCGGCAATTGCAGGCTACCGTCCTCACGGGTGCGGCGCACTCGGCATTCGTCCATCCAGGCCCCGCCACGCTTGCCCTCGCGGGCATAAAGGTCGAGATAGAAGCCAGCGATCGGCGTATCACCGTCGAGGATCTCGAAATAGCGTACGTCGGAATGATAAAGCGGCACGTCATCGCGCTCGGCGAAGCGGATGCCGTAGAGCGTGCCGGTCACCCGGAACAGCCCCTCGATGACCTTGGGGGCCGGAAAATAGGGGCGTAGCTGTTCTTGCGAGATGGCGTAGCGCGCTTCGCGGAGCTTCTCGCTGGCGTAGCCTATATCCCAAGGCGCGAGCGATTCGAGCCCCAGCGATTCGTGGGCGAAGGCTTCGAGTTCGTTGAATTCGCGCTGGGCCTGGGGGTGTGCGCGTTCGGCCAGGTCATTGAGAAAGCCCAGTACCTGCTCGGGCGAATCGGCCATCTTGGTGGCCAGCGAATAGTCGGCGTAGGTGTCGAAGCCGAGCAGCTCGGCCAGTTCGCGGCGCAGCCGCAAGCTCTCTTCGATGATCGGCGCGTTGTCGAAGCGGTCGGCCTGTGGGCCCTTGTCCGAGGCGCGGGTCACGAAGGCGGTATAGACTTCTTCGCGTAGCGCGCGGTCGTCGGCGAAGGAAAGCACCGGGTAGAAGCTCGGGAAGTCGAGCGTGATGCGATACCCCTCGACGTCCTTGGCTTCGGCGTTGGCCTTGAGCGTGGCCAGTGCGCTTTCCGGCAGGCCGGCCAGGCGTGAGTCGTCGGGCAAGTCCTTGTGCCATGCTTGGGTGGCGTCGAGCAAATGGTTGGAAAAGGTGTTGGCCAATTCCGACAAGCGTGCCTGAATCTCGCCGTAGCGGCGCTTCTTGTCCTCTGTCAGATCGACACCGGCGAGGCGGAAATCGCGCAAGGTATTGTCGATGGAGCGCTGCTGACCTTCCTCGAGGCGGGCGTACTCGTTGCTTTCCTTCAGCTGCGTGAAGGCGTCGAAGAGGCCTTGGTGTTGGCCCAGCCACGTGCTGTAGTCGGAAAGCATGGCGAGACAAGCTTGATAGGCTTCACGCAGCGCGTCGTTGTTCATGGTGGAATTGAGGTGCGACACCGGCGACCAGGCCTGCGAGAGGCGGTCGTTGAGGGCCTCGAGGGGCGCTGCGAGGCTCTCCCAACTGACCTGCGACTGATTGGCGAGGGCCTCGATGTCACGGCGATTCTTTGCTAGAAGCTGCTCGATGGCCGGCACCACATGCTCGGGCTGGATGTCATCGAACGGCGGCAGGACATGCGATTCGAGCAAGGGGTTGCGTGACATGGGCACCTCGATATGAACGTGTGAATGAAGCATAGGTGGGGGTGGGCGCGGCCGCTTTCAATGTCGGCGCGATTGGCCGCCAACCGCGCGCCTGCTAGGCTTGGCGCTTTCGGCGCCGTGTGTGGCGCCGGGTCATAACGAAGGGTACAACGCCATGAGTGAAACGCTGGAACGCTGGGGGTCGCGACGTGCCTTCATTCTCGCGGTGACCGGGGCGGCCGTAGGTCTGGGCAATATCTGGCGTTTTCCTTACATGACGGGCGAAAACGGTGGGGCGGCATTCCTGTTGCTGTATGTGGTGTTCGTGTTGATCCTGGGGCTGCCGATCATGATGGCCGAGATCCTCGTGGGTCGAGCCGGTCGCCGCGGGCCGATGCAGTCATTGGCGCATCTGGCGCGTCAGGCGGGCGTGTCGCCGCATTGGCGCTGGCTGGGGCTGTTCGGCGCGATGACGGTGTTTTTCATTCTGTCGTTCTATTCGGTGGTCTCGGGATGGTCGATCGAGTATCTGATCGAGTCGGTCAACGGCAATTTCAGCGGCCGCACACCGGATGAAATCGGCGCTAGTTTCGATGCCTTCCTCGCCGATCCGCTGCGCATGACGTTCAACCATACGTTGTTCATATTGCTGACCATGTCGGTGGTTGCGGCGGGTATTTCCGGCGGCCTGGAGCGACTCAACAACCTGTTGATGCCGCTACTCTATATTCTGTTGGTGGTGCTGGTCGGTTACGCCGTGACCACCGACGGTTTCGGCACCGCGATGGCATGGTTGTTCACGCCCGATCTCGAGGCAATCACCCTGCGCGTGGTGCTCAATGCCATGGGCCACGCCTTTTTTACCCTGGCGGTGGGTGCCTGCGCGCTGATGGCCTATGGTGCTTATATGCCCGATCATCAGAGCCTGCCGCGAGCCGTGGCGGCGGTAGCGGTGCTGGATGTTGCCGTGGCGCTGCTGGCGGGCATCGCGATTTTCTCGGTGGTGTTCTCGCAGGGTATGGATCCCGCCGAGGGGCCGGGATTGATGTTCGTGACCTTGCCCATCGCCTTCGCTGATCTGCCGGGCGGGCCGTTGTGGCTGGGCGTTTTCTTCTTGTTGCTGTTGCTGGCGACATGGACCTCGTCGATCAACCTGGCCGAACCCTTGGTAGCGATCTTCACCGATGCCGGTCTCAAGCGCGGCAAGGCGGCGGCGTTGATCGGCGCCTTGGTGTGGTTGGTCGGTTTGCTGTCGGTGTTCTCGTTCTCGAGTATGTCGGAGGTGAACTGGCTGGCGGGCATGAACTTCTTCGAACTGGTGACCACCGTGCCACTGGAGTTTTTCCTGCCCATCGGCGGGTTGTTTATCGCTATCTTCGCCGCCTGGGTCATGCCGGCGAGTACGGCCATGCGGGCGCTGGATGCAAGTCCTGGTGGGTTCCGAATGTGGCGTGGGCTGGTACGTTACGTGTCGATCCCGCTGGTCGTCATCGTGCTGTTGTCGGCGCTATGGTGATGGAGGATGCCTGCATGAACTGCCCGACCACCATGAGTTGAAGTAAGGGAGACAGTGGATGACATTGCGGACGTTCAAAGGGACGACGCCGCGCTTGGGGGCGCGGGTCTATATCGACCCGACGTGTGTCGTGCTGGGCGATGTCACCTTGGGTGACGATTGCTCCGTGTGGCCGATGACCGTGATACGTGGCGATATGCATCGTATCCGTATCGGCGCGCGTTGCAGCATTCAGGATGGCAGCGTGTTGCATATTACCCATGCCAGCGATTACAACCCCGACGGCTATCCACTGACGCTCGGCGATGACGTGACGGTGGGCCACAAAGCACTATTGCACGGTTGCACCATCGGTAGCCGGGTGCTGGTGGGTATGAGTGCTACGGTCATGGATGGCGTGACGGTCGAGGACGAGGTGATCATCGCCGCCGGCGCGGTGGTGACGCCGGGCAAACATCTTGAGAGCGGGCAAGTGTACGCGGGCAATCCCGCGAAGCCGCTCAGGGCGCTCAAAGATGCCGAACGAGCTTTCTTCACCTATACGGCAGGGAATTACGTGAAACTCAAGGACGAGTATCTGGCCCAGCCACCGGTATAACGACACGCCTGGGTGTGCCAGGCCCGTCCGCGGCGCCATTTTCTCACTTAACGCATTGTTTTGTTTCGTCGAGAAGCCTCATAATCTGGTTTTTCATCCAGTATTGTCGAGGGCGTTTCAGGCGGGCCATGGCCAACTTTCGCACACATTTCGGCGTTGCCCTGGGCGGTGGCGTGTTGGCGGCCTATGCCGGCTGGCAGGCAAGCCTATGGAGCTTCAACGAGGGCTGGCCGTTGGCCGTCTTGATGGCGTTTGGCGGCATCCTGCCCGATATCGACTCCGATCATTCGCACGCCATTCGCCTAATCTTCACTTTGCTGGCGGTCCTGGCGGTGATCGCCGGCGCGCTATGGTTGCAATCGCGTCTGGCGCCGGGCCCTTTGGTGTTGGCATGTGGTGGCTTGTATCTCGGCGTACGCTACTTGGCTGGTGCGATCTTCAAGCGTTTTACCGTGCATCGCGGCATTTGGCATTCGCTGCTGGCGAGCCTGCTTTGTGGTATGGGGACGGCGGCGATGAGCTTTCATCTGCTGGCCCAGCCTGCACCGATGGCTTGGGCTCAAGGCATGGCGCTGAGCGGGGGCGCGTTGGTCCATCTGTTGCTTGACGAGCTGTACAGCGTCGATCTGGTCGGCTCGCGGCTCAAGCGTTCCTTCGGAACCGCCTTCAAGCTCTTCGATTACCGCGAGCCTGGCAACGCTGTTCTGTGGTTGTTGTTGGGCGTTGCTCTGGCACCGTGGCTGCCGCCCTGGCCCACGTTGCTGGAGCTGGTGAATCGCGGCGTCACATCCTGGTCGTGATGTGGCCTGACGAGGGGCTTCAGGTAGGCGATTCGGGTAATCCTTGTGAGCGGCGTTGCGCGCGCTGGGCGCGTGTTTCGGCACGTTCGAGCTCGAGGAGTCCGTTCTCGACGAAGGCCAGGTGTTCGTGGGCGCGTGCTTGTGCTTCGTCGGCGTTGCCGGCGAGGATGCTCTCGAACAGGGCGCGATGTTGGTCCATGAGGTGGTCGCGAGAGTTCGG
This sequence comes from Chromohalobacter sp. HP20-39, assembly GCF_033052815.1. Classification (NCBI taxonomy): domain Bacteria; kingdom Pseudomonadati; phylum Pseudomonadota; class Gammaproteobacteria; order Oceanospirillales; family Halomonadaceae; genus Chromohalobacter; species Chromohalobacter sp. HP20-39. The sequence goes on along the minus strand of NZ_JAWHTP010000002.1, from coordinate 5,358 downwards.
TTTCTCGAATAGGTGAGCCAGGTTGGCGACGATGCTTTTCTCCAGTAGGTGAAAAAGGCCACGCATGGTGTGCAGCAGCAGCACGTTGTGGCCCGCCTCGGCGATGGCCAGATGGAAAGCCGCATCGGCACGAGCTTCGCGCATGGGGTCGCTGCTGCGATCAGGATGCCGATAACTGGCCTCGAGTTCCTCGAAGCGTGTTTGCAGCATGGCCTTGTCATCGGATGTGGCACGCAAGGCGGCGTAATAGGCTGAGATGCCTTCCAGGGCGTCGCGGAATTCGAGTAGATCTAGATTGAACTCGCCATGCCGTGTGAGCATTTCCAGGAGCGGATCGCTATAGCTGTTGCTGAGTTGTTCGGAGACGAAAGTGCCACCACCCTGGCGGCTGGTGAGCAGGCCGCGCGCGGCCAATTTCTGGATAGCCTCGCGCAGGGAAGGGCGCGAAACGCCGAAATGCTCCGCCAATTCACGCTCGGGAGGCAGCTTCTCTCCCGGCTTGAGGCTGCCTTCGAGCAGCATGGCCTCGAGCCGCTCGGTGATCACGTCGGCGAGGCGCGGTTGTCTGAGGTGTTGTGGAGCCATGGGCGTCGCTCTTTACTCGTTGGTTGATGACCGGCGTGATATCGCTTGATAAATGGTATGACCAATTTTACGCAATCTTTTTGCGCCACTCCAGTCTTCTTCGAGCGCCTTATATTACGACTCTGACTAAAGTATAAAGCTATTGTTGTTCGAGAAGCAGGTTCCTTGTTGACACCCTTCAGTACCCGCTCATAGAGTTAGGCCATTCGGTTTTGTAAATTGGTAAAACCAATAAGGGCAAGTGGTGAGCTGCTGTTTCCATTTCTTCTTCTTCGTTCGCCTATGTCTCAACCATTCTATTATCACCACTCTCCGAACGTTCGGCACGACGCTTCGATGACCATCCAACGTTAGGCACTGTCTGAAAAGTCGACGAGCGAAGGTCAGACAAGGCAAAAATCAGCGAAAAAGCGGAGTTTACGGGGTGTAAATGAGCATTTTGATCGGACTCGCGCCCGAGCTGATTTTTAACGCAGTATGGCCGAGCGCAGGCAGTTTTCAGACAATGCTTAGCGCATCACTTGCACAGGGTTCATCATGATCATTTCAGCTTCCACGGACTACCGCCAAGCCGCCAAGCGACGTATTCCGCCCTTTCTATTTCACTACGCGGATGGCGGATCCTATACCGAGCATACGCTGCGACATAACGTCGAAGACCTTGCGGGTATCGCGTTGCGTCAGCGCGTGCTGAAGGACATGTCTACGTTGTCATTGGAGACCGAGCTATTCGGCGAATCCCTTGCCATGCCTGTTGCCTTGGCGCCCGTGGGGTTGGCAGGTATGTACGCCCGGCGCGGCGAGGTGCAGGCGGCGCGCGCAGCGGCCGGGAAAGGCATACCGTTCACGCTGTCGACGGTATCGGTGTGTCCGATCGACGAGGTGGCCTCGTCCATCGATCGTCCCCTCTGGTTCCAGCTCTACGTGCTGAAGGACAGGGGCTTCATGAGACATGTGTTGGAGCGCGCCAAAGCCGCCGGCGTCAAAACGCTGGTCTTCACGGTCGACATGCCCGTGCCGGGGGCGCGTTACCGTGATGCCCATTCCGGCATGAGCGGCAAGCATGCAGCGGCTCGGCGAATGCTCCAGGCCGTGATGCATCCTTCCTGGTCTTGGGACGTGGGACTCCATGGCCGCCCTCATGACTTGGGCAACGTCTCGGACTATCGAGGTCAACCGACGGGGCTCGAGGATTACATCGCCTGGCTCGGCAACAATTTCGATCCTGCCATTTCCTGGAAAGACCTGGAGTGGATTCGCGAGTTCTGGGATGGCCCGATGATTATCAAGGGGATACTCGATCCCGAAGACGCCCGCGATGCGGTCCGCTTCGGTGCGGATGGCATCGTCGTTTCCAACCATGGCGGCCGTCAGCTCGACGGTGTGCCTTCTACCGCGCGTGCCTTGCCGGCCATCGCCGACGCGGTCAAAGGCGATCTGGCCATCCTGGCCGATTCCGGCGTGCGCAACGGGCTGGACGTCGTGCGCATGATCGCCTTGGGCGCCGATACTGTCTTGTTGGGACGTGCCTTCATCTATGCCCTTGCCACCGCCGGGGAGGCGGGGGTTACCCACCTGCTCGAGTTGTTCGAAAAGGAGATGCGGGTCGCAATGACGCTCACCGGGGCACGCTCCATCGCCGAGCTTGGGGCGGATTCGTTGGTGTCTGCTGCAAGCCACGGCGCGGATTGAGCGGATGATGATCGTGCACCATGCTGAAGGGCGACCGACATGAGCGGGGAGAGACGAATGACCGATGAAACGGTATTGCTGTTCGATGCACTGCGTTCGCCGCCTGATAATCGGAATCCACGATGAAAGCGCCCTATACAGAGCTTCTTGAAGCGCTGCGTGAAAGGTTGCCCGCACACAAGCTGATCGACGATCCGCTGCGGACGTTGGCCTATGGCAGTGATGCCAGCTTCTATCGCCTCATTCCGCAGTTGGTCGTGCGTCCCGACAGCGAAGAAGAGCTGATGGCCGTGCTGGCCGAATGCCGTCATCGGCGCTTGCCGGTGACGTTTCGTACGGCGGGAACGTCGCTCTCCGGGCAGGCCGTGACCGACTCGGTGCTCATTCAACTCAATCAGGGTTGGCGGGATTACCGGATTCTTGACGAGGGGCGGGCGATTCGGTTGCAGCCCGGCATCATCGGCGCGCGCGCCAATCAATTGCTGGCCCCTTACGGCCGCAAGATCGGCCCCGATCCCGCCTCGATCAATAGCTGCATGATCGGCGGGATCGCCGCCAACAATGCCTCGGGCATGTGCTGTGGCACGGCACAGAACAGTTACCGCACGCTCCGTGATATGCGGGTCATCCTGGCCGACGGCACGCTTTTGGATACCGGCGATACGGCCAGTCGCTCAGCATTTCGTGCCTCTCACGGTGAGCTGCTTGAAGCACTGGAGGCGCTGGGACGCGAGACGCGGGCGAATACGCCGCTGGCCGAGCGCATTCGCCACAAGTATCGACTCAAGAATACGACCGGTTACGCGCTCAATAGCCTGGTCGATTTCGAGGATGGCTTCGATATTCTCGCGCACCTGATGATCGGCTCCGAGGGCACACTTGGTTTCATCAGCGCCATCACCTACGACACCGTGCAGGACGCACCGCTGAAGACCGCAGCGCTGGCGTTGTTTACGGACATGGCGTCGGCATGCCGGGCGACGCTCGCGCTCAAGTCGGCGCCGGTGTCGGCGGTCGAGCTGATGGATCGGGCCGCTCTGCGCGCCGTGGAAGGGGCGCCGGGCATGCCGGTAGGCCTCGAGACGTTGCCTGCCGATGCGACTGCCTTGCTCATCGATGTGCGTGACGAGGAGGAGCGCGCACTGGCGGCGCGTATCGCCGCGGTGCACGCGGCACTCGAAGGGCTCAAGACGCTGGAACCACTGGGATTCACGCGCGACCCTGAGCTCTATGCGCGGTATTGGAAGGTGCGCAAGGGATTGTTCCCCGCCGTGGGCGCGGTGCGTGATGTCGGTACCACGGTCATCATCGAGGATGTCGCTTTTCCTCTCGAGTACCTCGAGGCAGGCGTGGCAGCGCTGACCGAAACGTTCCGGCGGCATGGCTATGACGACGCCATCCTCTTCGGCCATGCGCTGGAAGGCAATCTGCACTTCGTCTTCCCCCAGGGCTTCGAGACGCCCGCCGAGGTGCATCGTTATGCCGCCCTGATGGATGACGTGGCGACCTTGGTGGCCGACGAATACGGCGGCTCGCTCAAGGCGGAACATGGCACGGGGCGTAACATGGCGCCCTTCGTCGAACGTGAGTGGGGCGCCGAAGCGTATGCCTTGATGTGGCGGATCAAAGCACTCTTCGATGCCGAGAATCTGCTCAACCCGGATGTCATTCTGAGCCGCGACGCCGAGCTACATCTCCACAACCTCAAGCCGCTGCCGGCCGCTGATCCCATTGTGGATAAGTGCATCGAGTGCGGGTTCTGCGAGCCGGTCTGTCCGTCCCGCGAGCTGACCTTGACACCGCGTCAGCGCATCGTGATCCAGCGTGAGATGGCACGCCTCGAGCGTGTTGGAACGCAAGCGTCGACAGCACGCCTCGCAACATTGCGCGAAGCCTATCAATATCAAGGCATCGATACCTGTGCCGCCGATGGCCTGTGCGCCACGCAATGTCCGGTAGGCATCAATACCGGTGATCTCGTGCGTGAGTGGCGCCATCGCCGAGTCGTCGAGCGTGGCGGCACGGCGCGTCTGGTCGGACGTCATTTTTCCGGCACGACCCGCATCGGACGAGGCGCGTTACGTCTCGTGGATACCACGCACGGTGTGCTGGGTACGGGCATGATGAGCGCCTTGACGCGGGGTGCGCGTCGACTCAGTGGTGAGCGACTGCCGCAGTGGGTCCCCTCACTGCCGGCGCCCGCGCCGGTTCGCATCCTGGAGCGTCGGGCGGAGAAGGCGGTCGGTGGCAAGCGCGACAAGGTTGTCTACCTGCCGGCGTGCGCCACGCGAGTCTTCGGTACCTCGCGGGGCGATGACGGGGCCGAGGCCGTGACACGCACGACCCTGGCACTGCTCGAGAAGGCCGGTTACGAGGTCGTCATTCCCGCAATGATCGGGCACCTTTGCTGTGGGATGGCGTTTCAATCCCGGGGCTATTTCGATGAGGCGGATCACAAGGCGCGCGAACTCAACCGCGAGTTGCTATTGGCATCCCAGAACGGTCGCTACCCTGTGCTGTGCGATACCAGCCCCTGTACACAACGCATGATGGAAAGCCTCGATACGCGTTTGACGATTCAGGAGCCGGTCGCGTTTGCGCACGACTATCTATTGACGCGCCTGGCGGTCAGGCCGAAGCATTCGAGTATCGCCCTGCATATCACCTGCTCGAGTGTGCGCATGGGGTTGAGCGACAAGTTCGTGGCGCTGGCAAAAGCATGTGCCGATGACGTCGTGGTGCCGGCGGAGATCGCCTGTTGCGGGTTCGCGGGGGACAAGGGGCTCACCACGCCGGAGTTGAACGCCGCCGCGTTGCGTGGCCTGGCGGATGCCGTCAGTGGGTGCGATGTCGGCTATTCCAACTCGCGGACTTGTGAAATGGGGCTGAGCTACCATGCCGGGATTCCCTATCGTTCGATTCTCGACTTGCTCAACGAGGTCAGTCGACCTTGTGTTGTTGAAGGCGTTGCCACGTAAACGCTGGGCGCCTATTTTTACATCATCCCCTTGCGTTCCCGCTGGTGGATCCGTAAAGTACGCATCCGCTGCCGGCGACGGGCTTCGTGGCCAGCGGTGAAAG